>JBEKYW010000012.1:0-140428 GCA_049510555.1 Bryobacteraceae bacterium
GCTGGCAGAATATTCTCGGCGCCATGCGCCAAATGAGCCACTGGCGGGCGCCTGGATGCACTCTGAAATTGCCTCCAACTTTCCTCTGCCCTCGCTTCTTCACGATTCTCCGCTCCCTCCGCGCCCTCAGGTTTTGACTTTGTTCTCCTGTTCTTTCCTCCGCGAAGTCTCTGCGTCTCCGCGCCTCCGCGTCGAAAAAGATTGTTCTGTTTGGTTCCGGCTCTGCCGGGTTAGGGAGCGGACAAGCCATCAGTCCACTTTCACCTTCCCGGAGAAATTCCGGTACGTGTAGACGAAGTAGCCGATGGCGAGCAACATGCCCGGAATGAACCACACCAGCCCGACTCTGAGGCCGTAGAGCGGCGCGGCGGCGCCCGAAACCGTCAGCGAAAGCGCGGGATCGGAGTTCGACGGAAGCACGTAGGGATACACACCGAACGCGGCGCTGGCAAGCATCCCCAGAATGAACAGGCAGGAGCAGAGGAATACCGGGAGTTCTTTGAGGCGGCTGTTCATGAGCCGGGCGCCCACCAGCCCGGCCAGGGCCAGGATCGGAAAAGCGTAGCCCCAGGGCCGCGCCTGAAAGCTCGCCTGCAAGTGCGGCTGGATGCGGAAGCTCACGAACGTAATCAGCACGACCAACGCCGCCAGGCCCCACCAGACGCGCGCCGCCATCCGGCGCGCGCGAAGCTCGAGTTCTCCCTCGGTCTTCAGCGCGATCCACAGCGCTCCGTGAACCACCAACGCAGCCAGCGCGGCTATGGCGATCAGGACGGTGTACCAATCCAGGATGCCGCCGGCGTCCTTGCCGGTGGTGAAATCGGTCCACAGCGGTAGGAAAAAGCCCCCGGACCGGTCCAGCGGAACGCCCCGAACCACGTTGCCGAGAGCCGCGCCGAAGAAGATCGCCAGCAGCGCGCTGGCGGCGCTGAACACGGCGTCCCAAAATGGCTGCCAGACCAGGCTTTGCACGTGGTCGCGGAACTCGATGGCGATACCCCGCAGGATCAAGAGCCACAACACCATCATCAATGGCAGGTAGAATCCGCTGAAGCTCGAAGCGTAGAGCGCGGGGAAGGCAAAGTAGAGCGTGCCGCCGCCGGCCAGCAGCCAGACTTCGTTGCCGTCCCAGACCGGTCCGACGGAACGAAGGACCGCGCGCCGCTCCGCATCCGTGCGCGCCACAAAAAGGTGGACGGCCCCGGCGCCAAGATCGAAGCCGTCCAGGACCACGTACATCGCGACCATGACGGCGACCAGGCAGAACCAGACGGTTTCCATGACAGAGCCTCAGATAGCGGGCGCGAGCGGCTCTTCCGGCCGCTCCGGACCCTCTTCGATTTCGCGATAGACCAGAAAGAGAAAGAGAATGGCGAGGATGGTGTAGATTCCCATGAAGCCAATCAGGGTGAACAGGGCGTTGCCGGGCGAGATGTGCGGCGACGAACCCTCGGCGGTGCGCATGATACCGTAGACGACCCACGGCTGGCGTCCCACTTCGGCGGTGATCCATCCGGCCGTGGTGGCGATGTAGGGGAACGGCAACATCAGCATGAGCAGCCAGAGCACCGGCCGCGAGCCATAGAGCGCGCCGCGCCAGAGGCTCAACGAGGCCAGCGCCATCACCGCGATGAAGATGGTCCCCAGCCCCACCATGATGTGATAGCTGTAATACAGCAGCGGGATGTTGTCCGGCCAGCGATCCGGGGGAAATGCGTCGAGGCCCTTCACTTCCGCCTTCCAGCGTTGATAGGTCAGGAAGCTCAGCGCGTTGGGAATGGTGAGAGGGTTGTCGAGGCGCCGGTTGTCGAGGTCCGGCTGCCCGACGATGGCAAGCGGAGCGCCCTGTTCGGTGTGAAACAGGCCTTCCATGGCGGCCAGCGTCACGGGCTGATGAGAAACAATGTTGTGGACCTGTCCGTCGCCGGTGGGGAATGCCATCAGGACGGCGGAGACCGTGCCCGCAATCACGCCCAGGCGCACGAAGATGCGGCCGGATTCCTCATGTCTGCGCGTGAGCAGATAGAACGCGCCCACCGAGGCCATGACGAAACTGGCGGTGACCACCGACCCGATCATGTTGTGCAGGTACTGCCAGAGCAGCCAGGGATTCAGCAGCAGGCCCCAGAAACTGCTCAGCAGAATCTCGCCATGGCCGCCGATCCGGTAGCCGGTGGGATGCTGCATCCAGGCGTCCGTGGCGACGATGAAGAATCCGGAAAGCCACGAGCCGGCGAATACCAGGAATGCGGAAACCCAGTGGGCCTTCCGCCCGAGCCGCTTTTCTCCGAACAGGAATACGCCGAGGAAGCTGGATTCGAGGAAAAAAGAAAACACGCCCTCCATCGCCAGAGTCTGTCCAATGACCCCTCCGGCCGCTTTGGAGAAGCGGGCCCAGTTGGTTCCGAATTGGAATTCCATGGGGATGCCGGTAACCACGCCCATGACGAAGTTGATCGCGAAGATCCTGGCCCAAAACCGGGCGGCGCTGTCGTACTGCGGGTCGCCGGTGCGGAGCGCCATGGTCTTGAGGACCAGGATCAGCAGAGCCAGCCCCATGGTCAACTGCGGAAAAAGGTAATGAAAGGTGACGGTGAATGCGAAATGCAGGCGGTGAACGGTCAGCGCGTCCATGAACCAAATATGGTAGCGCGGCGCGACGCACGGGGGCCTTTTAGGCGACCAGCTTCCGATGGGGATTCCCATTGAACCCAAGCGCTTGGTAATTCAGGGTGGCGCACTGGAGAGATCCGACATGCCGACGGCCCGGGGATCACCGTTTGGGGCAGCCTACGAGGTGGCGACTTTTCGTCCGAGTAGCAGGGCCCGTTTGCTCGTGAGCTTACTGCAAGCCTGCACATCAGCCCGGCCAATTACAGAGCGATGCACAAATAATACAACGGTCAGCGCTAAGAAAGGGGCAAGTTCAGGCGCTTGGCTCCTGCACTGGTCATTGCATTATTTATGCATAGGTCTATAGCGGAAGGGGGCGTCGTACCAACCTCGCCACATGAAGCGCGCTCGGCGCAATAGAGCTATCACCAGCGGGTTAGTCCAAATCAGGGTGCGCCATAGAGCCCATTGGTCGAAGCGGCGGCACGAAGGCACCACTTTGAGCTCATCGATGAATCGTACCTGGCCCTCGACACGCCGGGCATGTCTGCGCAACCGCGAGTAGAAGTCTACGTCTTCACCCATGAACAATGATTCGTCATAGCCGCCCAGCGACGTGAAGGTGTCCCGAAGGCAGAATTGTGTTGCGCCTTGTGCCATACCAGCCGCCCTGCCAAGTATCCGCCATAGCCCCAGATACGCCCGAATACTCCACTTCTTTGGCCGGTATTGCGTATCCACGGCGCCTCCCACACAACCCGGTACAGCAAATGCCTGGTGAATGCGTGGAAGCAGTTCCTCGGGCATGTGAGTGTCGGCATCAAGGAAAACCAGCACTTCTCCCTGCGCAGCCGCCGCCCCGCAGTTCCGCACCCGCGCTATATTGTGTTCTAGTTCTGTAATCACGCGGGCCCCGAGTGAACGCGCTACCTTTGCAGTGGCATCCACGCTGCTGTTATCGACGACCACCACCTCGGTCTTCACACGATGCCGTGATCGGAGAAGGGACGCTGAGTTCTCTACGGCTTGCAGTGTGTCAGGAAGGTAGAACTCCTCGTTGAAGGCGGGAATGATGACGGAAATCGAGGGCGTGTCGCAGTTCACCGAGGCGAGTTACTCCTTTGCGCCAGAATCGGGCGAACCAAGGTACGGCCGATCTGCAACTGGTGGGCGATCTCGGTCTTGCTGATGCCGGCACGGTAGAGCTTCCGTACCTGTTGGCGGCTCTCCCAAAAAACACGATGCCATTGACTGACACTTTTTCTACTTGCTTTTCAGCGTTTCACTCAATTCCGCAACGCGCTGTTCCAGCCGCTTGAGGTCGCGCCGGATGCTGTGCCGGTTCATCATCTCCCAGGCGCAGATCTTCATCAGGCCAACGCCGTGCGCACCCAGGATAAAAAGTGCGGCGTACATGATTTGTGCCTGGGTCTGGTCCGCCTTGAAAAACTGCATCGCGCTGTAAACCGCCAGAGCAATGAAGATAATCGCCCACGCGTACACCAGAATGGCAGTGGACCGCATCCTTCGGCTGTAGAAGTCCCTGGCCATCGCGCGGAGTGTCTCTTCTTTGGAGTCATCGTAACTGTCTTCGATGATTTTCCTGATCTGTTCGTTACTCATGTCGTCGTTCCTTTCCAGATGCCGGATTTGCCGCCGGCGCTACCTTGCCAAGCGATTCCCAATGCTTCCTGAATTCGATTCGCGCCGCATGCAGTCGGGATTTCACCGTGCCTTCGGGCGTTCCGAGGATTCTGGCGATTTCGGCCAGACTGAAACCTTCCAGGTAACAAAGATTCAAAACCACCTGCGCGGGGGCCGACAACCGGCGGAGGATGTCGTGGACATCGCCGGCCGTTTCGTGCTTTCCCTGTTCGGCGGTCACGGCAGGCGTGTCCTCCGGTTTGATCTCGGGTGAACACTCACGTCCGTACCGGCAACGCCAGTCATACGCCTTGTGGCTGACGATCCGGTAAGCCCAGGAGCCAAACTTTGCCGGATCGTTCAGGCGAGTCAGGCCCCTCGCGATGTCCAACCAGCTTTCCTGTGCGATGTCCCAGGCGGCCTCGGCGCGGCCGGTGAGGTTAAAGGCGTGCCACCAAAGCCGCTTCTGCCAGCGCCACACCAGCATGTCGAACGCCTCGCGGCGCCCGCTCTGGGCGTCCATGACCAGGATCTCGTCGGCAATTTGCTCGGCCGGATTCGGCATCTACCAAGTATGTCTATTTTGACGGGCGTTCGGTTCACACTTCTTTTCTCGCGGCACACGCGCAAGAACTTCCCGTTGGCTTTCGAGAGACGGCAGCTCCGTTTTCGACATTGATCATGGTGAGTCCGCGTCACATCAAACAGCGCCCCGCGTCGGAGACCTGGTCCGCCGGCGGCGCTACGCGACTTCGACGAGGCGGACTTCGGGCTCGACCAGGTCGATGCCCAGGCCGGGCGCGGTGGGCACGGTGTAGCAGCCATGGTGGAACGTGACCGCCGTGGCCGAGTATTCGTTGGCCATTTCCACCAGCCCGGGAGTGTGCGGCACCATGCGACAATTGGGCACGGCGGCGGCGAACTGCAAGGTGGCGAAGAGCAGCGGGCCGAGCGCGGGGGTGAGATGCGGCACGATCTCCATGCCGGCGCGGTCGGCGGCGTGGGCGATACGCAGCGCTTCGGTGATGCCGCAGCGGCCCAGGTCGGGCTGCACGATGCGCATGGCGCCGGCGCGGAAAAACGGCGCCAGCTCAACATGCGTGCGGTAGCTCTCCCCGAGGGCGAGCGGAGTCCGGATACGCGCGGACAGGGCGGCATAGGGCGCCGGATCTTCGGGCGGAAACGGGCACTCCAGCCAGAGCGCGCCCCGGCGGTCGAGTTCCGCGCCCAAGGCCGGAGCGGTTTTCGGATCGAGCCGCCACTGCGCGTCCACCGCTATGTTCTCCGCGCCGCAGATAGCGGCCAGCGCGTCGTAGTTCTCCAGGAGCTCGCGCTCGCTGGCATCATGGAAGATCTTGAAGCGGCGGCAGCCGGCCTCCCGGTAGATGCGCGCGCGCTCCAGCCGCTCCGAGCGGGTATCGCCCAATAGATAGTTGACGTAGCTGGTGAGCCGCGGCTTGGCGGCGCCGCCGGCAATCAACGCGGCGACGGGCGCCCGATGGATCTTGCCAGCCAGGTCCCACAGAGCGATATCCACGGCGGCGAAGGCGTCGAGCATGAAACCGCCGGTCTGGCCGCATACCCGCATCTGGTTGTACATGGCGTCCCAGAGCGTTTCAATTTCCAGGCCCGTTCCGCCGAAGTGTTTTCCCTGGAGCGCCGGTTTCAAAATGGAATGAATGATAGCGCCGGTGACCGCGGGGGCGGCCAGAGCCTGCGATTCGCCCCAGCCCGTCAGGCCGGAATCGGTGGTGACGCGCGCGAGCAAGGTTTCCAGCGCTTCGCCCGATATCGGCGGACACACCTTGCGGGTAGGGAATGCCGCCAGCCGGCCGGCGCCGCCCCAATTTCGCGGGACTCGAATGATGAGCGCTTCTACGGAGACGATTTTCATCTCGGTCCTCTCCACCTGATTTAAGCACCTGGCGCGGACCAATGGGAAAGGCCCCGGCAGCGGCGGAATATCGCGGCTACCGGATGAGGTGCGCGGCGGCGAACGCCCCGGCGTACGCCAGCACGCCCATGTAGGTGAATTGCAGGATGGGCCACTTCCATCCGCCGGTCTCGCGGCGCACCACCGCTATGGTGGAGATGCACTGCATGGCGAAAGCAAAGAAGACCAGCAGGGCCACGGCGCCGCCGGGCGTGAGATCGTGCTGGAGCGCCTTCTGCAAGTCGAGCTTGTGCGATTGGGGATCCATGCCGTAGATCGCCCCGAGCGTTCCGATGATGGTCTCGCGCGCGGCCAAAGAGGTAACCAGCCCGATTCCGATTTTCCAGTTGAAACCGAGCGGCTTGATGACCGGCTCGAGGGTGCGGCCGATGGCGCCGGCGAGGCTGTTTTCAATGGCCGGCGCGTGGCCGTTCTGCGCTGGCAGGTGCGCCATGACCCAGAGGACCACGGTGACCAGCAGGATCACGGTGCCGGCGCGGCGCAGGAAGACCTTGGCGCGGTCGAGCAGGCGCAGACCGATGGACTGCATGGTGGGCCAGCGGTAGGAGGGCATCTCGAGCAGGAACGGCGTGCGGCCGCTCTTCAAAACGGACGACTTCAGCACCCGCGCGGTGACCACCGCGGCGAGGAAGCCTAAGAGGTAAAGGCCGAGCAGGGCGGCGGCGCGCGCGCCCAGAAACGGCCCCAGCACCGGGCGGTTGGGGAGGAAGGCCGCTATGATCAAGGTGTAGACGGGGAGGCGCGCCGCGCAGGTCATGAAGGGCGCGATCAGGATGGTGGCGAAACGGTCGCGTTGGTTCTCGATGGTGCGCGTGGACATGATCGCGGGCACGGCGCAAGCGTACGCCGAGAGGAGTGGGATGAAGGACTTGCCCTGGAGGCCGACCCGGGCCATGGTGCGGTCGGCGATGAGCGCGGCGCGCGCCAGGTAGCCGGAATCTTCCAGGATTCCGATGAAGAGAAACAGGAAGAGGACCTGCGGCAGGAAGACCACCACGGAGCCCACACCGTTCCAAACGCCCTCGACCAGCAGCGAGCGAAAGATGGAATCGGGGAGCGCGCCGGCGACCCATTTGCCGGAAACTTCAAACAGCCAGCGCACCCCATCCATCAGCGGAACGGCCGCGGTAAAGATGGTTTGGAAGACCGCGACCACCACCACCGCAAACACCAGAGGCCCGGCTACGGGATGGAGGAAAACCGAATCGAGGCGGCGCGTCCACTTGGGCGGAACGGGCGGCCGGTAGGATGCCTGGCTGCTGGCGCGGCCGGCCCACTCGCGGCACTTGGGCACGTCGTGGAGGACAGGCAGCTCCCTGGGCGCCGGCGCCGGCATGGCGCTGGCAAGGAATTCGAACACCTCGCCGATGCCTTCGCCCTGCCGCGCGCTGACGAGAGCCACGGGCGCGCCAAGCTGCGCCGAGAGCTTGCAGGTATCCAGGTGGCCGCCGCGGTTGCGGAGGTCGTCCGCCATGTTCAGAATGATGAGAGTGGGCACGCCCAGTGCCAGGATGGGCGCCGCCAGCATGAGGTGGCGGCCGAGATTGGTGGAATCGAGCACCAGCAGGATGGCCTCGGGCGGGGGCGTGTCGGGCCGCTGGCCGGTGAGCACGTCGTGCGCGATCTGTTCGTCCTCGGAGTGCGGCGAGAGGCTGTAGAGGCCGGGGAGATCGATGATCCGGACGGCGCGGCCATCGGGGAGCTCGGCGATGCCGGTATGCTGTTCGACGGTGACGCCGGGGAAGTTGGCGACCTTTTGGCGAAGGCCGGTGAGGCGGTTGAACAGCGTGGTCTTTCCGGAGTTCGGCGGGCCGGCCAGGGCAACGATCTTGGGAGACGCCGGCGCGCCTTCCGGGCCGCGCGGGAGCTCGATGACGGCCGCGGCGCCGCAGCCGTGGCAGTCGCCGCACTCGCTCATGGCAGCCCCGGAGACTGGCGGGCCTTGTCGAGCCGGACCTTCAGGCGTCTGGCGGTTTCGCGCCGCAGGGCGATTTCCGAACCGTCCACCTGGAAGACGCGCGGATCGCCGCCGGGAGCGCTATGCCCCGCGGTGATTCGGATACCGGGCAGAAAGCCGAGTTCCATGAGACGGCGAGCGTCCTGGCCGGGGAGGTCGATGTGGTCGAGGGTGGCGGCGTCGCCCCGGCGGAGGTCGAGCAGAGTGGCGGCAAAAACTCCCGGTCGGCCCTTGTTGCCACTCATTTGCATCTTGATTCCAGTATGCCGAAGTCCGAAATGATTGTCAAGCGGCGCCCGGCGCTTCTTCCGTCGGGGGAATGCCGCTGGTACTGCAACCACCCTCAAATGCTCCAAAATGAAGGATAACAGAATGCATATGGGTCATGCGGTCCGGCGGCTGCGAGTGGCGGACCTGAACCGCATCATGGAGATCGAGCGCGCGAGTTTCGGCGCTGAGGCATATGATCGCAACCTATTTGCAGAGTTCTTCCACAAGTGCGGGAAGCTGTTTCTGGTGGCGGAGCGCGAGCGGAAAGTCTGGGGGTATATGATCACCTGCATTCGGGGGGACCAGGCGGAGCTGGTGTCGGTGGCGGTGGACCCAAAGGCGCGCGGCCGAGGAGCGGCCTCGGCGCTGATGGAGAGCACGCTCGGAAGGCTGCGGCGGCGCGGAATCGCGCGCATTGCGCTCATGGTCAGGGTGACCAACCACCAGGCGCGCGCGTTCTATGAGCGGTATGGATTTGAGAAAGTGAGGAGGGCTTCGCGGTACTACGAAGACGGAGCAGACGGGTGGCGAATGGCGAAGAACTTGTGAACGATGGCTGCCGCGCCGGCAATTCCCTTCTTACTTAACCGTGAAGTTCACCGAGGCAATGACGTTTTCCCATTCCAGTTGCAGTTTGCCCGTGTTGCCGCCCGCGCTGGAGAGCGTCATCTTATAGGTCTCAAGGGGAGCGGGCGGTTTGCCCATGGTCATGGGCACGCGGCCCAAGTCCTGCTCCGGGTGATATTCCGTGCCCCACTGGCCGGTCTGCTTGCTGACCACGAGCTTCCACTGCTGGGGATCCAGCCAGACGTATAGGGTGTAGTCGCCCTTGGGCACGGCGAGGCCGTTGATGTCGAGGTTGGCATCGGTGTGGAGCGCGGTGGCCTCATTGGCGCCGGCGCGCCAGATGGTGTTATCGGGCTGGAGCACGTCGCTGCCGTTGAAGATTTTCCGGCCGCGCATGGAGGGCGCGTGGTACTTGATGGCGATGGTCTTGCCGCTGATGGCGACGGATGTATCCGCCGGCGGGCTGAGCTGGGCCTTCTTGGCGGCTTTCTTTTGTTCCTGGGCGAGCCCGAGAGCCGTGGTCACGGCGATCAGTAGAACGGTTGTCAGTGCGCGTTTCATGGTGTGCGTTGTCCTCTCTCAGCGAGTATAACGCCGGCGCCCGGCCGGTCGGTGTTAGCGAGGCGCTCACAGGTGGGCATCCGGTGAGCCGCCTCGCTTTCGCGTACCGGCCGCTCGATCACTGCTTGATGAGAGTGATGAGGAGATTGACCCCGGTGTCGGACTCCATGGCGTGGATCTCCATCCCGTTGTTCGCGCGTACCGCGATTACGAAGTCCAGGTGGCCGGTCGAACCGTCCGGGAACGTTCCGACCACGGTGCCGCTGCAGTCCGGGTTGACCTTGTACGTGCCGGAGAACCCCGTCCGGACGATCATGCCACCGAAGCTCGCGGTTTCCGTCAAGGTGGTGTTGCCGGCTCCATCGAAGGTCTCAATCCCGACCATCGTGATCTGCCCCAGCCCCGCTGCACTGCCGGTGCCGTAAAATGCGTAACTGCCTTGCAATTGGTGAGGGTAGCACGGTTGCTGCGCACTCAATAGCCCGGGCGCCATCGTGACCAGGGCCAGAAACAAGGCCACTCTCGCCGCTTGGAACATCGTCATGTTTCGGTTCGTCAAAAGATGCGTCATTGAATTCTCCTTTTCAGTGCGGACCGTTCGGATTCGCAAGGCCAGAATCGCTCAACGGGTGTGGGATGGGGAAGTATCCGGCAGGTGAATTAACGGTGAACGCCGGACGCAACCGATTGATTCTTCTGAATTTCTTCGTCCGTGAGCCGGAGTTCGGCAAGCAGAGTATGGAAACGCGGATCGGACCGGATCGGGTCGAAAAGGCTGTCCACCCGGGCGAAAATCAGGAACGATTCCTGTTGTTCACGGGCCATCTCCAGGTACTGGAATGCGCCTTCGTGCTCTCCCAGCCCTATGTAGATGACCGCAAAGCAGACCGGCGAGATGAACCGGCGCTTGGATTCCGCTTGCAATTCCCGGAGAATCTGCCGCGCTTCGGCCGCGTGCCCGCTACGTCCATCGATGTTGCCAATCATGGCGAGAGTCAAAGAAGACGGCCCCAAACGCTGCGTCTGCTGGAACGCGTCCAGGGCGGCCTGGAAATCCCCCTTTGCCATTTGCGCAGCTCCCAACCCGACCAGCGTTGCCAGATTGCCGGCCGCAACCAGCTTGCGAGAGCCTTCGACGGCCGCTTCGTTCCGGCGCTCGAGATACGCCAGCCACGGCTCACCGCCCACGATCTCCTGCGAGAACGGGTCCAATTCGATGGCCCGGTGGCTTTCCGCCAAGGCTTCCTGCCACCGACCCTGCGGCGCCAGGACATTCTGCGCCAACTGGTTGTGGGCAAAGGCGGAGTTCGGATTCAGCTCCAACGCATGGCGCAGATGGCGTTCGGCTGTCGGCCAGTCGTATTCGTGGCGGGCGGCCAGGCTGCCAAGGATGGCATGTGCCTCGGCCAGCTCGTCATCGAGCGCCAGAGCCGTGTTGACCGCCTGCTTGGCCTTGGAGGCAAGTTCGCGGGCAGGCCGGATGGAGAAGATATTCGCATTCATGTACAGGTCGGCCAAGGCCACGTAAGGCAGGGCGTAAGCCGGATCGGCGGAGATGGATTGCTGGAAGAGGCGCTCGGCCAGTTCGATATCGACCGGCGCGGGTGTAGTTAAGGCATGCCGGCCCCTCAGGTACAGATCGAAGGCCTGCGGGCTGGCAGTGTGCGTCTTCTTCAGACGCCGGTCCTGAGCGCCCGTCAATTTCACCTGGAGGGTCGATACCACGGAAGCCGCAATCTCCTGTTGAACTGCGAACACGTCCCGTAATTTCCGCTCGAAGGAGCCCGACCAGACGTGATAGCCATCGTCGGTACGCACAAGCTGCGCCGTGACTTTCAGTTGCTCGCCCTGCTTGCGTACACTCCCTTCGACTATGAAACCGACGCGCAGCTTAGTTCCGATATCGTGCGCGTCCGCCTGCTTTCCCTTGAAGAAGAAGGCCGAAGTGCGGGATGCCACACGCATGCCTCCGGCGCGGCAAAGAGCATCCGTGAGTTCTTCCGCCAGGCCGTCCGCAAAGTATTCGTTGGACGGATCGGGGCTGAAGTTGAGGAACGGAAGGATGGCGATGGAAGGCTGTGGCGGCGGCTTGGGAAGACTGAACTGCCGCGCTCCCCACCAGACGCACGCAGCGATCAGGAGCGGCGCGAGCAGCGCGGCGGCATACCTCCCGCGTCGCCGAGCGGAGTGCGGTAATTCCGGCGCAGGAAGCTCGTCCCGAAAATGAAATTGCGGGACGTAACTGCCTTTGGGGACCTCAATCCGCACGGGAGCCGTGGCGCCCTCGTTCTCGTAATACTCCTGAAGCCGCTTCCGCAGCTTGCCGGCTTCGACTCGGACGATCGTATCCACCTTCGGATCGAAATCGCTGCGCCGGTCGAACACCTCAACACCAAGGACCAGTTCCTTGATGCCCTCCGTCTGGCCAGCCAGCGTCTCCTCGACGATGTACGTCAAGAACCGCCGGGAGCGGACAGCCGTTGCGAATGGATGGCTGGCCAGGATCTGCTTGAGTTGGTGCCGTACTGTTTCCGGTGATTGCGGCGACGGCTCTGCGGTCGTGTGGTCTGCCACATTACCCCATTTTCAATTGAACATATCACGATAACCGCCCTGCTGGGAACCTTGGCACGCACACCTATCGCGAAGCGCGAATCTGGCGCGTCAAACGCGCGAATCGCTTCCCGAACCGACGGCCTTCTTCGCCTCTCCGCGCCGAAGTCAGGCTTAGGAACGCATTGGCCGCCGCCGGTGATATCTTCTAATTGATGGCCATACCCCTGGAATTCCTGCGCGGCCTGCTGGGGATTCTCGGCATGGGCGCCGCGTTCATGACCGGGCGCTCGGTAGTGGCTGTGCGCAAAGGCTGGCAGAAGCCGTCGAGGCTCTATGGGTGGGTGATCCGCACGATTGTGTGCGTGGTCGCGGTGGCGTTCCGGAATCCCGTGGATACCGTCGATCTCATCGTCTGGGGGCTGGCGGCGGTGGCGTTCGCCGGGGGCATGCGGAGCGTTTTGCACCAGAAGCCGCGGGAGGACCTCACGCGCCAGATCTTTCCGGACGAGCCGTAGCGTCCGCCTTGGACCGGACTGGTATACTCAAAGTGCGGAGGCAGCAGACGGACAAATCCAAGGATCCCCGTTACAACTTCGACGCCAACCCTACTGTGGACGAATTGATCGCCCAACAGGGTAAGGGTCCGATCAGCGATCCCAGGACCCTGCTCGGCGATCTGTGGCCGGACAACGAACCCATCGAAGAGTTCCTGGCTGCGCTCCGTGAGTGGCGTGGTCACAACAGATCCGACCGCGCGGCATGAGTAACGCAGTTGTCGATACCGACGTAGTTTCCTTCCTGTTCAAGAGCCATCCAATCGCCTACCTGTACCTTCCGGACCTCGCAGGCCGGACTCCTCTCATTTCATTCATGACTGTCGCGGAGTTGGACCGTTGGGCTCTCGAAGCGCGCTGGAGCGAGGCCCGGCGGAAGAAACTGCGGCAGTACCTGGAACCCTTCGCCGTGCTTCCGTACGACCGCGCGCTCTGCGCGAAGTGGGCTGAGGTCACTGTGGCCGCGCAGTTGTGCGGGCGCCGGATCGACTGCGCCGACGCGTGGATCGCTGCCACCGCCCTGCTGTGCGGCGCACCTTTGATCACGCACAACCGTAACGATTACCTGGGCGTGCCGGGCCTGAGCTTGATCTCCCACGGGTAGTAGCGCCGGCAACGCCAGATCTTTCCGGACGAGCCGTAGCGTCCGGTTGTTACAATCTTCTCTTACATGTCACTGGTGGTAGTGGGGTCCGTCGCTTATGACGGCGTCGAGACGCCGCACGGCAAAGTGGACCGCATGCTGGGCGGCGCGGGCACTTATATTTCGCTGGCCGCCGGCTTTTTTACTTCGGTTAGAATTGTGGCCGTGGTGGGGGACGATTTCGCGCCGGAAGACGCGGATCTGCTGGCCTCGCGCGGTATCGACCTCGCTGGCCTGGAGCGTGTCCCCGGCGGCAAGACGTTCTTCTGGGCGGGCGTCTATTCAGCCGACATGAACGACCGCACCACCCTGCGCACCGACCTCAACGTGTTCGCGGACTTCAGTCCGAAACTGCCGCAATCGTACCGCTCGGAACCGTACCTGTTCCTGGGCAACATCCAGCCGGCGCTGCAACGGAGCGTGCGCGCGCAGATGAGCCGCGTGAAGCTCACCGGCGGCGACACCATGAATTACTGGATCAAGGGTTTTCGCGGCGAGCTGCTGGAGACCCTGAAGCGGTGGGATTTCCTGCTGATCAACGACAGCGAGGCGCGCCAGCTTTCCGGCGAGCACAACCTGCGGCGCGCGGCGGCCAAGATTTTGGAGATGGGACCTCACACCCTGGTGATCAAGCGCGGGGAATACGGCGCCATCCTGTTTGGCCGCGACTTCCACTTCATGGCGCCGGGCTATCTGCTGGAAGACGTGTTCGATCCGACCGGCGCGGGGGACAGCTTCGCCGGCGGATTCATCGGCTACCTCGCGGGGCAGGGAATCGAGCCTTCGATTGGCGATCTGGATTTTGCGGAGCTGCGGCGCGCGGTGATCTACGGGTCGGTCATGGGCAGCTTCTGCTGCGAGAAGTTTGGAGTGGACCGCTTCCGCACGCTCACCCGCGAAGAAATTGAGGCGCGCTACCAGGAGTTCAAGAACTGCACCACGTTCTAAATGCAGAAACAGCGAACAGGCCCGGGCGTTTGGGTGGTCCTCAGCTTGGCCGCCTGGAGCGCCGCGGCGGTCTGGTTCTTCTATAGCCGCGGCTGGTTGCTCTACTACGGCGACGCCGAAGCCCACCTCAACATCGCGCGCCGTATTGTGGACTCGCAAACCCCTGGGTATGACCAGATCGGCACCGTCTGGCTGCCGCTTCCGCACTGGCTGATGCTGCCCTTCATCCGCTTCGACGAGTGGTGGCGAAGCGGTATCGCGGGGTCCATTCCCTCGGCTGCTTTTTTTGTGGCGGCAGGCGCGTTCCTTTTTGCGGCGGTGCGGCGGATGTTCGAATCCGCGGCCGCCGCGGTAGCCGCCACGGCGCTTTTCGCGCTGAATCCTAACCTTCTTTATGTGCAGTCGACCGCCATGACCGAGGCGGTCTTCTTTGCGCCGTTACTGGCGCTGTTGTACTTCAGCGTGCGGTTCCGCGAGACGCAGGGGTGGGGGGCGGTGGCTGGCGCCGGTGTGGCTGCCTGCGCCGGAACGCTGGCGCGATACGAGGCGTGGTCTCTCATCCCCTTTGCCGCCCTGTACTTCCTGTTCGCGGCCCGGCGGCGGCGCGTTGCCGCAGCTTTCCTTTTCTGCGCTCTGGCCGCATTGGGCCCGCTCTACTGGCTGGCGCACAACTGGTGGCTGTACGGAGATCCGCTGGAGTTCTATCGGGGCCCATATTCGGCGTGGGCCATCCAAGGCAGCCAGCCGTATCCGGGGAGAGGCGATTGGCCAGCAGCCTGGCTCTACTTTCGCACCGCGGCCCAACTGTGTGCCGGGCCGGGCCTGGCGCTCATGGCGATTGCCGGAGCCGCGGCGGCGCTCGCCCGGCGCGCCTTTTGGCCGCTGGCGCTGCTGGCGCTGCCAGGCGTGTTCTACGTTTTGAGCATCTACTCCTCCGCCACCCCGATCTTCGTGCCCGCGCTCTGGCCGCACTCGTACTACAACACGCGTTATGGATTGGCGGCGCTGCCGCTGCTGGCGGTGGCTTCCGCGGCACTGGTGGCGATCGTGCCTCCCCGCATGCGCGCAGTGATGGCGGTGCTGGTGATGGCAGCCGGAACCATCTACTGGATGGCGCATCCACAGCCGGAGAGCTGGATCACCTGGGAGGAATCGCGCGTCAATTCGGAGGCGCGCCGCGCCTGGACTCGCGAGGCTGCCGCCTACCTCGCGCCCCGCTACGTGCGCGGTTCCGGCATTGTGACATCGTTCGGCGATTTGACCGGGATCTATCGCCAAGCGGGGATCCCCTTGCGCGAGACATTTACCGGAGACAACGGCCTGCCCTGGCTGGCTGCGGTCAGGCGGCCCGAGCTGTTTCTGTGGCAGGAGTGGGCCGTGGCCATTCGCGGCGACGCCGTAGCGGCCGCCGTCCTTCGCGACGGCCGTTATAGTCTGGAGAAGAGCATCATGGTACAAGGCGCGCCGGTGATCGAGATCTACCGGCGCACGGGAGGCAATCGTGGTACCGCATGAATCTGTTACGACCGCATTCGAGCTGCCGGGCTTCCGCGTGAAGCGCAGCCTCGGCGTGGTGCGGGGAATCGTGGTGCGCTCGCGCTCCATCGTGGGCACCATCGGGGCGGGGCTTCAGACCATTGTCGGCGGCAACATTTCGCTGTTCAGCAAGCTGTGCGAGCAGACGCGCCAGGACGCGTTCGATCTAATGGTCCAGCACGCTTCGGACCTGGGCGCCAACGCCGTGATCGGGGCGCGCTACGACGCCACCGAGATCATGAACGGCGTTACCGAGGTGCTGGCCTACGGCACGGCGGTGGAGGTCGAGCGCGCCGAGAAATGAAGATCCCGTTCACCAAGTCGCACGGCGCCAAGAACGATTTTCTGCTCACCTGGCGGAGCGACGCGCCTGAGACCGGTCATGCCGAAATCGCCCGCGCCATCTGCGACCGCCACACCGGCGTGGGCGCGGACGGCTGGATGCTGGTGGGGCCGGACCCGGAAGTGGACGGCTCGATCCAGCTTTATAACTCCGATGGCAGCATGGCCGGGATTTCCGGCAACGGCACGCGCTGCGCCGCGGCGTTCCTCATCCGGCATGGTTGTATCCAGCAGGGCCGCGCGGCCGGGATGTTGCGCGTGCGCACCGGCGCGGGCGTCAAGACCCTGCGGCTGCTCGATCGCATCGGCTTGCGGTTCGAGTTCGAAATGAACATGGGCCGCCCGGAGATCACCGCCGAGCGTTTCCAATTGCGGCTCTCGACCGGGCCGCGCGACGTCACGCTGTTGTGGGTGGGAAACCCGCAGTGCGCCGTGCCGGTGGAGGATTTCAATTTCGACTGGCGCGCCACGGGAGCGGAGATCGAGTCGCATCCGCACTTCCCCGACCGCACCAACGTCTCCTTCCTCAAGCCCGTGGATGAGCACACCATCGACGCGCGGTTTTACGAGCGTGGGGCGGGCGAGACCATGAGTTCGGGGACGGGGTCCACCGGCGCGGCCGCGGCGGCGGTGGCGCGCGGGCTGGCGAAATCCCCCGTGCGCGTGCTTACGCCCGCCGGCCCGCTGGATCTTCGGCTGGAAGAAGACGTTTACCTCACCGGTCCCGCGGAGATCGTCGCGGAAGGCGAATTCTTCATGGGAGAATGACCTGAGATGCTCTCAATTGCCCAGATTCTGGAAGAGAAGATCCGTACGCGCCGGGCGCGCGTGGGAGTCGTGGGCCTGGGATACGTGGGGCTGCCGCTGGCCGTGGAGTTTGCCAAAGCGGGATTCTCCGTTACCGGGATCGACGTCAGCCAGGAGAAGGCCAGGCGCGTGAACGCCGGCGATTCCTATGTCGGCGACGTTCCCAGCGCGGCGCTCGGCCCGCTGGTGGAAACCGGGAAACTCCGGGCTACCGACGATTTTTCCGCCGTCCTCGAGCTGGACACCATCAACATTTGCGTGCCCACGCCCCTGCGCAAAACCAAAGATCCGGACATGAGCTACATCGTTTCCGCCTGCCAGGAAATCGCCAGGCACTTTCACGCGGGGGTGCTCGTCATCCTGGAATCCACCACGTATCCCGGGACGACGGATGAGCTGGTGCTCCCCATGCTTTCGAAATCGGGCCTGCAAGTGGGACGCGATTTCTTCCTGTGCTTCTCCCCGGAGCGTGTGGACCCCGGCAATCCGGTATACCAGACGGCCAACATTCCCAAGGTGGTGGGCGGCTGCACGCCGACGTGCACCCAGATGGGCCGGCTGTTCTACTCGCAGGCGCTCCAGCGCGTCGTGCCGGTGAGCTCCACGCAGGTGGCGGAGATGGTCAAGCTGCTGGAGAACACCTTCCGCATGATCAATATCGGGCTGGTGAACGAGATGGCGCTGATGTGCGACCGCATGGGGATCAACGTGTGGGAAGTGATCGACGCCGCCGCCACCAAGCCGTTCGGCTTCATGCCCTTCTACCCGGGCCCGGGGCTGGGCGGGCACTGCATCCCCATCGATCCCTTCTACCTTTCGTGGAAGACCAGGCAGGCGGGGATGGAGGCGCGCTTCATCGAGCTGGCTGGGCACATCAACGGCCAAATGCCCCACTTCGTGGTCGACAAGGTCCAGAACGCGCTGAATGACGCGGGCAAGCCGGTAAAGGGATCGCGCATCCACGTCATGGGCGTGGCGTACAAGCGGGACATCGATGACATGCGCGAATCGCCGGCGCTCGACGTCATGCTGCTGCTGAAGCGGCGCGGGGCGGTTGTGACTTACAGCGACCCGCACGTCCCCGCGTTGCGCGTTGACGGCCTGGACCTCGAATCCGCCCCCGAAGAATCCGCCGCCGCGGCCGATTGCGTAGTGATCGTCACGGACCACTCCGCCTTCGACTACCCGGCCCTGGTGGACCGCGCGCCCCTGATCGTGGACACGCGGAATGCGCTGAAAGGCTTCAATTCGAACAAGATCGTCCGGCTTTGACCGCCCGGCTCGGCGCTAGCCCGAAAGATACAACCGAATCCGGTTGACAAGCGTCTCTATAATGCTCAAGCTGTAAAGTAGCGAGGTGTATATGAAGCCGGTATGGATAGGGGGGTTCCTGGCGGTGATCCTCGC
The DNA here is from genome assembly GCA_049510555.1 of Bryobacteraceae bacterium. Lineage (GTDB taxonomy): Bacteria > Acidobacteriota > Terriglobia > Bryobacterales > Bryobacteraceae > Fen-178. The sequence continues at coordinate 18,360 of JBEKYW010000012.1, forward strand.
GCTGGGGGCGATTCCAGCGCTTGCGCAACCTGTGATCTCGGCCAAATCGGGCCTGATCTCGTACGTCGAAGGAAAGGTATACCTCAGCGACCAAATAGTGGAGCCGTCTCCCACTCGCTTTCCCGATGTGAAAGAGAATGCCGTGGTGCGCACGGCTGAAGGACGCGCCGAGGTTCTGCTGACCCCGGGTGTCGTTCTGCGCCTCCGCGAGAACGGCTCTTTCCGAATGATCACCAACCGCCTCATCGACACCCGGCTCGAGTTGCTTACCGGCTCGGCCGTGGTGGAGGCCGATGAGATCGCCAAAGACACCAATGTGACGCTGGTCTGCAAAGACGGCACGGTGTTGCTTGGCAAGAAGGGCTTGTACCGCTTCAACACCGCGCCCGCCCAGCTCAAGGTCTTCGAAGGCCTTGCCTCCGTGCAGGTTGCCGGCCAGAACGTCTTGGTAGAGGGAGGCAAGATGTTGGTCCTTGGCGGCACGATCGCCTCCGTTGAGAAGTTCAACAAAGAAGATACTGACAGCCTGGACAACTGGAGCAAACGGCGCGGCGAACTGGTGGCCATGGCCAATGTTTCGGCGGCCAAACAAGTGCGCGATTCGGGCTGCACGAATTTTTCGTTTGTCACGCCGACTTCGACTTCGCGGCCGTGTCCTTCGGACCCGTGCGCGCCCGCCTGGCGATACAACCCGTGGTTCGGGATTATCACCTATATCCCATGCTATGGCACGGGGTGGAGCCCTTACGGGTATCGCTACTGGAGCCCGCGAACGGTGACCCGGGCCTATTATGTGCCGCCGCCCTCCTCGATCGGCAATCGCGGAGCGGGCTATGGTAGTGGGCCGGTGTACCCCACCATGTCTACCACTTCGGGTGGATATTCAGGGACGGTTGCCTCCTCCCCGTCGGTTTCCTCGGGGCCATCCATGAGCTCCGGTTCCACCGCGGCATCTTCCGCGGGCTCGTCCTCAATCGGACACGGCTCGGCTGGTGGTGGTGGCGGCGGACGCGGGCGCTAATCTATACCGAAGCCTGGATACGCGGATCAACGCCGATTCCTGCGATGTGTGCGGCGATCTATGGGAGCGTGCCCTAGACTGCCTGCCGGAGCGGCCGGTAACGGCGGCTTGCGCGCACCCCGATGAGCTCGGCCACATCGCCCAGCAGGTTCGGTAAGTTCTCTGTATAGATGGAGATCTGCTGTTTGCCTCGTCCCGGGCGGCGCTTCTGGCTGGGCTCGTAAGATGTCACCAGGGCGGTCGCCGGCCGGTAGTCCTTGACGCGCGCGTAAGCCAGAACATTGCGGCCGGCCGGGCGCGACCCGAACTCCGCATCGCTCAGGACCAGTTCGTATCGCCCTTCATCCAGCTTGCTGATGGCTTCCGCCGGCGTGGCTGCCACATCTACGGAATAGCCCCCGGCTCGCAGGATGGTCTGCAGGGCCAATCGGGGCGCGAGTTCGCCATGCACCAGCAGCACACGGGCCAAATCCAAGGTCCGGCTGGTTCCCCGGCCAGGAAGCGAACTGAGAGACGTGGACATTCTATCCAAGAATTACTTTAACCGATAATGTGGTTTCTTTAACCACCAAATTTTCGCCCTTTTTTACCTAGGCGCACACCGTTCCAGTACTTAACGACTACTGGTACTACTGGGACTTGGGTTCCGACGGCCCACAGCCGGCCCAAAAAACCGGCGGCGCGGAAGCCCATCGGCTCGCCGGACACCACCGGCTGGCGGTGACATCTCCGAACGCGGCTTCACTCTCTAATGATGGATGCGAGGGTGTTTTGGTTACAGAGTGAGATACCGGTATGGGCTTAGGAGGTGTCCCACTCCATCAGCGTGGTTCGAGCCGGGGCGCAATCGGCGGCGTAATGCGCCATTTGCGTGACCTCGAGTTGCGCAACGGCCGGCCGCCACTTGCGCACGGTCTGTCGCAGGGCGGCGCGGAAAGCCGGAGAAGGGGAGTCTTCCACCACCAGAACCACCTCCGCGCAGATCGCGAGAATCTCGGGCGGGGGCGTCGCCAGCCGCTTGGTGAAGGTGATCAGCACCGGGTCGAAGTCGGCCTCCACGCGCCGCATCATGTTGTACATTTGAAACCAACGGCCATCTGATAGAGGAGATTCCAGATACGGGCTGACGACAAGGGCCCTCGGCCGGCCTGAGATGGCTTGCCCCGGGAACACTGCCACGGCGCCGCTGGTCAGTGCCAGAATCGACTCCTCCGAGCCCTCCGCCAAGCCCGACAGCCCTCCGCCCAGTGCAATCCGCGCCGCTATTCTGAGCAGGGAAGGCGCGCCGCCTGTCCCGGGCCCGCGATCTGCCTTGATCCGCAGTCTTCGCGTTGCCTGCCGCCACAACCTGCGGAACAGCCTCGGACTGGCCACTGCACGGGTTAGGAACTTCAGGTAGTTGACCTCCAGAATTTCCTCGAGTTGCTCGGCCGTGTAATACCGCGAGGTGGTAGCCCGATGGCGATGCTCAACCACCGCGCCCGCCACATACACGCTGGGCCATCCGCGCTGCCAGGCGCGGTAGCCGAGATCCAGGTCTTCCACGTAGGCCGGTTCGTAGGCCTCATCCACCCCGCCCAACTCGCGAAGCTTGGCGGCGTCATAGAGCGAACAGCCACCGCTGCCGTAAAGCACGTAGCTCAGGTCCTCGCCCGGAAGCGGTTCGTCGCACCGGATGGGGAAATCTTCCGGATGGGACTGCGCCATCACGGTCTTGCCGGTCTCCTCGCGGCGGACGCCCTCGGGAAAGCGGATCTGCGCCGTGGCGCAGAAGAGATCGGGCACCTGCGCGAAGGCGCGGACCAGCGCCGCGAAGAAGCCAGGCTCCAGCAGCATGTCGTTGTTCAGCAGACAGAGGTGCGAGTACCGCGCACGGGCGATGGCCCGGTTCACGGCGCGCGCAAAAGAGAGCGGCGCATTCGACAGCTCGATCTGCACCTGCGGCCAGGCAGCGCGGAGCCACTGGGCCGTGCCATCGCCGGAACCGTTGTCGGCCACGATGATTTCCGCCGCGAAGGATTCCAGTTCCCGCGCGATGCCGGGCAGTTGCGCTTCCAGCAGGGCCTTTCCGTTGCGGGACGGAATGATTACGGAAATGCCGCTTTCCGCGGCGCGCGGCTCGCAGGTTGGAGGCCGGCGCCACTTGGGACGCAAGGCGCCGGCGATCCGGGCGGCCGCGTACCACAATGCGAGCTGGATTCTGGTTTTCAAGTCAGATGAGCAGATGCCGGCTCGGCCGCGCTTCTCCGGCGCGACACTCGTCCCAAAGTTCCAGCGTCTGGAGCGCGAACGCCGCGGACACCGGGTTCAAGTACGGCAGCCAAGCCCCGGCTTTGCGTCCGAAGCAGAAACCGCCGTCAATTCGGGGATCGGGACCAGTGGCCTGGAATCCCGCCAGCGTCTCCGCCTCGAGCTGCGCGGCGCGGTGATCCAGCGGCAGGACGCCGGCCCAATCGGCGTAGAGGCGCATGCGCAGCAACTGGGCGTAGACGTCGGAGCGCTCGAATTCCGGCGCGATTTCGCGAAGGTGATGCGCGATGCGGCCGATGCCCTCACGGATGACCGCGGCGCAAGGTCCGGGCACGCCCGCCGCGCCGGCGCGCGGCAGCAGGCCTTCCAGGAAGTAGAGAAAGGCGTGCAGGCGGTCCACGACCCTGGCACGGTCCGGATGGCCGGGCAGGAAGCCGCCGCAGGTGCGCAGGGAATGCTCCAGAACGCGTTCATAGGGTTCGTGGAACTGCGCATCGCCGGTGGCTCCCCGCAGGTCCCACCAGGCCATGGCGGACTTGAGCTGATAGCATCCCGGACACCGCGACCAGCGCCCGGCGTCGCGTTGCAGCGGGCGCTTGTCCGGAAGCGACAGGACCGGATGAAAATCGCCGTCTGGCGAGGCGAAATCGTGGGCCATGGATTGGCCCAGCGCGGCCGCCACGTCCAGGAACTCCTGCTCGCCGGTGGCGCGCCAAACCGAGAGCAGGCCCCGAACCACGATGCCGCAATCGAAGAAATATGTGAGGGCGGGTGGATCCATCTCGAACGGCATGGTATGGGACGCGGCGTCCCATGCCGTGCGGGCCAGGAAACGGGCCGCGGAAACAGCCCGGTCGAGGTGCCGTTCGTCCCCCGTGACCGAGTGCAGATAGGCGAAAGTGCTGGCCGCGTAGCCGGTGATTTCGGCCGAGACCCGATGGTTGCGCTCCAGGTCCGTCCGGTAGTAGCGGGCTACGCCGCCGTTCGGTTCCTGAATGCCGGAGCGTAGAAACCACTCTCCGGCGCGGGACAAATATGGGGACAAATTGCCAGTTTAACAGGTAGCGCCGGCGGTCGATTTTTGCCGCCGGTGTTTTTCGGACGGGCCTCAACCACACCGGCGGCAAAGACCGCCGGCGCTACAAACTTACCAGCCACACCGCTCCGTACGCCAGCGCCGTCCCGATGGCCGCGCCGGCAAGCACGTCGCTCAGGAAGTGCATCCCCAGCAGAATGCGCGACGCCGCCACGCTGAGGGCGCAAAACAGGAGGCCGATTGCCAGATCCGGATAGAAACTTCCCAGCGAAACGGCCACCGCGAAGGCCGTGATGGTGTGGCCCGATGGAAACGAAAATTGATCGGGTGGCAGCAGCGTGGCCCAGCAGTGGGGTTCCAGGGCGCAGGGGCGCCTGCGACCGGTCACCTTTTTGAGGTGAACGAAGGCCGCGATTCCCAGGCTCGCCGCCAGGCCCGCGGCGCCAACGGCGGGGAATCGCTGGCCGCCGCCGAACAGCGCGATCACCAGGCCCATGGCGTACCACAGCCACCCGTCCCCGCCGCGCGTGGCGCACAGCATCCAGACGCGAATCCAGCGCGGTGCGTGCCACCGGTTGACGCACCGCATGAGGGTATGGTCGCGGTGAGAAATGAAAGTCACGGTGGCGCTGGAAAGTGTCGTGCCGCCGGTCCGCATACCTCAACTTGTAGCTTGGAGACGGCTACAGTTCGGTGACATCTGCGAAAAACGTGCGTTAATCGATCTGTTTTTTGCCACGAGACTTGTGCCGCGTGGCACAATCGGACTGATGAAGAAGCTGGACTTCATCTTTTTCGACGCCGGCGGCGGGCATCGCGCGGCTGCCAACGCCTTGCGCCAGGTGATGGAGCGGCAGAAGCGCCCGTTCGAGATCCGCATGGTGAATTTGCAGGAGCTGCTCGATTCGCTCGATGTCTTCCGCAAGGCGACCGGCTTGCGGCTCCAGGACGTTTACAATTTGCTGTTGAAAAGGGGATGGACGCTGGGGTCCGGGCGGCTCACGGCGGGCATGCACCTGCTGATCCGCATGTTTCACAAGCCGCAGGTGCGCCTGCTCGAGCGGTTCTGGGGCGAAAGCCCGCCAGACATGGTGGTGTCGCTGGTGCCCAATTTCAACCGTGCGCTGGGCGAAAGCCTGCGGCGCGCGGCGCCCGGCGCGCCTCTGGTTACCATCCTCACCGATCTTGCGGATTACCCTCCGCATTTCTGGATCGAGCGGCAGGATCAGCATTTCATCTGCGGGTCGGACCACGCGGTGGAACAGGCGCTCGCCATGGGACACGCGGAGGCCAATGTGCATCGCGTCTCGGGCATGATTCTGAACCCGCGGTTCTACGAGATGGCGCCGCTCCGTCCGGCGGAGCGTGCGGAGGCGCGCGCCAACCTGGGATTCGGTCCGGAGCTGCCGGTGGGGCTGGTTCTGTTCGGCGGCCAGGGCGCGGCGGTCATGCTGGAGATAGCCCGGAGCTTGCCGGACCGGCAGCTTGTGTTGATTTGCGGTCACAACCGGAAGCTGGCGTCGCGGCTGAGGGCGCTGCCGCGCCAGGCGGCGGTGTTCGTCGAAGGCTTCACCCAGGAGGTGCCGCGCTACATGCAGCTCGCGGATTACTTCATCGGCAAGCCGGGGCCGGGCAGCATCAGCGAGGCCGTGGCCATGCGACTGCCGGTGATCGTGGAGCGCAATGCCTGGACGCTCCCGCAGGAGCGTTACAACGCCGAGTGGATTCGCGAACACGGCGTCGGCATCATGCTGCCGAACTTCCGGCGGATTCGCCGGGCGGTGGACGAGCTGCTCGAGCCTTCCGCCTACGCGCGGTTCCGCGCCGCCACCGAGCGGCTTCACAACCGCGCGGTGTTTGAGATCCCCGACATTTTGGAGGGGATACTCAGGGAGTACGGAGGAGCGCCAGCAGGCCCAGGCCGAGCGCCGCAACCAGCGTGATCGCCAGTCCGGGAAGGAAGTAGTTCGAGTGGAAGCGAAACTCCACTTCCCGATCCCCGGCGGGGACTACCGCGCCCATCAGGGCGTGATCCACGCGGACCACCGGCAGTTCGCCGCCGTTCAGGGTGGCTCGCCAGCCCGGATACCAGTCGACGCTGAGTTTCAGGAGACTGGGCGAAGCGGCGTGATAGCGGATGCGGTACGACTGCTCATCATGCGAGACGACGGAAGCCGTGGCGGCCGGGTCCTGCCGGATGGGGCTGTGCGGCAAGAGCGCCACGGACTGGGCCGTGGGATCGAGCGTTTCCAATGCCTGGCGGGATTCGTCAAGGCTGTTCACGTCCACCACCGCCTTGGGAAAGTAAGCGCGCGGCAGCACCGACGAGTTGGTATCCAGGCTGCCGGTGGTCACGTTCAGAAAGCGGCTGACATTCAGACCGTCCCGCAACTTGAGATTCCGCTCGATGGCATCGGTGTATTCCTGGTAGACCGCTGGCTCCAGAGCGAAGTACCCGTAGGTGGCTTCGAGTTTCAAGTCGAGTGGATGATCCTGCGGACCGAGCGCGGCCAGCAGGTGCGGCCCCTCGAACCGCGTGAGAGGAGGCTGGCTGGCGGCCACATGCGCACGGCCGATCTCTTCATGCGCGCCGTAAAGCTCTTCAAAGCTGGCGCGGGCATAGGCCAACGGATTGTGCAGCGAGTTCCAGTACCAGATATCGGCAAAGAGAATGCCGGCCACCATGATTCCCAGGTACGGAATGCGCCAGCGCGCAAACAGCCAGTTGCCGCCCGCCGCTGCCAGCAGAGCCAGTCCGAATGCGACCAGGAACCAGCCCTGAACGGGCGCCCGGAATTTGTGCAGGCCGGGCACCAGCGCTCCCAGCCGGTAAAGACCGCCGGTGGGTCCGAGCATGTACCATGCGGACGGAACGATGAGCAGCAGGCCCGGCAGGCGCACCCTGGTCTTGACGGCGCCGAGCGCGGCCAAGGGCAGAAGGAGCAGGCCGGAGTAGAAGTAATACTGGGTGACGTCGGATGGCCCTTGGTAGTCGCCCGAGATCGCGCCCAGCCAGTCGGGCGCCACCAGCGTCATCAGCGCCTGCGCGTGTAGGACTCCTTCGGTGCTTGTGGAATAGTTGAAGGCTGCGCGGATGGAATGGCCGACCAGTTCCAGGCCCGGCAGAATCTGAATGGCCGCACAGGCCAGCGCGCCTGCCACGATGCCGCCGGCGATGGCCGCGGTGCGAAGCCAGCGCCGCCAGTTTCCCCAAATGTCGGCGAGGGCGTACAGGCCCAGTCCCAGGAAGCCGTACACGGCGGTCTGGGCATAGCCTGCCAGAATCATGGCGCCGCCCGCCATGCCACCCAGCGCGGTGTAGCGAAGGGCCGCGGATTCCGCCGCGCGCCGGTAGGCCAGTAGCAGCCAGGGGAACCCCGCGGCAGTCGAAAACAGGCCCACATGCGAGCTATGGCCCGCGAAGAAGCCCGAAAGCCCGTAGGCCAATGCGCCCAATACCGCGCCGGCGCGGCTTGCCACGTGCCTCGAGATCAGGAAATAAGCGCCCAGGCAGGCCAGGAACGCATTCAAGGCCAGCTCGAATTGGATGGAGCGGGGAGTGATGCCGGTCAGAAAGAAAGGCCAGTGCGGCGGATACCACGCGCCCACTTCCGGATTGGCCAGAATCGGGTAGCCGGAAAACAGATAGGGCGTCCAAAACGGCAATTGGCCCGACAGGAGGCGATCGGAGAAATACTTCTGGAGAGGATAGTGCATATCGGCGGCATCCCACTGGATGCTGGCCGAGGGCGAGGTCATCGGCGCCCCATAGAAAAGCATCACGCACAGGGCGATCAGCGCCGGGGCCGCCCAAACTGGAAACCTGCGAGAGGGTGCGGCCGCCGGTACTGGGGCCTCTCTGCTCTTCCTCCGTTTTTTCACCGGTGTACCGATCGTAGCACGGGTGATTCAGCAGCTTCGCGAGCGCGTGGCAGGCCGCTCCGGGGCATCCGCTTACCTAGTACGCCGGGCGTTTGCTCCGGCTGCGCTTCTTGCGCTTCCGGTGAGAGCGGGGGCGCCCTCCCCGCACGGATGCGAGCAACACGAGCCCCGCAATCAGCGAGATCGCGAGGCCGGTGCCGAAGTAGTTCGAATGGAAGGTGAAAGCGACTTCATTGTCTCCAGGAGGCACTACCACACCCATCAGCGCGTGATCCACGTGTAGGATCGGCAGTTCCTTGCCAGCCACCTCGGCGCGCCACCCCGGATACCAGGCCACGCTGAGTTTCAGCAGACTCGGCGAGACGGCATGATAGTGGAAGCGGTACCACTGCTCGTCGGAGGAAACCACCAGGGCCGCGGCGTCCGGGTCCTGCCGGATGGGAGAGTGTGGCGAGAGCACCACGCACCCAGCCGCGGGATCGAGCGTTTCCAATGCCTGACGGGACTCTGCCAGGCTCGTCACGTCGGTCACGGCTTTCGGAAAGTAGGCGCGCGGCAGCACCGAGGTATTCTCGTCGATACGGCCGGTGACAACGTTCAGAAAGCGGCTGACATTCAGGCCGTGGCGCAGCTTGGGGTTGCGCTCGATGGCGTCGAGGTAGTCCTTATACGGGCCGGGCTCCAGAAGGGACGAGCCGTAAGTGGCCTCGAGTTTCAAGTCCAGCGGATGAAGCGCTGGGCCCATGGAGGCGTGGTTGCCTGGGGCGTAGAAGCGGGTGAGCGGAGGCTGGTTCATCGCCACGCGGATGCGGCCGGCCTCTTCGCCCGAGCCGTAGACTTCATCGAAGCTGGCGCGGGCGTAAGCCAGCGGGTTTCGGAGCGAGTTCCAATACCAGACATCCACGAAGAGAAGGCCGACCACAAGGATTGGCAGAAAAGGATTGTGCCAGCGCGCAAACATCCACTCGCCACCCGCCGCCGCCAGCAGAGCAAACCCTAGCGCAACCAGAAACCAGCCCTCCACCGGGGCACGGAGTTTGTGCAGGCCGGGCACCAGCGCTCCCAGGTAGTAGAGACCGCCGGCGGGTCCGAGCATATACCACGCGGGTGGCACGATGAGAAGCAACCCCGGCAGGCGCATTCTGGACTTGACCGCGCCGATCGCGGCCAGCGGCAGAACGAACAGGCCGGCGTAGAAGTAATACTGCGTGATGTCCGATGGTCCTTTGTAACCGCCCGAGATGGTGCCCAGCCAGTCCGGGGCGACCAGCGTCATGAGCGGCTCCGGATGGAGGACTCCCTGGAGGCTCGGGGAAGAGTCGGCCCCGCCACCGGAGTAGCGGGCGAGTTCCCGGGCCGGCAACACCTGAATGGCCGCGGCGGCCAGCGCTCCCACCAGCATGAAGCCGACGATCGCCACTGTGCGCAGCCAGCCACGCCGTTCGCGCCAATGGTCGGCGAAGGCGTACAGACCCAGTCCCACAAAGCTGCACACCGCAGCTTCTCCGGACCCGGCTAGAATCAGGGCGGCGCCCACCAGGCCGCCCAAAGCTGTGTAGCGGACGGGCGCGACATCGACCGCCCGCCGGTAGTTCAACAGCAGCCACGGGAACAGCGCCGCACCCGCAAACAGGCTCACGTGCGAGGCGTGGCCCGCGAAAAACCCGGAAAGCCCATAGGCGAATGCCCCCAGTATCGCGGCCATGCGGCTCTTCACATGCCGCGCGAGGAAGAGATAGGCGCCCAGGCAGGCCAGGAATGCGTTAAAGGCTAACTCCAATTGAATGGAGCGCGGAGTGATGCCAGCCAGAAAGAAGGGCCAGTGTGGCGGATACCATGCGGCCACTCCCGGGTTGGACAGAATTGGGTATCCGGACAATACATAGGGGGTCCAGAGGGGAAGTTCGCGGGGCGAAAATCGATCGGAGAAGTACTTCTGCATCGGGTAGTGCACGTCGGCGGCGTCCCACTGGATGCTCGTGGATGTTGACGCCATCGGCACCCAGTAGAAAACCGCCACGCACGCGGCGATCGCCATGGTCGTCGCTAGGCGATGAATCTTGCGTGGAGCCGCGGCTCCCGGCGCGGGCGCAGCCGGCCCCTTCATTTCCTTCTCCATCCGAGTAACGATGTTAGCACGCGCAATTCCGGACTGGAGGGATTCTCCCCTATCCGTCGTGGCGTGCTGTCGTACGGGGAGTCTCCGCGGCAACAAGTCTCCGCGGCAACAGGTCTAAACCATTGTTCGCTCCCGTCTTCCCCGCGGCGCGCGCTTGTGTTATGTTTAGAGGTGCCGCCAACGGCCGATGGGCGGGAGTAATTCAGTGGTAGAATGCCAGCTTCCCAAGCTGGACGTCGCGGGTTCGAGTCCCGTCTCCCGCTCCATGTTTTCAAACACTTGGGAAATTCGGGCCATGGGAACTATGGCCGGCGGTCACCGGCCTAGTACTGCAAAGCTCCCCTGATATTGAATCGCATGGCAAGCCATTCCAGTTCCGCGTCCGCGTTCAGCGTGTCTGAGCCTGTTCCGAGCCGGTAAAGCTGAAAGACCAACTCCACTCCAGTGGTCGGGCTCCAGGTGTTGGTAGCGCTGCACCAGTACCAGTGCAGAGTATTCGTCGCAAGGTACACCGGCGCCGGCGGTGTCGGGGAGCAAATGCCCGGAATGGCGGAATCCAATCCCAACGAAGCATTGGCAATCGTAATCCCGGTGAGAGTTTCGGTCTTTGGGGCAAGAGCCACGGCTGGCGCTGCCGTGGTCACCGTGCTCGCAGTGCCCAGAGTCTGGGCGAGAACTTCCCCATCGGGCACCGCGATAGTTTGAATCCCCCAGGTGACATTGCCGCTCGTCCCCGAGGTTCGCCACTTGATCTGGGCATCGACGGTTCCCGACCAGGTCTTCGGCAGCGGCCAATGTTGCAGCGCATTATTCTGACTGCCCGCAATGAAGTGCAGGGTCGGGTTCTGGTCCGCGTTGCAGCTTGGCGTCCCGTAGTTGTTCGGCAACACGGTAAAGCCGGTTCCGGCAGTGGTGCCGTAGCACACCGCCCCTTGAAACACGCGCGTGTCGTTCCCCATTAAGGAAGCCCGGGCGTTCAACTGAATCTGCATGGAAGATGCGGGATCGGCGCGACCCGTAGTCGTCGAACTGACTCTGTCAACTGTGATGCCACCGATTTGGGTCCCAACGCGAGCCGGAGCTTGAACGGGAGTGTTGGCCGCAGCGCCACCAGGACCTGCTGTCCAGGTTTCCGTGACGGGACTTGCATCAGCGCCAAGAGAAGGACTGGTAAGGGCTTCGTTGGCGATCGCCTCCTCGGACACGCCGGCCTTCACCAACTTCAGCACCGCCTCGCTGGTCAGAGTCTCCCGCGCAAGGCAAAGCAAAACAGCCAATGTGATGCACGAGCCAAGAAGGTTCTTCATTTCGGTACTCCGTTTCGTGGATTCCCGGCTGCCGGAGCGACGCGCGCGACTTCGCACAACCGGATTTCTCTTCCGGCGAAATCCTTATTGGGATAAAGTATGCGCCTTTCCCCCCTGACGAGGCAAGCGTGTCTCAACCAGGATTCCCATTTTGGCCCCTGGTTGCCGTGGCGGTGGCAGGCGCTGTCCTCCGGCCGCCCGTAAACCGGAATTTTCGTCGAGTCCATGTCCAGCGCGACGCGCCGGGAATCTCGGTTAAGAAGAGCTTAAGGTTTTATACTGCCGAATTGCCGGGAACGCAAGATGGGAATCCCGCTCAGATGATATTAATAATCCTTAATTTCAGCCGCGCTCCGAAACGCACCAAACCGTTGCCGCGTCACACTCGTCTCGCAGGAATTCGGGGTCTCGCAAAAAGGTATGATAGTGGTTCGGATGGGGTATCGACTATGCACGTGCATGGCGCTTCTGCTGGCCTTCCGGCCAGTTCTGCGGGCGCAGGACTCGGCGACTCTGACCGTCACGGTAGTCGATCAGAGCGCCGCGATGGTACCAGGAGCCGCGCTGACTCTCCGTGACACCCTCCACGGCACGGTGAAAGAAGCGACGACCCCGGAAGACGGCCACGCCACGTTCGGCTCCCTCCAGCCCAGCGAGTATTCTCTGGTAGTCCTCAAGTCCGGCTTCAACGAGTACCACATAGACCGGTTGATCCTGAACGTGCGCGACCGTCAGACGTTGCGCGTGGAACTGAAGGTCAGCCCCGCGGCGGGCACGAGTGTCGAGGTTAACGACAGAGCGGAGGCGATGTCCAGTGATGCCGGCCAAGGGATTTCGCTGGATCAGCAGTACATTCAGAATCTGCCGGCCAATGGGAGGAATGCCGAGTCCTTGATTCTGATGACGCCCGGCATAACCTCCGCGGCCGGAGGCAAGGCCGATGGCGGGTTCAATGCCAACGGGCTGCGCTCCAACACGAATTACTTCACGCTGGATGGAGTCAGCCTGAACCAAAGCATCGGCGGTGGTGGCGGCCCGGGGGGCGGGCGCGGCGGTTTCGGGGGCGGCGGAGCTCTACCTGGAGCAGTTGGGGGTTCCGCGACCGAGATGATCACAATTGACGCCATGCAGGAGATGAAGGTTCAAACCTCCTCCTTCGCGCCAGAGTTCGGACGCACGCCGGGGGCGCAGATCGCCATGACCAGCCGGGGAGGCACCAACAGTTTCCACGGCTCGTTGTTCTACTACTGGCGCAGCGACGCTTACGATGCCAACGACTGGTTTGCAGACCAGAGCGGCCGACCCAAGGGCAAGGAGCGCCAGAACCGTCCGGGCGGAACTTTTGGCGGGCCGATCATCAAGAACAAGACGTTCTTCTTTGTTTCCTTCGAGAAGCTGAAACTGCTTTCGCCGTATACACTGCTGGCGACCGTCCCGGACATGGCGTCCCGCCAGGCGGCGCCCGCGGCGCTGCGGCCGTTCCTCAACGCATTCCCAATCCCGAATGGCCGAAGTCTGGGCAACAACGGTGCGCAATACGAGGCCGTCCTATCCAACCCCTCCAACAGCAGTTCGAGCAGCGCTCGTATCGACCACATCCTGAGTGCCAGTACGACCTTGTTTGCGCGTTACAGCGTCAGCCCATCGAATGGCGACCGGCGGGCTTCCGACTTTATCTCTCCCAGCCTGGTGACCATCCAGTCCGCGCGCGCATATACTGCAACCGCCGGAGCCACTCATCTGTTCGAGGGGGGCGCCATCGACGACTTGAAGTTGAACTATTCCAGGTCCCAGACGGGAACACACTCCATAACGGACAACTACGGCGGCGCCGTGCCGCTGACGGATGCCCAGGTATTTCCCAAAGGCATTACGAGTGCGAACGGCTCGTTCAACCTGAACATCATGGGGTTTGCGGGCTACTCCTATGGAGGCGATACCTCCGGCAACCAGCAGCAGATCAACGTGGTTGACAGTCTGACCAAGGTTTCGGGCAACCATCACTACAAGATCGGTCTGGACTACCGCCTGGTCAGACAGACCTCATATCGCAAGTATTACAGCGTGAGCGTCTCTTTCAACGGAATTAGCGGCAACAACTATTCCTTTTTGACGGGGTATGCCCTGAATGCCATGGTATCGTCCAACGTGAACGCGACTTACCCGCAATACATGAACTTCTCGATGTACGGTCAGGACACGTGGCGAGCCACTGATCGGACTACCATCACTTACGGCCTGCGGTGGGATGTCAACCCCGCGCCGACCGCGTGGAAGGGACCACTGCCTTTTGCGCTCTCGAGTTCCAGTATCGCCGGAGTGACTCAGAATCAACCCATCTATGCGACCCGTTGGTATGACGTCGCGCCGCGCTTCGGAGTGGCTTACTTGTCGGATGACAAGCCCGGCCGCGAGATGACACTGCGCGCCGGAATCGGGATGTTCTACGACATGGGCTACGGCATCGTCGCGGGAGCATTCAGTGGAGCACCCTACGCCAACGTAGAGACGAACTCGGAAGTGCAGTTCCCGCTATCGGCGGCGAACCTGGCCCCGCCGGTGTTGCCCCCCACCAGGCCTTACGGGCAGGTGACCACGGGTGCGACCGGCCTGGTATCGCCCGTGGTCTACGAGTGGAATGGAACGTGGGAAAAGTATTTCGGCCCGGGACAAATGTTGAGCGTGGGCATTACCGGCACCAGGGGCAAGAATCTGATGCGGACTGAGACCCAGCCCTCGTTCTCCGACGCATACCAGGTGCTCCGGCTGGCCACCAACGGCGCGTCGTCCGAATATAACGGCGTTCAGGTCCAGTTTCGAAAGCGCGTCAGCGCCAGCTTGCAGACGCAGTTGAGCTATACGTGGTCTCATTCCATCGATAGCTCTTCCACCGACTCCGGATTCGGCGGCGGTTTTGCGAGCCTGTACGGCAGCGGGGAGCGCGGGTCTTCCGATTACGACATTCGCCATAACGTGAACTTATCCGGTTCGTGGCGCCTGCCCGCCCCTCGCAACGGCCTCCTCTTCAGCCCGCTGCGGGGCTGGTACCTCGATTTTGTCGCCGCGGGGCGCACCGGTCTTCCCTTCGACCTTCAAGGCGTATCCAACAGCACCAGCGGCAGCACTTCCACGACGGCGACTAACGGCTTGTTCGCGAGCGTGCGGCCGGACTGGGACGGCCTGCCGATCTGGATCGCCGACCCCCACGCCCCCGGGGGGCAGCGGCTCAACCCCGCGGCATTCTTCATACCCACTGGCTATACCCAAGGGAACATGGGAAGAAACGCATTGCGCGGCTTTTCATTCGCCCAATTGGATCTCTCGGTCCGGCGCGTGATCCGGATCGCCGAACGGTGCCAGATGAGTATCGCCGTCCAGGGCTACAACGTCCTCAACCACCCGAACTTCGCGAATCCTTCCCCGATGGAGGGAGCCAATATGGCCAGTCCGGATTTCGGCGTTGCCACGCGAATGATGAACCAATCCTTTGGAGGCGGCGTGAATTCGCTGTACCGCTCTGGTGGAGCGCGGTCCATGGAATTGGTGCTGCGTTTCCAGTTTTGATAAACGGAGAACTTATGGTATGACCCTCCACCGCTTCTTGAAAACCGCCGCTCTCGTGTGGATGCTGCCCGCCGCCTGTCTCTTCGCCCAGGACGACGCGGATGTCCCGACGATCCGTCGCCCATCGATTGGTGTGCGGTTTCAGTACACTTTGACGCGTCTTTTCGAAACTTCCAGCGCGACGGCGTCCACCACGCAACCGATTGCGGATTACAACTATAGCGGCAGCAGCAGCTCGCGCGGCGTGGTGTTGACTCCAAATCTGGAATACCGCCTGACGAACAAGCTCTCTGTCGGCCTCGAGTTTCAGTTTCATCACGCGCAGTATACGCAGGTGACCCAGATACGGACCGGCAAGCCGGACCCCAACTCGCCCATCGATAATCGCAAGGTCACCACCGTCACCCAGACCACCACAGCCAGCTACTGGGAGCTGCCGCTCCTGGCGCACTACTACGGCCTCAGGCGTCACGGCTTGCTTTCCAGAGTTTACCTTTCCGCGGGCCCTGTGTATCGTCGCGTGGCGAACATTCGGACCGGAAACACGTACCAGAATGCCGACGGGACGACGAATTACAACGAAATCCCCGCCACTCCCGATCGGACGAACCAATTCGGCGCGGTGGCGGGAGTCGGTTTCCGCCTGGTGGACGATTTCCGGATTAAGGTGATGCCGGAAGTGCGGTTCACGCGCTGGCTGAACACGACCTTTCACGGACCGGCGTATCGGTCGGAGGTCAACCAAGGCACGGTGGGGATCGGTTTGTCGTTTTAGGGGCTGGCGGGCGCGATGACAGGTATGAACTCAAGACTCTTGCGGAGTGCGGTGGTGGCCGTGGCTTGGCCCGGATTCAGCCTCGCTCAATCGGTCGTGAGCACGCTGCTCGGCGCCGCGCCGAACGGTATCGCGGCGTTGTCGGCGACCCTGAACACACCCTCTGCCGTGGTGGGCGACTCCAGCGGCAACGTGTACGCGGCGCTGAAAGGCACGCATCAGGTGGTCATGATCGATCCGGGCGGATCGGTTTGGCTGGTTGCCGGCAATGGAGCCTCGGGGTCGGCCGGTGACGGCGGCCCGGCCAAAACGGCTATGTTGGTAGCGCCGGTGTCTCTGGCGCTGGATTGGGCTGGGAATCTCTACATCGCCGATTCGTCGGCCAACCGCATCCGGCGAGTCGGGACCGACGGCGCCATCAGCACGTTTGCCGGCAATGGCAAAGCCGGGAATACGGGAGACGGCGGTCCCGCCATCGCCGCCAGCCTGTACTCGCCATCGGCCATCGCGTTTGATGGCAGCGGCGATCTCCTGATCGCCGACACCAGTAACCACGAGATCCGCATGGTTACGCCCGATGGAACTGTTTCGAGGATCGCCGGGATTGGAAAGCTGGGCACCGGTGGGAATGGCGGACCCGCGCTGAGTGCCCTGCTCGACGCTCCCTCCGGCATCGCCGTGGACAGCGCTCACAACATTTACGTCGCGGATACGGGGAACCTGTGGGTCCGCGTGATAACTCCGGACGGAAACATTTCCCTCTTTGCGGGCAAAGACACTTCGCAAGGCAACCCGTTCGGCGGCGGCAACCCGAACATCGCCACCAACGCCACTTTGTCCAATCCGACCAGTGTGGCTGTGGATCAGGCGGGCAATGTATATATCTTGCAGACCGGCGCCGGCAACATCCGAGTGAGCCGGGTTACCACTGACGGCATGATCGCCAATTACGCCGGCACCGGAACGGCGGGACCCGAGGGCGACGGGGGGCTCGCGAAATCGGCCAATATTAACGCCCTGGGAATCGCCACCGACCGGCACAACAACCTGCTGATTGCCGATGGAGCCAGTAACCGCGTTCGGATCGTCACCGCGGCCGACGGCGTCATCAATACTCTGGCAGGCAACGGACTGCCTGCCTACAATCCGCGAGGACTCGCCTCAAACGGAAATGTGCTTTATTTTACGGATGGCAACTGGGTCCGGAGCTTTGATCTTTCCACCAGGGCGTTGGGGCTGGTAGCGGGCACCGGGCAGGCCACTTTTTTCGGTGACGGCGCAGCCGCCAACTTAGCCGCGGTGAGTTCCCCGCGCGGTTTGTTCCTCGACAGCTCCGGCAGGCTTTACATAGCCGACTCGGGGAACAACCGGGTCCGGCGCATTGCCACAGACGGCACCATCTCCACCGTCGCCGGAAACGGCATGGCCACTTCGGCCGGTGACCAGGGGCCGGCAACTGCCGCGTCTCTTTACGAGCCGGACTCGGTGGTGGCCGATTCGAGCGGCAATTTCTACATTGCCGAGCGGCTGGGGCACCGGGTCCGCATGGTGGACACCAATCAAACCATCAACACGGTCGCGGGTACTGGGGCGGGTGGCGCTCCGGACGCGGAGACCGGAATCGCCGTGAATCAGAAGCTGAATGGTCCGCAAGGCCTCGCCATCGGGCCCGCGGGCACTCTTCTAATCGCGGACACCGGCAACAACCGCATCCGGCGTCTGTACCCGGACGGCACCATCTCCACCGTCGCCGGCTCCGCCAGCGGCGGGTTTGGCGGTGATGGAGGTCCGGCCACCTCCGCCATGTTGCGGAACCCCGATGGCATTGGCCTCGATGCTGCTGGGAATCTCCTCATCCCCGACACCAGCAACAACGCCGTGCGGCGAGTCGGTACGGACGGGATCATCACCACGATCGCGGGCCTGCTGAACACTTCCGGGAGTCCCACGGCCGGATACAACGGCGATGGCAGCCCCGCCACGGCGTATTCGCTCTATGGGCCCACCATGGTCGCTGCCGCGTCGGGCTGCAGTGTGCTGATCTCGGACACCACCAATCAGCGGATCCGGCAACTCTGGCCCGCGGTCGACTACACCATCACCACCAATCCCGCGGGCTTGCAGGTTACCGTCGATGGGCAGCCGGCGGCCACGCCCGTAACTGTGGGCCTGCTGCCGGGGACCACCCATTTGATCGACGCTGCGAGTCCCCAGAACGGACCTTCCGGCACACGCTATTTGAAGACTTCGAGCGCGCAGAGTGTCAGCGTTTCCTGTGGTCCGGTGCGCGCCGCGGTGAGCGTCTCCTTCCAGACGCAGTATTCCCTCACCATTACTTCCAGCGATGGCGGCAGCGTATCGCCGGCCGCGGCCTGGCAGAATGCCGGCGCAACCGTCACGCTGACGGGTACGCCCGCCGCCGGATTCGTATTCGCGGGCTGGGAAGGCGCCTGCTCCGGCCTCAATAGCTGCCAGCTTACGATGAACGGTCCCGCGAGCGTGAAAGCCGACTTCGCGCCGGCGCAGACGCTTCAGGCGGCCATCAACAGTGGAGGCGTGGTGGGCGCTGGCTTGAGCGTCCCCGCGGTCAAAGCGCTTTCCTCGAATGGAATCGCCAGTGTCTTCGGTTCGAACTTCGCGGTGAGCGGCACGGCGAGGACCGTGGGAGCGGCCGACCTGTTCAACGGCCAGCTCCCCACCAAGCTCGCCGGAGCTTGCGTCCTGGTGGGAGGAACCCCGGCGCCCATTTTCTACGTGCAGCCAAACCAGATCAACTTTCAGGCGCCGCAACTTCCTGCTTCGGGAACGGTCCAGGTGCAGGTTGCGACTGCCTGCGGCGCCGCGGCCGAGCTCCGCAGCAACGCCGTGACCGTGTCTGTCCAGCCTGCCACGCCGGAGTTCTTTTACTTTGTGCAGACCGCCAGTGGCAACAACCCCATCGCCGCCCAGGACGCGCTTTCGGGAGCGAACATCGGGCTGCCCGGGCTCCTGCCGGGCGCCACCTTCACGCCCGCCAAACCTAATGAGATTCTGACGCTCTATGCCACTGGACTGGGCGCCACCAATCCTTCATTCGCAGCCGGGCAACTGCCCACCCAGGCCGCGCAGGTGACGGGCGCCGTGCAGGTGACGTTGGGTTCAGCCGTTCTGCCCTCTGCCAATGTGCAGTACGTGGGTGTCACACCCGGCGATGCCGGCCTGTACCAGATCAATATTCTGATTCCGGCCGCGACTCCGGATGGAGACCTCCCCGTGGTGATATCGGTCGGCGGAGTCTCGTCGCCGTCGGGCGGGTATATCAGCGTCAGACACTGATTCAGCGAAGCACGAGATCAGCGTTTGGACAATACCTGCTTTTCGTACGCCCTGACTTCGTCAAACCAGGCCGCGCCGACCGGCACGCCCTTTTGCGCGCAGTAGTAATCCCAGACGGCCGCCCAGGGCAGGCTCTTCTGCTCCTCGAGCATCGCCAGCCGGCGGGTGAAGTCCCCGTCGAGTTCGGCCCCCTTGAGGGCACTCGTGGGTTCCAGCAGCGCGATCAGCAGCGCCTTCACCATATTGCGCGCGCCGATCACCCAGGCGGCCACACGATTGATACTGGCATCGAAGTAGTCGAGCCCGACGTGGATCTTGTCGTGCAATTTGCCGCTGCGAACCAGTTCCTTGGCGATGGCCTGAAGCTCGTCATCCAGAAGAACCACGTGGTCGCTGTCCCAACGAACCGGACGGCTGACGTGCAGAAGAAGCCCGGGGCAGAACATCAGTACGGAGGAAATCTTCTCCGAAATGACTTCCGTCGGATGGTAATGGCCGGCGTCCAGGGTCAGCAGTTTCTGGCGAGACACCGCGTAGGCCAAATAGAATTCATGGGAGCCAACCGTGTAGCTTTCGGCGCCGATCCCGAAGAGCTTGGATTCCACCGCATCCAGGTGAATCTTCGGATCGATGGCTTCCGCGAACATCTTGTCCAATGAATCCACCAGGCGCTCCCGAGGCCCGGTGCGGTCAATCGGAATATCCTTGTATCCATCGGGAATCCAGACGTTGGTCACGGTCGGCGTGCCAAGCTGTCTCCCCATTTCCGCGCCGATCTTACGGCACGCGATGCCGTGTTCGATCCAGAAAGCGCGGATGGCTTCATCCGGGTGGCTCAGCGTAAAGCCATCGGCCGCCTTCGCATGGGAAAAATACGTGGGATTGAAGTCCATCCCCAGGCGGTTGCGCTTGGCCCAGTCGATCCAACTCTGGAAATGGGCGGGCTCGATTTCGTTGCGATCGACGAATTTGCCGCCGTGGTCCAGGTAACAGGCGTGCAGGTTCAGCCGGTGCTTCCCGGGAATCAGGCTGAGCGCTTTCTCGATGTCGCTGCGAAGCTCGGCAATCGTCCGCGCCTTGCCCGGATAGTTGCCGGTTGCCTGAATGCCTCCGCCCGACAGTTGAGCGCCCGCCGTCTCGAAACCGCCCACGTCGTCTCCCTGCCAGCAGTGCAGGGAGATGGGAATGGTCTCGAGCGCCTTCATGGCGGCATCGGCATCCACTCCCAGGCTTGCATATCGCTCCTTCGCCATCTGGTACGTTTGTTTGAGTTTGTCTTCGTTCATTACTTTCTCCTGTTCCTGAGGCACTACAGGGCTTTCTGTCCGAGATACCCGCCATAACCCGCGATCACCGCCGAGGAGATCAATAGCACAAGCCCGGCGGCGAGAAGCACAACCGTCTTCTTACTAGTGCCCTTCCACTCTCCTAGCATGAGTCCCAACACCTGGCTGAAAAGAATCATGCTGGCCATCAGAACCGCCCAGCCGATGTAAGACGTCGGCCCCATTTGCGGCTCTCCCGTCTTGAAGCAGATGAACTGGGAACACCAGATCGCGCCGGCTGCGCCGGCGAAGACCAGGTTCGGAACCACCGGAACGCCTTTCGCGACGTAATCGCCCGCGGTCTTGTTCCTGATGTTCAAGACTATGCACCAGCCTGCATTCACTATAAACCCGCCCAGCAGTACAACCACCAAGACAGGCATTCCAGCCCAGGTTGCAGAGGTAGAAGGTGCTATGGACAATGCGAGTTTCTGAATCCCCGAACCGCCTTGCAGGCCAAAGCTCATGGCGGAGCTCATCAGTCCGGAGAAGATCGCTACCATGATCCCCTTCTTGAAATTGAATTCCGCGACGGCCTTTTTCTTGGCCTCCTCTGGCAGCTCGTTTTCCTTGGACATGCCCGCCATGCCGACCAGAACAATACCGGCCACCGACACCAGGGCGGCGGCCACCGAGACCAGGCCGGCGGATGTCGTGAACATGCTGGTGATGGCTTCTTTCCCCTTGAGCATCGGCGGTATCAACGTGCCCGCCGCCGAGGTCAGCCCGGCCCCCATGGCCAGTCCCAAGCCGACACCCAGGAAGCGGATCATCAATCCCCAGGTCAGCCCGCCGAGCCCCCAGATGGCGCCGCATACCAGGCAGTAGATCATCTCATTACCCGGCGCGGACCTGAGGACCGGCAGAACATTCGGGGAAGTCGCCAGCGCGAGAATCCAAGGTACCAGCAGCAGACCAAATACGGCGTAGATCAGCCAGTAGCTTTCCCAAGCCCAGTTCTTGACCTTCTTGAAGGGCAGATAGAACACGGCCCCGGCCAGACCGCCCAACATGAAAATCAGAATTCCCAATGCGGGATTAACGGCATTCTCTTGCACGGCCTTCTCCTCACGCGACGCGTAGGTGCGGCGTTGATCTTCGCGATGTCTTCCAAAGCGTAACGGCATTGCTTCGGTCTTCGCAAGGTCTTTCGTCACGGTTTAATGTAGTTTGGATCGCAAAACGCCGGGGAGACCGGCGCCAGAATCAAACTACTTTGTTTTCAGCGGGTTTCGGGGGCTTTCAGGCTACAGCGCGTGATTCTGCCAGCCGGCAGGGAAGGCCGGAGTTCCGCGACACGGAACGAACCGCCGGTAGTGCCTGAAAAGCCCGCGGGCCGCGTATTGCGTCCACGTCGCGTACTACAACTTCTGCTGGATTCACAAGACGCTGCGCGTCAGGCCTGCCATGGAAGTCAAGATCACGGATCACGTTTGGGATCCGAAAAAAGTACTGGCATGAATCCTGATATCCCGAACGGTCCGCGAATAAGGATCTACTAGAAAGCAAAAAGAGAGGCCGGGCGCTTTGAAAAGCAACACAGAGCCGCGCTCGCCCCAAATTTCAGCACGATGCCGCTTTTTAATGAGGCGCATGCCCTGATCCGCGCCAATCTTGAAGAACTCCAAAAAGGAAACAAAGTGCGGCTCGTCGCAGTGGGAACCCTCACTGATCTACAGCTTGATGCCATCAATGAACGGCGCAAAGTCTCCGGCTATCCTCCCATCGTGGCCGAGGTCGTTTTTCTTGGTCGCCATATTTACGAAAGCCGGGTAGTACGTGATGGCTACACGAGTGAAGATGTAATCGACCAGATTGCAAGCGGTATGGACGCTGCCGCAATGGTGCTCAAAACCCACGTCATGACAGCGATGGAGAACCCGAATCCAAGAGCGGATCGTTACGGAAATTCAGTGCGAGACAGGGTAATTTTTGAGTGTTCGGCCCGACACCCAAGGCCGGAGCTTTATTCTGTCGTACCAAAGGGCGACTTCATAAAACCAAAAAGGCCGCCCACGGAATGAGCGGCCTTTCCTAGATTCCAGCGGCTCGCCCGGGTAACAACTGCATCCGGCGCACCAGCCGCTACACTCACAGTATGCACCTATCGTGCCGCACAAGTCAAGGAGGTGCGCCCACGGATCTCCAAGACCCTTAGAGACTGCCAATTCGACACCGGAAGACGTTTTTGCGGTCTTTTGCGCGCGGTGTGATCCTGGACCTCTATTCGGCATCCATCGGGTTCTAACGGCGCCCGCGTAAAGCGCGAACCCATCGAGCATGAGGCGCTTCTCTTCGGCTGGCGGACGATAGTCCTCCCCATCACAACTCGAACGGAGTGCCAGCAAAGTGCGCCGTGAGCTTATAGGCAGAAGACCGGATGACTTTCAGTGCCTTGACCAATTCCTGGAAAGGGGTTCCTCCGTTCAGCCCCTCCCGCTACAATCAGGACCATGGACTCCACCACTGGTTTTACCCGCCGGCGCTTCCTCGCCGGCGCAGGTTCGGCCGCCGCCCTGAGTCGCGGTGCGAAGGGCGCCACCCGGGACGTTTCCCTGGTGGTGAATCCCGACGACCCGGCGGCCGGCGCCGCGCCGTCGCGCTGGGCCTTGGCGCAGTTGCAGCAATCTCTGGCCGCGCGTGGCGTGGCCGCACGTCTGCGGGACCGCCTGGCTCAGGCGCCAACCGGCGACTTGTGCGTGGTCGCCGCGGGCGCCGCTTCTCCAGTGGCCCAGGCCGTCCTCAAGAATGCCGGTGTGAGCATCGCGGCGTTCCCGGAAGCCCTCGGATTACTCGCTGGCCAGACCGCCGGCCGATCCGTCCTGCTGGCGGCCGGTCACGATTCCAGGGGATTGGTCTACGCCCTTCTCGAACTGGCCGACCGCGTGCAATTCGCCGCCGATCCCATGGCCGCGCTCCGCATCCCCAAGCCCGTCGTCGAGCGGCCGGCCAATGCCACCCGTAGCATCGCCCGCCTGTTTTGTAGCGACGTGGAAGACAAGCCCTGGTTCCACGACCGCGAGTTCTGGCCGGGCTATCTCACCATGCTCGCCGCCCAGCGCTTCAACCGCTTCAGCCTCACGCTGGGGCTGGGCTACGACGGTGGTCAGACCGTCACCGAATCCTATCTCTTTTTCGCCTATCCGTTCCTGGTTTCCGTTCCGGGTTACAGTGTGCGGGCGGTGGGCTTGCCGGATGCGGAACGGGACCGCAATCTCGAAATGCTGCGATTCATCGGCGAGCAGGCTGCGGCGCGCGGCCTCGAGTTTCAGTTGGGCCTCTGGACGCACGCCTACGAGTGGCCCAATAGCCCGAATCCCAATTACCGGATCGAGGGATTGAACTCCGGCAATCATGCGCCATACTGCCGCGACGCGCTGGCAGCGGTGCTGAAGGCCTGTCCCGCCATCGGCGGCGTGACCATTCGCACCCACGGCGAGAGCGGCGTCGCCGAAGGGAGTTACGAGTTTTGGAAAACGGTCTTCGACGGCGTGGCGCGGAGCGGGCGCCAGATCGAGCTCGATTTGCACCCCAAGGGCATCAACCAGACCATCATCGACCTGGCGCTGGCCACCGGCATGCCGGTGAAGCTCTCACCCAAGTACTGGGCCGAGCACCGGGGCATGCCTTACCATCAGGCCGACATTCGCGAGCATGAGATGCCGCGCCAGGGCCGGAGCGGCCAGGGCCTGTTCGCGCTCAGTAACGGCGAGCGCAGCTTCCTCCGCTACGGCTACGGCGATCTGTTGCGCGAAGACCGCCGCTATGGAGTCATCCATCGCGTCTTTCCAGGCACCCAGCGTCTTCTGCTGTGGGGCGATCCGCTCACCGCCGCCGCGGACGCTCGCGCCTTCGGTTTCTGCGGTAGCAGCGGCGCGGAGATCATGGAGCCGCTCTCCTTCAAGGGCCGGAAGGGCTCGGGCATCGCCGGCGGCCGGTGCGCCTATGCCGACACGTCTCTGCGCCCGCGTTGGGACTGGGAGAAATACGAATACACTTACCGGGTCTCGGGGCGCCTGCTCTACAACCCCGACTCCGACCCGGATGTCTGGCGCCGCTCGTTGCGAACGTGGTTTCCGGGAGCGGGAGCCGAAGCCGCCGTCGAAGGGGCCTTGGCCAGCGCCGGCCGCATCCTGCGGATTGTCACCACGACGCATCTGCCCTCGGCGGCCAACGACGCCTACTGGCCGGAGATGTATTTCAACCAGCCGATTGTGGATCCGGCCCGGTGGCATCCCTACACCGACACGCCGTCCCCCAGGGTGTTCGGCAACGTCAGCCCCCTCGACCCGCAACTGTTCTCCCGCATCGACGATTTCGCCAATGAGCTGCTCACGGCGGAGCGCAGCGGCAAGTATTCGCCTATCGAGGTAGCGCAGTGGATGGAAGATCTCTCCTCGGCCTCCGCCGCCAATCTGGCGCAGGCGGAAGCCCGCTGTTCCAATAAGAGCGGCGCTGAATTCCGGCGGATGTCTATCGACGTGACCCTGCAAATCGGGTTGGGCCGCTTCTTTGCCGGCAAGTTCCGCAGCGCGGTCCTGTATGCCATCTACGAGCGCAGCGGAGACCGCGTCGCCCTCGAGGAAGCGTTGAAGGCTTATCGCGGCGCGCGGGCCGCCTGGGCCGAGCTCGCGGAACGCGCCAAAGGCGTCTATCTTCCAGATGTGACGGTTGGCTACCGGCCGTCCCAACGCGGCCACTGGTTGGACCGTTTGCCGGCCTTCGACGACGACATCGCCGACATGGCCAGGCGGCTGGAGCAGGCCAAGGCCACCGGGGCGCCGCCGGAGAAAATCCGTAAGGCCATCGCGGAGGCGTTGGGCCGTCCACGGCGTTCCTCGGTTCCCTGCCGCCATGCGCCACCCGCAGGATTTCGTCCGGGCCAGCCGCTGGAGATCGAATTCACGCTGGAGAAAGCGCGCAAGCTGGTTTCCGCGCGCATGTACTACCGGCACGTCAACCAGGCCGAGCGCTTTCAAACCGTGGAAATGCAGGCGCGCGGGAACCGCTATCGGGCCGCCATTCCGGCCGAATACACGCAGTCACCCTATCCCCTTCAATATTATTTCGACCTGAAGAGCGCGCCGGATCAGGCGTGCCTGTTCCCCGGATTCGCGGCCAACCTGGCCAACCAGCCGTATTTCGTGGTGCGCCGGGCACAAACCGGCGCCTGACCGCAGCGCGTGATTGCGGGCCGCCGCCGGATGATCCCCAACGCCTCAGAATTGGAGACGCGTGGCGAACTGCAGGATGCGCCCCGCGTTGCTCTGGCCCGAGAGCGAGCCGAAAGCCGAGCTGGTCACGGTCAGGTTCGGCGCCGTGAACTGCGTGTGGTTGGTCAAGTTTAGCAGGTCCACCGAGACCACGAAGGCGACGTTCTCGTGAATCGCGAACCGGCGCAGGATCTTGGCATCCCAGTTCCGAATGCCGTCGGCCCGCAGGCTGTCGATGTACTGCGGGAAGACGCGTGCCTGGTACGTGCCGGGCTGCACCGCCGAACGGCCCTCGAAGCCCACGAAGGTGGAGGGCGGCGCGGCCGAGCTGGTCCAGACCGCCGCCGGGTCATACCACATGTGAAGGTTCTTAGAGTGGATGTCGTCGTTCAGGGCCGCGGCCACCTGGTCGACGCTGCCGTAGTAGAACAGGTTGCTCCAGGAAATCAGTGGGCCGGTCTGGTAGGTGTAAACCCAACTCACCTGCCATCCGCCGGCGACATAGGAGAGTGGTCCTTCGCGCAGCCACTGGTGGCCCTTGCCGAAAGGCAGTTCCACCACGTTGCTCCACACCAGCCGGTTGGGGCGGATGTTGGAGTTCAACTGCCACTCCGGCTCCGGATCGAACTGGTTCGCCAGCCACTGCTGGCGGCCCCACATGTGCGCGTATTGCACCATCGACTGGAAGCCATGCGACCACCGCTTCTGGTACATCACGCGCATTTCGTTGTCGACTATCTTGTTGCGGAAGTAGTTGGCCTGGTTCAATCCGAATCCGGCGTTGGGATAGGCGCGCAGCAGTTGCTGCACCTGCAAGGTGGTCCCGGTGAACATGGCGACGTTGCTGAGGTAGTTGTACAAGGTCGGATTGGAAACCTGTATGGCGGGCAGCGCGGCCAGGAATGGATTGGCCACCGTGGCCTTCATGGCGTTCTCCACCGTGACGTTGTAGCTGTTCGAGAAATTCCAGTACTGCGCCGGCAGGTAGCTGAGGTTCCGGGTCATGGGCAGGGATGCGTAGCCGCCGTTGTAGGAGACCTCCACCCTGTGGTTGCCGTGCAACTCGCGCTGGATGCCGAGCGAGTAGCGCTGCTCTTTAGTCGGGGCATAATCGCGCGAAGTGTTGGTGGATCCCTGGCCGTCCAGGATGCCGGCGCCGAGCGAATTGCCGAAGGGCATGACCCAGCGCGAACCGCTGGTAAGCACCGGGAAGGGATTCATCAGGGGGTTGGCTTTTCCCATATTGGAGGCCGCACCCACGTCGCAGCAGTAGGTCAGGCCGTTGTCGTTGGTAAGGATGGTGCTGGTGGATTGGCTGTAGCCGTTCATCCCGGGACGGCTGTTCATGGAATTGTAGGTGTCGGAAGACCAGCCGGTGCCCGTGCGCAGCACGGTTTTGCTGTTGATCTGGTACACCAGGCTGACGTTGGGCAGGAAGCGGTTGGTGCCCGAGGTCCAGTTACTGTACTGCTGGCCCAGATAGGTAACGCCGCCCGCAACCTTGAAGCTGCTGGCCGGCATGCCCTGCTGCAGCATCTGGATGGCGGCGTTCGAGGCGTTGGCCGGGCTCGAGAGCAAGGACGCATAGGCCGATTGCACCGCCGAGGCGTACGGAGGCACGTAGCTGAAATCGTACTGGCCTTCCAGTCCGCGGTTGAACCGCTCGGTGATGCCGCCCTCGCGCTCGAAGCGGAGACCGAATCCGATGCGCAGTTTCGACGTGACGCGGAAATCGTCCTGAAAGTACACGGAATGGTGAGGCGTGGTCCAGTAACCGGTATCGTTGGTGTCCACGGCCATCGAGTTCGGCAGGCCCATCAGGAACGCGGCGTAGCCCAATCCGGTGGTGGAAGCGGTGGTGGTATTATCCGCCTGCCGGTCGTAGGTGTTGCTGAATTGGTAATACCCGGTGGTGTTGCCCAGCGGGTTGACCGAGGCATAGTGATAGCGCCGGTCCTCCCAACCGTACTTGAAGGTGTGCTTGCCCTTGATAGTGGTCATCCTGATGGCCAACTGTTCGGTGGTGCCGCGCTGGTTCAGCCCCTGGGCTCCCACGAAACTGGTGGAAGCCGCGTTGGCCACGCCGGCGATATTGATCCAGGGCAGACAGTCCGAACTGCCGGCCTTCTGGTCGATATAGCTGGGCAGCCCGACCGACGCCGCGGTGTACTGGAGGACGATCGGCTTTTTGTCGCCCTCGGAATACTGAGTGATGCTGAAAGTGACGTCCAGCACGTTATTGGCACTGATGGTGAACAGGTAATCCAGGCTGCCGCCGCGCGTGGGCCGGTACAAGCCGTTCGACTCGACGCCCTTCAGAGGCGTGTTGTGCGCCCAGTCGTACTGATCCGACAGCCGGGAGTTGAAGTACCACTTGCCGTTCAGGTGCTGCCGGTCGTTGATGTTGTAGTCGTAGCGGTTGATGAAATTGGGGAACCAGTCGTTGTTCGGCTGGCCCCCGTCGTAGAAGTTGTTAGTGCCGTCCGCCTGCAACTGGCTCGGGTTGTTCGGCAGCGGGTAAAGCTGGGAGAAGAACTTGGCGATCGGGCTGGTCTGCATCGACGCGGGAACGATGTTGTTGGGGAAGGGCGTGCGGGTCACGTGGCCGCTCACCGTGGCGGCCGTCCGCGGGTCGTAGACGATGTACTGCGAGGGATTGGTGGTGCCCACCAGCAAAGCCGAGAAGTCGCCCGTCCGCTGCGCCACCGTGGGCACGGTATAGATGGGCGTGCTGTTGGGAGGAGCGATGCTGACCAGCTTGCTGTAAGAGATGTAGAAGAATAGTTTGTTCTTGCCGTTGATGACCTTGGGAATCCAGACTGGTCCGCCCACGCCGAAGCCCGGGGTGGTGACTCGGCCCGAGGCCTGCTCGGGTGTGCCGGCGGCGATCGAGCCATTGGCCAGACCCGCCTGGTAGTTCAACCGCGTGAAGTGCGGGGCGGCGTTCCAGCGAAACTGCTGGAACTGCCAGAAGCCGGCGCCGTGCAGCGCGTTGGTGCCCGATTTCACGGTGGCGCTGATGAAGGAGCCGACGCTGTGGCCCATGGAAGCATCGTACGGAGAGGTCTCGATCCGCACCTCGTCGACGGCCTCGGCGTTGGGCACAAAGCCGGCGCGTCCCCCGTTGGTCCCGGTAACCGGGTTGCCATCCAGCAGAAACTCGTTGGTGCCGGTGCCCAGGCCGCCGGAGTCGTAACTGGCGGTGGCCGCGTGATCCAGGGCCCGGTTGTTATCGGGCGTCATGGCGCCGGTGAAGATCATGCCCGCGGCCATCGCCTGCAAGGCGAACGGATTCATGGTGGTGTAGGGCAACTGGCCGATATCGCGGGTGTTCAGGACGCGACCGGTGGCGGCGTTGGTGGTGTCCAGCAACGGCGCGTCCGCTGTGACCTCCACCGATTGGCTGGTTTGCCCGATCTCGAGTTGCAGGTCGAGAGCCAGACGGTCGCCAGTGCTCAGGCTGATGCCGGTGCGCACCAGTTTCTTGAATCCCGACGATTCCACCGAGACGGAGTACGGCCCTGGGTTCAGGGAAACGACTTCAAAATAACCTGTCTGATTGGTGGTGGCGTGGTCGGAGACGTTGGTCGCGGTATTGGTCACCACGACCGCCGCGCCGGGTACCACTGAGTTCTGCGGGTCAACGACCTTGCCCGTGATGCTGCCGCGCGATTCCTGCGCCAGGCAGACCGTGGAAATAGAGAGCAACAACGCGACGCCCAAGAACAAGGCGCGGTTTTGCACGACATGCGAACGTAGCATACAACCTCCGTTACGGTCCAAGAAGACCCGGTCAAGTCATTCTCGGGCGAGAGGCGGAAGCATGCAAGCAATATTTCAAGACCTGATTAGGTTATGGATTGTAAAACGTCATTCGACCCACGGAACTATCGGAAGTGCTTTGCCTCGATGTAATTATGTGGACCAGCCAGGAGCCCCAGGCAGCGCGCCGAAAGGCCTTGAGGTTTCACATTGTAAATCTCGGACAGTGGCGTAGCGGCGGCGGTCGCCTCTTGCCGCCGGTGTCACCGGTAGCGGTAGACCCTCACGTGCAGGATGCCCACGCGGTTGGCGGCCAGACGCAGGCTCGCCCGGGCTTCGCCGCCCTGGCCCGTGTCGTCGCCGGCCAGGCGACGCCCGATCACCCAGCGGCCGTTGGTGAACGTGCCCTCCTCCACGCTGGCCAGACTGGCCAGCGGCGGCCCCGGCGTATTCGGTTCCACGGTGGCGCTCAGGCCGCTGCCGGACACCCAGTATTCGTCGGGCCCCACCGCGATGAAAATGCCGTATCCGCGGGCCGGTGGCTGAGGTGGCGCCCCGGCTGCGGGCATCGGTGGCGGCGGCCCCGTACGGCGAGCCATCGAAACGTTAAAGGTGTAGCTACCCACCGGGACCTTCTGAGCGGGGCCGTTCGCCTCCACGATGACGCTCTCCATCGTCCCTTTCCCCTGGTGGGCCAGAATTAGCGGCGCCAGTTGCGAAAGCGTCCCGTAGCTCCTGGCGAGCGGACTCTCGGAATCCGTTTGCCTTTCGATCCCGAACGGCGAAAAGCCCATCGCGTTGAAGTGGCCCACCGCGTAAAACAGGTTTGCGGCGTCCGCTCTGGTCTCGGGTATGAACAGCGGGTTCCCGTTGCGGCTGTAGCGCGCGCAGAGCTCTGCAAAATTCGGCAGGTAGATATCCGGCGACAGCATGTCGATCTGCGGCGCGCCGGCCCGCCAGATATCGTGCATGTGATCCACCGGACCGCCGCTCGGATAATCGCCCGGCCGCTTGTCCTGCGGCTGCACGATCCACGCGTTCACGTACATCGGCAGCGGGTATTCCTTCTTGCCCGCTTCCGCCACCCGTCCCAGGTAGCGCGCGTAATTCCATGCCATGAAGATTTCGTCCGCGGCTGTTCCCTGGCCGAAGACCTCATCCCAGGTCCCCGAGGTCTTGAAGCCGGTAGCCTCCCACACCTTGCGGAATTCCGGCAGCAGCGTGTCCTTGTGCTTCTGAAGGTAGTCCATCAACTCTTGAGGCGCCGGTTTGGCGAAGGCTTCATTAGCCTCGGCGCACCGGTCCCGGGAATCTCCCAACACTCCCACCTCGTTCTCTACCTGGATCATGATGACGGTGCGCGCCTGGCTGTCCACTTCGCGAATGTGCCGCATGAGAGCCGCGAAGGCGCGGGCATCCGCGTCGCGGTTCGTATCGCTGAGGGTCGAGAGAATTTCCCGGCCCTTCCCGTCCTTGTCGCGGGCCAGCGGGAACCGTTCGAAGTCTCTCTTGACCCACGCGGGAACATAGCTGGAGGTGCCGTTTTTCCAGCTCCCGAACCACAGAAACACCAGGCGAAGATGGTGGCTCCGGGCGGCTTGGATCAGGCCATCCACCAGGCTGAAGTCGAATTTGCCCTCTTCCGGCTCAATCCACGACCAGGCTACCGCGGCCAAGACCGTATTGAGATTGGCCTTGGCCAGAGCCGACCAATAGGGCTCCATGTTCTCCAGAGTGGAGGAAGTGTTATTCCCGAGTTCCCCCGCCAGGGCCAGGAACGGCTTGCCATCCACCATCAGTTGCGTGACCGCGCCCCGTTTTTCCAGCCGGGGGACAGGCGCGGCAGATGGCGCTTGCGCGCGCGCCGGCGGGGCGCCCCCTGGGCCCGCCAGCGCGAACACGATGGCACAAAACGGTAAAGTTCGGAATCTCCTCATGCCGCATGTTACCCTGTTTCGGCAGCGGATTGTTTGTGAAGCGATTTCCTTTTCTCGACTGGATGCGCGGGCTGGCCGTGGTCATCATGATCCAGTGCCACGTATTCAATTCCTTCGCGCGCATGGACCTGCGGGACGGCGGCCCTTACGTGCTCTCACAATTCGTCGGCGGAATGGCGGCGCCCTTGTTTCTCTTCATGGCGGGCATGACCTTCGCCTTCCAACTGGACAGCCTGGAGCGCCGCGAGCCTAATCCCTGGCGGCGCTGGCGCCTTTCCCTGCGGCGCGCCGCTTACATCCTGAGCATCGCCTACCTGTTCCGCCTCACCAACTGGGCGGCCAGCCTGCCGCATGCGGACTTTCAGGAAATCACCAAGGTGGACATCCTGAACTGCATGGGCGTGGGAATGGCGGCCGTCTCCGGGGCGACCCTGTTCCAGTTCAAGGGGCGCGTGCGCTTCGCCGTGCTGGCCGGCCTAGCCATTGCCGCTGCGGCGCCCATCATGACCAACCTCCCCTGGGGCGGAACGCCGGCGCTCATCCGGGAGTACCTCGTGCCCGGACCCGGCCGCGGGCGCTTCCCGTTTTTCCCGTGCGCCTCTTACGTCGGGTTCGGCCTCGCCACCGGCGCCATCGTCAAGCGCACCGCCGCCGAGGGCTTGGACCGGCTCATGCAGTGGTCCGTGCTGATCGGATGCCCCCTCGTGTTCTCGGCCCAATACTTCTCCAACATCCCTTACTCCATCTACGCCAAGTCCGACTTTTGGAAAGACAGCCCGGCGCTGATCCTGATCCGCGTGGGCATTATGCTGCTGATGATGGCCGCGGCATACCTTTGGACGGAGTTCTGCGCGGGAGCCGGCTGGAGCTGGATGCTGTGCTTCGGCCAGACCTCCCTGATGGTTTACTGGGTGCACGTGATGCTGGTTTACGGCGACTTGGCCAAGCCCCTCAAGCAAGCGCTCTCGATTCCGCAAACCGTGCTGGCGACGCTCCTGGTGATCCTGTTGATGGTCGCGCTCGCGGCCGCACGGCTGTGGTGGAAGGCACGCCGGGCCGCGCGGCGGGCAGCCGCTACCGCCCCCGCCGGCGGATAGGCCACCGCGCTCAAGCCGGCTGGCGCGAATTGTCGATCAACGTTCCGTTTCCGTTGCCGCCGGCCGCTTTCTCTGCCAGTTTGCCGACCGAGGCGCTCTGCAAAACGGCCATCATGGACTCTTGGGCTTCGGCCCACACACCATGAGCCGGACACCACCCCTGGCGGCTGCAAGCGTGGTCTGAGGTAAGACAAAGGTTGAGGCGAATGGGACCCTCGATGGCCTCCACCACAGTCAGCACCGAGGCGCTGCGGCGGGCCTCCTGGAGCTCGAAGCCCCCGGTGTTGCCGCGGTGCGAAATCACCAACCCCGCCCGCGTCAGGCTCTGAAGCACTTTCGAAAGGAACTGCTCGGGACATTCGGCTGCCCCGGCCAGTTCCCCGCGGCTGGCACGCGTTCCCGGCGGCAGCCCGGCCAAATGAATCATCACTCGGACGGCATAGTCAGCGGCTCTGGTCAGTTGCATATTGGATATTCTGAGATCTTTTGTCCAGTTTACACCATGCACTCTAAGTGCCGTATTCCAAAGATCTGATTATTTGGACAAATCGGATAAGGATTGAGTGAACCAGCACTTCTCCCCCACCCAAGTGGGTGAAATTCGTTGTTGCAAACCTCTACAACCGTTGCCTTGCCGGTCTGCCACTACTGATGGCGGTCGGCAACTGACACCGGTGCGGAGAAAGTCCACGACTTTCGGGTACTATACTCTCCAAACTCCACGAAAAGTACTAATTACGCTTGTCTCCGTGCGCCAGAGTGCTTATACTTTCGTTGTATTCCGAGACGAGATCCCTATGTTCAAAGGAAGGTTAGTGCTTCTGTTTGTGGCGGCCGGCTGCGTCGCCTTTGGCAACACCGTGACTGTGCCGAATGCCAATGGGACTGTGGCCGGGAACCAGCCTTTGGGAACTCTGAACGCGGCGCACTTTCAAGAGATTTTTGGGTCGGGCCAGTTTCCGGCGGCCCCGATCATGATCACCGAATTATGGTTTCGCTCGGCCCCTGGGAAGGGGCCATTGTACGTCGATTTTTCCGGGGTCGACATTCAGTTAGCGCTTACCTTGGCATTTCCGAATACGAGCAGCGGGCACACTCTCCCGAGCGGCACCTTCACCGACAACATCATCCCCGGGACGGAGATCGACGAACTTAACATCCCTAGCCCCTACGTGTCCGTGATGAGCGATCCTGGTTGTAACGGACCTGCGCCGTGCCCATTCGACATAGCGATCCCTTTGAGCACCCCATTCTACTACAACCCCACAACCGCCAGGCTCCTGATGGATGTGACCGCGTTCAACGGCCCCAACGGCCTCAGCGGCGCGCTGGACCAGGCGTCGTTCACTTCGCCGGGCGATGGCGTCGCCCGGGTCTTCTCCGATATCCCCACCAGCACCACCGGAACCGTTTCGGAACAAGGCCTCGTGGTAGAGTTCGACTACACGTTCGCCCCCGAGCCGGCCTCCTGGGCGCTGCTCGTGCTGGGCGTCGCCGCGCTGGCCTGGCTGCGCCGCCGGCGGCCATAACCGCCCAACTACTGTCACCCAAACATCGGCGGAACAGAGCCTGCCGCAAGAACCCGCATCGCACGTTCCGCCGCTGGCGCCACGCGCACCGTGTGCTAGGCTGGTTCTCCGGTATGGACTGCATCGAGGCATTGAAAACGCGGCGATCCGTCCGCGCCTACACGGGCGATCCGGTATCGCGAGAGGTGATCGAGGACATCATCGACTGCGGCCGTCTGGCCGCCACGGCCATCAACATCCAACCTTGGGAATTTGTCGTCGTCACGGAACCGGCTATGCTGCGCGCCATCGCTGCGGTGGCGGAATATGGAAGCTTCATCGCCCAGGCCGCGGCGTGCGTGGTGGTCTTGTGCAAGGACACCAAGTACTACCTCGAGGACGGCTGCAACGCGAGCCAGAACATCCTCGTGGCCGCGCGGGCCCACGGCCTCGGCGCCTGCTGGGTGGCCGGCGACAAGAAACCTTACGCGGAAAAGGTCCGCGCGATGGTGGGCGCGCCGGAGGGCTATAAATTGATCAGCCTGCTCTCCATCGGTCATCCGGCCGAGGAACCCCGCAAGCGCAAGCGGCCGCTTTCCGGCGTGCTGCACTGGGAGAGGTTCTGATGCCCCTGCGGTGTTACTGATAGCTGATCGTGACCGTGGTGCCGCCCGAAGCGCTGCTATCGAACGCGGTCTGGTTGCCCTGCGTCACCGTCACGTGGGAAATCTTCGAGCTGGCGTTGTTGTGCGCCAGGTGCCTGGCAGTGGCCCCGGCGTGGAACGAGCTGAAGTCCGTCAGCACCCGCAGCCCTTTGCCGTCGTTGCCGGTGGTCACCGTAATGTCCGTCGAAGCGTAGCGCACGGCAACCGTGCACTTTTGCCCCGAGAATGTCACCGTCCGGTTATTGCCGGGCATGCTGATCACCACCTTGGTCACCGATTTTCCGGTGTTAGGGTGAACTTTCTCATTCGCGCCGGGACTGCTGTAACTTGCCCACGGAACCGCCGACTCGATAGTCAACGATCCGTCTGCAATGATGATGGGTGTATCGATGTCCTGGGCCCACATGAGGACACACCCGCCGATCGCGGCTGCCAGGAGCGCCACCAAAACCGCCGTCGCGCTCCGCTGCTTTGTGCTGATGCTGAAGTGAGTGGATATCATAGCGTCGCTCCCCTCCCAGGAGCCGAATCCAGCGTCATCTCCCCCCCGCGAGCCGCGCGAGCTGGCTGCGAGCATACTGGATGTCGGGCCGGGCTAAGTATCTCTTATAGCTATCAGGGTCCCACTTTTGTTCCAAAACCGCAAGCAGGTTCGAGGCTTGAGCGGCGTACTCCCGGGATTTGGGGCCGTCGCCCAGGGCGGCCGCGGCCCGTGAGGCGGCCAGCCAGCAGTGCCACTCGGCCTCCTGACGGCCCGCGCCCGCCGACCCCTGCTGTGCCGCCAGGGCTGTCTCGAGCGCCCTCCGGGCATCGCCGCCCGCCAGCAAAGCTTCGGCGTGCGCCAGCCCGGTCTGGGCCATCAACCACGGCTGGCGCGACTGCATCGCCAGTGCCACCGCCTCGCCGGTCGACGCCACCGCCTCGCGCCGCACGCCCGTGCCGGCCAGCGCCAGCCCCACCATGCTTCTCACTTCCGCCGCCGTCTCGCTGCTCACTCGCGCCTGGGAGAGCACACGCCGGCCGCTCGCCAGGGCCACCGCGAATTGCCGCTGGCTGAGAGCCATCCAGCCGCGTACCGCGTCGGCTTGCGCCCGCAAGGCCGGCGACACCGCCGGGCCCATCGCCTCCAGCGCCTGTTGCGCTTCGCCGTACCGCCCAAGGTGCCACAGCACTCTGCTGGAATCCATCAGGCTGTATGCCACATTCAACTGGTCGCCGGACTGCCTGGCGACGTCCCCTGCTTCGCGGTAGTGTGCCAGTGCGTCGGGCCAGCGCTCCTGCGATTCGAGTACCGTGCCCAGGCCCTGGTTCGAGAGGGCCACCTGGGTCTGGTCGCCCAGCTTGCGGGCAATCTCGAGCTGCTGCTGGAAAGACCGAAGCGCCGCCGGATAGTCGCCTTTCTCCCGCTGCGCCCGGCCCATCAGGATCAGCGCCTGCGCCGTCTCCTTCTGGTATCCGCCGCGCTGGTACCACGCCAGCGCCTGTTCGACATCTCGCAAGCCCCCTTCGGTTTCCTGCTGCTGCAGCTCCAGGCTTCCCAGCGACAGTAGCGCCCGCGCCTCACTGCGCTGCGACTTGTACCGCCGGGCGTATTCCAGCGCTTGTGCGAAGTACTTCTTCGCCTCTTCGTCCTCGCCTCTCACGAAGTATGCGTTGCCCAGGTCGATCAACCCGCGCGTGGTGAGATTCTCCAGGCCGTTGGCGCGCGCCAGGTCGATGGCTTCGGCGGCCAGGTTCTGGGCCTGCGCGTCGTTCGCCCGGTGCTCCACGTTGCTTAACTGGAGCAGTGCCACGATCTGCTGGTGCAGGTTGCCGGTGCTCCGGCTCATCTCCAGCGCCTGCTGGAGCTGAGCTCGCGCTTCGCCGAACTTGCCCAGCCGGTTGGCCAGGGTGGCGCGCTGATACAGCACCTCCGTCACGCCTTCCAGATTGCTCAGGCTCCGATAGAGCGGCTCGGCCTCGCCAAAGGCAGCCGCCGCCTTGGCTTGGTCCATCTGGCGGCCATACAGAATCGCCAGCCGGAGCCACGCCGCGGGATACTGCGGCTGCCGCCGCGTGGCCTCCTGGTAGCACTCCACGGCCTGCTTCAGGTTCTCGTTCTTTTCGTAGGCGCGGCCCAGATCGACGTAGGCGTTGGCTTTCTCGTCCGCCGGCGTCCGTCCCATGATCTCGCGATATTTCTCCACGGCCGCTGCGAAATCGTCCGTAAGCGTCAGGTGAACCGCTTGCAGATACAACTGCTCCGCTCTGGCCGGCCGTGAGCTGGCTCCGGGAGGCGCGGCCCGCAGCATCTCTTCTTTGGCTTTGTCGGCATAGTCCAGTTCCAGCCACGCCTCCGCCAGGCGCGCGTGAGCCATTAAGAACCGGTCATCGCTGCTGGCCGCGCGCTCCAATGCCTTGCTGGCTTTGTAGTAGGTTCCGTCGCGCAGCGCCGTCACTCCTTCCTGGTACCAGCGCAGCGCCTCCGGCGCCGGCTGGTACCGTCCGGCCAGCAGCAACCACCACCCCACCAGCGTGCCCGCTACCAGCAGCGCCAGCGCCGCCACGTAGGTCCCCCGCGAACGCCGCAAAGGCCCGGCCAGTGTCTTCAAGCTGCCGCTCCACGCCGTCTGCTGCGGCGGCGTGGGAACGGCCGACGACTGCGTCTGCCGGCTCTCCGGCTGCGCCAGCGCCGGGCCCAGGGGGCGCCCCGCTGCTCGCAGATCGGCCGCCATCTCATCGGCGGATTGGTACCGCATCTCCGGTTGCTTGGCCATGGCCTTGAGCGTGATGCGGTCCATCTCCGGAGTCGCCTGCAGGTTGAACTGCGAAGGGGGCGGTGGATCTACGTGCAGCACCGCCGCCAGCGTCTCCACCGAGTTAGCGCCCGAAAACGCCGGCCTGCCCGCCAGGCACTCATAGAGCACCGCTCCCAGCGAGAACAGGTCGCTCGCCGGACCTAATGGCGCGTCCTTGGCCTGTTCCGGCGACATGTACTGAGGCGTGCCCAGAACCGTTCCCTCCACCGTCTGGGAACTCAAGATGGTCGAGGCGTCCTGGGCCGGCGGAGCCTCTTGCATTTGCTTGGCGAGGCCGAAATCCAAAACCTTCACCTCGCCCCGCTCGCTGAGCACGATGTTGGAAGGCTTGATGTCGCGGTGGGCGATTCCGCAGCGGTGCGCCTCGCCCAAGGCCTCCGCCGCTTCTTCGACAATCCGCAGCGATTGCGCCACCGGCAGCGCCCCGCGGCGCAGCACATGCGACAGGTCCTCTCCGCTCACCAATTCCATGACGATGAAGGGATGCCCATCCGGCGTTTCGCCGTAGTCGTAGATACTCGCGATATGCGGATGGTTGAGGGCCGATGCCGCCCGCGCCTCCCGCAGGAATCGCGCGCGAAACTGCGTATTCTCCGGTGAAGCCGTGGAAAACTTGACTGCCACCCGTCTTCCCAGATGGGTGTCTTCAGCCACGTAGACCACTCCCATGCCGCCGTGGCCCAGTTTGCTCAGAATGCGGTAATGCGAGACCGTTTGCCCAATCATGCGGGAGTACGCCTATTCTCCGCCAAACCACGGGGGGAATACAAGGCACTGCAAGCCGAAGCGCGAAGGAGGGTGCGCGACGCGAAACTGAAGGGATGGCCGGCGCCTCCACTTCTTCTTATGTCGCGCGCCCCAAACGGAAGCGTCGCCGCGGCGGGTCACAACCCCTCCTGCCCAACCAATCCCTTCCGTTTCAACTACTTGCCAATTCTCAATTTCAGACTCCAGCCCCTCCCCGTGCTATTGCTTGAAGTGGAGGGACATTCGCACGTCGCTGCCTCGCCGAAGGCTTCCATCGCATGATCCGTCAGGGCGACAGTTGGTTCCTGTTCCTGCGCTACCAGGCCCGGGAGGAACGCCACGACCGCCGCTCGGTGGAGGAATTCGAGGGGCTCGGAGCGCTCCAAGCAAAATTACCGAACGAACCCATTTTGGACGTCCAATCAGTCGAGCCGTTCCACCTGTTCCGCTACTTGGATGAGCGGGCCTTCCGTTACAATAACCGAAAGGGCTTCACTGATAAAGACCGCTTCGATATGGCTGTACGGCAGATCGTCGGCAAGCGGCTGACTTGGAATCAATCAACCGGCAAGACCGTAGTAGCGCAAGCGTGAAACCTTCCGTTTCGGAAGCCGACAAGGGGAAGGCGAAAGCACTCGGTTGACAACGGGGGCCGATAAGGGGTATCGTCAAGACCAAATGGAACTTGAAATTCCCAAAGAGGACACGGCGTCCATTGCGACGATTAAGGCGCTCTCTGTTGCTTCCCTAGAGAAGTTTATTTCAGCCCTCGCAAGCGCTCCGCTCATCTCGAACCCCAAAGAGATGGGGGCGTGCATATCTGAGCAAATACCGTCTATTCCTGCGGCGCGGTTGGCTAGCGTACTCGAGACAATCTACACACTTTACCTTATCCGCGAGCTTTCCGGAGTTGACCATTCACGATTCCTAGAGGACCTGATAGATGGTATCCGGCATAGTGGCGACCTGCGACTAACTCCGAAGGACTTAGCTAAGCTTCAATCTATCCTCAAAAGGATCTTGAGCATTGACACGCTTAGAATGATCGCGAAGGCAGCACGGCTACAGCGTGATGGCGAACGTCTCTATTGCAGCTCCAAAATTCTGTCCGACATGAGGCCGGTGTTTGGTGAAGATCCAACAATTCGGCCAATCGGTTCCGTCTTGACCCATACCTTAAAGGTTACCTACCATGAGGGCAGAGACCATAGGGAGTTTCATGTGGTCTTAGATTCAGATGACTTGGAGGCTCTTGGCGAGGTGGTTCAACGCGCTCGGGCGAAGGACAAGACGTTACGTGAACTATTGAAGAGCATGAAACTGCCAAGCCTTGACGAATAATGGTCATGCTTCAGACTACAGATACTTGTGAAAATCGAGACTACCCGCAGGTCCAAGAGGAAACTCGGAGAGCGGTACATTATGCTTACGCGCGCACTCGGGCACGGCTTCCTAACCGAGGCCGACAGCATGTAGAGCGTGGGTATGGTGTCGCTAAGCATTTTGCCCAGGTGATCGCGGCACGATGCCGGAATGACACTTTAGCGCCAGAGCAATTATTCCATGAACACGTTGAGCGCTGGAAGAACGAGACCGGCCATCTTTCGTCCATCACAAAGATGATTACTCATCCGTCGTATCTCCGCATAATCGGGCTTGGTCGCGAGGGCTTGCCGTTAATACTAAGAGAACTGCGGGAACGCCCAGATCATTGGCTTGTAGCGTTGAATGCAATTACGGGTGAAGACCCTGCCCCAGAGGGCGCGAGGTTTAGCGAAGCAGTTGCGGCATGGATCAAATGGGGTGAAGCCAAGGGATACTGTTAGATTGCGCCATGCCTGATCACCTTGCTCATCTTGAAATCCTGTTTCCCGCACTATCAGAGTCCGGCTACTCGAAGTCCAGCGGACAAGACCCTGCGTATAACTGCTTCGCATTTGCCGTGCATGATACAGGGCAGTATTGGCAGAAAGTTTCGGTACATGGATACTATTGGCCTTTGGAGAGAGATGATAGGATTGAGGATTGGGTTGCGGCACTAAAACTCAATAACTTCACACTTACGGAAAGCTGTGAACTCGAAGCAGGATTTGAGAGGGTTTGCATATACGTTAACGAAGACGGCTTGCCGCAGCATGTCGCACGGCAATTGGAATCCGGCAGATGGACCAGTAAAATTGGTAGGTATGAGGACATTGAACACCCAACCCTTTCCGGACTAGAGGGCAAGGAATACGGTAAAGCCAAGATCGTCATGAAGCGTAAGAGGTTTGCGGCAAAATGAAGCCCCTGCCAGCACCGAACGTTCCCGGCAATACCGAAGCCGAGCGCTTCGGCAACGCCGTCCGCAAGATGTTCACCGTATCGAAGGAGGCGTACTTGAGGGAAAAGGCTCGGCTGAAGCGGACGCGAGAGAGGAAGCGGGCCGCGAAGAAGCCCGCCTGACTGTCGGCCTGTCAGGTCGGGAACCAGAGTAGCGGCTCTGTTCCTACTTTGTCAAATAAATAATCGCCCTTCGGAACCGGACCCATCGCCACCCCAAAACCCCGCCCCCACGGTCGTGGCTTCCGTTCACGGGCGATATGTCTTAAGATCACTATTCCGACAAGGAGTTGGACCATGGAAACCCAGAATTACGCCAACCACACACGGCTCGTCCCCATGTACCACGGCGTTCTATTCCCCTTGCTTGTGCTCACGCTCATCGGTTCTTGCGTCAACCTCTACGGTTCCTGGGGCGACCACATTCGCCTCTACAGCGCCTCGCTGATCGTGGTGCTTGTCATTTGTGTGCTGATGCTGATGTTCTTCTGCCGGATCTTCGCCCTCAAGGCCCAGGACCGGGCCATTCGCGCGGAGGAGAACCTGCGGCATTTTGTATTGACCGGAAAGTTGCTGGATCCCAGGCTCACGGTTCGCCAGATCGTCGCGCTGCGATTCGCATCGGATGACGAATTTGTCGCACTGGCCCAGGAGGCGGCGGAAAAGAACCTGGCCGCGGATGCCGTCAAGCAGGCGGTCAAGAAGTGGAGAGCCGATACCTATAGAGTCTGACCACGAAGTACGCGGCGCCCAGAAGGAAGAGGCCGAGCGAAAGCCACTGGGAGGCGTCCAGTGGTCCGCCGAAAAGGTTTCCCTGGTCGTGGTAGCGGAAGAACTCCACCACAAATCGCGCGGCCGAATACAGCATCAGGTACAGGCTGATGATGGCGCCGGCCCGATGGGGCTTCTGAATTCGCCAGTACAGCACGCCAAAGATGAGGAATTCCGCGAAGGATTCGTAAAGCTGCGTGGGGTGCAGCGGGACGCCTAATGGCACTCCGACTAACTGGTTTGCCACGGGATTCGTGAACGTCACGGCCCAGGGCAGGTGGCACTCGACGCCCCAGCAGCAGCCGGCCGAAAAGCAGCCCAGCCGCCCGATGCCGTGGCCCAGGGCGATGGCGGGCGCGAAGACGTCGGCCGTCTTCAGCGGTGGCAGGCGGGTCTTGCGCAGGTACCACCAGGCGACGGCCAGCGCGGCCATCAGGCCGCCATAGAACACGCCTCCGGCTTGCAGGCTGGAAAGGGAAACGATTTCGGAGGGGTGCTGAACATAGTATGAAATGTCCAGCAGGAACATCATCAGCTTGGCGCCGGCAATGGCCGACAAGGCGCAGTACATTCCCAGGTTGACCACCGCGTCGACGTTCAGGCCGGCGCGTTGCGCCAGCCGCGTAGCCATCCACAGGCCCGCCAGGAACGCCAGCGCCACCAGCACGCCGTAGGTGTGGAGAAACCAAATATGAAAAATCTCAGGGTACATTGGCCGCCTGCCGCTTGGGCCGGAGCAGATCGATGAGCAACAGCCCGCTGCCCACCACGATGGCCGAATCCGCCATGTTGAAGGCCGGCCAATGGTAGTCGCCGGCGTGGAAATCCAGGAAATCCGTGACGCGTCCCCACAGGATACGGTCGAACACGTTGCCCCCGGCCCCGCCCAGAATCAGCGCCAGGCCCCACAGAGAGAGCCGGTCGAGCCGCGGCGCTCTCCACAGCGCCACGCTCACCACCACCACCGCCACCGTGGAAAGCAGCACCAGCAGGCCGGTGCGCCACTCGGAAGTGGATTCGTTGAACAGCCCGAAAGCCACGCCGCGGTTTTGCGAGCGCACGATGTCAAAGAAGCCCGGGATCACCCGGCAGGTATCGGCCCATGAAACGCGGGTTTCGATGATCCACTTGGTGAGGCGGTCCAGCGCGAACACCGCCGCGGCGGCGCTGTACGCTTGCAGCCTAATGCTGGTCATGGCATATCTCTTCGACGGCCTCGGCGCAGGCTCCGCAGATGGTCGGAAACTTCGCGTCGAAGCCCACGTCCGTCGTGTACTTCCAGCAGCGCTCGCACTTCTTCCCCGCGGCGCGCTCCACCCGCACGCCCAAGGTGTCCGCGCGGTCCAGTTCCACCTGGGAAACGATGAACAGCGCCGGCAAGTCGCGGGCGTATTGCTCCAGCAGCGGGTAGAGGCCGCCGCCGGCCGAGAGACGCACACAGGCTTCCAGCGGCGCGCCGATCAGCTTTTCGTTGCGCGCGGTCTCCAGGCTCTTCAAGACGGGATCCCGCACTTCCATGAGACCGTTCCAATCCCGCACTCGTTCCCGCGCGGCGTCGTCGAAACCCGCGGTCAATTCCGAAGGCTCCGGGAAGCAGGCGACGTGCACGCTTTCCTGGCGACCCATGTGGCTCCAGACCTCTTCCGCCGTAAAGCTCATGAGCGGCGCCACCAGCCGCGCCAGCGCGTCCAGCAGCCGGTGGAGCGCCGTCTGCGCGCTGCGCCGCGCCTTCGACCTGGTGGCCGCGGTGTAGAGCCGGTCCTTGAGAATGTCGAAATACACCGCGCTCAGGTCCACCGTCGCGAAGGCGTAGACCGAGTGGTACACCTTGTGGAACTCGAAATTTTCGTACCACGCGCGGCAGCGCGCCGTCAGGTCTTCGGCGCGCAGCAGGATCCACTGGTCGATCCCGGCCAGCTCGGAACCCGGCACGGCGTCCTTCAGCGGATCGAAATCCGAAAGGTTGCCGAGCAGGTAGCGAAAAGTGTTCCGCAGCTTGCGATAGGCGTCCACCAGCCGCGTCAGAATGGTCTCCGACAGGCGGACGTCCTCGTTGAACTCCACCGAAGCCGTCCACAGCCGCAGCATCTCGGCGCCGTGGCGTCGGATGATCTCGTCGGGCTCGATCACGTTGCCGAGCGACTTGTGCATGGCGCGCCCTTCGCCATCCAGCACCCAGCCGTTCAGCACGCAAGAGCGGTAAGGCGCGCCGCCCTTGATGCCGGTTCCCACCAGCAGCGAGCTGTGGAACCAGCCGCGGTATTGGTCGCCGCCCTCCATGTAGACGTCCGAAGGCCACGTCAGCCCGAAGCGCTCGTTCAGCACCGCCAGGTGGCTCGAGCCGGAATCGAACCACACGTCCAGGACGTCGCTTTCCTTGCTGAATTCGCCGCCACCGCACCTGGCGCATTGCGTGCCGGCGGGCAGCAGTTCCGCCGCGCTGCGCTGATACCAGATGTCGGCGCTGTGCTGCCGGAACAGCTCCACGATGCCTTCCAGGATCTTGCGGTCGGTGAGCGGTTCGCGGCACTTCTCGCAATAGAAGACGATGATGGGCACGCCCCAGACCTTCTGGCGCGAGATGCACCAGTCGGGGCGCGTGGCGATCATGTTCGAGATGCGCTCCTCGCCCCAGGCCGGCATCCAGCGGGCCTGCTTCACGGCTTCCAGCGCGCGCTGGCGGAAATTGTTGCGGTCCATCCCGATGAACCACTGCTCGGTGGCGCGGAAAATGACGGGG
The DNA here is from genome assembly GCA_049510555.1 of Bryobacteraceae bacterium. Taxonomy (GTDB): domain Bacteria; phylum Acidobacteriota; class Terriglobia; order Bryobacterales; family Bryobacteraceae; genus Fen-178. The sequence continues at coordinate 62,514 of JBEKYW010000012.1, forward strand.
TGGTGACAGCGCCAGCAGTGCGGGTAGGAATGCGCCAGCTTCCCGAGGCCGAGCAGCGCGCCCGCCGATTTCAGGATCTCGATTACCACGGGGTTGGCTTCCCAAACGGTCTTGCCGATCAGTTCCTCGGGCAAGCGGCCGGCCGCGCCTTCGGCGTGAAAGAAACGCCCGCCGGCGTCCACCGGACAAAAGGTCTCGATTCCGTACTGCCGGCCGATGGCGTAGTCTTCCTGGCCGTGGCCGGGCGCGGTATGAACGGCGCCGGTGCCTTGCTCGAGCGTTACGTGGTCTGCCAGAATGCCGAGCGAATCGCGCTCGAGGAAGGGATGGCGGAAGACGGCGTGCTCGACGTTGGCGCCCGGAAAAGTGGCGATGGCGCGGTAGTCACCCAAGCCGCAGTTCTCGGCCGTGACCTTCAGCAGCTCCGCCGCGACAATGTAGACGGCGCCTCCAACATCCACCGCGGCGTACTCGAACGTCGGGTGATAGGCGATGGCCATGTTGGCCGGAATGGTCCACGGCGTGGTGGTCCAGATCACGCCGTAGACGCTGTGGCCGGCCAGGGCCGGGTGAATCTTGGCGGGGTCCGAGGCCAGCTTGAAGCGCACCCAGATCGAGGGGCTGGTATGATCCCGATATTCGACCTCGGCCTCTGCCAGCGCTGTGCGATCCTTGATGCACCAGTGGACCGGCTTGAAACCTCTGTACACGTACCCGCCATCCAGAAACTCGACGAACGCCCCGGCGATGACGGACTGGTAATGCGCGCTCATGGTGAGGTAAGGATCGTCCCACTGGCCCAAAACTCCCAGGCGCTTGAAATCCCGGCGCTGCAAGTCGACGTATTTTTCCGCGTATTGGCGGCAGGCCGTGCGGATCTCCATGGCCGACATCCGGGCCTTCCTGGCGCCCAGGTCCTTGTCCACGTTGATTTCGATCGGCAGGCCGTGACAGTCCCATCCGGGCACGTAGGGCGAGTCGAAGCCCGCCATGGTTTTAGACTTGACGATGAAGTCCTTGAGGATTTTGTTGAAGGCGGTGCCCAGGTGGATGCGCCCGTTGGCATACGGCGGCCCGTCGTGCAGGATGTAAGTGGGACGGCCCGCGCGCGAGGCGCGAATGCGCTCGTAGAGCTTCTCCTTCTCCCACCGTTCGAGCATCTTCGGCTCGGTCTGCGGCAGGTTGGCCTTCATGGAGAAAGCCGTTTTCGGCAGATTGATGGTCTGCTTCAGATCGACGTTTTGCGAATCCATTATAGGGGTAGATACTATGTTAGCAGCCCGGCTTCCTCGCGGAGACGCGACCGCGCACTGAGCCGCGACCGTAAGGGAGCGGAGAGGCACAGCAGGAGGATGCCTAGAAAGGCTTCAACATGTCGTCACGGATGTCTTGGCTGTCCAACCTGACACCCCCGTTTCTAGACTCGCTCCTCCACGATGCGCGTTTCGGTCTCCGCATTCTGGTGAAGGGACGTGCCGTTACGGCGGCGGCGGTGCTTTCGCTTTCCCTCGCCATCGGCGCCTGCACGGCGGCGTTCTCACTGATCGACGCTTTGATGCTGCGTCCACTGCCTGTGCCGGAGCCGCACAGGCTGGTGGCATTCGCGTATCAACCGCTGCGTACGTTTCCGGGCGTGCCACCGCAAGTCGATCGCTTCAGTTATTCGGTTCTCGGGCGTTTTCGCCAGGCCTCCGGCGGGCTGGCGGACCTGTTCGGGATGACCGTGTGGGGACGGTTCCAAACCGCGGTTTTCGACGACCGGGCGGGGGAGGCCGCGGGAACGCCGGAAAAGGTGCGCGTGCAGTGGATTTCCGGCAACGGACTGGCAGTTTTGGGTGTTCGCCCCGTGCTGGGCCGCTTGCTGACGGAGGCGGACGAACAGTTGGACCAGAAGCGGGCCGCGGTGGTTCTCAGTTACGGCTTCTGGATGCGGCGTTTCGGGGGAAACCCGGCAGTGCTGGGCCGGTGGCTGAGCATGAACGGCACGGAGTTCCAGATTGTGGGCGTGACCCAAAAGAACTTCAGCGGCGTGGAGCCCGGTTATCTCAACGACCTGTGGGTTCCGCTGACCACCAATGTGCCAGCGCGGATATTATTGATTCCCGCCCATGACCAGTTCGCGGTCTACGGGCGCCTGAGGCCCGGCGTTCCTCCCGAGCAGGTGCGGCAAGTCCTCCAGGCGGCGTTCACCAACTTCCGCTGGGAACTGGCCGCCGACCTGCTGCGCTACCTCTCGGTGGCGGGCGTGGCGGGCGGAGGAACGCCGCGGGAAGAGGTGGCCCGGTACGTTCACTCGCCTCTGAGTGTGAGATCGGCAGCCCAGGGGCATGCGACTTTTTTGCGCTGGCAGTTCGAGCGGCCGTTATGGATCCTGGCCGCGGTGACCGGGCTGGTGTGGCTGATCGCTTGTTCCAACGTGGCCAACCTGCTGGTGGCGCGGGCGGCGGCGCGCGGCCGCGAGATGGCTATGCGGGCGGCGCTGGGAGCGGGCCGGTTACGGTTGGTGCAGCAGGTGCTGGTCGAAAGCGGCCTGGTGGCGGGCGCAGCGTGCGCCATCGGTCTGGCATTGGCAGTGTGGATCACGCCTTCCATAATCGGGCTGATGGGGACGACGGAGGCGCCGATCTACCTCGATGTCCATCCCGACGGCCGGGTGCTGGCGTTTCTGGTGTTGGCCGGCCTCTTGACGACGTTTTTGTTCGGACTGGCGCCGGCGCTGCGGGCTTCCAGCGCCAACTCCATCGACGCACTCAAGGATGCCGGCGGCAAGGGATCGGCGCGAATCGGCGTTTTGCGGCCGGTGCTGGCGGCGCAAGTGGGCTTCAGTTTCGTGGTGCTGTTCGTGGCGGGCCTGCTGCTGATCTCTTTCACGAAGCTGACGAGCGTGGATTTGGGATTCTCGCCGAAGAACATGCTGCTGTTCAGCATGGATAACGGCGGCCGTGGCGGGCCTGGGCTGCTCGGTCCCAGGGGCGGCGTGGGACTGGGCGAGAAGGCGCGCGCGCTCGAGGGTGAGCTGCTGGATCGCCTGCGGCGGTTCCCGGGCGTGCGGGCCGCCGCCACGTCCGGCTTTTCACTCGTGGGTGGAGCAGGCACGCCCATCGTCAGCCCGCCGGTGCGTTTCCCAGGGCGCGGGCCAGAACGAATTCGGCCCCAATTTCTGGCCGTCTCGCCCGGTTTCTTCGCCACCATGCAGATTCCCTTGCTGAGCGGGCGGGAGTTTACGGCGCGGGACATCACTGTGGAGGTGCCGACTGCCGTAATCGTCAACGAAACCTTCGCGCGGCAGTTTTTCCCCGGCGAAGAGGCGCTCGGCAAGCGATTCGAGCGGATGGTGGACGACAACGCGAATTACGGCGCGCAGGAGATTGTGGCGGTGGTTCGCGACACCAAGTACAACAATCTGCGCGAGGCCGCCGTTCCCACTATCTACCAGCCGGCGGGCGGAGTGGGCACGGCCGTGGAGGTGCGGACGATCGGAAATCCGCTGGCGATGGTGGCGGCGCTGCGGCAGGAAATCCAGCGCGTGGGTCCATCACTGCGCGTCACGGGAGTGACTTTGCAGTCCACGCAGATCGACGAGACCATTTTGCAGGAGCGGATGCTGGCGCTCCTCGCGGGCTTCTTTGGGCTGGTCGCGGTGGTGCTGGCGGCGGTAGGGCTGTACGGCGTGCTCAGCTATGCGGTGGTGCGGCGGACCAAGGAGATCGGCATCCGTGTGGCGCTGGGTGCATCGCTCGCCGCCGTGATTCGGATGGTGACCGGCGATATCGCGGTGACCGTCGCCGTAGGGGTTGCTGGCGGGCTGGCAGGCGGGTTGGCGCTCGCGCGGCTGGCGGCGTCGCTTCTGTTTGAAGTGAAGCCATCGGATTTTGCGAGCGTCGCGTTGCCGCTGGTGAGCCTGCTGCTGGCATCGGCCGCGGCAGCGATACCGCCGGCGTTGCGGGCGGCGAGAGTGGATCCGGTGGAGGCGCTGAGATACGAGTGAGAATCGTGGGGCAGGTCCCCGACCTGCCCATCGCCTGCCCTTGGCAGGTCGGGAACCTGCCCCACGCAGGCGCTTGTCAATCCTTATGACAGCGAAACTCCCGTTTGCCCTGCCCTCCTGCCCTTGACATCCGCATTCCTGCGCACTACAAACTTAAGATACGCAGATCTTCTCTCCTGCATGGAACCGAAGTGCATGCAGAGTGCCCTGGAGGTGCGATGCCTTTCAACGACCCCAGAATCGAGCATCTGGTCGTCTTGATGCTCGAAAACCGCTCCTTTGACCACATGCTCGGCCTCTCGGGAATTCCGGGAATCGACGGGCTTACGGGAAAGGAGACCAATCCGGACACCGGCGGCGAGCCGGTCACAGTATCCAACGATGCTCAATACATAGGCGATCTCGACCCCGACCCTGGACACGAGTTGTTCGACGTCAACGAACAGATCTTTTCGGCGAAAGAGATTCCGGAACATTGCAACTACTGCGCCTGCACCGTGCCCAACGTCAATGTACAGGTTTATTCGAATCCGGAGGGAATGCCGGGGCTGGCGCCTCCGATGCAGGGCTTCGTGAAGAGCTTTTGCACGGTGAGCGGCGACGTGGGCCGGTCGCGCAAGGTCATGAAATGTTTCGCGCCGAACCGGCTGCAGGTTCTTACCTGGCTGGCCAAGCACTACGCGGTCTGCGACCGCTGGTTCTCCTCGGTGCCGGGGCCCACGCTGCCCAACCGGGCCTTCGCGCACGCCGGCACCTCGGGCGGCGCAGCGGTCTCGCCTTCAGGCATGAAACTGCGCACCATCTATCCGGTTCTGAACAGCCACGGCGTTTCCGCCAAGATCTACTACCAGGACTTCACCATGGCGCTCACGTTCAAGGAGTTGATGGGCGACCAGGACCTCTATTTCGGTGTTTACAACGACTTCCTCACGGCGTGCCAGGATGCCTCGAAGCTGCCGAACTACTGCTTCATTGAGCCGCGCTACTATGCCGATGACACGGGCGGCGTGCATGAACCGGACGACCAGCATCCCGATCACGACGTCCGCAACGGCGAACGCCTCATACGCGAAGTGTTTATGGCGCTGTGCAGCAACCCGGAGGTGTGGCAGAAGAGCGCGCTGCTGATCGTGTACGACGAGCATGGCGGATTGTACGACCATGTCGTCCCGCCCGACTGCGTAAGCCCGGATGGCCTGGTATCCGAGAATCCCCCCTTCGATTTCAAGCGCCTGGGCGTGCGCGTGCCGGCCGTGATCGTCTCGCCGTACGTCAAGCCCGGGACGGTGGATCACACGGTGTACGATCACACTTCCATCCTGGCGACCGCTCGCAAGCTGTTTCTGCCCGACTGGACCAGCACCTGGCTCACGCAACGCGACAAAGTGGCCAATCCTTTCGATGGCGTACTCGCGCTACGGGACCCGCAGCCCCCTCCCCTGGTTCCGCACGCGGTTACTCCAGCCCCTGGCGAGCCGCCTACCACGGCCATCGCCATGGGGCTCACCCTCATGCAGAAGTACATGGTTTCAAGCGCCTACCAATCCGAGCTGGAACATCTGCCCCCGGAGCGGCGCACGGGCAGGTTGCCCGATGAGGCGCAGAGCGCGGAACTGAAGATGCCGTTTCCTCAGGGCGTCAAAACGGAGAGACAGGCTTCGTTGTACCTCAGAGAGGTTGCTCAGCGCTTAAAGGGGGTCCAATGAGACCGGCGCTGGCGGTTGTGCTGATGTCGGCCCCGCTGCTGCGGGCTTGGCAAGTCCCCGTCGATCAAACTCTTAATAAGGAAATCCACACCATCATCGAGTACTGCCGGCCCGCATTGGCCAACCCGCTCGATCGCACCGTGGCCACCCAGTGCGGCCAGGCGATATTTAACGGGTCGCCGTTCCACGCTATTGCTCGCATGTACTCGCCCGGCAACGGCGTGGGATTAGGACTTGCCTATACCCGCGAATTCAGCATCGGCGAAAAATGGAAAAACCTATGGGAGCTTGGCGGATCGGGTTCGTTTGGAGGGGCCTGGGAGGGACACACCTTCCTGAAGCTGAACCCCAAGTTCGGGCCGCCGCCCTCGCTCGACCAGCCGGTGTCGAAGATCAAGGACCGGGTCGAGATCCAGTTCTACGCCAGCGCCGAACGGCTCACCAAGCTGCAGTTTTACGGTTTGGGCCCACATTCGAGCCTGCGCGACCTCGCCTTCTATTCTCAGCGGAGGAACATTCTGGGCGCGGGCGTGGTTGTTCCTGTCACCTGGTGGTTCAATATTGGCGGCAAAATCGAAGGGCTGAGCCCCCGCATCGGCGCGGCGTCGGACAGCATCCATTCACCCGTCTCGGCCGCGTTCACGCAGGCTCAGGCGCCCGGCATCGCTACTCAACCGACTTTCTCTCATTACGAGTTCTATGTCCGCCCGCACTATCCTGCCCAGGAGCCGTACTGGCTGCTCTATAAGGTGAGTTACGGGTTCTACCAGGACCTCGATACAGGCAGGTACTCGTTTCGGAGGTTTCGAGCGGACCTGCTAAATAACCTCTACCTGGAGCGGTCGAAGAACGGCCCGCGCCGGGACAGCATTCTTTCGCTCTATGGCCGCCTGACGCTATCGGATGCCTCGGCGGGCCACCTGGTCCCCTTCTACCTACAGGACACCCTGGGCGGTTCGGACATCGACGCAGACCCGGCTCTGCGCGCCTTCGCGGACTACCGCTTCCGCGCTCCGAACGCGCTGTTGTTTGAAGCGGAATGGGACCGCCGGCTGTGGAAGGTGTTGGGCATCATGGCCTTTTTCGACACCGGCAAGGTGGCTATCGAGAGGGCCGACATCGACCTTTCCGGCATGCGTCACAGCGTTGGCGGAGGGCTGACGTTCTGGTCGGCTTCGCGCGTGGTATTCCGGGTATACGTGGGCTTCGGCGGAGGCGAAGGCCACCACATCTTCACGGGCATCATGCCGCTGCCGGGCCCGGTGGGAGCGCCGTACCGGTCGTATTAGCGCCTATGCCGTTCTGACGGCTCCCGGCAGCGCGCGCGCCAGCACTTCGCCGATGGGGCTTCCCAATCCGGTGCAGGGGTCCCAATTGCCGCCCGCCTGGAAGCCGTCGGTGCCGCCCTTTACTACGTCGTGGAAAGCTCCTTTGCCGGCGCTGTAAAGCAGGGGATTCACGAATCCCACGGGCCTGCCGAATTTTTGATTGATTCGGGCGATCAACGCGGCCCACAGAGGCGCCACCGCGCTCGTTCCCCCGACCACTTGATCCTGGCCATTGATCCGCACGCGGTAGCCCGTGTGTGGGTCGGCATTGGCTGCCACGTCGGGCACGCCTCGACCTTGGAATCCTGTCTCCGGATGCGCGGGAACGCCCGCCGTCATCTGCCAGGCGGGCAGCGGAATGAAGCGGCTCACGCCTCCGCCAGTGGCCCCCTGGCTGGTTTGGGCATCGTTCCAAACCGATTCGGTCAGTTTCCCGCCGGCGACCTTGATGCGCGTGCCCCCACATCCGAGGACACCGGGCAGGCAGGCGGGCAGATCGACGTGCAAGCCGCGCGGCACGCCATCGGCGGCGCCGTCGTCGCCCGCCGCTGCGATCACGGTGACCCCTAACGCCGCGGCATCGTCCAGCACGGCGCTCAACGCGCTGCGAAGCTGGCTGGTCCAGGTTTCCTCCGGCCCACCCCAGCTCAGCGAGATCACCGTTGGCGCGTGAACAGCGTCGTGGACGGCCTCGCTGAGAGCATCGTGAAGACCCTCTTCCGAATTCTCGGCGAAGTAGACGACGATGCGAGCGCCCGGAGCCATTGCTCCAGCCACCTGAATATCGAGCGTGGTTTCCCGATCCGCAACCTCGTCGCTCCCCGGTTGGTTCCTTCCGTCGTTGACCGGGACATCCACGATTTCCGGCGCATTCACTCCGATTTGGGCGAAGTATTCCTTCATATCGGAGGCGAGGTAGCCCCCGCCAAGCGCCACGATGCCGATGGTCTGCCCCGAGCCGTCCAGGCCACTGGGAAACTCGTAGAGCCCCGCCAGTTCGACCGGCGTGAACCCGGGCCCCGCGGTGTCAATCGTCCGCGCGCGCGATCGCGCCGCGCACCGGTTGTCCAGCCCCAGCACGGCCAGAATGCGCGTACTGAGCGAAGCGGGCACCATCAACGGGCCGGTCCGGCCGCGAAACCGGCCGCTCCGGGTGCGATAGATCGCCAGTTCGGTGCGAAACGCCTCTTGCATGGCGCCGACGGGCCCAGTCAGGGCGAGGGCGCGGCGTTCCAGGCTCTGCCTCACAGTGAGCCTATGCCGCCGCGCCAGGTTTAGGACGCTCTCCACGTCGGCTTCGTCAGCGCCGTGGGCCTCCGCGAAGGCTGCCCGTGAAAGCCGGATGTCGCCGCCGCCGGGCAGGTCACCGCCGCTCCGTCGGCGAAGTACAACCGTTACGCGCACAGCGTCGGCCGGCCCAAGCCTATCTGCGCCCGGCCACGGCGCGCGTTCGCTCGAAGGCAGTGGAACCATCTCTTCGGCAGGCATCATCCCAGGAGTCACAAACCAAGAATATCTCTTCTCCGAGCACCCGTGCTAGACTGTGCCGACGTTGCACGGCAACCACAGGGTGATATCTCGAGCGAGACGAATCATCTCGGGTTGAGCGCCTGTAGAATCGCTTCCGTATCGAACACGCAGCCGCCCCAGGTTCCGCCGCTGACGTCTTGCAGCGCGGCCCACAGGCGCGTCTCCGAGGGCAGGGCGGGGTCGGGCGCAAGGTCGCCGCGCAGCGGGCGCGCGGCCAGGATGCGAGATCCGGCCTCCGCGCTTCCGCCGTTCACCAGGTTGACGGAGCCTTCCAGGTTCACACGGTCGATGACGATCTCGATGAGGTCGCCTTCCTGAATCTTGCCAAGGGGACCGCCGGCCAGCGCCTCGGGGGTGACATGGCCGACGCAGGCGCCGGTGGAAACGCCGCTGAAGCGAGCGTCGGTAATGACGGCTACGTGCTTGCCGAAATCCAGGTACCTCAGCGCCACGCTGATTTCGAAGATCTCCTCCATGCCGGAGCCCATGGGGCCGCGGCACATCAGCACCAGGACGTCGCCGGGCTGGATGCGTTCCGGGCCGGTACTCTTGACAGCCGCCATGGCCGCCGTCTCGGTGAGGAACACGCGCGCGGGGCCGGTCTTGCGATACACGCCATCGGCATCCACCACGCTGGGATCGATGGCGGTGCTTTTGATGACGGACCCTCCCGGCGCCAGGTTGCCCATGGGAAAAGTGACGGTGGAAGTGAGGCCGCGGCGGCGTGCGCCATCGGGGTCCATGATGACGTCCTCCGGGTCCACGCCGTCGCGCTCGCGAAGCACGCGCCGCAGCGCCGCGCGGCGTTCCGATTGCTCCCACCAATCGAGCACGGCCCCGAGCCTTTCGCCGCTGGCGGTGAGGACGCCGGTTTCGAGCAGGCCGGCGCGCCTCAGATGCAGCATGACTTCGGGCACGCCGCCGGCGAGAAATACCTGCACGGTGGGGTGCATCCTGGGGCCGTTGGGCAGCGCGTCGACCAGGCGCGGCGTCTGGCGGTTGACGCGCTTCCAGTCCTCGACGGCGGGGCGCGCCAGGCCCGCGGACCAGGCGATGGCGGGCAGGTGCAGGATCAGGTTGGTCGACCCGCCGAACGCGGCGTGCACCACCAGGGCGTTGCGTATCGAGGCCGCGGTGAGGATGTCACGCATGGCGAGGCCGCGCGCTTCCAGCGCCACCAGGGCGCGCGCCGAGCGGCGGGCCATATCCGTCCAGATGGGATGTCCGGAGGGGGCCAGCGCCGAGTGCGGCAGCGACATGCCGAGCGCTTCGCCCACTACTTGCGACGTCGCCGCGGTGCCGAGGAACTGGCAGCCGCCGCCGGGCGTAGCGCAAGCGCCGCAAAGGTTCTGGGCCGCGGCTTCGAGCGTCGTTTGTCCGCGGGCGAAGCGCGCGCCGACGGATTGCACGGCGGCCGTATCCTCGCCCTCTTCCGGCTGAAGAGTGACGCCGCCCGGCACCAGCAGGCAGGGCAGATCCCGAGTTGCCGCGAGCGCCATCATCATGGCGGGAAGCCCCTTGTCGCAGGTGGCCACGCCGATGACGCCGCGGCGCGTGGGCAGCGAACGGATGAGGCGCCGGAAGACCGAGGCGGCGTCGTTGCGGTAGGGCAGGGAATCGAACATGCCGGCGGTTCCCTGCGTGCGGCCGTCGCAGGGATCGGTGCAGTAGCCGGCGAAGGGGATGGCGCCGAGCGACGTGAGCTCCTTGGCCGCGGCGTCCATGAGCAGGCCGACTTCCCAGTGGCCGGTGTGATAGCCCAGCGCCACGGGCGTGCCGTCGGCCGCGCGGATGCCGCCGTGGGTGCTGAGGATGAGGAACTCCTTGGCGCCGAGCGTGGCGGGGTCCCAGCCCATGCCGGCATCCTGGGCCAGGCCGAAGAGGTCGCCGGAGGGACGGTGGAGCAACATCTCGGGAGTAATGGGCAGCGCGCCCTGCGGCCCGCGGGCGCGGGAGTGAACGTCGTAGAGGGAGGGGTCGCTGGAATCGAGGATGTGGTCGGGCATTCAGCTTGATCGTAGCAGTGCGGGTATCGTGGGGTGGGGCAGCAGCCCGAGACGGCAGCAAGGAATTCGAGAAAGCGCTCGGCCGTCTTCGCGTGGGGCGGGAAAAGCGCCGGCATCGATGTCTGCAAACGAAACCAGATTGGCGTGAAGAAGGTGCAGCGCTGACGACCGAAGAAAGTTGCTCGGGACTAGGATTTCGGGAGGACGAACAGGCTCGACCGCGCGCTCTGCAGATTGTGTCTCAGCGACGCAACCCTCGTGATGGCGGGTGAAGAGCCGCCCAGCAGCAATCAGCTAGGCCGCAGTTACCATGGGCAGCAAGTGCTGCAGCTCCACCTCCGGCGATCGCGGGTCTTTGAACAGGCGGCTTGCGCCCAGCACCTCGATGCCAACCAGATTTTCACCGGCCGCAAGGTCCAGGGCAATGTCGTCCGTGAGGCGAACCACGCGGCACTGGTAATCACCGGCCAGCAGCCGGATGTAGAGAGCGTCGGCCTCTTTGTCGTATTTGATCTGCATAGGCGCGCCTTAGAAGTAGAACGTATAGACCGTGACTACTACCCTTCACGCCAAACGGTCGCGGCGAATGGCCGCTTCATGCCCCCATTGTTTCACAGGCGAGGGGGCGTACGCCCGGCCCCTACGGGACAACCTGGATCTCGGTTTTCTGGCGAGGGGGATAGACGTAGGGCGTAACCAGGCTTTCGGCGCCGTCAGCGCCAATCGCTTTCACTCCGAAGCGCGCGTCGTCGATGGAGACGTCCTTCAAGGTGTATTGATTCACCTTGCCGACATAGATCTCCCGCTTCCAGTAAGGCGCGGTTGTAAGACGGATGACGATGGCATAGCCTTGGATGTCCGCATCCGGCCCGGCGGTCCTCCATTGGAGCACGGCATCGTATCCCGAGCCGCGGGAAATCATGGGTCCGGGGCGCCGGTTGGCGGCGGGCGCGCCGCTTCTCGGTTCGCGAGTCACGATGGGCGGCTTGGGCGCGAGCGCCAGGCTGGCTGCCACCGCGGCATTGATCCGCGCCACCCGGGTGGTGTACGGCACCGACATATTGGCCAGGGTGTCGGCGGCATGGTGCTGGTTGGCATAGATCTCGTTGGGGGTGGAGAAGCGCACGGCCGCGTAGCCCTCCCACTGGAAGGGGGTCTGATCACCGCCGCGGCCGAGCCGGTCTTCCATGAAGATGGTACTTACGTTCATGGAGGGCAGGTAGCGCTCGCCAATCTCACGCGCGAAGCGCGCCAACTGCTGCGAAGGCGAATCCTGGGTTTCATCGCTGTAGACGCTCACCTCGCTGTTGCCGGTGCGGCCGTTGCCGGCGACTTCGGTGCCGATGATGTCGTTGTTGAGCACGGCCTCGATCACTTGGGCTTCCTTCCTGGCCTTGGCTGCCAGCAAACTGCTGCCGATGAGGCCCTGCTCTTCACCCGCGAAAGCCACGAAAACCAGCGTCTTCGGGAATTCGTACCGGCTCATGACGCGCGCCAGCTCCATGACGGCGGCGGTTCCACTGCCATCGTCGCAAGCGCCGGGGGCGGGCAATTCCGCGTTTTTTTCGTAGTCGGCCTGGGTCTGAGCGGGCTGTCCGGCGGACCCCGCGAGAGCGCCGCCGGCGGGACGATTCCCGAGGTTGAGTGAATCGTAATGGCCGCTGATCAGGATCTGGGTTTCCGGCATCCTGGTTCCCGGCAGCACCGCAATCACGTTGTAGAGGTCCACGTCCTTGAAAATCCGCTGTCCCTGCCGCTTGACGCGGTACTGGTCGAAACGCACCTGGAGCCGCGGGCTATAGCTCTTGAACTCGTTGAAGATCCATTGCCGGGCGGCGCCGATGCCGCGCACCGGGTCATCCGGGTTGGACATGGTATGGCGCGTGCCGAAGCTCTCCAGTTTCTCGATGATGGCCTGGATGCGGGCCTCGGAAACCGCGTCCACGATCTCGCGGACGCGCGGATTGACGGCTTTCTGATCCGCGAGGGCAAAACCGGCGGAAAAGGACAGCCCAGCGGCTATGGCGACGAGTTGGCGGGAAAGGTTCATTTCCAAATCAGCATATCGTAGTTCCCGGCGTGGCGTGTTCCCAGTTCGGGGATATGGACCCCAGTTAACTTTCGGTAGCTTGATGCAGGGGTTCCGATCCTGTTAACCACGGATGAGGAGGAGCCTGTCGAGTGGGGCTTTTATACAAGAGCGGACGCCGGCCCCGCGCAGCTCGTTCGAGAGGCGCGGAGCCGCTGGAATTCACCCTGGTCCTGCTGCCTCTGCTGGCCATGACCACGGTGCTGTTGGACGCTTCCTGGGCCATCTTTGCGAAGTCTACGCTGCAGCGCGCGGTCCGGATCGGCGTGCGCACGGGAATCACCCTCACCGCCTCGCAGATGAGCCACGGGGCATGTCTCACCGACGCGGTGAAGAGCACGGTTCAGACTAACGCCCTGGGCCTGCTGGCCGGCAGCTCAGGGCTGGGCCTGATTAAGGTCAACTACTTTCAGCCGCCGGCGGTAGATTCAAACAGCGCGGCCACGGATGTCTCGGCCAACTCCGACGGGGACCTCCCGGGGAACATCATGCAAGTCTCGGTCCAGAATTTTTCCCTGATACCGCTATTGCCGCGAATCTTCAACTGGAAACAGAAGGCGGACAACAATCCGCTGGTTTTCAGCGTGTACTCCGCCGATCTGATCGAGCCGGCGTCGAGCACGGACCGGCCGTGCATCGGGGCGGCGCCCTAGGGGCATGGTCATGAGACGTACGAGCTTGCGAGGAGCGGCCTGCATCGAATTCGCGTTTATCACGATGGTATTGGTGCCATTATTGCTCGGCACGGGAGCGGCCGGAATCAACATGGTCCTCACGCTGCAGACCATCCAGCTCGCCAGGGATGCCGGCCACATGTACGCGCGTGGCCTGGATTTTTCGCAACCGGGCAATAAAACCATTCTTGGGAACCTGGGCTCGAGCCTGGGATTGAGCACCACCGCCGGGTCCGGTTCCGCGGTGGTGATTCTGTCGGCGTTAACCTATGTGGACACCGCCGCGTGTAAAGCGGCTGGGGCGGTCGATGCACACGGCAACCCGAGTGGATGCACGAACCTGGACAAGTGGGTCTTCACACAGCGGCTGGAGATTGGGAATACGAGCGTCCGCACGAGCAATATCGGCAGTCCGCTGACCAGCGGCCCGACGAAAGTAACGGTCAATCCGACCACTGGAAAGATCTCCGTCACGGATTATGTAACCAAGGCGGGCGCGGTGGCCACATTCAGCTCCATAAACCCATATTCGAACACGAACGGAGTTGTATCCGGCTTGCCATCCGGCCAAATGCTTTATGTTGCGGAGGCCTCGGCGACAGCATTCAGCATGCCTCCTTTCGTGGGATCACAGGCGACGTATTCCTATGGGCTGTTCTGACTTTCCGAGAGGAGGAACCATGCGCGCAAGTTACCATCGCGGAGGCCGCCGGCGCGGGTCGGCCATGGTGCTGTTCACGGCCATGCTCCCGACGGTGCTCATTCCGCTTGTCGGCCTGGCAATTGACGCGAGCATTGGGTACATTGTGCAGGCGAAACTGTCGGGTGCCGTGGACGGCGCCGCGCTGGGCGCGGGACGCCTGCTCGGCACCAACGCGGATACCGTGGAAATCGCAGGGGAATTTCTGAACGCGAACTTCCCCACCGGCTTCTGGGGCAGCAGCAATCTTACGCCGAACATTACGTACACGAAGACGTTCATCGCGCATACCATCTCGGTCTCGGCGACGGTGGATGTGCCGCTCCTGTTCATGCGAATTTTCGGGTACGATCACTCCACAGTGGCGGCCAGCGCCGTGGCTACACGCAAGGAGGCGCGCGTGGAACTGGTGCTCGACCGTTCCGGTTCCATGTCGAGTGAGATGACCTTGCTCAAATTCAAGGCGGCCGAATTCGTGGGCAAGTTCATTTCGGGGTACGACGAGCTGGGCCTGGTGGCCTTCGCCACCAGCGGGGTGGTCGGGTACCCCACTACCAGACCTTACAATTACAGTCCCACCAGCTCCGGCGGCCCTGACACCAACTTCGAGATCACCCAGACCAACGGCGACATGCTGGACATGATCAACGACATCCAGAGTAACAGCAACGGCCGCACGAACATGTCCGAGGCGCTGGCACTAGCCTACCTGGAGCTGCAGAAGGCCGACCACAGAGACAACGACCCAACCCGGCTCAATGCCATTGTCCTCTTCACGGATGGCGTGCCGAATACGCTTTCCGTGTACGCGAACGACCCTTCCGACAACTCGCTCAAATCGACCTCCCCGTGCACGTACAACCCGGCGACGGCGGGTGTCGCGTCCACTCAAATGATTGGCATAGCGGAAGGGGACTCGTCGACCTCGGGCGGCCTCTATTTTCTGGCCAGTTCCGACAGCAATTCCGCGGCTTCCTGGATGAAATACCTAATCAGCAACGAGACCATTGGCACTGGCAACCTGAAAACGGCGGTCACGAACTGTACTTATCTGTCAAAGACCACTCCGAGTTTGGGCGACCTCAAGCAAGTCCCCTCGAAGGATTACTGGGGCGACAGCACGAACGACGGCACAGCCTATAAGAGTTCGCCAATGTACAAATCGTACACCTACGATTCAAACAAACCCACTGTCGGGTCCAACATCGCGATTGCGAGCTGGAACGCCACGGACAACACGGCCCAGAGAATCCTGGCCGACACCAACCTGAACGTTACCATCTACGTCATCGGTTACACCCCCAACGGCGGGGTAGACGAGTATTTGCTGAAGAGGCTCGCCAACACGAAAGATTCCAGCAACCATAATTCAGCCTGGCAGACCGGCATGTATGTGGCTGCAGACGACGACGCCGCACTGGAAGTGGCGTTCCAAACTGTGGCCTCGGCAATCTTGCGCCTGGCGCGATGAGGGCGCGCGCGCCCACGCTACGTTTCTATCCGGGACCGGTGGCATAATATGGCTCTAGGTCCCGAATGGCCAACCTGAAAACGCAGGGCCTCCAGTCCGGGCTGCTTCGGCAACTCGGCTTCTTCAGCGCGACCGCGCTGGTGATCTCGAACATGGTGGGGACGGGCATCTTCGCCACCACCGGTTTCATGGCGGGCGACCTGGGCAGCGCCGGTTTGATTCTGGGGTGCTGGGCGGTGGGCGCCCTGTTCGCCTTTGCGGGCGCGCTGAGCTATTCCGAGCTGGGCATCAACTTCCCCAGCTCCGGCGGAGAGTACGTCTACCTGACCCACGCGTTCGGCCCGGAGTGGGGCTTCATGACCGGCTGGGTCTCCTTCTTCGCAGGTTTCTCGGCGCCGATTGCGGCCGCGGCGCTGGCGTTCTCCGATTACCTGGGATACTTTTTTCCCGGCCTGAAACAGGCCAATGCGCCGCTGGTTTTTGGCTCCGGCGCGTTTGCGTTGCGCCTGGGCGGAGGCCAACTGGCGGCATGCGGGCTGATTGCGGCCTTCACCATTCTGAACTGCTTTGGCGTGGGCCGCACCGCGAAGGTGCAGAACGTGCTCACCTCCACCAAGCTGATTGTGATCGCCGGGTTTGTGCTGATGGGGTTTGCCGCCGGCAGCGGGAGTTGGAGCCATTTTTCCGAGCACGCCGTGCGCACCTCGACGGTGAGCTTGCCGGCGCAGTTTATTGTGAGCCTGCTGTGGGTGATGTTCGGTTACAGCGGATGGAACGCCGCCACCTACGTGGCGGAGGAAGTGCGCCGGCCGGAGCGAACGCTGCCCGCGGCGCTGGCCGCCGGAACCGCGATCGTGGCGGCGCTCTACCTGGGGCTGAACCTGATCTTTATTTACGCCACGCGGCTGGAGAGCATGAAAGGCGTGATCGCCATCGGTTCGCTTTCCGCCTCGAACCTGTTCGGATCCCATGTGGCGGGCGTTTTTTCCGCGCTCATGGCGCTCGCAATCGTCTCCACGGTGAATGCCATGGTGACCATCGGCCCGCGAGTTTATTACGCGATGGCCAAGAACAAGGCGTTCTTCAAGGCCGCAGCGACGGTGGATCCGCGCTGGCACACGCCGGTCAACGCGATTCTGAGCCAGGGCCTGTGCGCGATGGTCCTGACGCTCACACCGTTTCCGGAACTGGTGAAGTACATCGGATTCAGCCTGACGCTGTTCACGGTGTTGTCGGTGGCATCGCTGTTCGTGTTTCGCCGCGGGCGCCCCGGATGGCAGCGTCTGCGCGCGTTGCAGTTCGCCTGGCCGCTGATTCCGGCCTCTTACATTCTGGTGGGAACCTGCATGATGGTCTACGGCGTCATCTGGCAGCCGGCGGCGTCGTTGACCGCGCTGGCGACGGTGGGCGCCGGCGCGCTGGTTTACCACTTCGGGATGCGCGCGCGGGCTTAATCTTGGAGGAAGAAGACCAAAGACATGTATTCGAGACGAGACTTCGGAAGGATGGCGCTGGCCTCCTTTCCGCTGGCCACGGCGATGGCGAAGATTCATTCCACGATTCACGGCGTCGAGATCGGCGTCCAGTCCTACAGTTTCCGCGACCGTCCGCTGGACGCCGCGATTGCGGCCATGAAAGAGGTTGGCTTGGGAGAGTGCGAACTGTACCAGGGGCACGTGGAACCCAAGGTGCGCGGCGCGGAGCTCCGCCAGTGGCGCCTTACGGTTCCGCTGGAGGAATTCCGGCAGGTGCGCCGGAAGTTCCAAGCCGCCGGCATCAAGCTGCTGGCCTACAACCTGAGCTTCAACGACAGCTTCAACGACGAAGAGATCGACCGCGGGTTCCAGATGGCCCAAGCGCTGGGCGTCAAGCTCATCACGGCTTCGTCAACGCTGACTTCGGCCAAGCGCGTGGCGCCTCTGGCCCAACGATACAAGATCACGGTGGCGATGCACGGCCATGACAACACCAAGGATCCCAACCAGTTCTCGACTCCGGAGAGCTTCGCGGCAGCCCTGGCGATGTCTCCGTACTTTGCCGTCAACCTGGATATCGGCCACTTTTTCACGGCGGGCTACGACCCGGTGGCGTATCTCGAGGAGCATCACGGCCGCATCCCCGTGCTGCACATCAAGGACCGCGAGAAGGACCACGGCCCGGCCGTGCCCTTCGGCGAAGGCGCAACGCCGGTGAAGCAAGTGCTGCAACTGCTCAAGCAAAAGAAATACCGGATTCCGGCCAACATCGAGTACGAATACAGCGGCCAGGACGCCGTGGCCGAAGTGAAGAAGTGCTTCCAGTATTGTAAGGATGCGCTGGCGTAGGTAGCGCCGGCGGCGGAACGCCCGATGCGGGTCTTGCCGCCGGCTCGTTCCAGTACGGACAACCCCACCGGCGGCAAGACCGCCGGCGCTACCCCAGGTTGCATTCGCGCCTCCAATAGTGTTGTGATGCGAGACTCATGATCCCCGAGGATCCCGGCACGGCCGGCATCGCAAGACCCACGCGGGTTCGGTATTGGGTGGTGGTCTTCGCCGTGACACTGGCGGTGGTCACCTACATCGACCGCGTCTCGATCTCGTTTGCGACGCCGTCCATACGGCACGACCTGGGGCTGACGCCGGTGCAGATGGGATGGGCCTTCACGGCGTTTGGCTGGGCTTACGCACTGTTCGAGATCCCCGGCGGGTATCTGGGCGACTGGATCGGGCCGCGCGCCGTCCTGACGCGCATCGTGCTGTGGTGGTCGTTCTTCACGGCTGCCACCGGTTGGGCCTGGAGCTTCGTTTCTCTCACGGCCACGCGCTTCCTGTTCGGCGCGGGCGAGGCGGGCTGCTTTCCCAACCTGACCAAAGCTTTCACCACCTGGCTGCCCGAAAATGAGAGAGTGCGCGCGCAAGGCATCATGTGGCTGAGCGCGCGCTGGGGAGGCGCGTTCACCCCACCGCTGGTGGCACTGGTTATGGGCCTGGTGGGCTGGCGCCACGCCTTTGAGATCTTCGGTGGCATTGGCGTGGTCTGGGCCGCCGTATTTTTCCGTTGGTACCGCAACGACCCCTTGCAGAACACCAAGCTCAACGCCGCCGAGCGCGACCTGTTGCGGGACAGCGCCACGCTGGCTGCGGGCCACGGCGATGTGCCCTGGAGCAGGGTCCTGCGCTCGCGGCAGGTGTGGATGCTCTGCCTCCAGTATTTCTGCCTCTCTTACGGGTGGTATTTCTACATTACGTGGCTGCCCAGCTACTTGCGAGAAGCCCGGCACCTGGCCATTACCTCCACCGCGCTGCTGGGCGTGTTGCCGCTGTTCTGCGGAGGGCTGGGCAACCCGGCGGGCGTTCTGTTGGGGGCGTGGGTGAAGCGAATGACTGGCAGCGTGACGAGGTCGCGGCGTGGCATGGCGTACCTCGGGTTCGCCGGCGCGAGCGCGCTTCTGGTTTTGTCCACTACGTTTCACAACCCGCTGCTCGCCATGCTGGCGATCGGGATGGCCAGTTTCTGCAACGACCTGGTGATGCCTGGAACGTGGGCCTCCGCCATGGATGTCGGCGGCAAGTACGCCGGCACAGTCTCCGGCGCCATGAATATGTGGGGAAACATCGGCGGCGCCATGTCGCCATTGGCGATCAGCTACATGCTGCGGTGGAGCAATAACAACTGGAACCTTACGTTCTACGTTTCCGCCGCCGTCTACCTGATGGGCATCGTATGCTGGAAGCTGCTGGACCCGGTGACGCCACTGGACCAGGAAGACGGCAGGCCGCACTTGGCCCGGCTCTTGCACTAGCACCGCCGGACTCCACGATGGGCTTTCGATTCATGGACTTTCCGGGCTGGCGGAGTGCGGAATTCTCACGGGGTGTGGCGGCCCGGCATCACTGGCGAAAGGGGAAACGGCGGCAGCCGCGCTTGCTATAATCGATAGTTACAGTCCGCATCGTTACGCATCCATCGATATTGGGCATGAAGTGCATTTCAATATTCTTTCTGTGCGCGGCGGCCGCCTGGGCCGCCGACTTCACCACGGGACAAGCCGCCAGGCTGGTGATCGGGCAGACCACGTTCACCAGCCAGGATCCGAATTCGAGCGACACCATTATCGGCGGCGTGAGCGGCCTGGCGTATGCCGCTGATACATTGTTCGTGGCGGACTCAAACCGGGTAGGCGCGGGCCCGTTCAACCACCGGGTTCTCCTTTTTCAGAATCTCTCGGGCCAATTGCCCAGCCCCACGGCGGAGCTGTCGTTCGACCGCAAGTGTCCGGTGTGCGTGGGCCGGGCCACGGTGGTGCTGGGACAACCGGATTTCACCACGACGACACAGAACCTTACCGCCACGCAGAACAGCCTGCGTTTGCCCACGGCGGTGGCTTCCGACGGGGTTCACGTGGTGGTGGCCGATACCGACCACAACCGCGTCCTGATCTGGAACCGAATCCCGGCCACCAATGACGCGCCCGCCGACGTAGTGGTGGGACAGCCGGATTTCGTCAGCTCTCCGCCGCCGTCAACCAGTCCCACGGCGAAAACCATGCGCGGACCCCAGGGGGTATGGATTCAGAACGGAAAGCTGTACGTGGCGGACACGCAGAACAACCGCATCCTGATTTACAACCAGATTCCCACTACCAACGGAGCGGCAGCCGACGTGGTTCTGGGGCAGCCGAATTTCACCACTTCTGTCGAGCCGAACCTGGCCTCGCAGACCAGCAGCGCGGCGGCGAACAACCTGCTCAACCCAGTGGCGGTGACCTCGGACGGTCTGCATCTTTTCGTGGCGGACCTGGGTTATAACCGCGTGCTGATCTGGAACACCATCCCCACCGCCAACGACGCGCCGGCGGACGTGGAGATCGGCCAGCCGGACATGACCAGCTCGGTGGCCAACAACGCGTATAGCGGTACGGCGGCCACCACGAGCGGCTCCAGCGACCAGGAGACGCCGGTGTTGTGCTCGACCTCCAACGGCACGGACAGCAACAACAACCCGACGTACCCCGGCTACTGCAACGCCACGCTGAGTTTCCCGCGCTTCGTGCTGGCCGCCGCGAACCGGCTGTTCATCGCGGATGGCGGCAACGACCGCGTGCTGGTGTTCAACCGGATTCCCACGCAGAACGCCCCGTCGGCGGACCACATCATAGGCCAGATCGGGGGAACGGTGAACCAGGCGTCGGACGCGGCGGATTCGCTGCGCACCCCGATGTCGATGGCCTGGGACGGCACCAACCTTTACGTGAGCGACGCCTACAACCGGCGCATCACGGTCTATTCCATGGGCGCGAACACGGTCCCCTACCAGGGCGTGGTGAACGCCGCCAGTCTGGCGATTTTCGCCAATGGCACGGTGATGATCAGCGGGACGATCCAAGCGGGCGACATCGTCACCATCAACATTGGCGGCACGACCGTTAGCGGCAGCACGACCCCCTCCGGCGGCGCGAGTTACACATACACGTTGCTGTCGAGCGACGCGATCAGCAACGTGGTTGCCGGCTTGGTTGCCGCCATTACTAATTCCAACAGCGGCGCGGGCGATCCCAACGTGCAGGCCACCGCGGACCCCACCAACACGGAGGTGGTTCTGACCGCCCGGGAGTCGGGGCCGGACGGGAACAATGTCACGT
Source organism: Bryobacteraceae bacterium (assembly GCA_049510555.1). Classification (GTDB taxonomy): domain Bacteria; phylum Acidobacteriota; class Terriglobia; order Bryobacterales; family Bryobacteraceae; genus Fen-178. The sequence continues at coordinate 83,629 of JBEKYW010000012.1, forward strand.
ATTCGGCGTCGGCCGCGCCTTCCGGGACCAACAACGCGGCGAAGATTGTTGCGACCGCAGGGGGCTCGACCCTGTCCGGCGGCGGAGACGCGGCCAAGGTGGCGGCCGGCACGGTGGTGGCGATCCAGGGCAGCAACCTTTCGGCGGGGAGCGCTTCGGCGGACCCGGCGCAGAACCAGTTGCCCGACCACCTGGCGGGCACGGAGGTGTACTTCAATGGCATTCGTGCGCCGCTGTTCTTCGTTTCGCCCACTCAGATCAATGCGCAGATTCCGTGGGAAGTGAACGATACCACGAGCATAAACGCCGTTGTGCGATCGGTTCAGGGGGATGGCAGCGTGGTGGTGACTACGCCGGTGGCGGTCACCATCGTGGGGCAGAATCCGGGCATTTACGCGCAACAGGGGACGAGCCCGCTGGTGGGATTGGTTTACCATGGCTCGAATTCGGCCACGGGCGTGATTTCGGTGGACGGCACGGCCACCGCTGGCGACTCGGTCACGGTTACGATCCAGGACCGCACTTACGGTTACACGGTCCAGAGCGGCGACACCCTGGACAGCATCAGGGACGCGCTAGTGGGCCTGATTAACCAGGATCCCCTGGTGACGGCCACCGCCTCGGGCGTGTTCGACCGAATCTTTCTGATAGCCCGGGTCCAGGGTCCCGAAGGCAACGGTATTCCTTACGTGGCCAGCGCCAGTGCCACTGCCACGGTCATCATGACGGCCATCGGCTCCGCGCTATGCTGCGCCAACACCGCGGGGAGTCCCGTGACCGCCGACAATCCGGCGCTGCCCGGGGAGGTGATTATGGTGTACGCCACGGGGCTCGGCATGCCGGTGATCACGGATGTGATCCGCAATCTCATCCAGACGGGGATACCGTATCCGCAGGGCGCCCCTAATACCGTGCCGTTGAGCTTTGTCTCGGCTCTGGCGGGCGGAAGCACGGCCGATGTGCTGGCGGCGACCCTCATGCCGGGAACGGTAGGAAACTTTCAGGTGATTCTGCACTTGAACTCGGGCCTGACGACCAATGACTACACCACGCTGACCATCGCTCAGGACGTATACGTCAGCAACGTGGTGACGTTTGCCGTGGCTTCCCAGTAACCGCGGCGCGGAACGGCGTCACGCGTAGATCTCCCGTACACGACGGCGGACGGCCGGGGGCACCATGTGCTCCCAGGGCTGGCCGCTTGCGATTCTCTGGCGGACCTCGGTGGCGGACACGTGGTCGAACTCTCCGGTGAGCTCGAGGGGCCGGATGGCCGCCCGCAGCTCGTCTGGCGATTCGTATTGGCCGCCCCGAGCGGCCACCAGCAGATCGAACTCGCGCAGCATGGCGGCGAAGGCCCCGGGACGGCCGTAGTCCCAGCCGGCAATGCGTTGGGCGGCATCGCGTCCGCACAGGAAGGTCAGCCGAACTCCTTCCCCGTAAGCGGCGCGGCACTCTCCGGCGATCTCCACAAACAAACCGCGATCCGCGGCCGCGATAGAGAGGGCTTGGTTACCACTGACGGCGGCGCACAGGAGTTCCAGCCGCTCGGCGAAGGACGCGCCGGAGTATTCCTTGTGAGGGAATGCCCGAGGCAGAACGAACACGACTTCATCCACAGAGGAGAGCGCGGCGCGCGCCAGCGCGAGATGGGCAACGGTGACCGGGTTGAATGTGCCGGGCAGGATGCCGAGACGGGAAGGCCGGCCGGCAGCCCGCCGGAAGAATTCCATAGTTACAGATAGTACCTGAAAAAGAGTTCCCGGCCGAATGGCGGAGCGGGCGCAATGGACGGCCAAGTCGAGTGCAGAGGCACGAAGAGCGCGAGATTGCTCCCGCGCCCTTCGACGGTCCGGCGAATCAGGCAGCGTGGGCGAGGAGCTCGTCCAGCGTCTCGGCCGACTCGGTCTCGAATTCCTGGCGGTCGGCAGCCTCCTGACACCGGATGCAATACCTGGCCCACGGCACCGCAACCAGGCGCTTGGGTTTGATCTCCTCTTCGCAATGCAGGCAGATGCCGTAACTGCCGTCGGCCATACGGGCCAGCGCGCCTCTCACGTGGCGAAGGAGGTTCGATTCACGATCCAGGTTGCGGATGGCCAGCTCACGCTCTCCGGCGAGCTGCACTTCATCCAAGGCGTCCGGTGTCTTTTCGATGGCGATGTCTGCCCGGTTGCGGAGGCCCACACCCAGCTCCGCCTGCTTGGCTTGGAGCATCCCTCGGTATTTTTCGAGTTCGGTCTTGTTCATTGTCCCATCTCCTTGTTCGACGCGCGCTTTTGTTTTTTGTTTGTTGGCGTTAGCGCGTGCGTCTCAGTAACTGTATAGACGAAAAATGGCACTGAAAGTTTCACCTCGGAAGCTCCCCCAAAAGGGCCATTCGGCTCGGCGTGTGCAACCCAGCGACGAGCGTACGAGACGAGGGCTTTGCAATTAGCGTGCCAAATCCGGAGATCCCCAAAAGCTTTGGATGTCCGCGGTCGTGTCGCATGTTTCTCTCTCTTATCGGCAGGATGCTACCATTTCTTTTAAATTCGCCAAAAAAAACTCATGAGTGCTCACCCTCACAAAGTGCACGGCGGCCTTTGCGCCTCGGCTGCCTGCCTCCTTTTCTTCCTGGCGGGGCAGGCCTTTCTCCCGCACCTGGGCGTTCAGAATGACGAAGCCCTGTTCGCCTCGGCCATCTACGAGCCGCGCGCGGTGGCATATATGCTTCATATCGGGCACTCCCAGGTTCCGCTCATGCTGATGAGCTACCTGGGAACCCTAAAAGCGTGGATCTACAGCCCGATATTCCGCGCCTTCGGCACAGGAGTTTGGGCGTTGCGGGATCCGGTTCTGCTGGCCGGCGTAGCCAGTGTCTGGCTGTTCTTCCTGCTGCTGCGCAGGATGGCCGGGGAGCGCGCCGCCATTATTGGATGCGGATTGCTCGCCGCGGATTCGCTGTACCTCCTCACCACTTGCTTCGACTGGGGGCCGGTGGCACTCCAGCATCTGCTGCTGGTGGGAGGGCTACTCCTGCTAATCAGATTCTACCAGACGAGTAAAGACCTGGCCCTGGCTGGCGGGTGCTTCGTCATGGGCTTGGCAATGTGGGATAAAGCGTTGGCAGCATGGATGTTAACAGGGATAGTAGTGGCCGGGATTGTGACTTTTCGGCGCCAGATTTTGGCTGTGATCACGGTTCGGCGGGTGGTTATGGGCGCACTGGCATTCTCTCTCGGGGCTTTACCGCTCATCATCTACAACGCCGGCCAGCGCTTCGTAACCTTGCGCGCCAACATGGCCCGCGATGCCAGCAATATCCCGGGCAAGGCCAGGCTGCTCATGGAGACGGTGGATAGCGGGGGGCTATTCGGATGGCTGATGGACGAAGACTGGCAGGCGCCCGTACCGCACCAACCGGAAGGCTGGCTGCAGAACGCTTCCGCCCGCATTTCGTCACTGGCCGGGCATCCGCGCCACAACCTGATGCTTTACGCCTTCGTGCTGGCGCTGGTTCTGGCGCCGCTGGCGCGGGGCCAGGCGTTACGGACCATCCTGTTCGCGCTCATCGCCATGGCGGTGGGATGGGCGCAGATGGCGGTGACCGCGAACGCCGGGGCCAGCGTGCATCACGCCATTCTCTTGTGGCCGTTTCCGGAAATGGTGATTGCGGTTTCCTTCGCCGCGGCGTCGCGGCGGCTGGGCCGCGCGGGGATTCCGGCAGTGGCCGCGATTCTGGTAGTGATGATGATCTCGGGGGCCCTGGTAACGAATGAGTACTATGCGGTCACGCTGCGGAACGGCGGCTCGCTGGACTGGACGGATGCCATCTTCAGGCTTTCCGACTACATGAAAGGGGTGTCGACCAGCAACATATTCTGCGCGGATTGGGGAATTATGGACAGTTTGCGCCTGCTCAACCGCGGCAAGCTGCCGCTCAACGTCGGCACAGACCCCATCGCGAAGCCCGAGCTGAGCCAGGACGATCGGGACTACCTGAAGCGCATGATCTCGGAGACGAGCCACGTCTTCATCGCGCACACCAAAGATTACGAGTTCTTCCAGGGGGTGAACGCGAAGTTGCTGAAGTACGCGGCGGAATCGGGCTACGAGCGGGAGATGATCGCCGTGATTCCCGACGGCTGGGGCAGGCCGGTGTACGAGGTGTACCACTTCGTGGGGGCGGGGCGATAGGTCGGGACCCTATCCGAGTATGCGGCGAACGGAGTCGAGCAACTTCGGAATGTCGCTCTCCACGATGTCCCGGATCAACTCCGGTCGCAGGTATTCATAGGCGTGAATCACAATGTTGCGCGCGCCGATGATGCTGCTCCAGGGAATCTCAGGATGCGCCTTGTGAAACGAATCGTCCAATTTCCGGGCCGCTTCACCGAGGATTTCTACATTGCGGCAGATGGCATCCATGAAGATCGCTTTCGCCGGCCAATCTGGCCCACCCTGTGCGGCGTAATCCATGATTCGCAGGCAGCAGTCCCGCATGTGCATGACATAAACGAGGGGATCTCTGGTGGGCATGGTGTTCACAGGGCCACGGCTTCAGCCAGCACACGATCTCGAATGTAAGGATGAATGCATCCGGACTCGACGAGATCGACCTCGCTTCCGAGCAGTTCACTCAGATCCATTAGCAGCCCGCCGAGGTCGAACAGATTGCGGCCGGCGTCGAGGTCGACGAGGATATCGACATCGCTATCCTCGCGATTGTCGCCGCGCGCGACCGAACCGAACACGCGGATGTTCCGGGCGCCATGCCGCTGGGCCACCTCCAGGATGGCGGCCTTCTTGTCGTTACGCAGGCTCTCCAGGGTGACCATATCACTATCCATTCTCACCGAATTCGGCGGTGGTTTCCAGTGAGATACATACAGGCGCGTCTTCCTGCTCACTTCAGTTCGAGGCCGGCGCTCAGCACCACGACGCCGAGGTCGCGCCGGTCGGCGCCGCTGGGCGGCATGGATCGGTCCAGTTGGAAATCCACGCGCACGGATTCGCCCGCGAGCAGTTCCGGCGTGATTTCGCGGGTGTAAGTGTAGTCTCCGGGCTGGGTATAGGTTTCGGGCGCAAGCGTGGCGTCGTGGATGGCGGCGGAGAGCGAAATGGTCTTCAGTTTTTCGATGATCACGGGCGGCACGGTCAGTTGCAGGTGCAGGAAAGCACCCTTTTGCGCCGCGCCGAGGGGCGGACGCAGCACCAGGCTGAACCGCCGCGCGGTCCACCGCCAGGCGTTGTTCTCGATTCCGTAGAAGCCGCTGATGAGCTGGGCCGCGTTCATGGGGTCACCCAGGTGAATGGTCGACGCCATGGATGGCGCCGCTTGGCCGGCCGGCTGGACGACGGCCTTCTGGCGCTTGCAGCCCAGCGGCGCAAACGCCAGCGTCACCAGAAGCGCGGAGCAGAACAGGCGCAGCGAGAGGCGCCGCTCGAAGGGGAATGCGTTCTTCATTCAGTCTCCAATCCTCTCGACTTCGACGAGACAATTGTAAAATGTGGGGCCGCCGCCGGCGAGCGTGGCGGTCTGGAGGTCCATGGCATCGCGATGGCCGAAGGTGGAATTCATGCTGTCGTCGTTTTTCGGGGAAATCAGCTCGAGCGGGTATTTCCGCCGCAGGGCTGGGTCGCCATGCCGCGATTCCCGAGGCGGTGCATAGTCCAGCGTTTCCGCCGTGGAATAAGGCCCGTGCCGCCGCCCGCCGAGGAGCAGATGGTGCGGTCCAGCTCTGCCGCGTCCGTTTTCGACCGTGACCAGCAGGGAACAGCAGTCCGGGCAGTCGAGCGCGCACACGGAGTGGCGGGTTTCAAGCATTGCCGACGATTATACCGCCGGGGCGAATAGTACCCTTTAGTACTGTGTTTTGCGGACGTTCGAATCTAAATCGGAAAGAACGGGTTATTGAGTAATATAATGAGTACCAGGGGTGTGTCGTCTGTGGCACAATCGAATCGAGATCTGTCAATCCGGAGCGAAATGATGACAATGGAAGGTTATAGCAGGTCGGGACTGGGTTCCAGAAGGTGGGTGGTCGGGTGGCTCGGCGCGGCGTTGCTGGGTGGCGCTCTGACGGGGACCCTGGACGGGCAAGTACGGCAACGGATCACGCAGCCGGTCGACAGCCAGAGGCTGGTCCGACTGCGGGGCACTACGCACCCGCTCGCCAACGCGGCCAATGACCGCGGCCGGGTGGCCCCGAATCTGGCGATGGAGCGCATTCTGCTGGTGCTCAAGAGCAGCCCCGAGCAGGAGGCCGCGCTGGAACAACTTCTGGCGGAACAGCAGGATCCCGCTTCGCCTCACTACCGCGAATGGCTGACTCCGCAACAGTTCGGAGAGCGGTTCGGCCCCAGCCAGGAAGATCTGGACGTCATCACCACTTGGCTTCAGGGCCGCGGTTTTCAGGTGAACAGCATAGCGGAAGGCCGCCGCACGATTGAGTTCAGCGGCACGGCGCGGGAAGTGGAAGAGACGTTTCAGACCGAGATCCACCACTATGAAGTCAACGGCGAGAGACACGTAGCCAATGCCACGGACATCGCGATTCCGGAGGCCCTGGGGCCGGTAGCAGGCGGCCTCGTCTCGCTGCACGACTTCCCGGTGCATCCGCTGTATCATCGCGTGGTACCGCGAGGCGTGGAAGGCTTGCGGCCCGGCTCATTGGCGCCGGCTGCCAACCTTTCCGGCGGCGGTCACGCCATCGCCCCTTATGACTTTGCCACGATCTACAACGTGGCCGCGTTGTGGAGCGCGAACCGTGATGGCACGGGCCAGACGATCGCCATCCCCGCGCACACCAACATCAAGCTGAGCGATGTCACCAACTTCCGCAGCTTCTTCGGACTGCCGGCCAACAACCCAACGATTCTGGTCAACGGGGCCGACCCGGGCATTATCAGCGCGGACGAGGAAACGGAGGCCGATCTGGACGTCGAGTGGTCCGGCGCCGTCGCCAAGGGCGCCACAGTCGAGCTGGTGGTCTCCAAGAGCACCAGGGCGAGTGACGGGATAGACCTCTCCTCGCGGTACATCGTGAATCAAAACCTGGCGTCGGTGATCAGCCTTAGTTTCGGGGCCTGTGAGGCGCAGCTCGGATCGGGAAATGCGTACTATAACGGGCTATGGCAGCAGGCGGCGGCGCAGGGCATCTCGGTTTTTGTGGCCGCAGGCGACACCGGTTCGGCGGGCTGCGACGTACCGGTGGCGTATGACAGCAGGGGCAGGAACATCACGCAGCCGGCCAGCCAGGGGTTGGCCGTCAACGGGCTCGCTTCCACTCCGTACAACGTGGCGGTGGGAGGCACGGAGTTCAACGACGGCTCGGGCAGCTACTGGAGCGGCTCCGCGAATGCTACCACGTACGCTTCGGCGCTGGGCTACATCCCGGAGGTGGTATGGAACGAGAGCAGCTACACCACAGCCGGGGCTTCCGGCAATAACCTGTATGCCGGATCCGGCGGCGTGAGCATCCTCTATGGCCTGCCGGCCTGGCAGACCGGCAATGGCGTTCCGACCGCCGATCCCGGCACCACTAGCGGGCATCATCGCTACCTGCCGGATGTATCTCTCTCGGCGGCCGGGCACGACGGCTACATCATGGAGCAAGAGGGCGTTCTGTACCTGGTGGGCGGCACTTCGGTTTCCAGCCCGGCTTTCGCTGGAATCATGGCCATCGTCAACCAGTACACGGGGATGCGCAACGGCAATCCGAACCTGCGCTTGTATCTGCTGGCGGCGCAGGCTCCCTCGGTGTTCCACGACGTCACGTCGGGAACCAACGCCGTCCCCTGCGCGGGAGGCTCGCCTGGCTGCTCCGCCACGGCGCCCAGCACCATCGGGCACATGAATGGCTACAGCGCCGGCACCGGCTATGATTTGGCTACGGGATGGGGTTCCGTGAACGCCTCCAGCCTGGCCAGTAACTGGTCGAATGTGACGGCTGGGCCGACCATCATCTCCCTCAACCCGAACCCCATGACGGAATCGAGCTCGTCCCAGACGCTGACCATCGCTGGCAGCGGGTTCCAGTCAGGGCTGACGGTGCAGTTGAGCTGCGCGTGGGCCACCACGGTCGGGACGGCCACCGTGTCGGGCAGCACGCAGATTCAAGTGCCCGTCACCGTGGGTACGACGGCCGGCGCCTGCACGGTGAAGGTGGTCAATCCTAACAACCAGGCCTCCAATACCGCGTCGCTTCAGGTGGTAGCTCCGGCGGCTGCGCCGGCGATTACTTCGCTGAGTCCGAACCCCATGACGGGGTCGAGCTCGTACCAGGCGCTGACCATCGCTGGCACCGGATTCCAGGCCGGGTTAACGGTGGCGTTGGGCTGCACGGGCACCCCGGCCCCGACGGTCGGGACGGTCACTGTGTCGGGCAGCACGTCGATTCAGGCGCTTGTCATCGTGGGCGCCACGCCCCGCACCTGCACGGTGCAGGTGGTGAATCCTAACAAACTGGCCTCCAACACCGCGTCGCTTCAGGTGGCGGCTCCGGCGGCGCCGGTGATCACTTCGCTGAGTCCGAACCCCATGACGGGTTCGAACTCGGCTCAAGTATTGACCATCAATGGCAGCGGGTTCCAATCCGGCAGCGGGCTGAAGGTGGTGGTGGGCTATACGGGCAATCCGAGCTATACGGCCACCTTGCAGGGATCGCAGATCGCTTTCGTGAGCGGGTCGCAGATCCTGGCGCTGATCACCGTGGGCACGACGGCTCGCACCTGGAGCGTGCAGGTGGTCAATCCCAACGGCGTGGCCTCCGCCGCGGCATCGCTTACGGTGGTTGCTCCGCCGCCGCCGCCGGTGATCAGCTCCGTAAGCCCGAACCCCATGACGGGTTCGAATTCAAACCAGACCCTCACCATCAACGGCAGTGGGTTCCAGTCGGGCAACGGGCTGACGGTGCTGGTGGGCTACACAGGTTACACGGCAGCGGGAACGCAGGTCAAATGGGTGAGCAGCTCGCAGGTCACGGCCACGATCAACGTGGGCACCAGCACCCGCACCTGGCTCGTGGAAGTAATCAATCCCAACGGCCAGGTCTCCAATGTCGTGACTTTTCAGGTGAATGGTTCCAAGTCAGCGACCAGGTAGGGCACATTTTCAGCGCCGAAACGCTTCGAGAGTCCACACGTCGTCCGGCTCGGAGTGGCGCAGAATATAGAGGCTGCCGTCGTTGGCCCGCACGCGGAAGTAGATGGCGTGCGGATCATACCAGCGATCGAGCACTTCCTCCACTTCCAGCCAGCGCTCGCCGAGCTGAAACCGGAGCGGGCGCTCGTCGGCCTTGAAGCCGGAATAGCACTCGACCCGCAGGATCACGGTGGCTACGCCGCGGCCGCCTGCCCCGCCATGGCCGCGATCTCGGCGCCGATCGCCAGCGCCGCGGTGGCGGCGGGACTGGGCGCGTTGAGCACGTGCAGGGCATGGGGGCGCGCGATGAAGCGGAAGTCCTGCACCAGCTCGCCCTCAGGCGCAATGGCCTGGGCGCGGACGCCGGAGCCGCCGGTATCGAGGTCGGTGGGCTGGATCTCGGGGACCAGGCGTTGGAGCGAGCGGCAGAACAATTGGCGGCTGAAGGAGCGCCGCAGCTCGTACCAGCATATGGAGGGATAGCGGCCGAGAAAGCGCCAGAAGCCACCATAGGTGAGCGCGTCGGCGAGGTCGCGGGCGTTGAAATCGGTTTTGCGGTAGCCTTCCCGCGCGAATGCCAGCACGGCGTTCGGCCCGGCTTCGACGCCGCCGTGAATCAGCCGTGTGAAATGCACGCCGAGGAAGGGAAACCGCGGGTCGGGCACCGGGTAGATGAGGTTGCGCACCAGGTGCTGGCGCTCGGGGCGCAGCTTGTAGTACTCGCCGCGGAAGGGCAGGATGCGCATGTCCCGCGGCTCGCCCGCAAGTTGGGCGACGCGGTCGCAGTGGAGGCCGGCGCAATTGATCAGAAAATCGGCTTGGAACTCGCCGGCGGTGGTCTCCGCAATCCACTCCGCGCCTTGCCGCCGCAAGCGTCTGACGCGGGCGCCGGTGACCACGCGCGCGCCGCGCTCCGACAGCCTGGCGGCCAGCGTGTCACAGACCGCCGGGTAGTCCACGATGCCTTCATGGGGAACGAGCAAGGCGGCCACGCCGCCCACGTGCGGCTCGATCTCGCGCATCTGGTCGCGCCCCAGCCAGCGCAGCCCTTCCAGGCCGTTGGCGGCGCCGCGCTGCTGAAGGTCGCGCAGGCGTGGCACTTCGGTTTCGTCGACCGCCACCACCAGCTTGCCGCAGATCTCGTGCGGGATTCCGTTTTCCTGGCAGAACTCCGCCATCTGGCGGATACCGGCAACCGCGAGGCGCGCCCGCAACGATCCAGGCTGGTAGTTCAGGGCGGTATGCAGCACGCCGCTGTTGTGTCCGGTTTGGTGCCGGCCGACGGCATCTTCTTTCTCGAGCACGCAGATACGCACGCCGGGAAACCGCTCGCCCAGCCGGTAAGCGGTGGCCAACCCAACGATGCCGCCGCCGATGATTGCTACGCTTTTCGAATTCACGGGAGGATACTCCGAGTGTAACGTTTCGGAGCGCGCCGTTGTCCCGTACGGCAGGGCCCGCGTCCGGCAAGGCGCGGAAACGTGCGGCGGGTCCGCTGGCGCCCCATAATCCGTCCATAAGGGCGGAAATTTTCCACCGCCGAGACGCAGAGGCGCCGAGAATTTAGAGTTTCTCGGCGCTCTCGGCCACCTCGGCGTCTGTACCGAATCGGTGAAATGCTATCCCGGTGTCTCGGCGTCTCGGCGGTGATATCTTATCGACGGATTGCGGGCGCCGGTTGCGCCAGACGACGCCTTCACGGGCTGGCGTCTTGAAAGGTATCATGGTGGTGTATCCATGGGCGGCCTGAATCCACGCATCACTGTTGAACCCGGTAAGATGGGCGGCAAGCCCTGCATTCGCGGCCTGCGCTTCACGGTATATGATCTCGCATCCTATCTGGCGTCGGGAATGACGGAGGACGAGATTCTGAGAGACTTCCCCTATCTGGAGAAAGAGGACTTCCAGGCGGTATACGAATTCTTCGCCAGTCTTCCAGAAAGGATCGCGGTTCTTGAAGCTTCTCGTTGACGAGAACCTTGCGCCGAGGCTGGCGGACGAGGTTGCCGACCTATTCCCCGGCTCAGTTCACGTTGGCTCGGTGCAACTGGGCAGGGCTCCCGATGCGATCATCTGGGAGTATGCGAAAGCCCATGGGTTCACGTTCCTGACGAAAGACAAGGATTTCGGGAGTCTGAGCATCACGTGGGGCGCGCCGCCCAAGGTGATCCTGCTGCAAACAGGCAACTGCTCGACTGCCGAAATCGAGCGTATCATACGAGCCAATGCCATTCGGATTTCCGATTTCGAAGGTGATACCAAGCGCAGCCTGTTGGTTTTGAAGTAGAGACCTGCCGACCTGCTGTCCCGGTCTTGGGCGGGCAGGAGCACGCAGATACGGCTCACGCCGTGAGCTATCAGCTTCCTGCCTGCCGGGCTGAAAACCAAAGGTGGCCAGCTCGCCTCGGGTCCGGCGGTGATTCCAATTAGGTGAACAGTATTGCCCCTAGAACGTCAGCTCTTTCTTCTCCGTCACGTGTTTCTCCAGCTCTTTGCGGTTCAGGAAGTAGGTGGATTTCATACGGCCTTGGCTGAAGAGCTTCTCGGCCTGGTCGTCGAAGTGGGCGGACTGGGCATGATCGCTTTCGCCGAGCGGGATCACCATGTAGGATTGCGGCGGCCTGGTCAGGATTACGATCTGGGTGGATGTCTGGCCGGTGTGGCCGACCATCTCCTGGCCGGCCGCGCTGAAGCTGATGGCGCGCGGCGTGGCCATGGCGGCTTCGGGCAACGATCCGCCGCTAACCGGCCAGGTGCGGGAGACGCCCTTGCGTCCCACACGAAACAGCGTGCCGAAGGTGGCGTCCGGAGGGAACTCGGAGTTCAGCCGTTGCTCGGCTTTGGCGAGCGCTGCGCGGAGGGCATCATCGGCCAGCGAATCGGGTGGATCGACCGCGCGGCCGGCATTGCCCAGCGCCATCTTGAACAGGTAGTAGGCCAGCGCGGGCCGGGAATCGGCGTCGCTGCGGCGATTCCAGCCGGCCAGCATCCTGGCGAACTCGCTCTCGGGCGCGGCCTTCCGGATGCGCTCCTGCCAAAGCTCGGCGTGCCACACCTGCGGGGAAAAAGCGATGGCGGTGGCCTGCTCGAGGGCCACGTTTCTGGCCGCATCCAGCAGGTCCAGCACCATGGCGGCGCGCTGGTGCGGGGGCCGGCGGGTGTCGTTGTAGAGGTAGGCGTGCGTGGCCCAGTTCTCCGGCACGAGGGGCGAGTCTTTCATCATGGCGAACGGCGAAATGTTGCAGTTTTGCATGTAGCTCTGGGGCGGATTGGCGATCTGCACCAGGTCCTCAAAAGGATGGATTCCCTGCCATTCGCATTCGCCCGTGGAACCGGGCATGGGCCGGGACGGGTCGCAGCCTTTCGGCCGAATGGGCACGCGGCCGTTGCGCACGTAATAGATGTCGCCGTCCACGGTGCCGATCATGATGTTCTGCGCCATGAATTGCAGGCCAGCCAGCGCCTGGCGGGCCTCGGCGAGGTTGTGGGCGGTAGCCAGCCGCCACTCGGTGTCGAGCAACTGGTATTGGTCAGCGTAGGGAATGGCCACCGAATAGGCCTTGCCGTCCTTGTGCGCGACGATGGGGCCGTGGTGGGTGGATTCGATGCGGACGTCCTGCCATCTCACCTGGTTCCCCACTTTCACCCCGATGTGCTCGACGCGGACGTCCAGCGGGCGCCGTTCGTCCTTGAACTTGTAGTTGCCGTCCTGAACCACTTCCTCGTAAGCGTCGGAGGTGTCCGGGCCGCCGGTGGTCATGGCGATCGAGAGATAGCGGTTGTGACCCAGCGAGGGAAAAGGCAGGCCGAGGATGGCCGCGCCCGACATGCTCAGCTCGCCGCCGTAGATGCGCATTTCGTAGAAGCGGAAATCGTCATACCAGCTCAGGTGCGGATCGATCAAGGCAATGGGCGCATGCATGGCGGTGCGGGAAGGGGCCAGCAGCCACTCGTTCGATCCGCGGTAGGCCACCGGGTCAGGCTGCACGCCTCCGCGGATCAGGTCGCCGCCAACTTCGCCTTCCGGCCAGCCCCAGATGATGTGGCGGCCCAGCGCGACGATCTGCCACGGCTCGAGCTTGGGTGCCCAAGCCGGCACCTGCTCGGGGTGCTCCTCGATGAACTTCTTGATGCCCGCCTGGAACGCCTCGCAGATGGCGCGCAGCTTCGGGTCCAGGTCTTTGTAATGCTGCTCGGCCACCTGGCGATGGCGCCAGAGGCGCTGGCGGTAATCCTGGGAGACAAACTCCTTGCCGAAGGCCTCGGCCATGGTGCCTTCGGCCCGGCGGTATTGGCGCAGCAATTCCTCTAGCCGGTCCTCGGCTTGCGCGTAACCGGAGGCGAACGCAGCCCCGGCGGCGGTGGCCGCGAAGATATGCGGCACGCCATATTCGTCGCGGAGAATCTCGACTTTCTCGCTTCCCCAAAGGATGCTGGCAGAGGCCAGGACGAGGGCGAGTCTTTTCATGCACGGCTCCTTCTCTTCACACGGTAGCGCAGCGCGGCCGCCTCAGGGCTTCTGAAGCACCACGAACAGCGACTGGCCGAAGGGAGGCCGCACTATTCCCTCCAGACGGGACAGGAGCGGGACCAGGTAGCGGTCGAAGATCTCGATCTGCCGTTCCGACTGTGCGCCACGTCTGAAAATGTGGGCGTTGACCCACCAACCGAAGAAGCCGATGGCGTTCATGTAATGGGCTTTCTTAATGCGCAGGCCGGTGGATTCAGCCAGCCTGGCTATCGAGCCGCGGCTGTACCGCCGGTAATGGCCGAGGTTGTTGTCGATGGGACCATAGAGCGCCGGAAAAGCTGGGACGAGCAGCACGACGACTCCGCCGGGTCCGAGGATGGATGCCATAGCGTGGAGCGCCACGCGGTCGTCCTCGATGTGCTCCAGCACGTTCAGGCACACGCAGGAGTCCGGGTGGAACCTGGCCAGATCGGAGAACGCGGGGCCGCCGGCGTCGCAGGCAAAGGCATGCAGGTTGTTCCGGTCGGGGTAGCGTTCCTTGAGCCGCTGGATGCAATCGGGCTCGCTGTCCACAGCGATGACGGCCTCGCGGTCGAGCAGCATCCTGGTGAAGTTCCCCAGGCCGCACCCAACCTCGACTACGCTCCGCCCCAATTCCCGCGTGACTAGGCGGCTCTGCCAGGCGAAATAGTTCTTCGCCCTGGACATTCGCTCCTGATCTTCGAGCGTGTAATCTGACCGATGCACGGGAATGATGCGCGCCCCTTTGAGGACCTGTGAATATTGTAGAACCTCTGGGAGAATAGAAACGTCGCATGTTTCTGTTCGACGTTTTTCGCTCTTTTCTGCCGCTTGATAACGCCATTGGGTTTGGCCCGGCCGACTTCATCGAGCTGGCGCTGGCGGCGATGCTGGTTTTGATGGCGCTGGTGGCGCGCCCGTGGATTCAGCCGTATGCTCTCAAGCTGGCGGAGAGAACCGGCTGGTCGATGCTGTTGCTAGGTCTGGCGCCCGTGGCGCTGCGGCTGGCGCTGCTGGCGCACCATCCGGTCCCCTCGCCCGACGTTTATGACGAGTTCGGCCATCTTCTAATGGCCGACACGCTGCGGCACTTCCGCCTGGCGAATCCGCCGCATCCGCTGCCCCAGTTCTTCGAAACGTTCTTTGTGCTTCAGGCGCCGGTTTACAGTTCCATCTACCCGGTGGGCCAAGGCCTGGTGCTGGCGCTCGGCTGGACCATCTTTGGCCTTCCCTGGGCCGGGGTAGCGCTTTCGGTGGCGGCCTTCTGCGCGCTGTGCTACTGGATGCTGCGGGCCTGGACCACTCCGGGGTGGGCGCTGGTTGGCGGCGTGCTGGCGATATTCGAGTTCGGCCCGCTGAGCCAGTGGATGAACAGCTACTGGGGCGGCGCATTTGCCGCCACCGCGGGGTGCCTCGTGTTTGGCGCGCTGCCGAGGCTGCGCAACGGACCTCGCACGCGTGACGCGGTTTTGTTGGGCGTTGGCCTGGGGATGCACCTGCTCACGCGCCCGTACGAATCTGTTTTTCTGTTCCTCGGCGTGCTTCTGTTCTTCCTGCCGGTTGTGCGCCAGCGGGACGAACTTCGGAAACTGGCAAGAGTGGCGCCGGATGTGGTCCTGGTCTTGATTCCGGCCGTCGCCATTATGCTGTTCCAGAACAAGGCGGTCACCGGCAGTTGGACCACGCTGCCCGAAATGCTCAGCCAGTATCAGTACGGCGTGCCCGCGGCGCTCACCGTGCAATCGAATCCAGTGCCACACCGCCCGCTGACCAGGGAGCAAGCGCTCGATTATAAGATGCAGCTCTCATTTCACACCGGTCCTGAGACGGTTCGGAGCTACCTGGAGCGTCTCGAGTACCGCGTGCGCTATTACCGTTTCTTCTTTCTGGCCCCGCTCTACCTGGCGCTCGCGGTGTTTCTGGTGACTGTGCGGGAGTTCCGCTTTGTATGGGTGGTGCTGGTTCTTCTGCTCTTCAGCCTGGGCGTCAATTTCTTCCCGGCCTTCCAATTCCATTACATCGCCGCGGTGACGTGCCTTTTCGTTCTGGTGAGCGTGACGGGACTCCAGCAGCTCAGCCGGCTGAGCATCCGAGGATCTCCAGCCGGCCGCGAGGCCGCCCTGGTGATTGTTTTTCTTTGCGCCGCGCACTTCATCTTTTGGTACGGCCTGCACATATTCGACGATGCGGAGGTCTCGATAGCCATGAGGCGGTACGAGACCTGGGACGCGATCAACCACGGGAATCCGGAACGACGCATTTACGTCAACCGGCAGCTTGCCCAGATACCAGGCAAGCTATTGGTGTTCGTTCGTTACTACCCGCAACACATTTTTCAAGACGAATGGGTTTACAACGCCGCTGATATTGACGGCGCGCGGGTGGTCTGGGCGCGCGACCTGGGTCCGGAGGAAGATGAGAAACTCCGCCGGTATTACCCCGACCGCGCCGTCTGGCTGCTGGAGCCGGACTTCCGGCCGCCGAGACTGACGGTGTACCAGCCGTAGCGCGCGGCTATTGTTTGGGCGCTGATTCGGCGCTGGTCTGGAAGACGGTCCGGAAGGGGATCGCCTCGCCGCGAAAGATCTTCGCCTTTATGGTGGGGTCGCCGTTCAGCAATGCGATGGCCGCCTCCTGGTCGGGGGCATTCACAATGATGATGCCAAAAAATCCTTTAGGGTCAAACGCCTGGCCGGCGAAGGTGAGCTTCCCTTGGGCGACAAGATCTTTCAAGTACGCAACGTGTTCGCCGGCGATGCGGCGCTCGTCGTCGTTCATGTTTTGAAGGGTGAAGTCTTTGCGCACCGGCTCGATGCGGAGCAGGAACTGGCGGACAACCGGCGCCGGTTGCGCCAGCGCGGACGCAGACATCAGGATCGCTAGCAAGAATGTGCGAAGCATACTTCAAAGACGAAAGCCACCAAGGCTTTGTTCCAGCGTCGTTGGAAATGGATAGAATTGGAACAGGCATGACGCTGGATGATTATAAGGTAGTACTCTACCGGAATCAGCCGTCGGGTTGGGTGGCTGAAGTGCCCGCGATTGAGGGTTGCTATGCCCTCATGCCCACCCGGCAAGAGGCGCTCGCCGAGCTGGGCCGTGTCTTCGACATGATTTCCGAGGAGAACGAGGATAGCTCTATCGGTGGCAGCCGATAGAGTCGGTGGCTGTGAAGATTCGGGATCTCATCAAGATGGTAGAGGCCGACGGCTGGCGTCACGAAGCGACGAAGGGGAGTCACGCCAGTACAAGCATCCAAGCAAGCCGGGACGCGTCACCGTGCCCGGTCATCCGCGGGATGAGGTTGCACCCGGCACTTTGCAGAGTATTCTGAAACAAGCGGGGTTGAAATGAAGTATCTCGTGATCTACGAAAAGACAGCGACTGGTTACAGCGCCTATGCTCCAGATCTCCCGGGCTGCATCACGACCGGCCCTACATTGGAGGAGACCGAGCGCCTCATGAGGGAGGCTATCGAGTTTCACCTGGAGGGACTGCGCGAAGACGGGTTGCCCATCCCCGAGCCGACGACGACCGCGGACTATATCATCGCGGCCTAGTTTGGGTTACCTGCCTGCTTCCCCCTCCCGCTCCCACGCTATAATCGTCATCGAATGGACGTTTACGAGGAATTGGTGCGGCTCCGCAACCTGGGGCAGAGGTGCGCGCTGGCTACCATCGTCGATGTGCGCGGGTCCATCCCCAGCTATGAGACCGCCAAGCTGCTGGTGCGCGAGGACGGGTCCATGATCGGCACCATCGGCGGCGGCTGCGTCGAAGCCGAGGTGTGGAACGCCGCCCGGGAGGTCATCCAAACGGAAAAGCCCAAGCATCTCACTTTCAATCTGGGCCAGGACGCGGCCTACGACAACGGCCTCATCTGCGGCGGCCAGCTCGATGTCTTCGTCGAGCCGGTGCTGCCCGTGCCGCGCGCCTTCATTTTCGGGGCCGGCCACATCTCCCAGAGCCTCTCGAAGGTGGCCACGCTGGCGGGCTTCGCCACAGTGGTGGTGGATGACCGCGAGACTTTCGCCAACCGCGAGCGCTTCCCCGAAGCCGCCGAGGTGCATGCCGCCGAATACGAGGACATCTTCCCCAACCTCCCGATCAACGAGACCAGCTACGTGATCATTGTCACGCGCGGCCATCGCGACGATATGCGCGTGCTGAAGCTGGCCATCGCCACGCCGGCGCGCTATATCGCCATGATCGGCAGCAAGCGCAAAGTGCTGAACGTGGTCGGCGAGCTGGAGAAAGAGGGGATTCCACGTGCGGCCCTGGAACGCATCCACGCCCCCATGGGCCTGGATATCGGCGCCATTTCTCCGGAGGAGATCGCCATTTCGGTGGCCGCGGAAATGATTGCGGTGCGCCGCGGCGCCGCGTCCAACTGGCGCTCGCTTTCGATGTCGGTGTTCGCCGGCGAATCGCGGGCCGTGCTGGCGAAGTGAACCGCGCGCCCAGTGTCGCTGGACTGATCCTGGCGGCCGGGGAATCGCGCCGCATGGGTTTTCCGAAGGCTCTGTTGCGATACCGCGAGGAAACGTTTCTCGATACGCTGGTGGAGTTGTTCGCCGCGCGCTGTGCTCCCGTCATTGTGGTGCTGGGGGCCGAGGCGGAGCGGATCCGCGCCGGCGCCGGGCACTCCCCCGCCACGTTCGTCGTGAACGCGAACTACGCGCGCGGCCAGATCACATCCATGCAGTGCGGCCTCGGCGCCGTTCCGGGCGACGCCGATGGCGTCCTTCTTACGCTGGTAGATCACCCCGCGGTCGCGGCCGCCACCATCGATGCTTTGCTGGCCTGGCGGCGCGCCACGGGCATCCCGCTGATCCGCGTGCCCCGCTACCAGGGACGCCGCGGCCATCCCATCTGGTTTTCGCGCGAGCTCATCCCGGAATTCCTGGCGCTTCCCGAGACCGGCGCGGCGCGGGACGTGGTGCGCGGCCACGCCGCTCAGACCGAGTTCCTCGACGTGGACGACCCCGGCATCCTCGCCGATATCGACGACCCGGAAGCTTACCGCGGCCTCACCGGAGCGGGCGCATGAAGATCCGGCCCGGCACGGTTCTGAAAGTCGCGGGCGCGGCCCTGGCGTTGTTGCTGATCGCTGGGATCGTGGCGCCCTACCTGGGCGCCGAGCAGTACGGCCAGCGCCTCCGCGGGTCGCTGGAGCGCGCGCTCGGACGCCGCGTCGAGTTTCTCGGTCCGGTCCGGTTCAGTCTTTTCAAAGGCCCGGGTTTTTCAATGGAGAACGTGGTGATTCACGAGGACCCCTCCATTGGGATTGAGCCTCTCGTTTACGTGGACCGGATCGATGTCACGCCCGGCTTCCGGGCGCTTTTCGGCGGCAAGTTCGTGATTGCTTCCATCCGGCTGGAAGGCGCCAGCATCAATCTGGCCAAGTCCGGCCCGGCTTCCGAATGGGGCCGCTGGAACTTCGCGTCGCTGGTGAATCCTTCGGTGATGAGGGTCACGCCCGCCATCCACGTTCGCAATAGCAGCTTCCGCAACAGCCGCATCAATTTCAAATTCGGCGATGTGAAATCGGTTTTCTACCTCACCGAAACGGATCTCGACATTTCACCTCCCGGCTCGCGCGGGGGCGGCTGGAGGGTCTCCGGTTCCGCCAAGCTCGCCCGCACCGACCGCCCCGCGCAGGGCCTGGGCTCCTTCACGCTGAAGGGGCGCTGGTACGTGGCGCCGGAGCGCGTCGATCTGGATTTGCAGCTTGACCGCACCGGGCTGGGCGAGATCACGGCGCTGATGCGCGGCCAGGCCGGCAGCATTCACGGCACCATCT
This sequence comes from Bryobacteraceae bacterium, assembly GCA_049510555.1. Lineage (GTDB taxonomy): Bacteria > Acidobacteriota > Terriglobia > Bryobacterales > Bryobacteraceae > Fen-178. The sequence continues at coordinate 103,051 of JBEKYW010000012.1, forward strand.
CCGCGCGATTGCACCTGGGCGGACCCATCGACAATATCGGCATCCAGGGACGGCTCAACATCGAAGACGTGCACCGCTGGGACCTGCTGCCGCCGCAAGGTCAGGGCTGGCCGCTGGATATTCGCGGCCGCCTGGACCTGATCGCGCAGCAACTCGAGTTGCAATCCAACTCGCCCGGCAACGCGCCGCTGCCGCTGTGGGTGCGTTTCCGCGCCAACGATTACCTCTCGCAACCGCGCTGGGCGGTAACCGTGAACTGGAACCAGTTTCCGGTGGCGCCGCTGATGGAACTGGCGCGGCACATGGGCGCGCAGTTCCCTCCCAAGCTGAAGCTGAGCGGAAGCATAGATGGCGCCATAGGCTATTCCGGGGAGGGCAGCCTCCAGGGTCAGTTGGGTTTCCACGACACGAGCGTCACCATTCCCGATTCGCCGCCCATCCGTTTCGATCAAGCTTACATGGTGCTGGACCATGGTCACGTGCGCCTCTCGCCGGCCGTGGCGCGCACCGCGGACCAGGACCAGGCGCGGATCGAAGCCGACTACGCCATGGTTGAGGAGACGCTCGATCTGGCGATCTCCGCCGAGGCGATGAAGGTGGCGTCGTTGCGCGCGCAGGTGGCCCTGGCCGCTGTGCCGTGGCTCGAGCAGGTCAAGTCCGGCCAATGGAGCGGCCAGTTGCACTACCGCCTGGCGCCGGCCAAAGCGGGCTGGAGCGGCCGTCTGGAACTCAGCGATGCCCAGATCGCCGTGCCGGGCCTGGCTGATCCGCTCGAGCTCGCGTCCGCGCGCGCGCAGATCGATGGCGCGCGCGTGGTGCTCGATCGCCTGGAAGCGCAGGCCGGCAAAGTGGCCTTCACCGGGGAGTATCGCTATGAACCTGGCGCCGCGCGGCCTCACCGCGTGCGGTTGCGCGCCGAGGAGGCGGACGCCGCGGATCTGCAAGCGGAATTCATGCCCACGCTGAGCCGCAGCACCAGTCTGATCGCCCGCGCCCTGGGGCGCGCCGCGGTGCCCGACTGGCTCCAGCAGCGCGCCGTCGATGGCACGGTGCAGATCGACGATCTGCTGCTGGCCGGCAGCCACCTGGAAAACGTCCGCGCGCACTTGCTCTGGGACGTCGCGCGCGTGGAATTGGATGGCATCCAGGCGAAACTCGACGGCGCCGCCATCACCGGTAAGCTGGCCGTCAACCTGCGCGCGGCGCGGCCGTCCTATAAGCTCACAGCGAAGGTGAAGAGCCTGGAGTGGCAATCGGGCAAGCTGGATGCGGATGGGACGCTGGAGACTTCGGGCACCGGCAGCCAGTTGCTGGCCAACCTGACGGCCGACGGAAGCTTCACGGGCGCCGCGCTGGATTTCGGCACGCTGGCCCCATGGCGCAGCATATCTGGCAGCTACAATCTGGCGTGGCTGCAAGCCGTTCCGCGCCTGCGCCTCAGCGACCTGACTCTGCGCACCGAAGACGGGACCTTCACCGGCCGCGGGGCGACGCAGGACGATGGCCGCCTGGTAATCGTGCTCACCAACGGCGCCAAGGAAATGCGCGTGAGCGGCACGCTGGCGAAGCTGAAGGTGGAGTAGCGCCGGTGGTCTTGCCACCGGTAGCCTATAAGCTACCATGAAGACGTGGCCCGCATCATACCGACGGTTAAAACCGAATCTTATCGGGAGAGTCTATCGGAGTCTCTCGGGAATCCGGACGAGGCGGCTCAGTATCTCAACGCTTGCCTGGAGGACGAAGACGCCCGGGTATTCCTTCTGGCGCTTCGCGATGTTGCCGACGCCCGCGGCGGCATCAGAGCCCTGTCCCGCGATGCCCACTTAAACAGGGAGAGCCTCTACCGAATGCTCTCCAAGTCCGGCAATCCATCGCTGGACAGCTTGGCGGCGGTCTTGAACGCCTGCGGCCTTCGCCTGGCCGTTCAGTCCACTACGCCCCGGCGCGGGAAGCGCCGAATCGCGTGATTCGGAACTCTCTCGCTATTTGAGCGTCGCGTTCAACACCGCCGCCAGCCGCGCGCCGGCCTTCTCGATCTGCTCCCGGATCAGCGGGTCGGCCTTCTTCTCGTAGGCGGCGTTGATCGGAACCGGGGTACCCGCCGCCACTTTTGGCAGCCGGCCGTAGACAATCTTCTGCGAGGCCTTGTGCGCCTGCTCCGCCCAATCTGCCACCGTCCCCTTGGACCACTTTTTGGCGTGGCGCGCGGACTCCTTCGAGAGCGGACCAAACAACTGTTCCTCAGTTCCGATCCGGCTCAGCAGACCGCTGTCCCAGACGCTGTGCAAGTTCATCTGCCTGCCGAAGAAATCCACCCGGACGCCGTTGCCGCCCTTGTCCTTGTTATCGGAGCAGTGCAGCGGCTGGTGCATGTCGCCGACGAAATGAATCAGGAACATGAGGTCCTCGCGGCGCTCGGCCGGCGTGATTGCGGCGTCGTTCAACGCTTTGCGGAAATCCTCGATCTTGGCGATCACACAATCGCCCTTGGGACAATCGCGCGCCATGTCCAGGTGCGGCTTATCGATGGGAATATCGATGAAGTGCCACGGCGCAGTCGCGGGCCGCGACCGCCGAACCTCGTCGGCCCAACTGGAAATCGAAACCATGGTGGTGTTGGGTCCCAGGATGGCGATCACTCGCGCACGCGCCGCTGGTGTGAGCTGGGCGTCGGCGATCCGGGCCACCAGGCTGTGCCCCTCGGGCCCCCATGCAAACGTCGGCAGGCAGCCCGCGATAACGGCAACTACGGCGAACTTTCGCATACAAGGTGAGGGTAGCACGCAAGGAAGCTGTCAGCTTTCAGCGGTCAGCAATCAGCCTTTAACCTGGCGGAACTGTAACGGCGGCCCATCTGGCCCCCGGCCCCTGACCGCCCGGCCCCGCGGTGAACGCGCTGTCCTGCTGGTCGTCGCCCTCGTCGGTCTCTAAATACAAGTGACAGTAGTAGCTGGCCAGGCCGCAGGCCAGCAGCAAGGCCAGCGTGATCCCTAACCATTTCAGGGTCCGGCCGTTCCAGGCGTGGTCGTGCGAGACGGCGGCCGCCGCGGCCTTCACCACAGTGAATGCGGCCCCCGCCCCAAGTCCCAGCTTGAGGTACCAGGGCATCAGGTCGAGGTGGCTTTGGCCACCCACCTGGCTCCACAACACAAAGACTGCAATCAAGGCGATCAGGAATAGCGTCGTATAGGCGAGGCGAAGGATGGGCATTCGTGGCGCCGAACTTTCATCATACGTTATCCTGAATGCAGATGGCCCAATCCGGCTGGGGGTTTTCCCGCTCCTGGCATCAATTCCAAAATGCGTTCCGGCTGGCGATGGATTCGATCCGCGCGCATAAGCTGCGGAGCTTTCTCACGCTCCTGGGGGTGATTATCGGGGTGGCGAGCGTCATCATGGTGGGCGCCGTGCTGGTGGGCGCGCTGGTGCCTTCGCTGCCGTCCGCGGTGCCCCCATGGGCGCTCGTCGCCGGATTTACGGTCTCGGTGGCGATAGGCGTCTTCTTCGGTGTCTGGCCCGCGGTCAAGGCCGCGCAATTGGACCCGGTGGAAGCGCTGAGGTATGAGTAGATGGCCCTGAAACCTGTAGGTACAGATAATGTCAGAAATACCATACGCGACGGAAACGCGTAGCACCTATGAAAACTTCATCGCACGTTGTCCCCGGTGCGGGTTTGAAAACATCTTCAATCGGGCGTCGGATCTCAAAGACTTTCGCCCGATAGACTTTAGGAGTGTCACCTGCCTCAGCACCGACTGTCGGCAGCCCTTCGTGATCAACGGCGATTTCATAAACCCGGCCTTCGAAATGTTGGTCTTCGACTGCTACGAAGTTCTGGAAAGAAAGCACTACGCTTATTGCGTGCTGATTCTGGCTCAGGCGTTCGAGGTGTTTTTCAGTCAGTTCTTTCGCGTTGAGTTGCTATACCGGCCCTTCGCACTTGAGGAGGACCCGGACATCAAGCGATTGAACCGCCTTGCGGGACGTCTTTACAGGGAGGTGAAGGGACTCTCATACTGTCAGATGCGCAATCTGTTTTTTCGACACGTCCTCAAGCGGACACATCCAAAGTCTCTGCGAGAGGCCGAGGCCGTAATTGGTGCCCGCGATTTCCGGTCGGATCTATGCCGCCTGCCGGACGAGGCCGAGTTGCAGAACGTCGGCAACCAGCGGCTGTCTGCCGTGCTAATCGAGCTACGAAGCTGCCGAGTACATGAGTTGCGGAATCGAGTGGCGCACAAGAGGGCGTACAGACCGACCCTGGGCGAGGTAAACGCCGCCCTAGAAGAGACCCGGAGAATCCTGTTTCCCTTGGCCCGCATTCTGGGAGTGCGGTGTGACGACATCAACTGGTACGTTGGGTCGGCCCGTCGAGGTGATTGACCGTCTCGCCCTACTCGAACTTCTTGCGGAACTCCTCGAACTCTTGCCGCAGCTCCGCCATCGCGCGCTCCAGCGCCGCGATGCGCTCGCGGTCCGAAGGCCCTCGCTCCGCGGTTGGTGCCGCCTCCTCGGCCACCTCGACATCCCCCGCCAGAAGCTGCGCCCAGCGCTGTTCCTTGTACCCTGTCTGCCGAGGCAGCTTCATCACAAAGCCCATCTCCGCCAGGCGGTTCAGAGTGTCTTCCACCGCCTCCAGGCCGTCGAAGGTGTAGAGCCGCTCGCTGCGGCCGCGCAACTCCCCCACGGTCTGCGGACCGCGCAGCATCAGCACGCACAGCACCGCCGCCTCGCGCCTTCCCAGGTTGAACTTCTCGGTGAACCGCTGGCCGTGCTTCGGCACGCGGCTGTCTCCGCCCACCATCCGCAACGCCAGGCCTTTGGCGCGCAGGCCATCCAGCGCGCTTTCCACGGTTTCCCCATCGTACGCAACCACAGGCTCGCGGTTCGATTTCTGGTTGCAGGCGTTCACCAGCGCGTTCAAGGAAAGCGGGTAGTAGTCCGGCGTGGCGATCTCTTTTTCCAGCAGCGAGCCGAGCACGCGCGTTTCGGCGGCGTCCAGGTGCGCGTCCATATTCCCAGTTTACGTTGTTACCATGTAGGATCGGCCCATGTCCTATGAATGGTTGGAACCCGCGCGGTCCGTTGCCCGCCGCCAGTCCGGGGTGCCCTCTGGGCCCGCCACGCTTTTGGCGCACCAGTTTGCCGGCGCGCTTCAGCGCTCCTCCGAAGCCCTGTTTTCCCAGCAGGCGCCGGAGGGTTTCTGGTGCGGCGAGCTGACCGCGGACGCGACGCTCGAATCCGACTACATCCTGCTGCAACTTTTCCTGCATCAGCCCGAAGACGATGCCTGGAATCCACCCAGCCGCGTGCGCATCGAAAGGGCCGCCCGCGCCATCCTCGAACGCCAGTTGCCCGATGGCGGCTTCAACATCTACGTGGGAGGCCCCGCCGACGTCAGCGCCACGGTGAAAGCCTACTGCGCTCTCAAGCTTGCCGGCATTGGTCCGGACAGCGACCCCCTGCGCCGCGCGCGCGAGCGCATTCTGGCTCTCGGCGGCTTGCAAGCCGCCAACAGCTACGTCAAGATCAACCTCAGCCTTTTCGGCCTCTATCCCCGTGAGCACGTGCCCTCGATCCCGCCGGAAATCGTGATACTTCCCGGCAACGTGCTCTACGAAATGTCCTCGTGGACGCGCTCCATCCTGGTGCCGCTCTCGATTGTGCAGGCCCGCGGCTCGAACCGCCGGGCGCCCGCGGGGTTCGCGCTCGACGAACTCCTGCTCCCCGGCGCCAGCCTGGCGCTTCCCAAGCGCACGGGCCTTTCGGTGCTGTTTCACCACCTCGACCGCGTCTTCAAGCTCTGGGAAAAGCGCGGCCCCGAGCGCATCCGCAACGCCGCCATCCGCGAGGCCGAGCACTGGATTCTCGACCGGACGCGCCACACCGAAGGCCTGGGCGCCATCTACCCCGCCATGATGTACTTCATCATGGCGCTGGACGCGCTGGGCTATCCCGAGGACCACCCCGACCTGGTCGAGGCCATCCGCCACTTCGAATCCCTGCTCATCGAGACCGAGCACCGGTTTATCTTCCAGCCCTGCGTCTCGCCCATCTGGGACACTGCCATCTGCGCCTTCGCGCTGGGCGAGGCCGGCTTCACCGGCGATCCCCGCCTGACGCGCGTCGCCGACTGGCTCATCAGCAAGGAGGTGCGGCGCAAGGGCGACTGGTCGGTGAAGCGGCCCGACACCGAACCCTCCGGCTGGGCCTTCGAATTCGCCAACGAGTTCTATCCCGATATCGACGACACCGCCATGGTGCTGCTGGCGCTGCTCCATGCCGAGGCGTCCAATCCCACGGCCCAGGCCGCCGCCGAGCGCCGCGCCATCAACTGGCTGCTGGCCATGCAATCGGGCGACGGCGGCTGGGCGGCCTTCGACGTGGATAACGACTGGGCTCTTCTCAACGAGGTGCCCTTTGCCGACCACAACGCTATGCTCGATCCCACCTGTCCGGACATCACCGGGCGCGTGCTGGAATCGCTCTGCCGGCGCGGCCTGGCGGGTCACGAAGCGGTGCGCCGCGGCGTGGCTTACCTGCTGGGAGCGCAGGAAAAGGATGGAAGCTGGTACGGACGCTGGGGTGTGAATTACATTTACGGCTCATTCCTCGCCATGCGCGGCCTGGCGGCCAGCGGATCTCCGGAAGCCAAAGACGCCGTCGCCAAAGCCGCCCAGTGGTTGCGAACGATCCAGAACCCCGACGGCGGCTGGGGCGAATCCTGCGCCAGTTATGACCGCGACCATTTCGTCCCCGCGCCAAGCTGCCCGTCCCAGACCGCCTGGGCCGTTCTGGGCCTGCTAGCCGCCGGCGACCGCGAGGGAGCCGCCGTGCGCCGTGGCATCCAGTTCCTTCTCGATCGCCAGAGGCCCGACGGCACATGGCCCGAGGAAGCCACTACCGGCACTGGCTTCCCCAATGTGTTCTATCTCACTTACGGCATGTACCGCGACTACTTCCCGCTGCTGGCGCTGGCGCAGTCGTAAGGCCTGATGCGGCGGCGTTGAGGGCTATTTGCCCTTCAGGGGTTTTCGCAAACTGCGGGCGTGTTTGCGATCGCGCGCTCTGCCGGTGACTTTCTTCGATGTAATCAGATCCTCGCGGGAAATGACCGGGGCTGGCTCGCCGTCGAAATCAACGGCAAGCCTGCGCTTCCAGGCAGAAGCAAAATCGAGGCCGGGGAGGGATGTCAAGACATCAATCCGTACCGGGTCAACGCCAATCTGGTAGAACACCTCGGGCTCGGTGAAATCGGCTGGCCGGATACCTTGTAGGGGAGCGCCGAACTGAGCCAGCGCCCGGAACAGCGCCTGCGCATTGCGCTCCGATGGGTCAACCCAGAGATCGAGATCCTTCGTGAAGCTTGGTTCCGTGTAAATCATCACGGCGTGGCCTCCGACGATCAGGTACCGTACGCCGGCCGCGTTCAAGTTTCTCAACAGATCTTTGTAGTCGGAGCTGATCTTCATGAATGCCTCTTGCCGAAGCGGCAGAGATCACGAGATCCCACGCCGCCTCGAGGATGCGGCTGGGACCGAGTGCCTGCCAGAACTCGATGTCGAACTCACGTCCCGGCGCTCGGCCGCGTGCCAGCCGTTCCATTATCAGGCGGTTGCCCATTGACTCTATTATCCGCCGTTGCCGGGCGCGTAGCATCAGGCCACCCGCACCGTCTTCACATTCACAAACTCGCGGATGCCGTACGCTCCCAGCTCGCGCCCGTATCCCGACCGCTTCGCCCCGCCGAACGGCAGCCGCGGGTCGGAGGCCACCATCCCGTTGAGGAACACCATTCCCGCTTCGATCTCATCGATGAACCGCTGCTGCTCGGCTTCATCGTTGGTCCACGCGCTGGCGCCCAACCCGAACTCGGTGTCGTTGGCCAGCCGGATGGCCTCTTCGATTCCATTCGCGCGGAACAGCACCGCCACCGGCCCGAACAGCTCCTCGCGATATGCGGGCGCGTCCGCCGGCACGTTCGCCAACACCGTAGGCGCGTAGTAGTTGCCCGGCCGGCGGAGCCGCTTCCCTCCGGTGAGCACGCGCGCGCCCATTTCCACCGACCGGCGCACCTGCTCGTCGAGCCCTTCGAGAATATCCGGCGTGGCGAGCGGCCCCACCTGCGTCGTTTCGTCCATGGGGTCGCCCACCCGGAGCGCCGCCATGCCCGCCACAAACGCCCGCTCGAACTCCGCCGCGATCCGCGCGTCCACAATGAAGCGCTTGGCGGCGATGCAGGACTGCCCGTTGTTGATGGTGCGCGCTTCCACCGCCGTCCGTGCCGCCCGCTCGAGGTCCGCGCTGGGCATCACGATGAACGGATCGCTCCCGCCCAATTCCAGCACGGTCTTCTTGATCTGCCTGCCCGCCTGGCTGGCCACTTGCGCGCCCGCCGGCTCGCTTCCGGTGAGCGTCACCGCCTTCACGCGTGGATCGCCGATCACGCCTTCCACCTGGGAGGAGCCGATCAGCAGCGCCTGAAATACGTCCGGTGGGAAGCCCGCGCGCCGGATGATGTCCTCGATTTCGAGCGCGCATTGCGGCACGTTGGACGCATGTTTCAGCAACCCCACGTTGCCCGCCATGAGCGCCGGAGCCGCGAACCGGAAGACCTGCCAGAAGGGAAAATTCCACGGCATGACCGCCAGCACGGGCCCGATGGGCTGGTAGCGGATGAAGCAGCGCCCGGCGCCGGCCTCCAGCGGCTCGTCCGTTAGTAGCCGCTCGCCGTGCTCCACGTAGTAACGGCAGGCCAGCGCGCACTTGGCCGCTTCGGCCCGCGCCGCGCCGATGGGCTTCCCCATCTCGAGCGTCATGATGCGCCCCAGCCGGTCTTTCTCCGATTCCAGAATCTCCGCCGCCGCGTTCAACCAACGCGCACGGTCAGCGAACGAGATGCGGCGATACGACTGGTACGCCGCCGCTGCGCGCCGGAGGCGGTCTTCGATTTGGTCTTCGGTAAGCGGCTCGAATGTGCGCAGGGTTTCGCCGGTAGCAGGGTTGATGGAGGCAATCATTAGTCACCATTTTAGTGCGAGCGGAGTAGCCGGGGCGCTACACTAAAACCAAGTTCAGCATGACGGAGGATGAATACACGCCCGATCAGCGACGCGTCGTCGATGCCCGCCTTGCCGAAGGCTTGGCGGACATCAAGGCCGGCCGTACCTTCGGCCCCTTCAATACCGCCGACGAGATGATCGCCCACATGGAGGCGCGAGTCACCAAGAGAGCAACTGCTAAAAGGGCAAAACGCTCTCGATGAAGGTTGACTATTTCGAACGTGCCAGGAGAATGGGTGCAGATCGCCAAAGACACCGGTGGCAAGGGGGTGCCCTCTGGGCCCGGCGCTACCGGCGCTACCAGCTCCAACGCAAACCCAACTGGCCCGTGCGCGGCGAGCCCGCGGGCGGAAAGATGGCGGTGCCGGTGATCGTTCCGCCGTTGACGTTGTTCACGGTGGCCTGACCACCAAGGGGAGTTCCGCCGCCGGTCGGCTCGCCCAGGTTGGTGTGGTTCAAGACATTGGCAAACGATGCCACCACGGTGATGGCGCCCATCCGCTCAAGCTGAACCGTCTCTTGAAGCCCCAGGCTGAAGATCACGTATCCCGGGCCTTCGATAATGCCGCGCCCCGCGTTGCCGAACTTGCCGTTGGCGGGCGTCGCAAAGGCATTGCGGTCGAACCATTGGGCCTGCGTTCGCGGCATGGCAATAGTTCCGGTTGCCAGGTCCGGACGAAAGCTTGTCAGGTTCACGTTGGCCGGCGCCGTGCCGCTGTACACCGGTGTGAACCAGTTGCCGGTACTTAGATTGCACAGCATGTTAAGCTGCCAACCGCCCAGCAGGCGCCCCTTGCCCGGCAGTTCGTAGAGCGCCTGGCTCATCCACTGGTGGCGCGGCACGGAATAGACGTTGCCGCGGTCGCGCCGCCGGTCGTAGCTGTTCTCGATTGAGGTGTTCAGCTCGAAATCGCCGGTATCGTCGATGTCGCTGATCTCCTTGGCCCACGTCCACGTGGAGGTGAACATCAAGCCCCCGCTCAAGTGCTTGTTCACCTGGGTTTGGAGCCCGCTGTAGAGCATGTTGGCGCCGTTATCGGAGTAGGTGATGTTGGCGAACTGCGGATAGGGGCGCCGCGCGTTGTTGAAGGCCACCGTCGACGCCACCGGCTGGTTCGCGTCGCGCCGATACGCCAGTTGCGTCCCCTTCGAGCCGATGTAGCTGACACGCAGCCCCAGGTGGCGCGTCAACTCGCGTTCGATCGAAAGGCTGTACTGCTGGGCGTAGGGGTTGAGCAGGTGCGGCGCGATTCCCGCGAGCGCCAGCGTCCCCGGCGAGCCTGGAATCGCGAACGGATTCGCCAGCGTGAATTGCGGCTGGCCGTTCACAAAGCTGTTGGTGCTGACCGTGGTGACCGAGAACGGCCCGGCCGACATGGTCACGGGGATGTCGCCCGAATAGTGCGAGTAGTAGACGCCCCACCCGCCGCGAATCACCGTCTTCGCGCCGGGGCCGAGCTGGTAAGAGAAGCCGAACCGCGGCGCAAAGTTGTTGTAGTCGCCGTTGCGCAGCGAACGCCCCACGCCCATCTGATCGGCGGTCTCGATGGGAATCGTGGACGGGAAAAGCGGGCTGAGGTATTTCCTGGCGCCGTCGCTCGGAAGGACGATTCTGCCGGTCGCCAGGTCGAAGGAGAAGATGTTGTCGCCGAGCGTGTAGGCCGGGCCGTTCGATTCGTAACGCAGCCCGTACATCAGGGTGAGGCGCGCGCTGACTTTGAAATCGTCCTGAGCGTAGGCCGCCCAGTCGCGGAAACGAATGTACTGCGGCTGGTACGGCTCCATGCGCGTGACGGTGGCCGGCAGTCCCAGCAGGAAATCGGCGTACGCATTGCCCGTGAATGTGCCCGTGAACGAGTAGCTCCCCAGGATGGGGTTGCCGGAGGTGTTGGGCTGAAAACGATTGTCGAACCAACTGACCTCTTCGACGCCGAACTTCATGGCGTGACGGCCGCGAACCGCACTCAAGTTGTCGGCGACCTGCGCGTGCCCGTCGTTCACGGGATTGAGGAGGTTGATGGCGTTGCCGGTGACTCCCGAGATACTGAAGTAGGGAAGACTGTTGGTGTACCCCCGGTCGGGTAGTCCTCCGATACCGATCTGGGTCATGACGCTCTGCCCATTCAGACTCGAGCTGCTGGCCGAAACCAGAATTACGACGCCCGCGCGGAATTCGTTGACTACGTTTGGCCGAATCGTGTGGACATCCCCCAGCGTCCAGAAATTCACGCGGCGGATGTTGTCGGAGGTCCCTACGGTCGAGGACGGCAGCGACGAGCGCGCGCCGGGAATGTGGTAGTCGTCCTTGCGGTTCTCGTATCGCAGAAACGCCATGTTGTGCACGGTGAAACTGTGGTCCAGCCGGATCTCCTCGGTGCGGTGCATCTCCGGCCCGTCGAACGACGCGCGATAGTTCGCCGCCGTCAACGAAGGCGATCCGAAATTCGGCAGCGGAAGGAAGAGAGTCTGCACCTGGAGCGCCTGCGGGCTGAGATACCGCGACAGGATCGTATTCCCGCTGAACGGATTCACTCCGGTGTATGGATTCCTGAGAGCCGCGAAGCCGGTGAAATCTCCCTGCCGCATGGCCAGGGTCGGCACGTTGGGCGAAAACCCGTAGGCCGCCACGCCACGCATGCCATCGAAATCGAACAGGAAGAAGGTCCGGTTGCGCTGGATCGGTCCGCCCGCAGTCCCGCCGTAGTTGTGCAGGTTCTGGAAGGGTTTGGACGTGGCGAAGGTGCTCCGCGCGTCGGTGGCGCTGTTGCGCATGTACCAGAAGACGCCGCCGTGAAACCGGTTGGTGCCCGATTTCGTCGCCGTGGTCACGGTGCCCATGCCGCCGAACTCCGCGCGCGCGGTCAGCACGGTGGCGGTGAATTCCTCGATGGCCTCCACCGAGGGCTGCGACACGTTGTCGGGGCTCCCGAAATTGGCGAACGTGGTTTCGATGCCATCCACCTTCACCTTGATGCCCGTGGCGCCCGCGCCCGGAGTCAGCCACTTGGCGCCGTTGCCCACCTGCACCACGCCCGGCACGGTCAGCGGCATGATCTCCGAAATCAGGCCCGAATCGCCCGAATTTTTCGAGATGCTGCGCAGGTTGGTGGGCACTTCGAGGATCTGCCGCGCGAGCAGGCTCGAGCCGACCGCCGGCGTTTCCAGCTCGATCACCGCCGGCGCCGCTTCCGTGACCACCACTTCGGTGGATTCGGCCGCGAGCTCGAACTTGAGGTCCTGCCGCACGGTACGATACGCCTCCACCGCGAACCCGCGCGTCTCCAGCGGCCGGAACCCTTTGGCGCTCGCTCCCAGCTTGTAGACACCTGGCGCCAGATCGGGGAAGGAGTAAACGCCGCTGGTGTTGGTCGAGGCCGCGCGTCTCACGCCGGTATCCTGGTTGGTCAAGGTGACGGAAGCATTCGGGACCGAGCCGCCGGAGGGGTCGGTCGCCAGTCCGGTCACAGTGCCGAAGGGCGTCTGGGCGCGCGCCCCGATGGCCAGCGCAAAAAGGATAAAGAGAGCCGTTCGCATAAGGGAACGACTATTGTGTCACACTGCTGGAGATGGTACGGCACTACTTGGTTATCGCCATGGCGCTGATTCTCTTCGTGTGGCTGGCCCGCGAGGTGACGCGGGGCGATGCCATGCGCCTGGACACGCCAATTCGCAACGCCGTTCACGCCAGGGCCGCGCCGCCGCTCACCTGGGCCATGCGAGGCGTGTCGCAACTCGGCTCGGAGGTCTTTCTGGTGCCGCTCGGCATCATCCTGGTTTGGTGGCTGGCGGCCACGGGACGAAGACGCGCGGCGGTGGTGTTTGCGGCGGCGGCCTTGGGTGCGGAAGCGCTCGATCAAATCCTGAAGTTGCTGTTCCACAGGCTGCGGCCCGAGCCTTTCTTCGGATCCGCCGAGCCTTTGACCTACAGCTTTCCCAGCGGCCACGCCATGGTGTCCTGCTGCTTTTTCGGCGTGCTGGCGGCGATTCTGGCCGCGCGGGATCGGCCGCGCGCCAGGAGAATGGCGATTTGGGCCGTCGCGGCGCTGCTCGCGGGTCTGATCGGATTCTCACGCGTATACCTCGGCTTCCACTACCCGACCGATGTGCTGGCCGGTTACGCCGCGGCGGTTGTCTGGCTGGCGGTGGTGCGCGCGGTTTATCTGGTCTTTACAGCACCTCGCAGTACGTGATGCCGGTTTGCGCGCCGGCCGCCAGAATGCGAATGTGCATGTATCCGGCCTGGTCCAAGTACACCTGGTACAGGGGCAGGTCGCGCTCCTTTACCACGTAACTTCCGGTCTGCAAGCTCGACGAATCGACATAAGTCGAGACCACGATCGGATTCCCGGCCACAGCTCGAACCCGGAACTGCGCGGTGGAAGGTTCGTAGTTAGCGTAGCTGTAGCACCGGCCCAGACAGGCGCGGTCGATCATGTGGGTCAGAGCGTTGATGTGGAGTGTGGGATCGTCGATCGCGCTTACCACCCGCTGCCCCGGAGGCAATTGCGACACCAACCGCGTCATGGGGTCTTCGAAAGCATTCAGAGCACGCTCATCCCGGTACAGAAAGCCGAAAAACAGGAGCGCCACCACGGCCATCGCGTAGCGGTGGTACGCGCGAACCGGCGCCGCTCCCAGCAACGCGCACAAGCAGATGCCCACAGCCAGAGACATGCGCTCGGCGATGTATACCAGCGCATGATGGTAACCGGGGATGTCCAACCTGGTGGGGACGATGAACACTCCCACGGCGCTCAGGACGCCAAGCTGGAAGAGGGGGCTGGATGCCGCGTTGCGAGCCCCGGAATCGCGGAACAATCGCAGAAACAGCAGCAACCAGATCAGCAGCAATCCGAGCAGCGGCACGGCATACTTGTTATCGAAGACCCAAAGCTGGTCGATCCCCGTGGTACTCATGATTTGTTGCGGCAGCCATATGTACGGCATCATGCTGGTAACCACGACGCGCGCCAGAATCATGGCCGCCAGAGATGCGGCCATCAGGAGCGCGCGCTTCGGCGGCGTCATGGGGCGGGCCAGCCGCAGGTACGCCAGGAGGCAGAGGGTCCAGGCCACTGGCAGCCCGTGGGCGACGTAAGCGAGAGCCAAAACGGGGACCGCGGCGGCCACCCGCCCCCTCTTCCACTCCCACGCCAGCGCCAGCGCCCAGAAGCACAACCCGAGGCTCAGGTAAAAATTGAACAAGCCCATGTGGAAGACCCAGCCGTAAGCCAGCATGGCGATTGCCGGCATCAGGCGCCAGGCGGCGCGGCGCCCCGACACCACGGACACGAACGCGAAGGCTCCCCAAATGAACGTCAACACCGCGAGCGATACCGAAATCCGCTGCGCCGCTTCCGCGCCGAAGGTCTTGAAAAGCCCGCTCAGCATGAGATCGAAAAGAACGTTGGTGGTTTGTGGGACAATCGCCAGCCCGGGAGCCCGCCCGCCTTCGATCAACTGTGCCAGCCAGGCGTTATAGATGTGGCTGGAAAGGTCGCCCAACTGCAAGCGCGATTGCCAATAACAAGGGACCAGCAGTAAGAGGGAAGCCAGTAAATATGCCATCCGGCTCCGGCCGAGCGCGGCAAGCCTGGCCTTCCATGGCGGCAGTGGCGCCGGTGGTCTTGCCACCGGCGGTGTCGCGATCTTGGGATTCTTTCGCATGACAGTGAACTATCGCGCGGGACTTCCCGCCTCCGGCGGGAAGTACCACAACCAGATGGATTTGCCCACCTTCTCCGTGGGCTTGATCCGCTCCGGCCACATGGTCACTCCAGGATAGGAGTCCCACAGCCCGAGGCGCCTCTGCTTGAGAACCGTCATGCTGACGGCAGTCCAGCCGGGGGCCGGGTTCATCACATCCATGCGCATATCGATGGGGGGGAAACCGTGCTCTTTCTCGAAATCCGCAAGCTGGAGCGGAACCCATGTCAACTGGCGCGCGCCGACCTCCTGCAATCGCGTGGCGAGGCGCTTCATATCCTGCCCCCAGTCCAGGTCGGAATCCACCAGGATATTCTCCGGCTGGCTGCCGGCGAATTCATTGAAATAGGCCAGGTAATCCGGGTGGCTCAACAGGGAAGAGCCGGCCAACCAGACCAGCAGCACGGCGAGGGCGCTCAGGATCCACCTTCGCGCGCGCCCGAGTTCCAACCCATGCATCACGGCGGCGGCCGCCAAAAGGGAGAATCCGACATAGACGGGGAGGATATGACGGACGCCGATATTGATGTGGGCGAATAACCCCGCCAGCAGAACGCCGGCCGCAAACGCCAGCGGAGGTCCGGCGCGCCGGAACCACTGCCGCTTCCGAACCGCCAGAGTCACGCCGCAGCCGAGCAGGAGCAGGAACGCAATCGGAGTTTTCACCGCAAGCACCACGGGGTAAAAATACCAGAAGCCCGTATTACTGCGCTTTCCGAGCAGGAAACCAGGGTGTCCTCCGGCGTTGTGCCGCATCACGTCCTGGATACCTTGATAGAGTTCCGGCGCGGGCAGGCGAAGATTGGCGAAGTCAACCTTGCCAAAAGAGAAGCGGTAACCGGCCCAGATCAGCAGGCAGGCGATGAGCACCGCCAGCCCCAGTGACGATATCCTGCTCTTGGCGGTGCTCAGAAGCCAACGCAGTTTGGGACGCTCTGTAAGGAAATACCAGGCCAGCGCCAAACCCACGGCGGCGGGAAAGAATACCAGCGTGGAGAACTTCGAAAGCATGGCCAGCCCGGTGCACGCGCCGAACCACGCGGCGTGAGCCAGGCTGGGGCGCTCCACCCAAATCACGGCGGAAAGGAACGCGGCTGCCAGGAAAGCTGTGAGCGCCATATCCGTGGTGCCCAAGCCCGCGTGGGCCAGGACCGGCGGGAGAAAACTGAACAGAAAGACGGCTACCACTGCCACGGACGGACTGAAATAGCGCCTGCCCCATAAATACACCACCAGGCACCCGACCCAAAAGAACGGCAGAACCCCCAGGCGCGACAGCGTCAAGGTCAGATCGTAGTGGTGGCCGGAATAGAAGATGGCGAGACCCTCACGCGTCATCGAAGGGAGGTCTGTCCGGGGCGTGTTCTGGCATCGAGTGCCGTTCAGATAGGGGAGCAGGGCCGTTGCCAAGCGGGCCAGCGGAGGATGCTGCGGCTCCCACTGATAGACGCCCTTGTCCAGCCACTCCAAGCCGCAAGCAATGTGGGCGGGTTCGTCGTAGGTGTGGTTGAAGACCTTGTAGGTGGCGATAATGCGGATGGACGCAAACAGAACCAGGGCCACGGCGATGGTCCGGCCATGGCGTTCCAAAAACCCTTCGACCCTCAGGGGCGAAGGGACAGGAGCCACGGCGACCTGGGGCACTCCGCGGCGCTTCTGCTGCTTTACTGCCACTGATTCGAATCTAACATGGGGGGGCCTGATCGCGAACGCGCAGTGACGCAATTGGAGTCCCATCGAACGTGCCCCTTCTTGATCTGCCCGACTGATCGACCGATAGAACCCAGGCAGGTTGGTCCTCGCCAGGGTATACTGCAAGAGGAAGGCTGGCATGGCCGTCGAGAACCTTGCGGATGTGATCAGTTCGTTGACGCCGGCGGAACAAGAATCCGTGAGGCAGTTCGTTGAGTTCCTCAAGCGAAAGGGCTCACCCGCGTCATCCCCGTTTCTGGCGGCGGTCGACGAATTCATCGAGCGGCACCCCGAACTGCTCCGCCGTCTGGCACAGTGACCTCCTATCCGACCTTCGAGGAGGTGATCGCCGTTCACGACCGATTGATAGCCGGATTCGGAGGTTCACTCGGGGTCCGCGACTCCGGCGCCCTTGAAGCCGCTTTGTCAAGACCACAGACCGGCTATTACGACGATCTGATCCAAGAAGCTGCCGCCCTGTGGGAGAGCCTGTCGCAGAATCATCCGTTCGTGGACGGCAACAAGCGGGTCGCTGTAACGGTGACGCTGGCTTTCCTGAGGGCGAACGGCTACCGAATCGAGTTCAACGACCTCGACGCGTACTCATTCCTCATCGGCCTCTACGAGTCCGGTCGATTGCAGTTCGCCGAATTGGAGATCTGGCTGCGTGAACACGCCGTGGGTACTGATCCGGCGAACTGACCCGAGAGGCTGGCGGTCCTCCAGACCGGAGAAACGGTTGGAAAACGTTTCCCGGTGATTCGGCGCGTTAATGCGGTAGATCACCCCGCGGCTTGCCTTGCGTGATCTCGTCGTAAGCGTCCTTGATCTGCGTTTTCAGCGACGCCTCACGCACCCATGTGCTCACGGTCTCGGGCAGCTTGATGGAGTCCTGAAGGTCTTCCAGTTTCCTGCCCTGATCGACCCCCGCTTTCACCGCCTTGTGCAGTTCTGCCATGAACTGCTCCTGGCCGCTGAGCAGTTCGCGGCCGCCGGGAAGGCCGTGGCCGGGCAGCACGTATTTCACCTTCAGCTTCTCGGCCGCGCGCAGCACCACCGGCCAGTTGCCGATGTTGGCGTCCATGGTGGCGTTGTGCGGCCCGTTAACCACCGCATCGCCGGTGCACAACACCTGCTCCTTGGGAAGATAGACGAAGCCGTCGCCGCGCGTGTGGGCCCAGCCGAAGTGGTGGAATTCCACCTTACGCGAGCCATCATTGAGCACGAATCGGGGCTCGTTGATGTCCTGCTTGGGAGGCTCCGGCCCCTCGCGGCCGAGCTCCGCCACATCCTGGCGTTTCTTGGCGGACGCCAGCCAGCGCTCCGGCTCGAAACGCTTCAATTCCGCGGCTACTCCCTGGAATGCGATGGTGGTGGCGCCCGCCTGAGTCCACAGGATATTGCCGTAAAGGTGATCGCCGTGGTGGTGCGTATCGAACACGTACTTGACGGGCTTGGACGAGACGCGTTTGACATCGGCGATGGTGGCGCGCGCGCCGCTCGGATAGTTGGCATCGACGACGATCAGGTAATCCTTCATCTCGATGATCACGTTGTTGCAATGCCCCAGGTCCATATCGCCTTCCCGGAACCAGACCCCGGGGACGACGATGCGGACGGTTTCAGGCGTGGCGTCGGAGCGCGAAACGAACAGCGCGATGCCGCCCAGCGCGGCGAAGCCCAGCAGCAACAGGGTGCGGATTCGCCTCATGGCTAACCTCCTTCTGGTCTACTACTCTACACCCGGTCCGCGATAGTTGGAATGGTAAAATTGAAGTTCGTCGCTGACTTCGGAGGAGATCGATGGCTGTGAGACCCCGCCGGCGGGCGGTCGTGGTGGACGTGGGGGGTGTCAAGGTCGGGGGCGAGCACCCGATTGTGGTGCAGTCAATGACCAACACCGATACCGCCGACGTGCCATCCACCGTAAACCAAGTGATGGCGCTGGCACGCGCCGGCTCGGAGCTGGTCCGCGTCACCGTCAACACCGACCAGGCCGCCGCCGCCGTGCCCA
Source organism: Bryobacteraceae bacterium (assembly GCA_049510555.1). GTDB lineage: Bacteria > Acidobacteriota > Terriglobia > Bryobacterales > Bryobacteraceae > Fen-178. The sequence continues at coordinate 121,525 of JBEKYW010000012.1, forward strand.
AGATCGCCGGCACGCTGGAGCAGTTCGGCGTTCGCGTGCCCATCATCGGCGACTTCCACTACAACGGCCACATCCTCCTAAAGAAGTATCCCGAGTGCGCCCGCGCACTGGCCAAATACCGCATCAACCCCGGCAACGTGAATATCGGCCGCAAGACCGACGACAATTTCCGCACCATGATCGAGGTGGCCATCGAGAACCACAAGCCGGTGCGCATCGGCGTGAACTGGGGGTCGCTCGATGCGGCCTTGCTGACCCGCATGATGGATGAGAATTCCAAGTCGCCGGAGCCAAAGGACGCGCGTGAAGTGACGCTCGACGCCATGGTGCTGAGCGCCGTGGAATCGGCGTGGGCGGCGGAGCGCCATGGGCTCGCCCACAACCAGATCATTCTCAGCGCCAAGGTGAGTGGCGTGCAAGATTTGATCGACGTGTACCGCGCCCTGGCGGCCGCCTGCGACTACCCGCTGCACCTGGGCCTGACCGAAGCCGGCATGGGCAGCAAGGGAATCGTGGCCACCGCCGCCGCGCTGGCGCCGCTGTTGCAGGAGGGCATCGGAGACACCATCCGCACCTCGCTGACGCCGCCGCCCAACGGCGACCGCACCGAAGAGGTGACGGTTTCCCAGCAGATTCTGCAATCTCTCGGCATCCGCAGCTTCACCCCGCAGGTGACCGCCTGTCCGGGTTGCGGGCGGACCACCAGCACCTTTTTCCAGGAGATGGCGGACCAAATCCAGACCTATCTGCGGGAGCAGATGCCCAAGTGGAAGCGGGAGCATCCCGGGGTCGAGACCATGACGGTGGCAGTGATGGGCTGCGTGGTCAACGGGCCCGGCGAATCCAAGCACTCCAGCATCGGAATCTCGCTGCCCGGCACGTTCGAGGAGCCCAAGGCCCCGGTCTACGTGGACGGGCGCCTGCTGACCACGCTCAAGGGCGAGCGCATCGTTGCTGAGTTCATCGACATCCTGAATCATTACGTGAGCACGCACTACGCCGCGTGACGCGCCCGCCGGGCCAGCCGTCTCTCCGGTTATCGCTTGGTATAATCGACTTAACACTTTTAGTTTGAGAAAGATTCTGATGCCTCGCGCGAGGTCTGAGCATCTGAGGAGAAGGGGAAAAGAGTGGCTATGAATGCAACCAACAGCAAACTTGCAGAAACCGAGGCAGTCGCGCGCGAAAACCGGCCGCACGCGATTTCGCCAGCGGGTTTCCGGATTATCAACCGCATCGCCGACTGGATCACCAGCGAGCGCATGCAGTTGATCAACGTCACCGACCGCATCAACGAGATTGTGCGCAAGAGCGGCATCCGCGACGGGATCGTGCATCTTCAATCCCTGCACACCACCACCGCCGTGTTCATCAACGAATGGCAGGATGCGCTCCTGCACGACGTCAAGACGTTCCTCGAGGCGTTCATCAATCGCCAAGACTACTTTCGCCACAACGACCCGAAGTACTCCGATTGTGACCGCCAGAACGCCGATTCGCATCTGCGCGGGATGATGATGGGGCAGAGCCTCTGCCTGCAGGTCCGCAATTCGGCGGTGCTGCTGGGCACGTGGCAAAGCATTATCCTGGCCGAATTCGACGGGCCGCGCAGCCGTTCGATGTCCATTCAGGTCTCGGGCGTGTAGGCCATCTCCGCGGCAACCGCATGCCCAAGCGTTTCACCCTCGCGCAGGCTCAGAATCTGGTTCCCCAGGTGGACCGTCTTCTGCGCGAAGCCATGGCGCTCAAATGCGAATTTGTCCAGGCCGAGCGCGGACTTCAGCGACTGATCGAGCGCATCATGCTGATGGGAGGCATGCTGGTGGACCGCGATGGCGCGATCAAGGCCAAGAGCCGCCGCGAATCGGAGGCCGCGCGCCTGCGCAACGCCCTGCAACAATTGCAGGATCTCGGCTGCCTGGTGAAGGATCTCGATACCGGGCTGGTGGACTTTCCCACGCTCTTCCGTGGCCAGGAAGTTTACCTGTGCTGGAAGCTCGGGGAGCCGTCCATCGAGTTCTGGCACGGCGTGGACGAGGGGTTCCGCGGGCGCAAAGCCATCGATCAGGATTTCCGCGACCACCTCGAAGGCGACCGCGCCCAGTGAGCCGACCGATGCCACACGGCACGCACGAGACCGAAATCAAGCTGGCGGTCCCGGACGGGAAAACGGCGAGGCGCCTGCTGCGCGCGGCGGGTTTCCAGGTTTCCCGGCGCAGAGTTTTCGAGGCCAACACGGTTTTCGACACGCCGGAGCTGGCGCTGCGCCGCGCCTCGGCGCTGTTGCGCGTGCGCGAGGCTGGCGGCGTGGCCACCCTCACCTACAAGGGCACTCCCGCCGTCGGGCGGCACAAGAGCAGGGAAGAGCTGGAACTGGAAATCTCCGATGCGCGCGCTATGGGCGCCGTGCTTGGACGGCTCGGTCTGGGCCCGGTCTTCCGCTATGAAAAATACCGGACCGAGTTCCGCCAGCCCGGCCGCTCGGGCATTGCCACGCTCGACGAGACCCCGGTGGGCGTCTACCTGGAGCTGGAAGGCGCCCCGCGGTGGATCGACCGCGCCGCGCGCGAGCTGGGATTCAACGAGAAGGATTACATAACCGCCAGTTATGCGCAGTTGTACCTGGAGTGGTGCGAACGGCGGGGAGTGAAACCGTCGGATATGGTGTTCTGAGTAAGGCTGGATGGTTTGGCGGGGGATAGCCTCCTCTCATGCGACGTGATTCAGGTAATGAACCTCGTCATCCACGGAGGCGGCCGCATAGTGAAGCGCTTGCCCAAGATCTTCCTCTTCAAGGAACGGGTACTCACGAAAGATCTCTTCCCGATCACGGTAGGTAGCCAGAATCTCCAGGACTCTTCGCACGGTGATTCGCATTCCACGAATGCACGGCTTGCCTCCGCACTTGCCGGGTTCGACGGTGATGCGGTCAAACGCTGGATTCTGAGTCATCGATTCCAGTTTACCCGGTTTCCGACTCAGTGATCCCGCTCGGTGACCAGTTCGGTTACGGCCAATAATGCCCGCTGGTACGGCGATTCCGGGAACTCGCTGATGATCGCTCGCGCCTTTTCGGTGAATGCCTGGGCGCGCTCTTTCACGCGCTCGATGCCGTGATATTTGTCCAGCAGCGCCAGAATTCCCGCAAACGGCGCCTCTGTGTAACTCCGCTGCCGAAGAACGGTCTCCACTAGCCGCCGCTCTCGCCCGGTGGCGCGCTCCAGGGCGTAGACCAGTGGCAGCGTCACCTTGCCTTCGCGCAGATCGCCGCCCACCGGCTTCCCCAGGGTCTTTTCGCGGGCGGTGAAGTCCAGCACGTCATCCACCAGTTGGAACGCCATGCCGAGGTTCCAGGCGTACTCGCCCAGCTTCTCCTGCATGCGCGCGTCCCCGTGGCCGGCCAGCGTCCCCAGGCGCGCGCACACCGAAAACAGGCGCGCTGTCTTGCGGTCCACCAGCTCCATGCAATCGGCTTCGGTGACGTCGATCCGGCCAATGCGCTCGAGCTGCAACAGCTCGCCTTCGACCATGATCTGGGTGACCCCGATCAGCAGGTCGAGAATCTGAAACTTGCGCTCGCGCAGCGCGATCTGGAATGCCTGCATGTAGAGCCAGTCGCCCGCCAGGACGCAGGTGTGATTGCCCCACTTCACATTGGTCGAGGGGCGGCCGCGCCGGGTCTCGGCTACGTCGATGACATCGTCATGCAAGAGGGTGGCGGTGTGAATCAGCTCTACCACCGCGCCGAGCTGGACGGCGGTGGCTCCGCCGTCCCCCGCCAGCTTCGCGGAGAGCAGCAGCAGCGATGGCCGCAGCCGCTTTCCGCCGCTGGATTGCAGATACTGGCCGATGGCTGTGACCGCGTCCACGGAGGCGACCGATTCGGCCGTGATCCTCTTTTCGACCTGCTCCAGCTCGTCCTGGACCAAGTCGAAAACCTCGCGCGCTGTTGAGACCTGCCCCAGCTTGCCCAAATTCATGGAAGTTAACCAGTTTACCCGTTAGCGGCCCCGCCCCGCAAACACAGCCGCTCGAAGTTCCGCGTGGTCTCGCCGGCAATTTCCTCCAGCGTGCGCCCGCGGACCTCCGCCAGCCGCCGCGCCACCTCCACCACAAACGACGGCTCGTTGCGCTTACCGCGATGGGGCACGGGCGCCAGGTAGGGGCAATCCGTCTCCACCAGCAGCCGGTCCTCCGGCGTCAGGCGCGCGGCCGCGCGGACCGTCTCCGCTTTGGGAAACGTGAGCACGCCGCCGAAACCGAGATGGAACCCGAGGTCCAGCGCTTCTCCTGCCTGTTCGGCGTTTCCGGTGAAGCAGTGCAGGATGCCGCCGCCGGGCCGGCATTCCCGCACCAGCGCCATGGTGTCCGCCCACGCTTCGCGCGTGTGGATGACGATGGGCCGGCCGCTCTCTCCAGCGATCTCCAGTTGCTTCCGAAACACCGCGCGCTGCACGTCGCGCGGCGAGAAATCGTAATGGTAATCGAGGCCGATCTCGCCGATCGCCGCCACCTTGGGGTGCGCGGCCAGGTCGCGCAATCTCTCGAACGTCTCCGCCGTGGCTTTGGAAGCGTCGTGGGGGTGGACCCCAATGGTGGCGAGCACAAATGGATACTGCTCCGCCTGCCGGATGGCGGTCTCCAGATCGGGTGGGCCGTGGCCCGTTCCGATGGCCATCATTCGCTGGACGCCCGCGGCCAGCGCGCGTTCGATCACCGCCTCGCGGTCCGCGTCGAATTGCCGGTCGTCCAGATGAACGTGCGAATCCACCAGCCTCACGGCTTGCTCACTTGAGGCGCGCTCCCACCGGAATGTCTTCGTGGAACCCGGCCAGCACGGGCTTTCCGTTCTCCACCGAAGCGGCCACAATCATCCCGTTGGATTCGATGCCGCGCAGTTTGCGCGGCTGCAGATTCACGACGATTACCACCTTGCGGTTCACCAACTCCGACGGTGCGTAGGCTTCCGCGATTCCGGCCACGATGGTGCGGGGCTCCGGCTCGCCGATGTCCACCTTCATGTAAATCAGCTTGTCGGAGTTTTTCACGCGCTCGGCGGAGAGCACCAGGCCGACCCGCATGTCCACCTTGGCGAAATCCTCGATGGGGATTTTGGGAACGCCCGCCGGCGTCGCGGAAGGTTCCGCTGCCTGGGTTTTCTTTCCCATCAGCGCGGCCTGCTCCGCCGTCACCTTCTCTTCCAGCGCCCGCATGGTTGCCACGGCCTCCTTCACATCGATGCGCGGAAATACCGCGGAGACTTCTCCAATCTTCTGCCCCGGCGGCAGTCCGCCCCATTTTAGTGTGCCGAACCGCACCGAATCGACAGGCTCCGTCATGCCGAGCTGCGCCCAGATTTTGGGCGTGGATTGCGGCAATACCGGAGCCAGCAGCGCCGTAGCAATGCGCAGCGCTTCGGCGGCCGTGTAGAGCGACATGTTCAGCCGCTGTTGCGAGAGGTCGTCAGACTGCCGCGCGAGCTTCCACGGAGCGCATTGCACAATGTACTTGTCCACCGCGGAGATGAGCGTCCACACCGCCTCCAGGCCCTTGGAGAACTCGAACCGGTCGAAGGAATCCTCGACGGCCCGAATGGTGTCGTTGGCCAGTGCGGCGATCTCCGGCTCGGTGCCTTCGGGGACCGCGCCACCGCGGTACTGGCCGATCATCGTGAGCGTGCGGCTCGCCAGATTCCCCAGCCCGTTGGCGAGATCGGAGTTGTAACGGCTCACCAGCGCGTCGAAGCTGAAGCTGCCGTCCTGTCCGAACACGATTTCCCGCAGCAGGAAGTAGCGCAGCGCGTCGGCGCCCATCACCTGGCGGATGGGCTCGGAGCGCACGATGTTCCCGCGCGACTTGCTCATCTTGTCGTTCTCGAACAGCAGCCAGCCGTGCGCAAAGATTCGCTTGGGCAGATCGACGCCGGCCGCCATCAGGAAGGCCGGCCAGTAGACCGCGTGGAAACGCACGATCTCCTTGCCTATCAGGTGCAGGTCGGCCGGCCACAGGCCCTCGCCTTCCACGGCGCTCATGTACGTGGTCAGTGCGTCGAACCATACGTAGAACACGTGCGGCGCTTCGCCGGCCACGGGAATGCCCCATTTGATGTTCGTGCGGGTGATCGAGAGGTCGGTCAGACCCGCCCTGACGAACGAGATCACTTCGTTGCGGCGCGTCTCCGGCTGAATGAATTCGGGGTCGCGCTCGTAGAGTTCGAGCAGCCTCTCCTGGAATGCCGACAGCTTGAAAAAGAAGTTCTCCTCGGTGATGGTCTCCGTCGGCCGGCCGCAATCGGGACAGGGATCGCCCGGCTTGGCGTCGTTGACGTAGAGGTTGTCGTAAATACAGTACTGGCCGGTGTAAGACCCTTTGTAGACATAGCCGTTCTTGCGGCATCGCTCGAACAGGTCCTGAACCACCCGCGCGTGCTGAGGGCTGGTGGTGCGCTGGAAATGGTCGATCTGCAGGCCCAGCAACTGCCACTGTCTCTCGAACTCGGCGGCGATCGCATCGCAGAAGTCCCGAGGTGTCTTGCCGGCGCGCTGGGCCGCGCGCTCCACATTGACGCCATGCTCGTCGGAGCCGGTGGTCAGCACAGCCTGATAGCCCTGCATGCGCTTGAAGCGCCGCACCAGGTCGGCCACGATGGTGGTGTAGGCGTGGCCGATGTGCGGCGCGGCATTCACATAGTAGATCGGCGTGGTCAGGTAGTATTTCATCTCGATTGCTTCAGATATGCGTAGTTGGCTTCGGCGATGATCTGTTTCAGCGCCACGCCGGATTCGAGCGCCAGTTTGCGGCAGTCTTCGTATTCCGGCGCGTATGTGCCTTCGCTCGAAACCTTCATCCGCACTTTTCCGTACCGGGTTTCCACTTCCGTGAAGCTGCGCGATTGTACGCGCCGCTCGGCGGCGTAGACGCGCAACCCCAGAGTGGATGTTTCGGCAAAGATGAGCTGGGCCAGCGCTTCGCGGTCTTGCGGCCTGGCGATCACGTGCAGCAGGTTGCCGGGCCGGCCCTTCTTCATGATCACCGGCTGCACCGCCACGTCCAGCGCGCCGGCTTCGAGCAGCCGCTCGGTGGCATAGGCCAGCACCTGCGGGTTGAGATCGTCGATATTGGCTTCCATCACCCAAACGGTGAGCGCTTCGTCCGCGCCGGTCGGCTCGCCGAGAATCGCGCGCAGCACGTTGGCCTGCTCCGGAAAATCGTGGCCGCCGGCGCCGTATCCGGTGCGCGTCACCTTCATGGGCGGCAGCACGCCGAACGATTTCGCCAGCGTCGCGGCCAGCGCCGCGCCCGTGGGTGTGGTCAGCTCCACCGCCGGCCCGCGTGAATATATGGGCGCATTCACCAGCAGGAGCGCCGTGGCCGGCGCCGGCACCGGCAGAAGGCCATGCTCGGTCTCGACGGTTCCGCTTCCCACGTTCAGCGGCGAGCACACGATGGCGCCAATGTCCAGCAGCTCGAAAGCCACCGCAGCCCCCACGATATCCGCGATGGAATCGGCCGCGCCCACCTCGTGGAAATGCACTTTCTCGATGGAAACCTGGTGGACCTGCGCCTCGGCTTCCCCGAGCCGGCGGAATACGGCCACCGCATCGCGCTTGGCGCGGGCGGAGATGTCCGCCTTCTCGATCATCTTCACGATGTGCGAAAGATGCCGGTGAGCGTGCGTTTCCTGCACCTGCACATGGTACTTGGTGGCGCCGATGCCGCCGCGCTTGACCTTCTCGAAGGAAACCGTGGCCCCGGTCTCGAGCGACGTGATGGCGTTGACGATGGCGTCATGGTCCGCGCCGGCGTCCGCCAGCGCGCCTACCACCATGTCGCCGCTAATTCCCGAAAATGCGTCCAGATAGCAGGTAAGTGGCACTTGTTTCATGGTGCCACAATTCACAATTCGGTGACAGGCTACACAACCCCCAAACCTCTCAGGCGCTGGAGTTTCCGGGTTTCGTAAACTGTCGCCGAAATAGACCTACCCGATCTTGCGGCGGCGAAGCGCGCCCAACATCACCAGGATTCCACCACTCAGCAGCCCCAAGGTGCCCGGTTCCGGTACGGAAGATCCCCCGAGGATATCAAACGTCTCTGAATTAATTCCAACCGGAGAAGTGTGCGCATCCCCATTCCATTCCCATGCGGTGGAGGGGCCGTTGTTTTGGTCCCAGGAGGGGTCCCCTCCACTGACATGGGCATTTTGGAGCGTAAGCCAGTAGGTGGGGCCGGCATTCAGCGGGACGGACAGCCCGGAAACGGTATTCGTGTAGATGTCGGAGCCGGAACCATTAGAAAAATTGAAGACAGCGGACACACTAGCGGTCTCGAATGAGACCAGGTCGCTCCCGAACGCTGTGGTCCCGACTGACCAAGTAACCTCCGATATGACGTCCCCGGGGGTATTCCAACTGGCAAAGTCAAAGCCTGCCATGATCGCGGCACTCGAGATACTGAATGAGTCGCTCACCGAATGGCCGGTTATGTCCCACGAGCCAATTGTCCCGTTGAACGGCCCGTTGCTATACAGAACGACCCCCGCGGAGGCCGGGACGACCGGCAGCAGGCACAGCGTGAACAAGCACACAATCACTTTGTTCATCAGAGATTCGCCTCTTTTTACCGGAATGTATGCAAGAAAACAGGAGCAGTATACGTCTAAAACCTCCCAACCACAAGCCCCCCCCAAAACCGGATTAGTACTAGTACCACAGTTCCATACCTTAGGTGAATCGGGATCCCCGGCTCAGCGGCGTCCGCCAGCGCGCCCACCAGCATATCGCCGCTGATTCCCGAAAATGCGTCCAGATAGCAAATAAGCGGCACTTGTCTAACGGTGGCACATGGCTCGGGTCTTGTGCAGGCGCATTGCACGCCACCCAAACAGCCGGTTTACACTGGTTCCATGGGTTTGAGATTGGCCCCGGCACTTCTTGGGTTGCTTCCCCTGGCGCTCCGTGCGCAAGCTCCGCCGGCCGCCCAAAGCACGTGCGACCATACTGCGGCCTACTCCGCCTGCGAGCTGGTCTTCGAGCTTAGCGATAAAGACGCCGCCGCGCATCCCCATCCCTACCTGACCGTCGATCTGAGAGTCGAGTTTCGCTCCCCGCGCCACCGCACCTACGCCCTCCCCGGCTACTGGGATGGCGGCCGCCGCATGGTCATCCGCTTCTCTCCCACCGAGGCCGGCGATTGGGATTACCACGTCACCAGCAATATCGCCGCATGGAACGACCAGACCGGCACATTCGCCGCCGCCGCTTCCGAAGCGCCCGGATTCATCCGCGCGGCCAACGTGCATCATTGGGCTTACACCGAGAAGGACTCCGCGGGGCTCGACCGGCCGCACCTGTGGATGGGCGCCGCCGAGATGCGCTTCGCCTTCCTGGACGACGCGGCCTTTCGCGCCGTGGCGGATGCGCGCGCCGCCCAGAAGTTCAACCACCTGCGCGGCCTGGTGATGGGCGAAGGCCGGGATGCCGCCTTCCCCTCGCCGGATTCGCCCGGCCTCGCGCACTTTCAACGCCTCGACCAGCGCGTCCGCTACGTGAATGAAAAGGGCATCGTGGCGGATCTCATCCTGGCCGGCGGCCCAGGCACCCTCGTCAAGGTTTTTCCCGGCTGGGAGGAGCGCCGCCGCTTCATCCGTTACCTGGTTGGTCGCTATGCGGCCATGAACATCACCTGGCAGGGCGTGGACCAATTTGAAGACTACCCCGACGGCCGCGCGCTGCTCAAGGAAATCGGCGGCCTGCTGAAGGAAATGGACCCCTATCAGCACCCCCGCACTACCGGCGCGCGTGTCACCTCGGCGCCGCTGCTCGATGACGGCTGGATGAATTTCGCCGCCTACGGCGCCTCCGACGACAACGTGGGCGCCATCGAGCATCAGCTCTATCCCGTTCCCTTCGTTAACCTCGATCTCGGGCGCGATGACAGCGACGCCGCGGCCTTCCGCCGCCGCTTGTGGAACGCCACCATGGACGGACAGTACGTCACCTGTACCGGCAGCGGCTCCGGCGCTAAGCAGATGACCGTGTGGTTTGATTTCATGTCCGATACGCGCCACTGGGAACTGGAGCCGTACTTCGACGTGGATGGCGGCCGCGCCGTAGCCCTCGAAGACACCGAGTACGTCGTCTATGTCGCCCAGCCTGGTCTGGTGGAATTGACCGTCGAGAAACACGGCTACGACGTCTTCTGGGTGAATCCCATCAGCGGCGAGGTCCTGAAGATGAAAAAGAAGTTCAGCGGCGACCACTTCACCGGCGAACCGCCCGACAAGTCGCACGATTGGGTGCTGCACGTGGTGCGCGAAGGCCGCCTGGCGAGCATGAACCGGTCCTACAAGTTCGAGTCGCGCGAGATCGTGCTCCAGGAAATCGAGTCGAACACTCCCAAGGTGCCGTTTGCCATCCAGCAGCCTTCCGGCGAGATTGCGGTGGTCCTGCCCACGCCGTACGAGGCGAAGATCACGCGTGAAACGCGCGCCACGCGCTCGATGATGTGGCTGTGGACCGGCGAGGTGGCCGCCGATGGCCAGGGCTATCGCGTGATCGGCACGGGGCAGAGAGGCATGCTGTGGCCGCTCGCGGACCTGGCCAAGCGCTTCCCCGCAGTCATGCACCTGCGCCTCTACGGGATGAACGCCAACGGCAAGGTCTACTCGCTGGACACCGGCCTCGGGCTTAACAAGTGAATCCACTCATTCTGGCGGTCGATACCACCCACGAATCCGGCAGCCTGGCGCTGCTGCGCGGAGAGGAACTGCTCGAGGAAGTATCGCTGCACGCGCCCGGCGGCTTTGCCCACGTGATTTACGAGCATCTGGCCCAATTGCTGAACCGGCACGGCGTGAAGCCCGCCATGGTGGATTGCTTTGCCGCGGCCTCGGGGCCGGGTTCGTTCACCGGCGTGCGGGTGGGGCTGGCGTGCGTCAAGGGCCTTGCGGATGCGGCGGGCAAGCCCGCGGTGGCGGTTTCCAATCTCCAGGCGGTAGCGGCCTTCGGAAGCGCTCCGCTGCGCGCCGTGGTGCTGGACGCCCGCCGCGGCGAAATTTACGGCGCCGTGTATGACCATACCGGCCGGCTGGCGGCGCCGGAAGTCGTGATGACGCTCGCGGCCTGGCTGGCGGCGCTTCCCAAGGGCGAAGTCCAGTTTGTCTCGACGGACCCTGCCGCCCTCGTCGGAACCCGCTTCGAGCACGCCCCCATCGTGACCGCGCCGCCGGCTCTGGCCGCCGCGATCGGACGCATCGCGCTCGGACGGTTCCTCCGCGGCGAAGCTTCGGACCCCGCGGCCCTGGACGCCAATTACGTCCGCCGCCCCGATGCCGAGCTGTTGTGGAAAGAGTAGCGCCGGCGATCTTGTCGCCGGTTCTTTCCCCTACTGCGTCACCTTCACCACGAAGTAGGTGAACTCTTTGCCCGCATCGAGCTTGAGCTGGTGGGCCGTCTTGGCCGGGATTGTGACCACGTCGCCCGCGCTCAGCTTGGTCTCCATTCCGCCGCTGATCGACGTGCCGCGAATCTCGTTCGGCGCAGTGGTCTTTCCATCCACCACGCTGCCGCCATAGGTGAGCGTGGCCTCCCCGCTCTCCACCACGAAAATATCGGCTTGAGTGGCATGGTATTCCGCCTCACCCGAGCCTTCGCGGTGCGCCACCATGAAGCTATAGTTGGCGAAACTCGCCAACTGCTGGCTGGCGGTCTTGGATGCGTTCATCTTAGGGGCCAGCGTTTTGGCGTATGCCTTCAGCTCCGCCGCCTTCCAGGCATGGAACCCCGCCGGGTCACCCGCAGGTGCAGCGAATCCGGCGACGAGCAGTGCAGTCAGAATCAGTTTCATCGGAATCTCCCGGTCACACACAGTACCACACATCAATGCCTGTGGGGCAGCTTGGCAAGCTGCGCGCCGGTTGTTTACCGGCGCAACTGGCGGGTTAACAACCCGCCGCAGGTTTCCAACCTGCCCCACGAAAGCCAGTGGCTATCGCGTGGTGATGCCGAGCGAAGCGCTGCTGGACCCATCCACCCAGACCGCCACGGGCGCCTGGGCGCCCGCGAACGATTGCGTGAGCATGAACTGGATCTGGTACTGGCCGTTTTGCGCCGGCGTGATTTGCAGGATCGGCATCGAGATCCCGGAGACGGTTACCTGCAGCCGGCTGGTGTTGGCCAGCACGGTCGCGTCAAGGCCCGTCACCAGCACGTTCACAACGTCGCCCGCTCCGGCGGAGTGACTGGCATCCAGCGCCACGCCCGACAGGGTCGTCAGGGCGGTGATGGCCGGCGGCGGAAGGCTGATCTGAACCAGCACGGGATAAGCGCCGGCCGAGCCGTTGTTCAGCTTCAGCGTGGCCGGGCCGGCCGGAAGACCGCCGGGAACCAGGAAATTGACCTGGGTTGCGGAGGCGTACTGGATCGGCGCGGGCACGTCGTTCAACGTCACCTGGACGCCGGTGGGCGAGACCGCCAGGTTCGACCCGTAGATGGCCGCGATGGCGCCGGGGTAGACCGTCTGCTGAGTGGGCAACGCGTTCACGATGGGCAGTCCGATGGAAGGCATGCCCGGATTGGCCGGCTGCGCCTGAAATGCGAACGGCTGCGAAACCACCTGAAATCCCGAGATAACGCTGATCTCGGAGGGGACCAGAGCGGCATTGGGAGCCACCACCACGTTGGCCTGCACTTGGGTCGGGCTCAGCACCCAAACGCGATTGACCGTCACATCTTCCGTCCCGAATCCGACGGTTACCTGGCCGTCCACGAAACTGGTGTTCTGCCCGGTGATATTCACCACCGCTGAAACACCCGCCGGCAGCGAGGTCCTGTCCCAGGCGACCTGCGGCGTCCCGGTCACGGGGTAGAAGTAGGTTGGCGGGTTCTGCGATTGAAGGAAGGTCGAGTTTTGCCCGTCGCTGTTGAACACCATGATGGTGGATACCTGCCCGCTGGATCCCGAGGGGGGCATCACCGTGATGGAACCCTGCGCGTCCGTGCCGCTGAACGGCGTTTGTGTGGTGGCTTGTATGCCGTCGAAGAAAACCCGGCTATCGGCGGCGAAATTGCTGCCCGTCACGGTGACGCTGCCATCCGGGTTCGGCACGGCCGAACTGACCACTGGAGCGCCCTTCTGCACCAGGCTGATGGCGTCCGGCAGCACGTACAGGTCGTTGCCGAAATTGAAAACCATGTGCCGCGGGCCGGATCCCGCAAACTGCGGCATACCGAAGTAGAGAGCCAGCACCTGTTGCGAACTGCCCGCCGGCACGTATGGCCTGAGATATTGACCGCTAGCTGCCGCAAAGCCGCCCAGGATCGTGACCGATTGCGGAACCGGTGTGTTTCCGGAACTGGCCTCGGCAACCACCAGGAACGCGCCCTGCGTCGTGTTTATATATGCCGGCGTGACCGCCACCGCGTTCGCGCCGGGATTGTAAACGGAACTGCGGCTGACCGGGTCCAGGTAACCGTAGGTGATGATGTCATACATCGGCACCGCCGCCCGCGCCTGCACCGAAAAATTCTGGCCTGCAACCACCGTACCGCTGCTGATCGGGATCGAGATGGCCTGGGTTGGCTCGAGCGTGCCCGGATAGAAGAGCGTCCCGAACGGGCCGCTGGCCTGAATAGGCTGGCCGTTGCCATCCACCGGCAACCGGATGCCCGAGCCGTCCAAAGGAATGGCGTCCGGAGGGAGCGGGTGAACATACAGCAGGTAATTATTGGGAGGCAAGCCGTTGATCTGGTACGAGCCATCCGGGTTCGTCAGCGCGCTGACGGCCGGTCCGCTGGGGCTGATCGCGACCACCGAGGCCAGAGACACGGGCTGCCCGTTCAAGGTCACCCGGCCGGAGATGGAACCGAAGTTTGCGGTCCAGCCAGCCTTGCCGTACAGGACCGAAATCGCCGCGATGTCATCGGCATCGAGCGGCCGCGCGCGCGTGGTATTCCGGATGACGTCCTGCGACATGGCGCTCGAAGTCCACGTGTGCTGCAACCCGAGCGCGTGTCCAATCTCATGAACGGCGGTAGTGTAGAACTCTTCCAGGTAGCTCGATCCCGGGCCCTTATTGGTGTTGCTCGACAGCATCACCGTCCCCCGGACGATGGTCGTGGTTCCCACTACCACCGTGGGCGCGCCCTGTCCCAGCAGGCCCGGGGGCAGATCGATGAAGACCACGTCGCCGCCCGGCGTGTTGGAGTTCTGGCCCAGGGTTTCCGTGCCGCCGAACGCCACTCGCAGATCCGAGTTGGCCACCGAATTCCACTGGGCGAGCGCAGATCTGACCTGGCCAAGAATCGAGCCGAAACTGTCATTGGGGGCATACACCGAGGGACCCGCGTCGCTCACAAAGAACGTCACGGTCTTGTTGGGCAGAGCGGTGAGGTCGAACTTTTCCTGAACCGGGGTATAAGGAGCGTTGCGAGTGTAGTGGACGTAGTGGTAATACGCTTGCGCGGGCATGCCCATCAGGACCGCCGCCGCGGTCATCACTGCAACCCGCCCGATGCGCTCCGTCGCCCGCATTATTGCCTCGCCCCCTGGTTATTGGTGAGCGTGTTCGCGATCCGCGACCGCAAGTCGCTCAGGCGCATCGATAACAAGGCGTCTTTCACCGGCTGTGCGGTCTTGGGATCGAGCATCAATTCGTGGGTCGCGGCGCGCGTCGCCATGGGATCGGCGGAAGCGCCGGGGTGCCCTTCGGGCCCGATCGCGAAAAGTCCCTGGGTCAGCCCCATGACCTGTGTCAGCCCCGCCCGGCTGGTCCACAGAAAGAACACAAACTCGTCGCCTTTGTTAAACGCCGGCGATCCCGAAAAGCTCTGGCTAAGGTTGTTAACCACTCCTCCCGGAACCACTATTTCCACGGAACTCTGGCGGGAACCTTTGAAGCTCTCGCTTACCTGGACTTTATAGTGCGTGTAGATCACCGAACCGCTAAACGCCGCCCAGGAATCCATCACCGTGCCCCGGACAATGGCACTAGACTTGGTGATCATGTCGTCCAGGGTCAACCGCTCCAAAGTGGCGCAGACCAGCGGCTGAATCCCGAAGGCAAGCCATAACACGAGCCAGACGTGGCGCTTCACGATGCCGGAAAATGCACTCCTAATGCCAACTAAAACAATTGATTCCAAATGACTTAATGACGGTTCGAAGCCCTTCGCTGTGTTCCTCCGACACGGTGTTGGGACACGGTGTCTCAACCCCAAGACCTGCATAAATTGTGGGGCGGACCCCCTGGTCCGCGGCCGACGCCCCCGTCGGCCTGTCGCGGTTGTCAAAGGGCCTGATTCTTCGAGTCAACCTCTGCCCGGTCTGACAATCAGCATGGGCACCTCCAGGTTATGGCGCACCGGGTTGATGGTGGTCCCGAAAATCAGGTCTTTCAGACCCCCGTGGCCGTGTGCGCCCATGATAACCAGGTCGGGCCGGACCTCGCGCGCATAGCGCACAATCTCTTTCTTGGGCGAGGAGGAGTGGGTAATCGCCGTTTCGACTGTAACCCCTTGATCGCGGAGGGATTGGGCGATGCGATCGAGGTACTGTTCGCCCGCCTCCACTTCGGCCGTGGAGGCCTCCCGCCCATAGACTTGGCTGGTTACGTCTTCCTCCACGTGGAGCAAATACAGCTTGGCGCCGTGGAGCCTCGCCATGGCCGCGGCATGGCTCACCGCCAGCCGGTCCAGGTGGCTGTGGTCCAGCGGCACCAGGATGCGGTGGTAAGCTGGTGCGGCCGCGGCTTCGGCGCCGGCGGTTTCCGGCAGAACCACCGGCGCTCTCCCGAACTTGCGCGTCCAGCGGCTGATCAAGGGCTCCATGGTGACCCACAACAAAAGTAGCAGGAGAACCGCCGCCGTGGGAATCGTCGCCAGCCAGACCACCGTCCGCCACTCGCCTGCCTGAGCCAGCCATTCCGCAATGGCAAGCCCGGCGAGGCGCAGGTTCAACCCCACGATCACGGCGGCTGTGGACCAGGCTAGCACGCGGACCCATAAGGAGTTCGCGAATGAACCCATGCGCGCGCGGTCGCTGGTGAAATGAATCAGCGGAATGACGGCGAACGGCAACTGCATGCTCAGGATAACCTGGCTCAGGATCAGCAGCCTGAAAGTGGACTGATCGCCGGCGAAGTAGATGGTGAGCGCCGCCGGCACAATGGCCAGGGCGCGGGTCATCAAGCGCCGCATCCAGGGCCTCATGCGAAAGTTGAGGAAACCCTCCATAACTACTTGGCCCGCCAGGGTTCCCGTCAACGTCGATGACTGCCCTGAGCAGAGCAGAGCCACGGCAAAAATGACACCCGCAAGGCTGGTCCCCAACAGCGGCACCAACAGCAGGTGCGCCTGCTGAATCTGGGTCACCACGATGCCGCGCTTGAAGAACACGGCGGCCGCCAGCACCAGGATGGCGCAATTGACGAACATCGCGCCGTTCAGTGCCACCGCGGAATCGATCAGGTTGTAGCGGCAGGCCGAACGTTTGGCCGCCTCCGAGCGGGCGATGTGCCGCGTCTGCACCAGCGCGGAGTGCAGGTAAAGATTGTGCGGCATGACCGTGGCCCCCAGGATTCCGATGGCCACGTACAGGCTGTCCCGATTGAGCCGCGGCACAAGCCCGGTGAACATTTCGCTCGCCGACGGCTTGGCCCAGAAGATTTCAATGCAGAAGCAACCCGCCATGACCGTGATCAGGGCCAGCACGAAGGCTTCAATAGTGCGGATGCCGAAGCTTTGAAACCAGAGCACCAGCAAGGTGTCGGCGGCGGTGATCAGCACGCCCGCGAGCAGCGGAATGTGGAACAGCAGGTTGAGCGCGATGGCGGCGCCCAGAACTTCCGCCAGGTCGCAGGCCGCCACGGCGATCTCGCACAACGCCCACAGCGCCAGGCTCATCTGTCGCGGATAGGTCTCGCGGCACGCCTGCGCCAGGTCGCGGCCGCTGACAATTCCCAGGCGCGCGCTCAGGGTCTGGAGCAGGATGGCCATAGCGTTGGACATCACCAGCACCCACAGCAGTTGGTAGCCAAAACGCGCGCCGCCTTCCAGATCCGTGGCCCAATTGCCCGGGTCCATGTAGCCCACGCTGATCAGGTAGGCCGGGCCGGCAAACGCGAACATGCGCCGCCAGAAAGACACCTGGGAAGTTCCGACGCTGGAATAGACCTCAGCCAGCGAGCGCGCATCCTGCCCTGCATGTCCGGTGGGGGCCATGGGATTTAACTATAGTCAAGCAGCCGGAGACGCGACAAGTCAACCTGTTACCATGGAGTGGTTCCTATGTGCTTGGCGGTTCCCGGCAAGATTACCGAGCTGCATGACGCGGGTGGCGTCCCCATGGCGCGCGTGGATTTCGGCGGCATCGCGCGCGAGGTTTGCATGGCTTATCTTCCGGAGGCACGGCCCGGCGAATATGTGGTGGTGCACGTGGGGTTCGCCATCAGCCAGGTGGACGAAGAGGAAGCCGCGCGCACCCTGGCCCTCCTCAAGCAACTGGGCGAACTTTCCGATCTCGAATAGAAACGTCGAAGCGCGCCCGGAGCTGGCGCCCAGGGCCCCGGCGTGCATAAATATCCCGCCTGCACCGAAGCGAGACTACCGCGCCGTGCGGATCTGGCGGGTCATGCGTGCGAAGCGCTCCCCGAATCGCCGTCCTTGCTCCTGTTCTTGGTCACTGACACCTGGGTCGCTCGGGCCCGTGGTTGCCTCCGGCCCCAAGGTGCCGAAGCCCTGGTCGTCTACGCCCCCGATCACCGTGAACCGCATGGTGAGAAAAGCGGACAGGATAGACAGGCGCGCCACGTCTTTTCCCATCGAGACGCCGCCGCCGGTGCAGAACGCTCCCGCAGTCCGCCCGTCGCCGTTGGCCTTGACCTTCCAGAGCGCATTGCCGACCCGATCCAGGAAGCGCTTGGCCTCGGCGGATAGGTTGGACCACTGTACGGGGGTTCCAAGAACGATGCCATCATACCGAGGGATGTCTTCGTCTTTCACTTCGCTGGTCTTGCGAAGCGTGATGTCGACGCCTGACACAGAAGCCGCCCCCTTGCTGATCGCCTGTGCGATCTTTTCGGTGTTACCGGTTTCGGAGTGATAAGAGATGAGGATGCGCACAGGGGGCTGCTGTGCAAACGCGGCCATTGTGACAAGCAGAAGGATAGGCTTCATGGAGACGTCTCCTTTGGCTGTAGCGTAGCACCGATCGTATCATGGCTTGCGTGTGTTGATCCGCGCGACCGCAACACAGTCTACGCGGGCGGCGCTCAGGGCGCCGTCTGGAAGACCACCGATGGCGGAAACACCTGGGCCACTCCGCACAGGCACAAGAAGGACAAAAACAGAGGGAATTTCATTTGCGGTATTCGCATCTATTCTTCATATTAGCGGCAAAACCCGTTATAACAGAGGACATGACACAGGATTCCACGTGCCGCCGGGATTTTCTCAAAGCCGCGGGCGGCGCCCCGCTCACGATGTCGCTGTTCACGGGCGACCTCAAGGGCGCCAACGACAAGCTGAACGTGGAAACTGTCCCCGCGCCGCGGAACCGCCTGACCCATTTTCAGTGACAACTTTCTGAATCCAATAACCCCATTCCTTTTCAACTATTTACCTCTCCCCAATTTCAGACTCAACCCCCTCCCCGTGCTATTCCTCAAGTAGCGCCGGTGGTCTTTGCCACCGGTGCTTTTTTTTCACAAGGAACCATCCATGCCACATCGCCGTCACCCCGTCTCCGATAAGCAGCTTGCCGCCAACCGCGCCAACGCCACTCACTCTACCGGCCCCCGCACCCCCCAGGGCAAGGCCCGCTCCGCCCTCAACTCCCGCAAACACGGCTTCGCCGCCTCTGGGTTCGCCGTCCTCCGCATCGAAGACCTCCATGCCGTCGCCAACCT
>JBEKYW010000120.1:0-4754 GCA_049510555.1 Bryobacteraceae bacterium
ACGATGCCGGCGTATTTCTTCACCGCCGCGCCAAAAGAGGCGGTTTCGCGGATGGCCTCCTTTTCGGCGGCTTCCTTCAGGAAGCGCGAGACGGGGACGCCGCGACGTTTGGCGGCATGGCGGATCTTTTTTTCCACCAACGGGGGAGCATGAAAGGAGAGTGTGGCCATGACCTATAGGTTTCTACAGGTTGGCGGGCTGTCAAACGGAAACCCGCCGGCGTCAGCGGCAAACTCAGGCGAGCCTTGCCCGCGCAAAAGCACAGGCGGGTGGCTTGCCGAGCCGTAGCTTCCAGAATCTGGAAGCGAAGGATGGTATCCCCACTCGGACTTGAACCGGGATCGACGGTTTAGGAAACCGCTGCTCTATCCTGTTGAGCTATGGGGACCCGTCTCCGAGATATGAAGCGACTTTCCCACTGCGCGTCGAGCGAGTTTCCACGTACAAGACGGCTGCCTTTGACCTTAACGACCCGGCGGTGGGCGCGGGGTGAGCAGCCAGCCGGCGCGCGGGATGCGCGGGCGGATGAGATCGTCGATCGGGGGTGTGATCCGCCGGCCACTGGAAAAGTTGCGAAAGATGCGGCATCGACCGTAAGCTATGTCAAAATCACCGTTTCATGAGCACTCCCGTTTCCGTCCGCCGCGAAACCGTCGTCCTGCCCACCTACGAACCGCAGGCTCCGGACCGGAATCCGATGTTTCTGGAGAAGCGCGTCTACCAGGGATCGAGCGGACGCGTCTACCCGCTGCCTTTCACCGATCGGATCGCCGAGCGGCCGACGCCGCACACCTGGGAGGCGGTGTTTCTGGAGAACGAGTTTCTGCGCGTGATGATCCTGCCCGAGCTCGGCGGCCGCATCCATCGCGCGACCGACAAGACCAACGGCTACGATTTCATCTACCACCAAGCCGTCATCAAACCCGCGCTCGTGGGGCTGGCGGGGCCGTGGATCAGCGGCGGCATCGAGTTCAACTGGCCGCAGCACCACCGCCCGTCGACCTTCATGCCGGCCGACGTGCATATCGAGCCGCACGCGGACGGCGCGGCCACGGTGTGGCTCTCCGAGCACGATCCGATGGCGCGCATGAAGGGCATGCACGGCGTCTGCCTGCAT
This sequence comes from Bryobacteraceae bacterium, assembly GCA_049510555.1. Taxonomy (GTDB): domain Bacteria; phylum Acidobacteriota; class Terriglobia; order Bryobacterales; family Bryobacteraceae; genus Fen-178. Next base: position 1,118 of record JBEKYW010000120.1, read on the forward strand.
CCGGGCCGGGCCTACCTCGAGCTCAAGGTCCGCGCCTACAACCGCACGGCCGACGTCCAGACCTTCCTGTGGTGGGCCAACGTCGCCACGAAAGTGCACGAGCAGTACCAGTCGTTTTTCCCTCCCGATGTGCAGTACGTCGCCGACCACGCCCGGCGCGCCATGAGCACGTACCCGCTCTGCACGGGCCGCTATTACGGCGTCGACTACGCGGCGCGCGGCCGGGCCGGCGTGCCGGCCGGCGAGGTGCCGCGCCAGTTCGTGCCGCCGCGCTGCAATCCAAAACTCAAACCCCAAAACCCAAAACTGCCTGACTACCGCCCCGACGATCTGTCGTGGTACGCCAACATTCCCGTGCCCACCTCCTACATGTGCATGGGCAGCCAGGCGGATTTCTTCGGCGGTTACGACCACGCGGCGCAGGCCGGCCTCGTGCACATCGCCGACCATCATATCTCACCAGGCAAGAAGCAGTGGACGTGGGGCAACCACGAATTCGGCTATGCGTGGGATCGCAACCTTACCGATCCGGACGAAAACGGCGCGTTCTGGCCCTACATCGAGCTGATGGCCGGCGTCTACACCGACAACCAGCCGGACTTCTCCTTCCTCCAGCCCGGCGAAACGAAAACGTGGAGCCAGTACTGGTATCCCATCCGCGCCATCGGCCCGGCGCAGCACGCCAACCTCGACGCCGCCGTGAGCCTGCGCGTCGGGGCCGGCACGGCCCGCGTGGGCGTGGCCGTCTCCGCGCCGCAAGCCGGGACTAACGTGCGACTGGAAGCGCGCGGCAAACTCCTGGCAGAGTGGACGCAGGATTTGGCGCCGGACAAGCCGTTCGTTGCCGAGGCGAAGCTCACCCGCGGCCGGCGCGCCACCGACTTGATCCTGCGCGTGACCACCGAGGGAGGCCGTGAACTCATTCATTACCAGCCGCGTGACTGGCCGCGCGGCAGGGTGCCGTTGCCCGCCAGCGAACCCCTTCCGCCGGCGGAGACGGCCAGTGCCGACGAACTCTTCTTGACCGGCCTGCATCTCGAGCAGTACCGGCACGCCACCCGCCTGCCCGAGACCTACTGGCGCGAGGCGCTGCGCCGCGATCCCGGCGATGCGCGCTGCAACCTCGCGCTCGGCCGCTGGCATCTGCGCCGCGGCAAGCCGGCCGACGCCGAAAAATATCTGCGCGCCAGCGTGGCGCGCCTCACGCGCCGCAATCCCAATCCGTCTGACGGCGAGCCATATTACCAGCTGGGCCGGTGCCTGCGCCTTCAGGCCGACGCGGTTACCGCCGCTGCACAGCCCGCGACCCAAAACTCAAAACTCAAACCCCAAAACCTCCTCGCCCAGGCCTACGACGCCTTCTTTAAGGCAACCTGGAACCACGCCTGGCAGGCCGCGGGCTACCATGCCCTCGCCGAGATCGACGGCACGCGCCGCGACTGGGCGACGGCGCTGGCGCACCTCGACCGCGCCCTGCGCGTCAACACCGACAACCTGCGCGCCCGCGATCTCAAGGTGGTCGCGTTGCGCCACCTGGAGCGCGACGCGGAGGCGACCGAACTGTTGAAGGCGACGCTCGCGCTCGATCCACTCGACTGGTGGGCGCACCACCTGAATCGCAGCGAGCTGCGCTGTGATACGCAGGTGCGCCTCGACCTCGCGCTCGATTATGCCCGGGCGGGCTGCTTTTTCCAGGCGCTCGACGTGCTGGGCGAGGCGCGGCCCGAACCGCACAGCGGCACCGCGCCGCTGGTGGAGTATTACCGCGGCTGGCTGCACACGCGTTTGGGCGACAAAACCGCCGCGCGCCACGCCTATGCGGCGGCGGCCAAGGCGCCGCCGGACTATTGTTTCCCGGCGCGTCTCGAGGAGATCGCCATTCTCGAGGCGGCCATCGCTGCCAACCCGCGCGACGCCCGCGCGCCGTTCTACCTTGGCAACCTCCTCTACGACCGCCGCCGCCATCGCGAAGCCATCGCGCGATGGGAGCAGGCGGTGCGCCTGGAGCCGGGCAACGCTGTCGCCTGGCGCAATCTCGGCATCGGCTGCTTCAACGTTCTCCGGCAACCCGCCCGGGCCCGCGCCGCATACGAGCGGGCGTTCAAGGCGGCCCCCGGGGATGCCCGCCTGTTGTTCGAGCGCGACCAGCTCTGGAAACGCCTGGGCGAGTCGCCGGCCCGGCGCCTCCGCGAACTGGAGAAACATCCGCATCTGGCAAAAGCCCGCGACGATCTGTCGGTCAAACTCTGCGCGCTCTACAGCCAGACCGGCCGGCCGGAGCAGGCGCTCGCCATTGTGGGGAGCCGCAAGTTCCAGCCGTGGGAAAGCGGGGAGGGCCAGGCGCTTGGCCAGCATGTGCGCACCCACCTCCTGCTTGGCCGCACTGCCCTGGCCTCCGGTGACGCCGCAAAGGCGCGCCGGCTTTTTGAAAAGGCGCTGGCCGCGCCCGAGAATCTCGGCGAGGCCAAGCACCTGCTCGCCAACCAGAGCGACATTCACTTCTGGCTCGGCGAGGCGTGCGCCGCAGCCGGCGATCTGACGGCAGCCCGCGCCCACTGGACGTCCGCCGCCACCTTCCGGGGCGATTTCCAGGAGATGAGCGTGCGCCAGTTCTCCGAGATGACCTATTACTCGGCGTTTGCCTGGCAGCGACTCGGACGGAAGACGCGCGCGCAGAAACTCCTGCGCGAGTTGCTCGCCCATGCCCGGCGGCTGGCGCGCACGAAGGCGAAGATCGACTATTTCGCCACCTCGCTGCCGACGATGCTGCTGTTCGAGGACGACCTGCAAGCGCGACAGACGACGGCCGCGCTTTTCCTCGAAGCCCAGGCCCGGCTCGGGCTCGGGCAGCGCGCCGCTGCGAGAAAGCTGCTCCGCAAGGTCCTGGCCCGCGATCCCAGCCACGCACTCGCCGCCGACCTGGCGGCATCAATTTGAATCCCCAACCGCACGACTGTTCCTCGCGTAACCCCGTCCCCCTTGTCTTATGAAAGTGTCCCTGCAACGCGCTGCCGTGCCTCCGCACAAGGCGCTGGTGCTCTTCCTTGGCCTCGCGTTGCTGCTGGCTTCGTGCACCAGCGCGCCCAAGGCGCCCGTCACGCCGGCTGGCGCCGCTTCCACGGGGACGCCCCACCTCGGCGAGTATGCGGTCGGCGCCGATCTCTCGTTCCTGCGCCAGACCGAAGCGCGCGGCGCCAAATTCAAAGACGGCGGCGTCGAGAAGCCGGGCCTCCGGATTTTCCGCGAGCACGGCTACAACTGGATTCGCCTCCGGCTCTTCCACACCCCGACGCAGCTTCCCAACAATCTCGACTACACGCTCGCCGAGGCGAAAGAGGCGAAGGCGCTCGGCTACAAGTTTCTCCTGGATTTCCACTATTCCGACACCTGGGCCGACCCGGGAAAACAGTTCATCCCGAAGGCGTGGGAGGGGAGATCGCCTGCCGAGCTCGTGCAGGCGGTCTTTGCTTACACGCGCGATACCATCGCCGCGTTCCGTGTGGCGGACGCCATGCCGAACATGGTGCAGATCGGCAACGAAGTTTCCGCCGGCATGCTCTGGCCCGACGGCAAATTGCCCGAGCACTGGGACAACTTCGTCGATCTGATCAAAGCCGCCATCCGCGGGGTCGAAGCC
>JBEKYW010000121.1:0-4763 GCA_049510555.1 Bryobacteraceae bacterium
GTTTGCTGCTGGTCTTGCGTGAGGCCGATGGCGGGTGCAACTCGCATGCGTTCGTCTCCTGATTATAGAGACGACGCATTACCGTTATTAGTTACTATTTATGACGCTCTACACTAGCGGCAGTTTCGGTCACTGGCTGACCGCGATGTCCACCTGGTCGTGCCACGCGTTGGGCGTCCCGATCGCCAGCGCCGCCGACTGCAGCGGGCCGTCCCCCCTGGCCCCCGGCCCCGGACCCCTGGCCCCGCGAGCGAAGCGAGCCGCCCTACCTCTCGGGGCTTTGATTCTCCAAGCGTTTGCGCTGCTGCTCCTGGAGGACCTTCTGCACCTGGTTGAGGGACCGCTCGAGCTTCTTGGTGCGCGCCATCTCGGCCGCCAGGTCCGACCTGAGTTTGACGGCTTCCTCGGCCAGCGCGTCTCGCTGCTTGCGGATCTGCGGGTCCTCGGGCGGCGGCTTCCGCTCGGGAAGTTTTCCCAGAAAACTGGTCGCTCCGTGGGCCTGTTGCCCGTTGGGAAGGTGAATCGCCAGCTTGACGTCAATTTGTTCGCTCTGGCGGAGGTAAGTGAAAGTCCCCGTTTGGAGGTGCAGCGCGTCCAACTGGATCTCCCGGGGCGCAGGACCATCGTCGATCTCCAGGACAGCGTTGGCGCCTTGGCGCACCGCGGGAGCGTTGCGGTCCCACTGGATCTGCAACTGGCCGTCGTTGTCGATGGCGGTGAGCCCGATGGAAACGGAAGCGGGCCGAATCGCAGCCGTCAGGCCAGGCAGCCAAAGGTGGCGAGTCTGGAACCCCACGACTGCAAGCATCAGGCCGATGGCGATTACCAGCACGATCCCAAGCGATCGCCACTCTCGGTCGGGCAGCAGTCCGAGGCGCAGTTGATCGGCCGGTTGCGGCTCGGATTCTCTTGCCGGGCCGGGTAGGCGCTCCGGGGCCGGCGGCGGAGGCGGCTCGGACACGGCGCCGGCTGCCACAGCGATGACCGGTCCTCGCGGTTCAGGCCCGTGCCGGAGACGCGGAGCAGACGCGGGCTCCGGCCCCGGCGCGACTCCCGACGGGATGGGACGCACCGGCAATGGCGCCAGCCCGAATTCCTGGTAGCTGGCCGTTCCATGAATCGATCCGTCCGCCTCCCGGAAGAAGAAGCCCGCTCTGGTGGGACGAAAGGTGTGAGGCTTCAGCACCAAAGCCACCTGCCATGCTTCGGGGAAATAGCGGTTGTGAAGGTCCTGGTCGGCCTCGGAAAGGAGAATCTCGCTCCGCGTGTGGGAATGGTACCAGCCGACCGGGTTCAGTTGGCCGGAATTCTGCTCCGCCAACGCCAGTAACTCCGCCAATCTGGCCTGGTCTCGCGGGGAAAGCGCGAACGACGGACCGAAAGCGTGCTCGCAATCCAGAGCCGCGTAATCCTCAATAATCACCCGCCGTTTCCAGTATTTTCCGAGCAGAATTCCGCCGATTTCGGCGCCGCCGCGCGGCAGGGAAAAGAACGCATCCACCACCGCCAGGCGGATATCGTCGAGCACTCTGAGGGAATACTCGATGGTGAAGGGACACTGCGGCGCCTTCCATATGGCCCGTGCGCTATCCGTGCCGTTCGCCATCGTGCCTTCGCGCCCGATGTACCAATTGTAGGCGATTTCGAAAGGAACACGGCGCTGCCGGGCCGCGGGTGCGCGACGCAGAAGTGATGCGGATTCGGGTGCTTGGTAGGGCGGACCCCCGGTCCGCGGCCGACCCCCTGGTCGGCCAGTGTTTGGCGAGAATTCCGCGGTGTTTGGGGAACTACTCCGGTATGACGTTCTACCGGCGGCGACTGCCGCATGTCTATGAGACTCAACAGTCCGTTTTCCTCACGTGGCGTCTCTACGACAGCTTGCCGCCCCACCGGGCCTTCCCGACGGCCGCGCTCAACTCCGGACAGGCATTTGACGCCATGGATCGATTGCTGGATGAAGCCCGCAGTGGCGCATTCTACCTTCGCCGACCGGCTGTTGCCGACATGATCGTGGAAGCCATCCAGTACAACGCCAACATCCTCGGACATTACGTCTTACATGCCTTCGTGGTCATGCCGAACCACGTTCATTTGCTGGCCACTCCAGCCGTGGCATTGCCCAAACTGACGAAATCGTTGAAAGGCATCACTGCCAAGAGGGCCAACGCGATGTTGGGATTGACGGGAAGGCCCTTTTGGCAGGAAGAGAGCTATGACCACCTGGTGAGGCATGAGCGGGAGTTCGAGAAGATCCGGAACTACATCGAGGGGAATCCTGTGCGGGCGGGGCTGGTGAGGGACGCCAGTGAGTATCGATGGTCGAGCGCGGGATGGGCGACCGGGGGGTCGCCCGCGGACCAGGGGGTCCGCCCTACCGCCGGCCGGTAGCTGTAAGTACGAGGTACGCTCAGATTTGTTCGACTGGCGTGCACTTCGACAGTTCCCGCACTTCTGTGTCGCACACTCCCGGGCCGCGGGCCGCCGGCCGCGCAGGGGGCCAAAGCTATAATATAAGGAGTGCCGAAAACCAGAGATCTCGAGTCGCGCCTGCAAAAGACCGAGCAGCAGTTGCGCCTGTTCCAGAAGATCAGCCGCTTCATGGTCCGGGAAATGAGCCTGCCGGAAGTTCTGCAGGGTATCGTGTCTCTGGTGGTCGAGTTCACCCAGTGCGACTCGTGCCTGGTATACCTGCTCGACGGTGAAGAACTGGTGCTGTGCGCTTCCAGTATGCCCCACCCGTCCACCATCGGGAAGCTGCGTATGAAGTGGAACGAGGGCCTGACGGGGTGGGTGGCGCGCGAGCGCCGCCTGCTGGCGATCTCTCGCGAGGCATACAAGGATTCACGGTTCAAGAGATTCGGCGAGCTGGAGGAAGACACCTACGAAGCGTTCCTTTCCGCGCCAGTGATCGCGCGCAACCGGGTGGTGGGCGTAATCAACGTGCAGCACCGGCTGCCGCATCAGCACACCGGCAGCGAAATGGAGGTGCTCACCACGGTCGGCGAGCAGGTGGGATGCGTGCTGGTGCTCGCCCGCATGGCTCCCGCGGCGGCGGAATCGGCCAATCACGTGGAGCTGGTGCTTTCCTCCGGACCTGTCACAATGAAACAATAGAAGTCACGTGACGCTTTCATTCACTCGGTTCTGGTGCGCGCTGGCGGCGCTGGCGGCGTGGGTGACGCCGCTCGACGCCCAACGCTGGCAGGTGCAGTATTTCTACGATCAGAACAAATCTTCCCTGGCCATCAATGATCTCCACTTTGCGTCGGCCGCGCGCGGCGTGGCGGTGGGGATCATCCACGAGGGCAGTCACGAGCGGTCCGTGGCGCTGGTGACCTCCGATGGCGGCGCCCACTGGCAGCTCGTTTCGCTCAGAGAACCGCCCCTCTCACTGTTCTTCCTGAATGAAAGCATCGGGTGGATGGTGACGGAGAAGGGCCTGTGGCAGACCACGGAGTCCGGAAAGAGCTGGAGCAAGATGCCCCGCGTTCCGGCCCGGATCTTTCGGGTGTATTTCCAGGACGAGAAGAACGGTTGGGCCGCCGGCGCCAGGAAAACCGTGCTCGAGACGCACGATGGAGGCCAGCAGTGGACGCGCGTGGCCGCGGCCGCCGAACAGCCCGGATTGGCCGAGAACTCCGCCTATGGGTGGATCGCGTTTGCCACGCCCCAGCTTGGCATCATCACCGGTTGGAACCGGCCGCCGGAACGAACGTTCACGCCACAACTGCCGGAGTGGATCGACCCGGAAGCAGCCCTGCGCCATCGCGAATGGCCGCACCTCGCGCTATCGCTGGAGACGCGCGACGGCGGCAAGACCTGGAAGTCCGCTTCCGCTTCGATATTCGGCCAGATTACGCACATCCGCTTCGGCCCTCCCGGCAAGGGCCTGGGGCTGGTTGAGTTCGCGAACTCGTTCCAGTATCCCAGCGAGGTCCACCGCATCAAGTGGCCCTCGGGCGGCAGCGAAATGATTTACCGGGACAAGAAGTTTGCCGTCAGCGATGTCTGTGTGACTCCGGACGGCACGGCCTATCTCTCGGGCATCGTGGTGGCTGGCGAGCTGCGCAGCGTGGTTCCGGGCAAGGTGAAGGTGCTCAAGAGCCAGGATCTTTCCAACTGGAAGGACATCGAGGTGGACTACCGCGCGGTGGCCAACCGCACCACCCTGGCGGCGGCTGACGACCACAACATCTGGCTGGCTACCGACACCGGCATGATTCTGAAACTGACCCAGTAGAACAGGATTCCCAGCGCCTGATTTATTCACAGGCAATTCACGTCGAACTTCTGTAACTAGTTCGAAACAAGGCAAATAAATATTGAGGAAAAAGGGGGTGGCGATCACAATAAGGGTTGACCTGAAACCGTGGCGGGGGCATAGTGGGAGAGGTTCCAAGAGGTTTGAGGAACAGCGAGCCTCCGGAAACGTAGCGGACCAGGAACGGTGATCCGCGGCCCAGAGAATCTAGCAATAGAAGCGGGCTGCGGGGAGCGAGAGGAGATCGGGCGGATTCGGAAGGCGGGCAGGCAGGCGGCAAATCCGGCTGAACGCTTTGATCCGGAGGGAGGTAAAAGTCCCGAAGGGGAGTGCTAGGCGGGAGCGAAGTAGCAGGCCAGGGCCATTGACCCCGGAATGGGACTCGCGGAAGCGGGGGTCGTTGCGGGCGAGGGAAAGGCCGTTACGAGCGACCGGTCCCGATCATAGAGAAAGGCTGCGGCGCGCCAGGAAGCACTGATCCGGTGGCTGGGGAAAACGGTCA
>JBEKYW010000122.1:0-5016 GCA_049510555.1 Bryobacteraceae bacterium
GGGCAGACCGACGAAACGCTCAAGCGCTTTCGTCAGTTTCTGCAGAGTGATCTGGGTTCGATAAATTCCTCGCTGGCAGCAGCCCAGCTGCCCACCGTACCGGCGCCGGCAATGACGGTTGGGGAGGGGTGTGGCTTGGTGGTGCAGTAGGCACTGGTGTACTCTAACGCTGCAAAAACACGTCGTTTCGGCAGGCGCCTGATTTCACTCTATCGAGCGGGCGTGCCAATTCCCCAGGATCCCGTGCGGCGCAGTCCCCGTGGTCCGCGAAAATCTCCGATACGGCTTCCGAATCCTGTGTGTGGCGCCGCGCATTTTGGGTAAGATCGTCTCTCTTGTTTTGCTATCGCATGGGCGCCAATATTCGCCCATTTCTCCGGGGATCCGCCAGCCGCCAAAACCAAAGGGCATTCTAGAACCACCGCCGGAGCAACCACCTGCTCCCACGTCATAATCTGCTCTCGCGCCTGGCGCACGGGACAGATGTGGTCGCATCGGAAGTAAATCAATTGGGGACAGTCCCCTTTTGAAACCCCCACGTAAGATGCAACGATCAGTGGGTGTCTACGTTTTCCTCGGGCGGGTTATACCGAGCGATTCGAACAAAGGACTCACCGCTCGCGGTGGGGATCCTTGACCTTGGGACCAATTTTTTGCCACCACAAGCATAAAAACATCACGCGCAAAATGGCACAGGCAGCGGCGGCACGCCGATCCGGGTTTACCATTTCTAGCCGTGGAACTCTCCGGTTCTAGCGTTCCATCACCGGAATCGTCGTGATCGTAAAGCCGCCGGGAATCGCGGCGAAGCGGAGGCCGAGCGGCGCGATGCGCCCGCCCGTGGGCGTGTCGAACTCGATGGTTCCGCGCACACCCGCCGTGACATCCCAGCCTCCCGCAGACATGTCCGTCAACATAAACGACTTATGGCCCTGCGCCGGAAGATTGATCGAACCCGTGCCTATCTCCACCCCTGTGTCGTCTCGAATGATGACGCTGACATTCGCCGCCTGCGCGGCCACGTTTGAGATGGCCAAACCCGTGGACAGGTTGCCGGTGTTATCGAATGCCAAAATGTAGGACGGCGCGTTTATCGCCTGGAGCGGTACCACAGCCTCCTGTCCCGTCGGGTTGTATCGGAACACCGCGAAGCCGCCGACATTGCCGGTAGTGGTAAGCACGGCCGAGCCGATCGTTGCGGTTGCGCCTCCCGAATCCTGCACCTCTACAACGAGCGAACCGCTCTCCGGAATGGTCTGGCTCACGGTGCTGGACCTAGCCGTCGTGCCCGTCTGCGGGAAACTCAGCGGCAGGGAAATCGCAGTCCCGTCATCGCCGAAGAAACTCAGGTTGACCATCGCCGCGGGACCGGCATTGACCAGCGTGAACGTAGTCTGCCAGCCGCCTCCCGATCCGATTTGCGCGATGGCGCCGCCGCCCGCGCCGACGCCGGCCAGCGTCGGCAGCGAAGTCAGCGCGAACCCGGAGCTGTTCGGGATGGCGTTCGCCCGCAGCCCCAGAACGCTGATCCGGCCCCCCGATGGCGCATCGAACTCGACGGTGCCGCGCACGCCCGCGGTCGCCGGAAATCCGTAACTGGGATCCGTCAGCATGAATGAATTGTGGCCCTGCGCCGCCAGGCTGATCGATCCGGTGCCGATCTGCGCGCCGCTGTCGTTTCGAATCGCAACGTTGACATTGGCCGTAGCGGGCGCGAGGTTGGCGACTGCCACACCCGTCCAGACCGCGCCCGTGTTATCGAACGGAAGCAGGTAAGAGCTGGCGGTGCGCGTTTCCAGCGGCGCCACGGCCGCTTGACCGGTAGGCGTATACGTAAAGACCGCAAAGCCGCCGATATCGCCGCTCGTCAGCAGTTGTGCGGAGCCGATTGCGGGGGGCTGCGTGTCCGGGCCGGTGGTGTCAACAAGGAGCGAGGCTCCGCCAGCGAGAATCTCATCGAATATAGCCCTGCGCATGGTTCCCAGCGCGGGCAGCTGTGGTAAGGCGAACGGCAGCAAAGGCGCGCTGCCGTCGTTGCCAAAGAAACTCAACTGCGTCTCGCCGTCCGTGGCGCCCAAATTCACCAGCGTGATCGAGGTGTCCCATCCGCCAGCCGATCCAAACTGTGCAATCGACCCCGTCAAGCTCATTCCAGCCGCCGGAACACCGTCCTGCTGGATCGTGAATGGAAGGCCGGCAATGTACAGTGTGCCCCACTGTGTTGCCCCCGAATTGGCTGTCACGTTGAACGATACGGTGCCGGCCCCCGTCCCGGATGGGCTACCCGTAATCGTGACCCAATTCAGTTGATTCAAGACCACCCAGGAACAGCCGCTCGATGCCGTCACATTGACGGAGCCGGCGCCGCCCGCAGAGGGAAAAACCTGATCGCTGGCGCTGAGCGAGTAGGCGCAGGAATCCGGACCTTGCTGCGTAACCGGCAGCTCGGCGCCCCCAATCGAGAGAATGGCACCTCGCTGGCCGCCGGAGTCTGCGGTTACGGCAAGCATGACGCTGCCGGAACCAATCCCGGAACCCGTCCCCGAAGCCGTTATCCAAGGCGGAAGGCTCGAGACCCTCCACGGGCAGGCGGAACCCGTCTGAACGCCGACAGCGTAATTCCCCGCCGCAGCGGGGACGTTCAACTCGCCCGGGCTGAGGGTGACCGCGCACAAGCCGGACGGCTGCGGCGCCGGGATGCTCAATATCGCATTCAGGGCCGGGTCGATGCCATCCATGTACTGGTGGAACGTCAGTCCGACCGAGATGTCCGGTATGAGCGTCGCATCGGGATCGGTCGCACCCTCCACACCGTTCGAGTAACTCGCCCGAATTCCAAAGTAAGGCAAGCCGAAGTCCCCTTGCCGCAGTTCGAACTGGGGCCTGGCTCCTGTGGACTCGCCGACGAAGACTGCGGCGGTGCGGTCGTGAAGGTGATTGGTTGCCTCCATCGCGGCGGAGAAGGTCGCGCGGCCGACGATGACGTACAGCCGGCCCGGCTGATTGAAGCGGCTGGCCCGAATCTCGTCGATCCAGGGGCTCAGTATGGAGGTGAACCCGCCGCTGTTGTTGCGCATGTCGAGAATAATGCGCTGGACCGACTCCTGCGCCATCATCTGGTCCAGTTGCTGGAAGAACACAGAGGAAGGCTGCTTGGGATCCTCCATGCAACTGTTGTACTGGAAGTAGAGGGTAGCGCCTCCATCGATGACGGTCGCCCAGTAGTTTTGATCCGTATGCTGCTGGTAAAGAGGCGGGTTGCCCTGGAAGACCTGGATTTGCTGCGGCTGCGCGGAATTGGTATACGTTTGAACACTGGCGGAGACAACGCCGTTCGACGAAAGACTGACCTGGAGCGGGACGCTATCGGTGCTCGCGATTAACCCAGTGCCGAACATGAAATCGGCGTTCGTCAGTTCCTTAAGCGGAATCCGGTGCTTGACCCACTGATCGTTGTCGTGCGGTACCAGTGCGGTCAGGATGCGGGTTGCGTCGTCGATGCCGGTCTGGCCGACGATCAGAAGCTTTCCGCCCAACAGGTTTTGATAGGGCGCGGAGGCCGAAGTCACGTAGATGCCATCGTCAAACCAGTAGAAGGAGAGCGGCACTTGGTGGAAGGGGCTTGGATAAGGCCATGAGACATCCGTGTGGGGATCTTCGATCGACGCCACCAGTTCCACCAGATCGGTCCGGATCACGGGATCGGAGAGGTCCGGGATCTGGTTGTAAAGGTCCGTGGCTTTGGAATTGAAATCGGTCAGACTAATGCCCGGAAACGGCAGCGAATGGAATTCGGTCATCTGTTGGACCAGCGATAGCACATCGGCGCGCCACTGGTCGGATATGGAAAGCAAAGGTGGCGGGGAACCGCTGATGCCGGCGGGACCGGAGATCAGGACGCCCTGCGAAAAATCGGCGCTCGTTCCATTTTGTCCGGTCGAGGAGATCGGCACGAAATCCATGTCGTTCGCCGACGCGCAGTATAGCGCGCCACCGTCATTGCCGGGTGGATTGCCCACGGCGTTGGCGCCCAGAGTGGCGGCTACATACGATTGCCCGGCGCCCGGTCCGACGGAGGCGACATTCAACCAGTAGTTGCCTGGCGGCAACGTCACTTGCAGCCCGTCCACCTCGATCCGATAGACGCTCAATGCCGCGTTGAAACTCACGGTGGCGGCGCTTACGCCCGAGGCGACCAGCGTGCCCGCGGAGCCGGTAGCCAGGAAGCTGCGGATTTCCCAGGCTGCCTGCGTCACCGGCGGCGCGCTGTAGAAGGTGTTGTTCGAAAAGACGCCGGCCACGATCCAGCCGCCGTCGGGAACTACGAAGTTGTCATAGGTTCGCGCAAGCTGGGATCCCGAAATATACCAGTTCTGGACGCCGGGTATGCCGAGTTGCCGGTCGCCGTTGTACCAGCCCACGGTGACCGATCCCTGCGCTCGCAATGCCGGGTGCGAAAGGGCCAGCAAGAGCCCGCAACAAACCATCCTGATGCGCATACGAGCCATGCGCTCCGTAGAGAGTATCCCAGTCCTCCAAATCAGGGCCAGGCATCGCGTGTCGTCAAGTTAAACATTTTAGCCACGATAGCAGAGCATCAAACGCAGGCTGGATCGCGTCGCGCGCAGTGCCTGACGCACCCAGGCGGCGACCGTCATCTTCTGCGCGCGTGCGGCGCGTTGGATCTTGCGCAATTCCTCCTCGTCTAAAAGCACCTGCACTCTTTTACTCATTGGTATGACTATATCCAGCTTCTGTTGATGAGTCAAACAAGGTGTTGCCCAGGAGAAGACGGCCTATGAAATGGCAGGGGCACGCCGATCTACAAGGCTGTGATTCGCCCTTAGTGCGCCCAACCAGTGCAAATCCGGCAACTCTGCTCGGAACAAGCGATAAAGTCTCAGCGTTGCGGAATTACACATCATCTTTGCCGAATGATATGCGGCAAGATTGACATTGTAGCCTCACGAGGCTACAATCAAAACCTATGAAATCAGTGGGAATCAGGGAGCTCAA
>JBEKYW010000123.1:0-4302 GCA_049510555.1 Bryobacteraceae bacterium
TGCGTCCGATCAATCCGAAGTGGGGCGCGGCCGCCAGCATGTGCCGGTCGCTGGTCCAGACTTCCAACTCGCCGATCTCAAGCGCGGTAGCCAAGTGCACCGCATCGCCGCTCCGGAGGCAAAGCGACGTCGGCGCAAGCCTGAGCATCCGGCTCACGCGGCGGAGCACACGATCATCGACTGGCGCCATCGACCACACTCCGGCTTCGACGTGCTTCAGAAACGTGCCCAACACCTCTCGAAAAAGATCTCCGGTGAGATTTCCCTCGCGCAAGCGGCGGTGAAAAGCGCAGGTGACTTCAGCGATTGCCAAAGCCGATGAGGCCGGCGACTCGGCCTTACGCAAGATTTCGCGGACTGCGGCCGAGCTGGGCTCATTAACGTAGTACTTCACAATGTAGGCGGAGTCTATATACATCGATCGCGGTCTTCAGAGATGATATCCGTGCTGTCGCCGGAGAGCTGAGGGAGTTTCGCCCAGAGTGCCGTCATGCAGGGCAGCTTGACTTTCTTCTTCTTGGCGATCGGCCGCAACTCCGCCATCGGTTCGCCGCGCCGTTCGATGACGATGACGGCCCCGCCGGCCGCGTCGCGAACCAGTTCCGAGGTGCGGATATGCAAGTCGCGAACAGAAGCCTTCCTCATGTGCTACATGGTAGCACATTGTGACGGCTCAATCGCTGATCTCGATCTGCGGGCCTTCCTCTTTGGCCACTTCCTCCGCGCGGGCCGCGGTGTTCCGTGCCAGTTCGAGGAACGGCTCGCCTTCGCCCTTCCGCAGCACGATGGGGCTGCCCGTGTCGCCGCCGATGCGCACCTGCGGGTCCAGCGGCAGCTCGGCCAGAAGATGCACCTGCATCTCGTCCGCCGTGCGGCGGCCGCCGCCGTAACTGAATACGTCAATGCGCTCGTGGCAGTGCGGGCAGTTCAGGTAGCTCATATTCTCGACGATTCCGAGGACCGGCACCTTGACCTGGCGGAACATGAAAACCGCCTTGCGCGCGTCTTCGAGCGAGACATCGGATGGCGTGGTCACCACGATCGCGCCCGTGATCGGCGCCGTCTGTACGAGCGAAAGCTGCACGTCGCCGGTGCCCGGCGGAAGGTCGATCACGAGGTAGTCGAGATCGCCCCATTCCACGCCGCGCAGGAACTGCTGGATGACGCTGTGCAGCATGGGGCCGCGCCAGACCAGCGGTTTGTCTCCGGGATTCAGGAAGCCCATGGACATGAGCCTCACGCCGTACTGTTCCAGGGGCTGGATGCGCTCGCCGAAGGCCATGGGCGTGCGGTTGATGCCCATCATGAGGGGCACGTTGGGACCGTAGACGTCGGCGTCCATCAGGCCGGTCTTATAACCCAGCGAGGCCAGGCCCACCGCCAGGTTCACCGCTACCGTGGTCTTGCCCACGCCGCCTTTCCCGGAACCCACCGCGATGAGATTCTTCACGCCGGCGATGGGCAACCGGGGCATCTGGCCGGGCTGATTGGGGGTCATGGAATCTATCGTAGCAGCCGCGGAGGCCGATTCCGGGTCAGGCAGCCCTGCGTTTCCGCCTGACCGGCTGGATAAGCACTTCAGCCGGGATGCCGAAATGCTTGTGGAGCGCCCGAATCATGTTGAGCGAAAGCGGCCGCCTTCACTGCTGTCTCTCCTTTGCGGCCCGCGAGAGAGGCGGTGAACCGCGTCAGTGTACTTCGAGCAATGACCGGCAACGCTCATTCTAGTGCGTTCCCATTTTGGGAACAAGCGCCCCGACGCTCTTCAAACATGGATTTCCATTTTGACCACTTACCCGATGACCCTCCGCGGTCGTAGGACGCCCTCATTCATAAGGTTTGAAGGCAGACGTGCCGAGGTTGCCGGAGGCGTTTTGCGGGGCAGGCTGAGCCAAAGGCAGCCGTTGCAAAGTAGTTTTCGTGGAGATACACGACAGTACCGTACTTTTCAGGTCCTTGACTCTCAAAAAAGCCTTGACAAGGGCACTGTAATAGGCAGAGAGTTGAAGCGTTTCGGATGATAACCCCGGTTGGCAACCCGGGAGCTCAAAATAGAAAGCTTAGTTAATTCCAATCGGGATAAGGAGGGGCATGTACCTTGCTCCTGTTACCTGGCCGCTTCGCGTTGCCGCCCCGATCTTCTTTCACAAGGAGGAGGAAATGAATTCTCGCAGATGGATTACTGCGCTGGCTGTGCTGGCCCTGTTCGCGGGGCTGGCCAGCGCGCAGGTGGCTGATAGCACTGCGGTTGCAGGAGTCTTTCAGTGTTCTGCTAGCCTTGTCGCTCCACCGCTACGTGCCGAGGGCCTGACGGAGCTGGTTGGCGACATCGTGCTGACTTGCACGGGTGGCGCACCTCCCGGTATCGCCGGTGTTCCCGCTGTCGGTTCTACGACTCCGCTTCCGACAGCCAACTTCACGGTCAGTTTCAGCACCTACGTGACGAGCCGGCTGCTCAACTACACCCAAACCTTACAAACGGCCGCCAACACTTCCGAAGCGTTGTTGCTGATCGATGAGCCGGGTTCTGGCCTCCCGGTCGCGCCCCCCGGGGCCGCGGGCTTTGGACCAGAGGCTGCCCAGACGCTCTGCGGCACCAGTGGCGCGCCCTACTCGCTGGTCGGCGCAGGCATTGGCGGCTGCGTGGAGTATGTTCAGCAGGCCAGCGAAGGCGACTTTGTGATGTCCAGTTCGAGCACCACTGCCGTCCCCGCCGCCAACGTGTTCGCGGGCGTCGTGAATGTCAACCAGGTTACGTTCTATGGCATTCCGATTCTGCGCCCGGCATTGGCTGGTGTGGCGCGCGTATTCCGCATGACCAACCTTCGCGTCAACGCCAATACATTACCGCCTGGCACAACTTCGGTGTGGATGTCGATTTCCATCAGCGGTTCCACCTCGATGCCGGTCAACCAACCGGTGCAGGTCGCTGGTTTTCCACAGCCGGGCTTCACCTTCCAGGTCCGGACCCCGGACAACTCGGCGGTTCTCACGACTCCCGATTTCAGCGGGTGCGTGGCGGGTGCGGCGTGCCCGTACGGGATCCTGCGGTTCAGCGAGAATTTCGGGACGGCCGCCAAGCTGCGCACGGTGGTTTCCCCGCAGAACGTGCCGGGGGCCGTCTACAACACCGAGTCGGGCTTCTTTAACCCTGACTTGGGTTTATCGACGGCGGGATTGGCCGATTTCGCCACGCGACTTAAGGCCTCGTTTCAGAGTGTGCCGGCGAAGGTTCACGTTTGGGTCGGGACATCGGCCCTAGACGGCTCGGCGGCGCTCACGAAAATCGAAGGCGCGCCGTTCAGCGCGGTCACGCCGACCGCCAACTACAGCGGGTTTGGCGCCGTGCAACTCGACACGTCGACCGGCTCGGCGATAGCCGTGTGGGAGGTTACGAGCACGGTGGCACAATTTGATTTTCCGGTGTGGATCGTTTTCGACTCCCACGTGACGCCCGCCGCGCTGAGCATCGCCGGTAATGCAGCGCCGAACCAGGACAACGGAGCGTTCCCGATGCCGGACGGCGGTACGGCGCAGGATGCCACCTACCCGGTGCCACGGTTCACTTCTTCGGGCGCGACGCCGCAGAGCATCATTGACGACGTGAATCGGCTTCAGGCGAGCGGCGCGATCACCCTGAACACGAACTCATTGCTTGCCAAGCTGAACAATGCGCTGGCGGACCGAAACAGCGGTAAGTGCGGCCCGGCTGGTAACGTTTATGCGGCGTTCATCAATGAGGTCATGGCGCAGACCGGGAAGGGAATTACACCGGCAGCCGCGGCCATTCTGATCGCCGACGCCCAGTATTTGGAAGCTCACTGCCCGTAGACCATACGGCAGCCCAAAGGAGCGTACCACTTGCTGCCGGTACCCCAGGCCGTGGTCGTCCGCTGCCGGCGCCGCTGGCGGGCGCGGGCCTTGGCAGGGGAATGAGTGGTCCGCCGGACGTCGCTCCGATGAACGCTTGAACATGGCCGCTCTTCACAGCGACCCCGACTACCTGGCCGGAGTTGTCAACGCCCATGTCTCCGAGATGCTCCACCCGGCGGGCGCCGCAACCGGGGCGACAGGGTAGATCGAACCCGCCTTCGACATTGCGAAGGCACATTCAAACCTGTGGGAGTTTTCGGCGATCAAGGCGAATCAGACCGAAAACCCCTTCCTTTACTTTCCACCCCCTGGAATGGTAGCCTAAGTGTCTCATAATGCGTACAGTTGACTTGATCCAGCGGAAACGCGATGGGGAAGAGCTCGCTCCTGAAGAGATCGAGTTCCTGGTGGAAGGTTACACCAATGGCG
>JBEKYW010000124.1:0-3536 GCA_049510555.1 Bryobacteraceae bacterium
CACAAGGCGGCCGCGAAGAAGGCCGGCCATTGGCGCTTGAACAGCCGCAAAGACAGCGCGTACACCAGCCAGACGTTGCCCAGATGCAGCAGGAAATTGACCCAATGGTACCCTGTGGCATTCTCGCCGTTTCCCAAAACTGCGTAGTTCAACAGAAAAGAGGCCGTGGTGAGGGGGCGGTATAGTCCCGACATGTAGCTGGGCCACCAGTAATCCTGGCGCAAAATCAGGCTCAAGTTCTCAGCCGTTGCTGTTCGCATGCGGGTGTCTTTGAGGATGACGAGGGGCGCATCCAGGGCGAAGCCCATGCCAAACGAATTCGCGTACGCCGCCAGCGTGATGGCGCAGAGCGCTGCGGCCATCCACCATTTGGTTTCCGCGGCGGACTGGCGGGACTTGCCAACAGGGTTCGGGGCTGGGGAGACGAGCGACACCAAGGACGCATTAGTATAGCACCCCACGACCTTTCCTCCGGCTGTGGTATTCTGGAAAAGTACCAAAACGAGATTAAGAGAAGACAAGGAGCATTACCTCTAGAATGGCACTGGCGATTGAAGCAAAGCGGCAGGTTTTCGCGACAAATCAGCGCCACAAGTCCGATACCGGGTCGCCAGAAGTACAGATTGCCCTGTTGAGCCAGCGCCTGGCGCTGCTGCAGGAGCACTTCGAGACGCACAAGAAGGACCATGGCTCCCGCAAGGGGCTGTTGACCCTGGTGGCCAAGCGTCGCCGGCTTCTGACTTACCTGCGCGATGCGGATCCGGAGCGCTACAAAGCGGTCCTGCAGCGGCTGGGCATCCGCCGCTAGTCCATTCTTCGGAAGCGCGTGCTTTCGAATTCATGCCAATTTGGCCCGGACGGAACTGGGGCGCGTTGCCTCGATCCGGCCAGGGCTACTCATCCTGTCAGCTCCAGTCTCAAACGGCTCCGTTTGCGGACGCCTAATCGTGACTGGCTGAGGGTGCCCTTTGGGCCCGGTTCTCAGCCGAGGTTGGAGGTTTTTAAAGAAGAATGTTGCACACAGTTGAAGTTGACCTGGACGGTCGAACGATTACCCTTGAAACCGGTAAGGTGGCCAAACAGGCGAACGGCGCCGTTGTCGTCCGTTCCGGTGACTCGGTGGTCCTGGTCACTGCTTGTATGGCCGATGAGCCCAAACCGGGAGCCGGTTTTTTCCCGCTCACCGTTGACTATCGCGAGTACACTTACGCCGCCGGCAAGATCCCGGGTGGCTTTATCAAGCGCGAGGGGCGTCCCTCCGAAAAAGAAGTTCTCACCAGCCGCCTGATCGATCGTCCGGTCCGGCCGCTGTTTCCCGAAGGTTTCCTCTACGAGACCCAGATCATCGCCATGGTCCTTTCGGCCGATCCCGAACAGGATCCCAACTCCCTGGCGATCGTCGGCGCGGCCGCCGCGCTGGCCATTTCCGATATCCCGTTCCCCTACGTGCTGGCCGGCGTTCGCGTGGGCATGAAAGACGGCCAGTATCTGGCCAATGCCACCTACACCGAGGGCCGTGAATCCAAGCTGAATATCATCGTCGCGGGCACCGAAGAAGGCATCGTGATGGTGGAAGCCGGCGCGCAGCAGGTCTCCGAAGCGGATGTCCTCGGCGCCATCGAGTTCGGCCACCAGTGCTGCAAGAAAATCGCCGCCGGCATTCGCCAATTAATGAAGCTGGCGGGCAAGCCCAAACGCGAGTTCGCGGCGCCGGCGCTCGACCAGGCCCTCTATGATCGGATCTCTGGGGAAGTCCGCGCGGAGCTGACCGACGCCCTGAACACCGGGAAGCATGACAAGACCGAAAGCCACACGCTGGTGGCGGCCTTGAAAAAGCGCGTGGTGGAAGCCCAGCCCGAAGAGCAGCAGGCGGAAGCCGGCAAGTGCCTCGAGGCGCTCAGGGAGCGCATCTTCCGCGACGAGATGCTCCACAACCATCGCCGTCCGGATGGCCGCGCCTTCGATGAGATCCGTCCCATCTCCATTGAAACCGGCGCCCTGCCGCGCACCCACGGCTCGGCGCTGTTCACCCGCGGCGAAACCCAGGCGCTGGTGACCATCACGCTGGGCACCAAGGAAGACGAGCAGCGCATCGAGCTGCTCGAGCCCGGCGAGGCCACCAAGCGCTTTATGCTGCACTACAACTTCCCGCCGTTCAGCGTCGGCGAAACCGGCTTCATGCGCGGCCCGGGCCGCCGCGAAATCGGCCACGGGGCCCTCGCCGAGCGCGCGCTCGCCGCGCTCATCCCCGACGAAGAAGTCTTCCCCTACACCATGCGCGTGGTCAGCGACATCCTCGAATCCAACGGTTCCAGCTCCCAGGCCACTATCTGTGGCGCATCGCTGGCCCTGATGGATGCCGGCGCGCCACTCGCCGCTCACGTCGGCGGAATCGCCATGGGCCTGGTCATGGAAGGCAAGGATTACGCCATCCTCACCGACATCGCCGGCGCCGAGGACCACTACGGCGACATGGACTTCAAGGTGGCCGGCACGCGCGAGGGCATCACCGCTCTTCAGATGGATATCAAGATTCCCAACGTGACCACCGCCATCATGAAGGAAGCGCTCGAGCAGGCGCGCCGCGGCCGCCTCTTCATCCTCGACAAGATGTACCAGGCGCTGCCGCGCGCCAACGCCAGCATCTCCCCCTACGCGCCGCGCATCTACACGTTACATATTCCGACCGACAAGATCCGCGACGTCATCGGACCCGGCGGCAAGGTCATCCGCGGAATCATCGAGCAGACCGGCGTCAAGATCGACGTCGAAGACGATGGCACGGTCCACGTGGCGTCGGCCGACGAAGCTTCGGCCAACAAGGCGATCCAGATCATTTCCGACCTCACCGCCACGGCCGAGGTGGGCAAAACGTACCTGGGCAAAGTCGTGCGCCTGGTGGATTTCGGGGCGTTCGTCGAGATTTTCCCGGGAACCGACGGCCTGCTGCACATCAGCGAAATCGCGGAAAACCGCATCCGCGACGTCCGCGACGAGCTGAAGGAAGGCGACCAGATCCTGGTAAAGGTGCTGGCGCTCGAAGGCAACAAGATCAAGCTGAGCCGCAAGGCCGTGCTCCGCGAGCAGCGCGAAAAGCTGAAGCACGGCAAGCAGTAAAGCAGTTGTGGGGCAGGATGCCATCCTGCGCGGCGGTTGCTAACCGCCGCTGCCGCTGTGCTTTGCAAAGCCAAGTACTCTGAATCCACACCGCTCACAAATACGAATGGCGCGGAAGCTGGTACAAGATCCGCTTTGACGACAGTTTGGGCGAGAAGAACGGACTTATTCGGGAATTCGTTGCGGCGGCCGGGGCTAAGGGATGGAACTTCCCCTCGGTTTGTCGCCGTGCGTTTTTTCCGGCCGCCAATGGTTTGAGCCGCGCCTGCGAGTCATCGATAGACGCTGAGTAGCTCTACATAAGCATTCGATTCGACGCCTTGGCTCTCTGAAGACCTACGGGGAGCCGTTAGGCCGATCCCGCGGCATTATGGAACCAGTTCCAATGTCTCCCGTCGCCGCTGGTCGACGCGAAGCCT
>JBEKYW010000125.1:0-3523 GCA_049510555.1 Bryobacteraceae bacterium
GCCCGCGGCGCTGAGTCGGCTTGCAATACGAAGATGCCGCGCAGCGTCGTGTCATCCAGGAAAGGCCCAGCTATCACAAGTTTGGGTTCGGCCGCCATCCTACGGATATTGGCCATGTGCTCTTCCTGCAGCTTTTCGCCCGTTTCTTTACTCAGTTGCGGAGCATTGGCGGGACGATTCAGCAGTACCAAGAAGTACTGCGCAGGTTTTGCCTTCAGTTCGGGTTTCACTCGCGCGAAAGCCGACCCTGCAAGCGCGATCAGACTGATCAGAAGCACGCCCCTGAAAGAAACTCTTCCCATGAGCTGTACTCGGACAATAGTGTCAGGCGATTCTAGTTTACTCGGACGTAGTCGCAGATGAGAACTGTAAGATCGTCGTCCTGTGAGGCCGACCATCGCTGGACCGAGGAAATGATCTGATCCGAGGCGGCCGATGGCGGAAGGTCGGCCGTTTGCCGGAGTAGGGCGGACAGAGCATCCTGTCCAAAGAAATCTCCAATGGGGTTGGCTGCTTCGATGAGGCCATCGGTGTAGAGCAGGAGGCGATCACCAGGTTCCAGCGGGTGCGCGGCGTTGGTGTACGTCGCAGAGTCGAAGGCGGCGAGGATCAAACCATTCTCGGCAATTTCGATCACCTTTCCGTGGCGCAGCAGAAGCATGGGCGGATGCCCCGCTGCCGAATATTGGAGTGTCCTGGACGTGGAATCGAGATGAACGTAGGCGGCGGTGACGAACTGGTTCTGGGTATTGCCGAAGAGAACGGCGTTCATTCCCGCCAACAATCGAGCGGGATCGGCGGCGTTGGCGCGCTGCGAGGTTGCCGCTACTTTCACCATCGAGGCGATGAGGGCGGCAGGAACGCCGTGGCCGGAGACGTCAGCGATAAGCAGCCCGGCCTGCCGGTCGTCGGCCACGATGAAGTCGTAGAAATCTCCAGCAACCGAAGTCATCGGCACGTAACGGGCGGCGACGTGGAAGTTGGCGGAGTTGGGGAACCCGGTGGGCAGAATTGACAACTGCATCCGCCGGGCCACTTCAAGTTCCTTTTGAATCTCGCTGAGCTGCAGGTCCCGCTGCAGGGTCTGGCGCGCGGCCACATATCCGAGAGTCCCCAGAAGCACCACAAAACCAATTGGCTCTACGTCGGGGAGCCGGAGCCCGAGCGCACTCCGGATGTTCTCCCATAAAACGAAGGCCACAAAAATCAGCAGGCCGGGGCGGATCACCAGAAGATCCTCATTATCCGACCTCCTGCCTATGGACCGCGAGGCCACAATAATTAGAGCTGCGATGATCGAGATATTGGCGATCTGGACAAAGATACGCTGCAGCCCGAAGGCGGCCGTCGCCAGCGCTAAAGAGCCCAGCACGATTCCCAGCGCGTAGCTCAAGATCGTGGCTTGGCGGCGGAGGAGCCCGGCGGCTTTGAAAAACAGGAATGCGGGAATTGCGACGGTAAAGTCG
Source organism: Bryobacteraceae bacterium (assembly GCA_049510555.1). GTDB lineage: Bacteria > Acidobacteriota > Terriglobia > Bryobacterales > Bryobacteraceae > Fen-178. The sequence continues at coordinate 1,467 of JBEKYW010000125.1, forward strand.
AGAGCGGCGCTGAGTCTTGGGTAGAGCGACGAGCCCTGCATGGTCAGCCCCATCAGGTTTGACACCATCCACATGCGCAGGCCATACAGAACGGCAAAGAGGGCAAAGTAAATCAACACAGGATCGAGCTTGCGGCGGATGGCGGAAAACGCCGCCGCGACCAGTCCCACCGACACGATCCCAGCACCCAGAAAGAGATTGGGCGCATCTCGATGAAAGGCCTGCAAGACCTGGTCCGCAGTCATCTCGGGAGCGGGCGCGCACATGAGAGAGGATGCTAAATCATTTTCGCCCCTCCCGCCGGCTCACTCCTAAGGGTAGTGGTGCGGTTTAAAACTGCACTCCTACCCTTACCCTCAGAATTCAACCCTGAGCGCTAGCCCAGTGCGGTTGCCAGCGTTCTCTGCGGTTTGCGGAGCGCTGAGGACGCCGAAGGTTGCCGGGACATCGATCTGCGCGGCGGGAGGAGCGAAGTTGGTGTGGTTGAACACGTTGGTAAACGTGGACTCGAAGCGCACTTTTACTCGCTCAGTGGGGTGGAAGGTTTTGGCAAGGCCGAGGCTGGCGGCGGTTGTGCCGGGACCCTGCAGGATGCCGACTCCAGCGTTGCCGAAGCGCCCGGCGCCAGCCGGAGTGGGCGCGAATGCGGCGAGGTTGAGGTATTGCGCCCGTGACTGACCTTGGTAGAAATTCGTCGAGACCTGATCGGGACGCAGGTACGCACCACGATTGACGACGTTGGTGTTGGACTCGTCGTAGGAATCGCTGATGCTCGGCGTGAGCCAGGGGCCGGTTTCAAGCAGAGTCACGGTGCTTAGTTCCCAACCGCCCAGCGCCGCGTTTTTCCAGCCACCGGTATTCAGGAAAGTGCGGCCCTGACCGAAGGGCAACTGGTAGAGACCGGTAAAAAGAAAACGCTGATGGCGGGTTCCTTCGACATTGCCGTAATCGCTGCGGATATTGAAGCGATCGGCGATAGAGGAATGCCATAGTTGACCTCAGCGGCGATCGCAGCGGCGAACTGGACAGCGACACCCCTCAAACGCCCGGTAGGAGCCGCGCCAAAGCTATCTCGCGTGCCAGAGTCGGCGCGCAAAAACTCCGGGCGGGAACTGTGGTGGTACATCCCAATGCCAAGACCGGCCCTCATCGTGGGGAGCTGGGAGCCGTGATCTACGTGCCACTTTTGCGGGAAGATCTGCCTGCGGTCGGAAGCAGCAAATAACACTATCGTAACAGCCGTTGTGACAGAGGTCACAACTAGCGCAGCCAGATGCGCGGTAGCCTGAAAACTGCGGCTCCTGCAGGGCGCCAAGATGTTTGACTGTCGCTCAGGTGAACGGCAGTTCTCTCGACGGGCAGGAAAGCCAACGATTTGGAGGTAACTCATTGACGGCAAAGCTTCTTCTGGTCGAGGACAGCAGGTACTTAAGGATGGCAGCCCGGCAGGTCCTGAGCGACGCCGGTTTCACTGTCGTGGAGGCCAGCGATGGGGAAGAGGCCCTTCGAAAGGCTCGGGAGAGTGAGCCCGACCTCATCATTCTGGACATGCTGTTGCCCAAGTTAGGAGGCGAACGCGTGCTGCAATCTCTCCGGCAAGATCCAGCGACAGCTCGCATTCCGGTGATCGTGCTTAGCGGCCTTTCCCAGGGCAACGCCGGCAAACTGAAGGAAGCTGGCGCGACGGCATACATCGAGAAATCGAAACTCGACCTTACAAAGAGCGGTGAAAACTTAGTCCGCCTGGTGAATGCCACGCTTCGCAAGGCAATACCGCTGGTTGGAGCTAAGGGTTCGCATTGATTGCGGACCACTCCCAAGCGGACGGGAAAGAAAGCAAGCCCACCGCGCGGGAACAGCCCCCCGCCTTGGTAGTAGCGGCATTACTGTCGAAACATCGCCTTTAAACTCACAACCGGCTTGGTGTGACCCAAAGGCCCCTCCCACATTTGTGACGAAGATCACGTTCCGCCGTGACGCCGGACAGTGCACCTTCTTAGGATTTCCAATGGAATCGAAGCAAGGTTGATCTTGTGTCTGTGGACAAATCCATTCGG
>JBEKYW010000126.1:0-3056 GCA_049510555.1 Bryobacteraceae bacterium
AGCGCGGTGATGAACTTCCGGAAGGTCTCCGGCGCCAGCCGCGCGCCTTGGCCTTCCACAATCAGCGAGAAGTTGCCGCGCGAAAGGTCCACGCTAGCCTCCGGCGCGCCCGGCACGCGGGCGGTCCCGCCCAGCAGCACGCCGCCGACGTTGGTGGAACTGACTTGCGACGGGAGTCTGCCGGCCACATTGAACTTGGGCATCAAGGCAGGGGCGGGCGTCGAAGGCGGCTGCGGATCGAACCGGTCCAGAACCGAACCCGGCACGCCAATCCTCCGGGTGACGCTGGTGCCAATGCCGAGCTGCGCTGCCAGGCTGCTCAAGCTCGCCTCCCGGTCTCTCTCAAACTCGACCCCCGTGGTGCGGGACCCAGGCATGGGCCAGGCATCGAGCGGAACTGGCCAGGTCAAGGGATCGCCCTTTGGCCTCGACCTGAGCACCGTGTCCCGGAGCGCGGCCGGATCGCCGTCCTTCATCATCGAAACCAGGGCCCGCAGCTCGACTCCGCCGTCCAGCCGAAGGACGCGCGTTTGGCCCTGCATCGTCATCTCCTCGCGTCGTTCGAGCAGTCCGTAGGTCGTTGGCGTCGGTTCGGCGGCCACGGCGTACTCCTTCAGGAAGTAGCGCAGGTCCGCCTCGGATGCCTGGCTTGCCAAGCCCCGCGCCAGGGCCAGGAAGTCAAACAGCGCTCTCAGCCTCCCGACCTCGGGATAGTACTCGCTGATCTCCTGGAAGCTCGTTGTCATCGCGGACGCGAACTGGTCGGCCAGCTCGTCGCGCGTCTGCGAACCCGGTGCCACCGCCTTGCCATTTACGCTTGTCACCTGGGGCAGAACGCCAAGCCTCAGCTCGCCAATGGCAACCACTCCCTCGCGTTGAGCCAGCAGGCACTCTCCCACGACGTCGAACCAAAAACGGCTGGAGACGGCTTCTTCCACCGCCTGGCTGCGCATCCGTTCGACCGACAGATCCAGGTACGAGCGCACACCCCAGATGCCCGCCGGCAGGTTGCCCAGCGCCAGCTTCTTCAGCACCACGTCGGCTTCGAGGAACTCTTTGCCGAACGCGGTGTTCGCGATTCCGCCCTCGAATCGCACCGCTTGCAGCCGCGTCTGGTTGGTCTCCCGGGTCTTGTCGATACTGACGGCGGGCCACGCCTTGTGGACCAGGACGGATCGCATTGCCACGACCAGATTGTCGAGACTGGCTGGATTGCCGTCGCCCGCCTCTCCGACGACAATCCAGTCCTTGTGGGCCGGATCGAAGACCAGGCCGGCGACCCGGGTGATTCCTCCGAGCCGCGAGACCTCATCCGCCGGCTTGGTGGACTGCCGCAGCCGGCTCTCCGCCCCGCGCAGCGAATAAGCCACGAAGTGGCCGGCCCGGCAGGTGGCGCCGGAGACGAGCAACAGGACTAGCAGGGGGAAAGCTTTGGCTGTGGTCACGGTAGTTACTCCTGGGCGGCTGTGGCGGCCGTCTTGGTGTTGTACAGCAGGCCGTACACCGTCACGACATTCCAATTACCCCGGTCGAGATGCGAACTTGCCAGCCCGGCCGTGCGGACGCCGCCATTCAACGAGTTGCTCAGTTCCGGGTACTGGTGGGCCACGTTCCACCCACCCAACGGGCCGACTGCCTGGGCCTTGATATCGGGGTACATTTGATCCAGTTTTTCGAGCACCTGGCTGCGCCAGGCGTTCTGCTGCATCGCGGTGGCCCGAGGACTCCTCTCCACGATTGACTGGCTATCGATCTTCAGGTTTCCTTGCGCCGCGTAGAGCGGCATGGTTCCCGCCCCGACCAGTTTTCCCGAGAGATTCCCCTGAATGTTGGAGATGGCGGTCGAACGGTCGGCGGCATTTGCGTTCCATAGGGACGTCCACCCGTTTTGCTGCATGAGTGCGCCCTTGATCTGCGCGATCTTGCCGGGATCGCCGCGCAACTGATCCGCTATCTGGGTGACCCGGTTCATGTTCATGCCCGGCTCGAGTTGGGCAACCTCGGCCAGAGCTCTGGAAACCGCATCGGTCTTTTCACGCGCCAGCGCAGCTTCGTTGCCGGCGACGATGCCCGCAGTGGCGGCCAAGCAGCCTTGGGCTTGGCTGCGAACCTGAGCCAGGTCCGCCTCGGCCTGGTCCCACTGGTGCAGCGCCGTTCTCACTGCCGCACGTCCGTTGATGGCGAGCAGAAAGCCCGGAGAGATCTTAAGCGCGCCATCGAACGCGCCGAGCGCCCCGCGAGCGCCGCTGCTCCGCTGGATGTTCAGGGCGCCGCGGCTGGCGTACGCGTCCGCCAGGCCGGGCTTGGCGCCGGTGGCGTCATCCAGATCCACCACGGCTTCATTCCACCGGCCCTGGATGGCGCGCACCACGCCGCGCGCATTCAAAGCCAGAGCGGCTCCGGGATGAAGCTCGAGCGCCCGGTCGAACTCGGCCAGTGCGGCGGGCCACTGCTCGAGGCGCGCCGCGGCATCCCCGGCCAAGTAGTGTGCGATCGCGCTGGTTGGATGCCCGGCGGCAAGTGCCTCCATCCAGCCGCGCCATTTCTTCAGCTCTTCGGGCGCGGACACGCTCAGAAACAGGCACAGCGACTCGTTGTTTCTGTTCAACGCCAGGTAGGCGTGGCCCAGAATCAAGCGCGCTTCGGGCGGAAGCTGGTGCTGGGAACCGAGCAGGCCCGCCACCGCCTGCCAATCCTCCTGGAGAATCGCCGCCTCCACTCGCGCATCGATTGCATCCTCTGTCCGAGCACTCGCCAATAGCGGTGCCGCCGTTGCCACCAACAAGCCGCAAGTCAACGCGGCTACGATCGTTCCGTTCTTCGCTTCCATGGTTCGTCCTTCCTTTCTCCACATGTTGTGCCGCTCCCGGCTACCTGGGATCGTCGGGCGTCTTGCCGTGGACCGCGCTGATCAGCGTCCCGCGCTTGCTGTCGGTGGGAATCCAGGACACGCCGCAGGTGAATCCCCTGGCCCGCGCCATCTCCTCCACCACGCGGAACGCGGCAAAGGAGTCGTTGTTGAGCAGGACCACCAGGTACTGCGTTTCCGGTTTCAC
>JBEKYW010000127.1:0-2848 GCA_049510555.1 Bryobacteraceae bacterium
GCGTTTCCTCTTTCCTTCGATCCAGTCTCCTCCGCAGCTACACCTTTCGCCTCATTCGGAAAAACCATGAATGTGCTGGATGCCATCAAAACGCGCCAATCCATCCGCGCCTACCAGGCGAAACCCATCGAGCCGGAGAAACTTAAGGCGATCCTGTCCGCCGCCAACCAAGCGCCTTCCGCAGACAACCTGCAGGCCTATCAGATTCATGTGGTTCGCAGCGAGTCGATGAAGCAGGCCTTGGTCGCGGCTGCCGCCGGACAGAAATTCCTAGCCACCGCGCCGGTGGTGCTGGTCTTCGCCGTGGATCCGAAACGATCCGCCGCGAAATTCGGGGCGCGGGGTGAACAAATCTATTGCATGCAGGACGCCTGCGCCGCCGTCTGCAACGCGATGCTCGCCGCGGTGGAGCTGGGCCTGGGCACCTGCTGGGTGGACGCGGTGGACGAGAAGCTGGCGGGGCAGGCCATCGGTCTGCCGGCGGACCAGCGCGCCGCCGTCCTCCTGCCGATCGGCTACCCGGCCGAGACACCGCCCCGCACCACCCGGCGCGCGCTGTCGGATCTGGTGACGGATCTCGGCCGCTGAAATGGCGGATCCGCCGCCGTCCGGCTAGAGGCTATCCGAAAACCTTGCTGCGCTGTGGAGGGCGCTGCTCCGTCAGCGCCGCTCGGACATTTGGCGGCGTTCTGCTGGCCAGCAGAATGCTGGCCAGCAGAGTCGCGCCCTCCGAGATGGGCGCAGCAAGCCTGCGCCCCTACGATTCATTCACAGGTTTTCGGATAGCCTCTAATCGTCCGCCGCCTGCTCGAACGCCCGCGCGAGTTCGTCTTTGGCGAGCGTCGTGCTGATGAACAGCTCCTGGCGCGCGCCAGCGCTCAGCGCAATGGCCTTCCAGCCATTCTGCGTCGGCACGGTCACCCGCACCTGCACCTTGCCCCGCGCGGCGCGCACCGGGCGGATCACGCCCGGAATCACCGAGCGAATGGTTCCCGGATTGTCCGCCAGCAGGCGCTCGAGCAGGCCGCGCACGCCATCGATAATGCCGTGCTTGATCTTGAGCCTGCCCTGAGCCGTCCGCAGCCGCATCGGTCCTCCGTCAGCCCCCCGGCCGGTAGGAGGTTTCGATCCGCTGCTCGCGCCGGTGCCGCTCGATGGCGAGGTCGAGCAGCCGTTCGATGAGCCGCGGATACGGCACGCCGGACGCCTCCCAGAGCTTCGGGTACATGCTGATCTTCGTGAAGCCGGGAATGGTGTTGATCTCGCTCACATAGGCGCGGCCGTCAGCGCACACAAAAAAGTCCACCCGCGCCATGCCCGCGCACTCGAGCACTTGGAAGGTCGCCACCGCGAGCTGGCGCACGCGTTCGCTAATCGCCGGCGGCAGTTCGGCCGGGATGCGCAGCAGTGCGCCGTTCTCATCGAGATACTTCGCCTCGTAGGAATAAAAGTCATGCTGCGGCACGATCTCGCCCGGCACCGAGGCCTGCGGATCATCGTTGCCGAGCACCGCCACCTCGATCTCGCGGCCCTGGATAAACTCCTCCACGAGGATCTTGCGATCGTAGCGCAGCGCCTCGGTCCGCGCCGCGGCCCAACCGGTGGCGTCGCGCACCTTGCTCACGCCCACGGAGGAGCCGGAGTTGGCCGACTTCACGAAAAACGGCGCCCCGAACTTCGCCGCCAGCCCGTCGAACGTCGCGATCGCCGCGGTGGGCTCCGTGAGCGTGACAGAGCGCGCGACCGGGATGCCCGCGTCGCGCAGGAGGCGTTTGGCGACATCCTTGTCCATGCCCACCGCGGAACCGAGCACGCCCGCGCCGACAAAGGGCACGTTGGCCAACTTGAGCAGGCCCTGCACCGTGCCGTCCTCGCCGTAGGTGCCGTGCAGCACGGGAAAGACCACGTCGAGCTTCGGCAGCCCGCGATGCGAACCGGTCCCGACGAGCGCGCGCTCCGTCTCGCCCGGCACGAGCGCCAGCGCTTCGCCGGCCGTGCCCGCGGCAAGCTCCGCCGAGGGTGAGGCGGCGGCGCCCAGCCGCGCGGCATCGCACACGTGCCACTGGCCGGCCTTGTCGATGCCGATCAGGACGACGTCGTACTTCGCCTGGTCGATCGCCTCGTAGACGTTGCGCGCCGACTGCAGCGACACCTCGTGTTCAACGGACTTTCCACCAAAAAGAATGCCCACGCGCTTCTTTGCCATGCCTCCATTTCGCGGTTCCTGGCCGCCGCCTCCAGCCTGAAATGCGGCGCATTCAGAAGAGTATCGCCACAAAGAGGCACCAAAAGCGCCTCGGTCATGGTGCCTTTTTGCGGCCAACATCACGGCCGGCCTCCTGGGCCAGCATCCAGCCAAGCAGGCCCTGCGCGAAACCGTGGCAGGCGGGTTGCGCGCGTCCGTTGAACACGCCGAGCGACTTGAGGACCGTGATGAGACGCGGCGGCAGGTCGCCGGCGAACCAATGGAACCAGAGCGGGAAAAGACTCCGCTCCATGTGCGCCGCCAGCAGCGGCAGAAACCCGTCGCAGACGAGATTGTCGAGCCGCGTACCGCCGACCGCCCCGGCCGCAATTTCCCGCGCGAGACGGGCACGCAGCGCCGGCAGACCCAGCCGCCTCCGCACGATCGTCGTCGGCCAGGCATTACTCCCGCCCGGCAGCGCGGGAAACCCTGCGGCCAGTTTCACCAGTTGCTCCGGCCACCCGGGTTGCGCACGGGTCCATGTGGCATACTGGCCAAGGCGCACCCGCGGATGATTTGCCGGCCGCACGCCCTGCAGGCTCCACGCGGAGGCTTCCGCGGCAAACAGCGCGCCTGCGTCGACCGCACTTCCCGCCCACATCG
>JBEKYW010000013.1:0-126224 GCA_049510555.1 Bryobacteraceae bacterium
CCCGCTCACCTTCGCGCTGGCGTCTCTCCTGCTGACGGCCGTAGCCTTGCTGGCAAGCTATATTCCCGCGCGGCGGGCGGCGAGAGTCGATCCGATGGTGGCATTACGCTACGAGTGATCCTCCGCATTCACTGCATCCGGTACGCCACGTACGTTACGTTTTCAAACTCGGCGGCTTCCGATCAGGAGCCTGAAGGCTTGAATTCTACTGGTCCGACGGGTCGCCAGCATTGGAACTGGCGCTGGCCGGCAGAAGGTCCAGGTTCGCGGGTTCATTCGGGGTCCCGATTATGTCGGTCACCGGCACGGTGGCGTCGACCACCTCGAATTTCACTCCGCTGAGCCAGACCGTTCCGACGCCGTCCAGCAGGATGCCAAAATTGATGCCGGTGGACGACTGCGCAACGTCGAGGACCACGCTGTAGGGCATCCAGTCGGATGTACCCTTGACGGGCCGGTCCTGCATGTTGTCAAACGCCATCAGGTAGCCCGAATCGATTCGCATCCACAACCCGGCCCACCCCCGGACGCCGGTCGCTTTCACAAAGCCCGAAAAACGAACTCGCTTGCCTGTGTAGTGGTCGGGAAAGAAGCACTGCATCACCGTCACGAACCCCGACGGGTTCGCCACGGCCGACGCCAGCCTGACGCTCGGTTTTCCCAGGTAGGCGACCGAAGTGTCGGTATCAACGGTATAGTACTGCGGTGCGGAGCCCGCCGTGAACCATCCGTTGGGAGCCGCCGCTTGTACCTGCCAGCAAAGAAGACATACAACCGCCGCTGCCAGAAGAGCCGCTCTTCTCATAGAGATCTCCCTTCGTCCAGTACGCGTGAAACGCGGAAAAACGGGGCCAGCCGGCTGGACCGGCGTGGTGGCGGGTAGTCAATTGAAGATAAAATGGCCCTCTTAGAGATTGCGATGCCTGATTCCCCGGGCGACGTAACCGTGCTGCTGGCCGAGCTCGGACGCGGCAACAGCGATGCCCTGCCCAAGCTCATCCCTCTGGTCTACCGGGAGCTGAAGAGGCTGGCGGCGCACTTCCTGCAGGAGGAGCGTGAGGGACACACGCTTCAACCCACCGCCCTGGTGCACGAGGCGTACCTGCGCCTTGCCGGCCAGACAGCAGGGTGGCAGAACCGGGCGCATTTCATGGCGGTGGCGGCGCAACTGATGCGGCGGATTCTGGTGGACTATGCCCGCCAGCGGGTGGCCGCCAAGCGGGGCGGAGGCGAGGCGCCCTTCGAGCTCGAAACCTGCGAAATTGGAGGGGGCGTCGAGCAGTTGGAAGAGACGCTGGCAGTGGACGAGGCCCTGGCGCGGCTGGCTACGGTGGATGCGCAGCAGGCGCGGGTGGTCGAGATGCGGTATTTCGGCGGAATGACGGTGGAGGAGACGGCCAAAGCGCTCGAAATCGCCCCACGGACCGTGAAGCGGGAGTGGGCCATGGCCAAAGCCTGGCTGCGTGTGGAGATCTCCTCGAGAGCCGGGCGATGACACCGGAGCGCTGGGCGCGAATCAAGGAGGTTTTCGGCGCCGCACTCGACTTGCCGGAAGAAGAGCGCCCGGCGTTTCTCGAACAAACCTGCGGTGGCGACGCCAGCCTGCGCGAGGAGGTCGAGCGGCTCCTGAAGGCGGAACGCGAACCGCTCGAAAACCCGATGCTCGGCGCCCTCGCCCGGTTGGCGACGCCGGAGCTGGCGCGCGGCGAGATGCTGGGGCCGTACCGTGTCGAAACCAAGATCGGGCAGGGCGGCATGGGGGCGGTATATCGCGCGTGGGACACGCGTCTGGACCGCCGTATCGCTCTGAAGGTGCTGCGTCCGGAGCAGGTCGACGACCCCGCCCGCCGGGAGAATCTGGTGCGCGAAGCCCGCGCGGCGTGCGCCCTGCTCCACCCGAACATCGTCACCGTGCACGACATCGGAAGCGACCGCAATGTCGATTTCATCGCGATGGAGCATGTGGACGGCCGGCCTCTGAACGAGGTCATTTCGCCGGCAGGGCTGCCGCCGAAACAGGCGGTGGCATATGGCATGCAGATCGCCGGAGCGCTGGCCGGAGCGCACGCAGCCGGTATTGTGCATCGCGATCTGAAGCCGGGCAACATCATGATCACGCGCGAAGGCCAGGTGAAACTGCTGGACTTTGGCCTGGCGCAGAAGACTCGTGCGGGCGAGAGCGGTGCGGGGACTCCGGCTTCGAACGGCGAGATCGCGGGCACTCCGCCGTACATGTCGCCGGAACAGATCCGGGGAGAATCGGTTGACCATCGCTCGGATGTGTTCGCCTTTGGCGCGGTGCTGTACCGCATGCTGACCGGGCGGGACCTCTTCGAGCGGGGGTCCGCGGTGGATTCGATGAATGCGATTCTGGAAACCGATGCCGCCGAACTGGCGGAGAGCGGCCCCGCCATTCCGCGCGCCCTCGAGAGCATCATCCTGCACTGCGTGGAAAAGGCGCCCGCGGCCCGCTTCCAGTCGGCCCAGGACCTGGAATACGCGCTCGAAGCCAGCGCCGCCCATGCGGGTCCGATGCCTCCGCCGGATGCCGCCAAGGGACCATTTCGGCGCTACGGTGTGTGGACCGGCGCTCTCATGCTGGCAGCCGCCCTGGGGATGCTGCTGGCGTACCTGTTTTTCGGCGCGCACCGCGGACACGAGTCGGTGGATGGGAGAGTATTTGCGCAGATCACGGACGACGCGGGCGCGGAGTTGTTCTCCAGCCTTTCCCCCGACGGCCGGAGCGTAGTCTACGCGAGCAAGGCAACCGGCAATTGGGACATCTACCTTCAGCAGGTTGGATCGGCCGAAGCCCTCAACCTGACCCGCGACTCGGCCGTGGACGACACGCAGCCGGCCTTTTCGCCCGACGGCCGATCCATCGCATTCCGCTCCGAGCGCGATGGCGGCGGCATTTTCGTGATGCACCGTGACGGCACGGGCGTTCGGCGAATTGCGGACTCCGGCTACAACCCGGCGTGGTCTCCCGACGGGAACGCCATCGCTTTTGGCGAAGAGAGCATCACGCGCCCCGAGGACCGGTCCGGGAGAGTGAGCCAACTTTGGGTGGTGGAGGTCGAGAGCGGCCGCAAGCGCCTGCTGAGCAAGGACGACGGTGTGCAGCCGCAGTGGTCGCCGAACGGGCAATACATTGCGTACTGGGCAATCGACCTGGATGGGGACCGCGACTTATGGACGGTGCGAGCGACCGGCGGACCGCCGGCCCGAATCACGCGCGACCCCTTCCTGGATTGGAACCCGGTATGGTCGGCCGACGGCGCCTGGATCTATTTCTGCAGCAATCGCGGCGGAAGCATGGGGATCTGGCGGATTCCGATGAAGGAGAGCACGGGAGAACCGCGCGGAGCGCCGGAACCGATTCGCACTCCCGCGTCTTACGCGGCGCACCTCAGCTTTTCCCGCGACGGCAGGCGCATGGCTTACGTGCAGCAACTCACAACGGGACGCCTGAACGTAGTGCGGTTCGATCCGGTGCGCGAAGTCCTGGTGAGCGAGCCGAAGGAGATCATCGAGAGTTCCAAAGGCGCATCCCGCCCGGCGCTTTCGCCAGATGGCAAGTGGCTGGCCTACAACTCCACGGAACAGGAAGAAGAACTGTTCGTGGCGGGCGCGGAGGGGTCCGGTCTGCGGCAACTCACCAGCGGAGGGCATCGCAACCGGGGACCCCGCTGGTCGCCCGACGGCAAGCGGATCGCATTTTTTTCGACGCGCAGCGGCGAGTGGGAGATCTGGACCACCGATCCGAATGGCAGTGAGTTTCACCAGATTACGAACCTGGCAGGGAACAACGTCGCCTGGCCGGTGTGGTCGGCGGACGGGAAGCACCTGGCATACACGCTATTCGGCTTGAACACGTTTTTAATTGAGACAGGCGAGCCGTGGGGCACGCAAACGCCCGAGAAACTGCCGCCGTTTCCCGGCGAGGGCCAGATCTTCAACGGGTGGAACTGGTCGCCCGACGGCCGGATGCTGGCCGGCTTTCTCAACCGGGAAGATGGGATCGCGATCTACTCACTGGCTGCGCGGAGTTATCGCAAGGTGACGGAGCACGGTGCGGACCCGGTGTGGCTCAGTGATAGCCGCCGCATACTGTTCCTGGACAGGGGGAAGATTCACCTGCTGGACAGCGGGTCGGGAAGGACGCGCGAGCTGGTGTCGGTAATGCCGGAGGAGATTGCACGGCGCGGTTTCGCGGTGAGCCCGGACGATTGCCGAATCTATTTCAGCGTGAGCACGACCGAAGCGGACGTGTGGATGGCGGAGTTCGAACGGTGAATCCGGTAGGCGACGCAGGGCAATGAGGGCAAGGAACTCGCACCCGGCACGTTAAACGCTAGACTCGATGATCTATTCTCCAGACCTGGCGAGGTGCCAAAGTCCCGCCCCAACGCGACTTGGAGCTCGTATCGGCCGGCGCACGTCTGCTCATAGCGTTACGCGACCAAATGGTGGGGCATGCTTTAGCTTGCCCTGGTGGCACTTGACCAAGGCCAATCTTCAGGCGTATCCGCCAACCCTGCCAGCACCGGATTCCCTTCGATATACGCCGCAATCCGCTGGAGCTCCCTTTCGTTTCTCACCCAGTGATCGAATGACTCATCCTGCCAGAACGGCTCGCCCGTTCGCCCCAGCAACAGGTTCGACTCCCTGGCTGTCTTCCCCTTGATCCAATGCGTGATCTGGGCAGGCGCCACACGCGGCAGCATCAACACATGTACATGGTTGGGCATAAGCGCCCAGGCCTGCAGCTCATACAACTGCTTCTCACTCTCGCCGTGGCGAATCGCTTCCACCACTCGGCGCGCAACTCGCGGATCACTCAGCCATAGCGGCCCCTGTCTCCGGGCCAGCGCACGGTCCTGCGCGGCGAAGGCTTGGCCGGGAGTCGAATAGATGACGTCGGGCGGCAAGACCGGCAAAGACCCATACAGCCGCCACGTCACAAACAGATACGCGCCATCCGGATGAAAATGCGGCAGCCTTCTTCGATACTCGGCCATTGGGGACGCCAAGCGCTTGTGATAGATAGTCCAGTGAGCACCAGCGGTCTCTCATGTTTTGCCGATGATTTGTGGGCAAGCTAAAGCATGCCCCACCATCAATGGCGAAGTAGTTGGTCGTGCAGCCGCTCGCCCGGACTTGTGCCGCACTCGGTCCGGGTACGGCGTTCTGGGAGATCAATCCTGGTAGGTCCCCTCCACGTCAACTGGCCGGAATGCGGCGGATCTCCGCACGTGCTCCTCTGATCCCGGCCGGCTCTTCGGTAGCGCGCACCTCACCGCACGGCGTACGCAACGTACTTGGCGTTCTCGAATACCGCCGCTTGCGGCAGGCGGTTCTTCGGCTGCAACACTACATAGCTGATCCCCAGGGCCTCATACTTGGGCAGGTCGGCGGGCTGGAAGCGGCGGGCCATGGTCTGTTGCCAGCGGAGCCACCACTCGTCGCCAAACTGCTTGAGGTAATTGGCCTGGCCACCGGCTTTCCAATCGACGTAAACCGCGCGCAGGGCTTCGGCGCGGAATATGCCCGGATCGAGGCCGCGAGCCACGTCGGGGAAAAGGAAAACCGTGTCCCGGGGAGTGGAAGCGCGTGCCCACGCGGAAAGCTGTGCCAGTTCCGGCGTATGCAGGTCGGGATAATTGACGATTCCGCCCAACGTGGGAATGGCAAAGAATGCCGCCAAGGCCACTACCGGCGCGAAGCGCGGGCTTCGCCAAACCGCCAGGGCCGTCAGCGCGGCGAGCGTCAGAACCACGGCGATGCGGTTCCACGCAAAAGGCCCGGTGACCACCGGCTGAATCGGCAGCAGGTAAGCCAGCGCAAACCAGGTGAAGGCTTCGAACGGACGGCGCCGAACGACGGCCCTTACGCCGGCCGCGGTGGTCAGAAACTGCACCAGGAGCGCGACGAACAGGAGCGTGCGCATGGGCTGGATCTGTGGCACAAGAGCCCATCGATAGTGCTCCAGGAAAAGCCAGGAGACGGGCATGCTGGCTACTCCCAGAATGCCCAGGCCGAGCGCCAGAACCCGGAGCTCGAGCGGGATTTCACGCCGGATGCGAGCGAATGCCGCCAGCAGGATCGCCAAGAGGATCAGGTGATGGACAATCAGCGCGGCCGGCCACGTGGAGATCCAGACGTAGGACGAGCGTGTCCGCTGGATCTGCTCCTGGAGCGGGGTGAGATGCGAGAACAGTGCCGGGGCCTGGCCGCGGGCCGCGATCAGCAGAATGGCCGCGGCCACGAGCAGCGGCGCGAGACCCCACCAACGCCGGCGCGCGATTATGAGCACCAGATACAAGGCCAGGAATGGAAGCGCCGTGGGGGGATGGCACAGAAACGCGCCAGCGGCCGCGATACCGGCGGCGACCGTTCGCCGGTGAGCCGCCAGGCCCATGGCGCAGAACAACAGAGGCACGGCCAAGGCGCGCGGCGAAGGCTCGTACTCGATGGACAGAACCGCCGGGCCGGCGATGGTCGCGCCCAGCGAACAGATGGCCGAAACCAGCAGCGCCGGGCCAAAAGAAAGTCCGAGCGCTTGGGCCATCAGGTACAGGCCCCAGATGCCGAGGGCGCGGGCCAGCACCTGCTCGAAGGCCAGCACCTCGCGGAAACCGAAGCCGGCAAGACCGCGCAGAGCGAGCGCGGCTTCGTCGTAAAGCGTGTAGGCCACCAGCGGCTGCTGGACGAGCGGGTCGTGGCGCAGCACCGAAGGGTCGCGCAGGTGCTCGAGAACCGGCGCGTAGACCTGGGTATCCTGTTGCAGCCAGGTGTGGCCAGGGAATTGAAAGAACGTCAGGAGGGCGAGCGCAACGGCGGAAGCGGCGATCGCGAGACGCTTCATTTGACCGGCGTCTTTTCCAACTGCTGCCTGGCCCAGACGCGATTCGGATTCAGCGCCAGCGACTTAGTGAAGGCCTGGCGCGCCTCCGCATCCCGATTCTCTTTGCGGAGGCTGAGCCCTAGCCACAAGTAAGCTTCCGCATTCTTGGGATCGAGCTCGAGAGCTTTTTGGAAATCGGCGATGGCCTGTTTGGCGCCGCCGCCCAATTGGGCAGGCAGATAATAGCTGCCAACCCCCCGGGCCACGTAGACGGACGAAGACTTGGGCGCCTTTTCAATGGCTCGATCGACGGCGTCTCTGGCGCGCGGGCCGTAACTGAGACCGCTGAGGACGTCGGTGATTGCCTGGCCGCAGAGAGTGGCCAGCACGCGGTAATATTCCGCGACTTCGGGCTTGAGCGAGATGGCCTTCTCGGCGGCCTTGATTCCTTGTTCGGCCGCCTGCCGTCCCTGCTTCCGGTCGTGCTGCTCGATGGCGACCTCCGCCAGGTAGGAGGCCGCCAGCGCCACGCGGTATTGCGCGTCGGCGTCGCCGGGGGTCTTGGCCGCGGCGGCAGAGTACTCGTCGACCATCTTTTCGAGGACAACGCGATCCTGCTGGTCGCGCGCCGTTTCGAGCGCGGAAGGAGCGGCAGCCATGAAACCCGCCATTACCAGTCCCAAAACCATGTTCTCGTCCTATTACATCAAAGCGCGGCGATCCTTCGTTGCACCAGCAGGAAGTACAAACCCAGAGCAATCAGCAGCGATCCGTTCACCGCCAGCACAGCGGGGGCCGTAAAGACTGGGACGAGCCATCCAGCCACCAGGTTTCCCATGGGCATCCCGCCGCGGAAGGCGAAGTTGTAGACGCTCATCACGCGGCCGCGCATTTCATTGGTGACGATGAGCTGCACCAGGGAGTTCACCATGGCAAAGACCGCCATCATGGAGGCGCCGGAGAAGAACAGCATGGCGCAGCTCAAGCCGACGGAGCGGGAAAGGGCAAAGCCCGCAATGCCGGCCCCCAGGCACATCAGCATGACGAGAGCGGCGAGGCCCTTCCGGTGTACGTGCCCCAATCCCGCCACGATGAGAGCGCCGGCGATGGAGCCCATTCCCGAGACGGACAGGAACAGCGCGAACGTCCCGGAACCCTGGTGAAAAATCTTCTCGGCGAACACCGGAAGGAACGTCCTCATTGGCACGCCCAGGGCCGTCATGAGGAACGCCAGTACGATGAGCCCCTCCATGGCGCCCTGCGTGCGAACGAAGCGGATGCCCTGTTTCATGCTGCCCAGGATGGTCTCGGTGGTCTTCTCCGGCAGAAAGCGGACCGTCAGCATCAGGAGGGAGACGACCGGCGCCAGAAACGACAGTGCATTCAACGCAAAGCACCAGGTATCGCCGAGCGAGTGCAAAGCCCAGCCGCCCAAGGCCGGCCCGATCATGACGGCCGCATTGAACTGGATGGAGTTCAGGGCAATGGCGTTGGGCATGTCCTCCTTCTTCACCAGCGTGGGAATGAGCGCCGAATAGGCCGGTCCGCCGAACGCCTGCGCGAAACCAACCACAAAGGAGCAGGACAGAAAGTGCCAGACCCTCACCAGGTGGAAGCCGACCAGGAAGGTGAGCAAGAGGGCGGCCGACATCTGAACGCATTGCGAAAAGATGAGCATGTGCCGGCGCTCGAAGCGGTCGGCCAGCACACCGCCCACCAGCGAGAAGAGAAAAATCGGGACCGCCTGGAGGATGGGGTCCAGCGCCAGCAGGAACGCGTTATGGCTGAGCTTCCAGATCAGCCAGCCCTGCGCCAGTATCTGCATCCAGGTGCCGATGGCGGAGGTGCAAGCGCCGATCCACATCAGGCGGAAATCCCGATACTGAAAAGCTTTGAAAACGCGTCGGATCACGGTGGCGCTTGTGGCAGCAACTGCTCCAGTCCAAGGATGCGGACTGGGAGCATGAAAATGGATTGTAGCAGTTTCGCGCGGCGGAAGTCGGACAGTGCGCTGTAGACAGTGCGCTGTAGTATACTGGCCGCTTCGTAGAGGCTCTTCGGAACAAAGGAGGAGTGGCCATGTTGCCAGACTATCTTGCCAAAGCCGCGCCCAACCCGATGGGGAAGCGCGCTCCGTGGTATGCCAATACCGCGCCGAGTTACGCCGGGATTTTTCTCTGGATCGCGTTCTATCAGCAGTTGGCCGGGAAAACGATCACGCACGGCAGCCTGGCGGTGTGCTTCGCCGGACTGGTGGTCGCGGGACTGCTGTGCTATGCCCTCTACTACCTGGTGCCCGCCATGCTGGGGATGAAAACCGGGTTCCCGCTGTACGTGGTGGGCAGCTCCACCTTCGGGGTGAAGGGCGGCTACATTATGCCGGGACTGTTGATGGGCCTGTTGCAGATCGGCTGGTTCGCGGTGGCGACATTCTTCGCGGCCGATTTCATTCTGAAGGGGCTGGGCGTCGATTCCCAGCCTCGGACCACGGCGTTCGTGGTAGCCGGAGTGGTGTGGGGCTGCCTGATGGCGTGGGTGGGCGCCAAAGGCATTCAGTACGTGGCGAAGGTGGCGCTGCTGCTGAATGCCATTCCGCTGCTCATGCTGCTGATGGTCTTTTTCCAGACCGCCGGCGGGATCGGGCGATACCAGGTACCCGCGGGACAGGACAACCCGTATGTGGCGTTCACGGCGGTGCTGGCGATCGTGATCGGCTTCTTTGCCACGGCGGGCGCGGCGGGCGCGGATTTTGGAATGAATGCGCGGAACGCATCAGACGTCAGACGGGGAGGGCTAGTGGGCATCGCCCTGGCGGTGCTGGTGGCGGGCGGGCTGCCGCTGCTATCGGTGGCCGGCGCGCATGGCGCGCATTCCAGCCTGGCGGGGTTCGACTACGACAACGTGATTCAGGCCATTGGCGGGCCGGTGGCCTCGGCGATGTTCTTCCTGTTCGCCATCGCCTCCATTCCGCCGACGTGCTTTTGCGCGTTCATCGCGGGCAACAGTTTCTCGACCATGATCCCGGGGGTTCCGCGGGTGGCATCCACCATGGCGGGAGCGGCCATGGGGATCGTGCTGGCGGTGACGGGCGTGGCCGCCAACCTGATTTCCTTCTTCACCATTGTGGGCGCTTCTTTCGGACCCATCTGCGGCGCCATGGCGGCGGATTACCTGCTCTCCGGCAAGCGCTGGGCCGGGCCGCGCGCGGGCATCAATTTTGCCGGGTATGTCGCCTGGGCGGTGGGGTTCGTGGTGGGGATTCTGCCGTTCCTGCCGTTACCGGCGGACGTGAAGACCTACGTGGAGCCGGCGGTGCTTTACAGCTTCGTCACGGGCTTCGTGGTGTATGCCGTGCTGGCGAAGGCGGGATTGCAGCCGAAGGTTGTGGAGATGCCGAAGTAAGCTCTCAGCGTTCAGCAATCAGCCGAGCCGGTGAAGCTTGAAAGCTGATAGCTGAAAGCTGAAAGCTTCCCGCAATAAATGAAACCTCGCGCGTGTTGCGGCGGTAAGGTTAGCAGCAGGAGCGGATGTGGAACTGCTGGAACAGTTCGCGCGGGGCGATTCGGAAGCTTTTGAGGCGCTGTTCCGTCAATACCAAGGGGAGGTCTACGGCTGGATCGTCCGCATGGTGCGCGACCCTGGCGCGGCGGAGGACTTGACCGTGGAGACCTTCTGGCGGATCTACCGGGCGCGCTCGCGATTCGATCCGCGGCGCAGTTTCGGTCCCTGGGCGCGGCGGGTTGCGACCAACCTGGCGCTGGAGCACCTGAGCACGCGGCGCGGTGAGACCAGGCTCGCGGAGGACTGCCCGCCGCCGTGTCTCCGGTGCTTGCCACCCGACCCCGCCCTGGCCGCCGATCTGCGCGAGAAGGTCGTGGCCGCCTTCGGCAGGTTGCCCGTCAAGCTTCGGGCAGCCGCAACCCTGGCCATGGTCGAGGAGACACCCTACGCCGATATCGCCGAGGCGCTGGGTATCTCCATCGGCACCGTCAAGTCGCGCGTTTTTCGCGCCGTCCGCCTGCTGCGCAGGAATCTGCAACGTGCGGGAGTCGAGCCATGAATGAATTCGACGAACGAGTACCTGAGCTGCTGAAGCGCGCCATCGGCCCGGTGGCCGATGCCGAGTTGAAACGGGACCTGTGGCCCCGGATGCTGGAGCGGCTCGACAGTCCCGCCCATCGCCTGCCCTGGTGGGATTGGGTGCTGGCGGCTGCCATCCTCTTGTGTTTCATTTTGTTTCCGGCGGCCATCCCGGCCGTGCTTTATCAGTTCTGAAAGGAGAGTCCGTGTGTCTAGGCACGTTTATCTTCGCGCTTACATGGCTGGCGTCACCGTGCCAACCGTGCTCCTGGTGTTCATCTTCGCCTGCTTTTGTGTCGTGCGTTTCGGTTACCATTTCCCCCTCCCAATCGAGCGCGGCCTGGTATTCCCCATGGCGTTGGTCCCGCCTCTTTGGGGCCTCTGGAACATGCTTTACGTGGTGTTACGGCGCCACCGGAACATCCCCATCGGTCTGCACGGCGCGGTGGTTCCCTTGTTCGTGGGACCGCTCGCGTTTGCGACCACGCGGATGTTCGGCTTTGACGTTCCGCCGTTCGCGGTCGCTTTCTTTCCGTTCGGGGTCGCCCTGGCGGCGGTTGGTTATTACCTGGTCTGGAAGTATCTGGTGGGCTTCCTCAACAAGCTCGTGGAAATCGAATACTGAGGCGTTGGCGGGCTTGACACCAGAATATATATGGTGCCATATATATATGAGCCATGACCAAAAGAGGCGCCGGAGACTTCCTCCCTCTGCACCATAACTGGTTCCACATTTTGCTCTCGCTGGTGGGCGCCGAGCAGCACGGCTACGGCATCATGCAGGAAGTCCTGGAGCGGACGAATGGAGCGGTGCGTATTTGGCCGGCTACTCTTTATGGCTCCCTGAAACGGCTGATCGGCGACGGGCTGATTGAAGAGTCGGATGAGCGGCCGGTGGCGGAACTGGATGATGCGCGCCGCCGCTACTACAGGCTGACACGGCTCGGACGAACCGTGCTCGAACTGGAATGCGAGCGGCTGCAAGAGATGGTCCGCATGGCGCGGAGGAAGCGCAAGCAGGAGGCCTGGTGATGACCCCCCGGCTGAGCATCTGGCTGTCCCTCTACCGACGCCTGGCGAGCGCGTATCCGCACGAGTTCCGCATGTTGTACGGAGAGGACCTTGAGCGGTTGGGTGAAGACGCCGTTCCGGAAGCCTGGCGGCGGTACGGTCTGCCCGGCCTCGTGGGGCTGCTCGCCGATATCGCCGTCCGGTTGCCCGCCGAGTATGTCGCCGAGATCCGGCAGGACGTAATCTATGCTCTGCGGATGCTGGCCAAGGCGCCCGGGTTTACCGCGGTGGCGGTGCTTTCGCTCGGCGTCGGCATTGGGATGTGCTGCGCGGTTCTCAGCGAATTCCAAGCCATCGTAGGGCCGCCTCCCGGCGTGCGCGATCCCGCGGCGCTGGCGACCTTCATTTGGAGCCAGGCTTCCTACCCGTATTTCGAGCGCTATCGGGACCAGCGCCAGACGGTGGCCGCGGCCACGGCTGTTCTCGGGCCGGTGCCGTTCGCCGTGGCGTTCACCGGGGACAAGAGCGCGCGGGCGGAACGGTTTTTCGGACACCTGGTTTCGCCCGAGTATTTCACCACCTTGGGTGTGACGCCGGCCGCGGGACGGCTTTTCGGGCCGGAAACGGAGAAGCCCGGGATGCCTCCCGTGGTGGTGGTCAGCGACCGCTTCTGGCGTACGAACCTGGGCGCGGACCCGCACGCCGTGGGACGCAGGCTGCGGCTGAATGGTTCGATGGCCACCATCGTGGGCATCGGTCCCAAGGACTTTCTGGGTATTTGGCCGCAGAGTCCGGCGGATCTGTTTGTGCCCGTGACGTGCGGCGTTTCTTCGGCTCCCGAACTGAGCGGCGATCCGCTCCATCGTAGCGACCGCGCGATCTTTCGCGTCGTGTTTCGGCTGGCGCACGGTGTGACGCTGCCCGCGGCGGAAGCCGCTCTCGATGCCATGACCCGCAATCTCGACCAGGAAACCGGGGCCCGGCACGACCGCGATCGCAAAGGCCGGGTGGTGCGGCTGATGCCGGCCGGCACCGTTGGTTACATCACGCCCGAGCAGACCGCGTTCGTCGACACCTTCAACGTGGTCCTGTGGGCGCTGGTCCTCTCGCTGGTGTGTGCCAACCTGGCCAGTCTGCTGCTGGCTCGCGGCAGCCAAAGAAGGCGGGAAATCGCCATTCGTCTTTCGGTGGGCGCCAGCCGCGTGCGCCTGGTCCGGCAGTTCCTGACTGAAAGTGTGCTTCTGTCTTTTGCGGGCGGGCTCACCGGCATCGTGCTGGCCTATTGGATCACACACGTACTCTCGTCTCTGCCAGTACCTTTGCCGACCCCGATGGAGTTCAACTGCCAGCCCGATTTCCATGTGCTCGCCGTCACGCTGGCGATTGCGCTGGCGGCGGGCATAGGCTTCGGTCTGGCGCCGGCGCTATCTTCGACGCGCACCGACATCGGCGTCACTCTGAAAGAGGGCGCGCAGGCGCCGCTGCGCGGCTATCGCCGCTTCGGCTTGCGCAATCTCTTCGTGGTCGGCCAGATGACGGCTTCCCTGATGCTTCTGCTGGTCACCTGGTTTGTGGCCCTGGGCTTCCTGAGCACTACCCGAATGGACACCGGCTTCGAAATCCCCAATCTCAACCTGGTTTCACTCGACCCGGTACGGGACGGCTATTCCGCGGAGCGAGCGGCGGCGCTGTTTACAAACCTGCCCGACGAGCTGTCACGCGTCAACGGGGTTCACGCCGTGGCGTTGACCGGCGGCGCACTGTTCGCCAACGGGGACACCACCCGCGTGTCGGCTCCCACCGGCGACGGCCGGGGCGGCCAGGTGCTGAACTCGGCCCTCCGCGAGCGCATCGGGGCAAATTACTTCGCCACGCTCGGCGTGCCTCTGGTGGGCGGGCGCGAGTTCGACCGGCGCGACCGGGAACAGGACACGCCCGCCATCCTCAACCAGACCGCCGCGCGCGCGTTGTTCGGCGCCGAAGACCCGATTGGCCGGCGCATTCGCGAGAAAGAACTGAACTACACGGTGGTTGGCCTTGCGCGCGATATGCGGGCCGGATTCCTGAAGCCAAACCCGGTGGTCACGGTGTATCTGCCCCTTACGGGTGAGTGGCTCGGCAAGAACACGGCGCAGCGCGTTACCGTCCTGGTGCGCGGCACGGCGGGGCGGGACACTCTGGCGGCCGTGCGCGAGCGCATGGAATCGCTTCATCCCGATCTCACGGTTTTCAATGCGCGCACCATGCAAGAGGACCTCGACCGGATGAACTCGTTCGTCGAGTGGCAATCCACCATCTTTGTGATCCTGGGCTTTTTCGCGCTGCTACTGGCCTCGATTGGCCTGGGCGGAGTCACGGCGTACGCGGTGGTGAGGCGGCGCAAGGAAATCGGCATCCGCATGGCGCTCGGCGCCCGCTCCCATCAAGTACAGGGGCTGGTGCTGAGAGAAGGGACGGCGCTGGTGGCGGCGGGCTCGGTGCTCGGGGTCAGCGGCGCGTTTGCTCTCTTGCGCGTCTCTTCGGCTTACAGCGACGTGCTGGCGCGGACCTTCGGCGAACGCGACAACAATCCATTTCTGCTTGTCGGGGCACCGCTCGTACTGGCCGGCCTGGCGATGCTGGCCTGTTACCTGCCGGCGCGGCGCGCCACCGCGATCGATCCCGTGTCGGCGCTGCGGGAGGAATGAGGGCGCAAAAACGCGTCCCCAGGAGTGGGGACGCGGCACGCACGAGTGCGTGCGCCACGTCGGATCAGGAGAAGGCGGCGGGCTCGCCGGCCAGCTCCAGCGTGTCGGAAGCGACGCCTTCGGCGGGCAGTTTGATGGTGAAACGGGTTCCTTTTTCCGGCGTGCTCGCGACCTCGATTTTGCCGCCGTGCGCCTTGACGATCCACGCCACGAAACTCAAGCCGAGTCCCAGGCCCTGCTCGACACCGGACTTCGTACCCGAGCCCGGAACGCGGTAGAAGCGGTCGAAGATGTGAGGCAGATGTTCGGCCGGAATGCCGCAGCCGGAGTCTTCCACCACGATTTCGATGTCTTCCGGCGAAGGCACAAGGGCCATGCGCACCTGGCCGCCCTCGGGCGTGAACTTGATAGCGTTGGAAAGCAGGTTGCTGATCATGCGCTCGATCTGCACGCGGTCGACCTGCGCGGGGCACTCGGGGGGCAGATCGGCGGCCAGGCGAACTCCGGCCGCTTCAGCGGGGATCTGGAACTGCTCGACCAGGTCTTCCACCACTTCGCAAAGATCCAGGCGCGATTTTTGCAGAACCAGTTGGCCCGACTCGGCCTGCGAGAGCAATAGCAATGCCCGCACAATCTGGGAGAGGCGGTCGATATCCTGAAGGGCGTTGAACATGGCCTCGCGGTACTGCTCGGTGGTCTTGGCGGTGAAGAGCGCCACTTCGAGCTGGCCGCGGATGCCGGTGATGGGCGTGCGCAGCTCGTGCGACACGTCCGCGGAAAATTGCTTCACCTGCTGGAAGGAAGATTCCAGGCGCTCGATCATGCGGTTGAAGGTGAGAACCAGGTAATCGAGCTCATCGCCGGCCTGGCGCGTGGGGATGCGAAGGCTGAGGTTGGAGCCGGAGATGCGTTGGGCCGTCTGCGCCACCGCCAGCACCGGAGTCAAGGCGCGCCCGGCCATGAACCAGCCCAGCAGCGAGCCCAAAATCAAGGCGGCCGGAATCACCGCCACGTAGATCAGCGTGAATTGGCCCAGGATCTTGTTACTTTGCGCGAGGGGCATGCCGATCGCCACGTAGTACGGGGCCATGTGACCCTCGCTGAACACGATGCCGGAGCGGATCAGAAAGCGTTCCCCCTTGGCATTGCGCCGCTCGGTCCAGAAGGTTCTGGGCGTGTGCGATGCCACCGCGGCGCGCACCATGGCCTGGATGTCCGCCGGGCGATCGACGCCGATGTCCTCGTAGGCCGTGGAGACTTCGGGCTCCTTGGTCTTGGCGCTGGGGATCACGTTTCCATAAGCATCCGCGACCAGGCAGATTTTCCGCAGGTCGAGCACGATGGCGGACTCATCGGGGTCCTCGTCGTCGTAATACCAACTCGAGGCATACTTGCCGAGCTCGGGGTCCTTTTCGATGCGCAGGTAGCCCTTCACAGCCGCCCATTGCTGGTTGAGGTCATCCCGGATCTGCGTGTCCAGCTCACTGGCGAGGCGCGCGCGAAACAGCCCCGCCACGGCGATCAGCAATACGGCGAAAAACAGCGCGTAGCTGGCGGTCAGGCGGAAGCGCAGCCCGCGGGCCAGGCGGCGCAGATCGCGTTTGCGGGGCACGTCACACCTGCCGTTCGGGAGCCGGTTCCGCGGTCCGCTCGGCGGGCTTGTCGGGGGCTTCGATCATATAGCCGATGCCGCGCACGGTCTGGATGAGCTTCTGCTGGAAGCGGTCATCGATCTTGCTACGCAGGTGGCGGATATAGACGTCCACGATGTTGGTGAGGCCGTCGTAATCCATGTCCCAGACGTGCTCCACGATCATGGTGCGGCTCAGCGGGCGGCCTTTGTTCCGCATCATGTATTCCAGGATGCCGAACTCCTTGGGCGCCAGGTCGATGGCTTCCGAGCCGCGCGTCACTTTGCGGCGGATGCAATCCAGCGCCAGGTCGGCCACCTGCAACTTTTCCGGTGTCGGCTGGCCGCGCCGCAGCAGCGCCCGCACCCGCGCCAGCAACTCGACAAACGCAAACGGTTTCACCAGGTAGTCGTCGGCGCCCTGCTCGAGGCCCTTGACGCGGTCGTCCAGCGCGCCGCGGGCGCTCAGAATCAGGACCGGCGGCCCTACTTTGCGATTGCGGATCTTGGCCAGCACCTGGAGGCCGTCCATGTCCGGCAGCATGAGATCGAGGATCACCAGATCGTAGTCCGTGGAGTGCAGGCACTCCAGCGCGGCGGCGCCGGTGGGCGCGGCATCCACGGCATAACCCGCGCCCTGCAAACCACGGCAGAGGAAGTCGGCGATTCGCTTTTCGTCCTCGACGACCAGGATTCTCATTTGATCTCAGCTTAGCTCAAGCCAGTAGCACCGGCGGTCTTGCCGCCGGTTTGTTCCAGTCCGGACAAAACCACCGGCGGCAAAGACCGCCGGCGCTACACCTACTTGAAGCGCATGGTGATACGGTTTTCGCGGCCGCCATAGGTCAATTCCAGGTCCTTCATCTTCTGCTGCTCCATGGCGAAGTAGAGGAGGCCGGAGACCGGCTGGTCGGTCTTCTTTTCGGGCAGCACTTTGTCTTCGAGCACCTTCTTGAGCGGGTTTTCCTTTTCCGTGGCGGGGTTTTGCACGGTGGCCTTGACGTCGCCCGTGTCGCCGCCTCCGCCGGTACCGACCTCGACACCGCCCCCGGGGTAGCCTCCCGGGTAACCCCCTGGATAGCCGCCGGGATAACCGCCCGGGTAGCCGCCGGGATAGCCATCGGGATAGCCGCCGCCGAGTGTGACGCCGGGGCTGGTGCGCTGGGTGGGCGCGTGGTGGATCACCAGCGCGCCGGCGCCCGCGATCTCGCTGGGGGCGAAGGGCCTGGTTTTCTCGCCGTCCTTATCGGTGCGGAGCTGGAAATCGTCCCGGTCGATGGAGACTTCCTTCCCGTATTTGGGCTCCACTTTTACATCGGCCACAATGTAGTGTCCATCCAGATCGGAACCAACGATCCCCTGGACGCCGGTCCGATCGATATAGAGCGTGACCGTGAGGACGAGGTCCTGGTTTTCGCCCCGGGCCGTGGCAACGGTTTTCTTGGGTGCGGCCGGCAGCAGAAGCGCCGGCAACAGAAACAGGGCAAAAAAACGAGCGACCATACAAAAATTGTACCGCCGCCCCGCTGGCGGGTAGTGGCTGAAGGCTGTGTTGAGACGATCTTCCGCCCTTACCAGGGCTGGGCGCGTTGGGCGCCCGAACCACACGGCTTACGCCGTGGGCTAGTTTCCTGCGCCCTGCCGGGCGGCGAGATGCCTCCAGCGCAGACGCCAGCGGGTAGCACCTCTTGACTGGGCCTGGTTGTGGCGCACGTTCTCATTTTGC
Source organism: Bryobacteraceae bacterium (assembly GCA_049510555.1). GTDB lineage: Bacteria > Acidobacteriota > Terriglobia > Bryobacterales > Bryobacteraceae > Fen-178. The sequence goes on from JBEKYW010000013.1 coordinate 17,982, forward strand.
CGGCCGCGAACCTCGCCTCCCCATGGGTGGGGACGCGGCACGGACGAGTGCGTGCGCCACGGCCCTCAGGCCACTGTTACAATGAGTCGTCATGGACGAAAAAGAGCGCTCGCGCGCGTTAGAACTCGCCTTGAGCCAGATCGAAAAACAGTTTGGCAAAGGCTCGATCCTGCGTCTCGGGTCGAAGGATGCCATCGTGCCGGTCGCGGTGATCTCGACGGGATCGATTTCACTGGACGCCGCCCTGGGCGTGGGCGGCTTGCCTCGCGGCCGCGTGAACGAAATCTTCGGACCGGAATCCTCCGGCAAAACCACCATCGCTCTACAGGTGGTCGCGGAGGCGCAGAAGAAGGGTGGGATCGCCGCCTTTATCGACGTGGAGCACGCGCTCGACCCGGCATACGCTAAGAAACTCGGGGTGGACATAGACAATCTTCTGGTCTCGCAGCCCGACTATGGGGAGCAGGCGCTGGAGATCACCAATCACCTGACCGCGTCGGGGCAGATTGACGTGCTGGTGGTGGACTCGGTGGCGGCGCTGGTGCCCAAGGCCGAGCTGGACGGTGAAATGGGCGACAGCCACATGGGGGTCCAGGCGCGGCTGATGTCGCAAGCGCTGCGCAAGCTGACCGGCGTGGTTTCCCGATCACGGACGTGCCTGATCTTCATCAACCAGATTCGCGAGAAGATCGGGGTGATGTTCGGCAACCCGGAAACCACCACGGGGGGGCGCGCGCTGAAATTCTACGCGACGGTGCGGCTGGACATCCGGCGCATCGCGGCGATCAAGGACGGCGACAGCGTGATCGGCAACCGCACCAAGGTCAAGGTAGTGAAGAACAAGGTTGCGGCGCCCTTCCGCGAGGCCGAATTCGACATTATTTACGGCGAGGGAATCTCCAAGGAAGGCGACCTGATCGACCTGGGCGTGGCACAAAACGTGATTGAGAAGAGCGGCTCGTGGCTGAGCTACAAAGGCGAGCGGATCGGCCAGGGCCGCGAGAACGCGCGCCAGTTTTTGAAGGACAACGCGGATATCCGGCAGTCGATCGACACGGAACTGCGCAAGATTCTGGGCCTGATCAAAGTGGAACCGGCGGCCGCGGCGGCGGAGGCGCCACCCAGCCCAGCGCCCAAGCCAGCGCAGGCGCGCCGGTAGAGGCGAACGATGCCTGGCCCGCCGCGATGAGAGAAGAAGACCGGCAGCGCGCCATTCGTCTGCAGCTCTCACAAATGGAGTCTGCTCCGGGGCGACGAGGGGGGCGCCGCGCCGGTCCGGCGCTTTCCACGGGATTCGCGGCGCTCAATGCCGCCCTCGGCGCGGGGGGGTTGCCGCGGGGCTGCCTGGTGGAACTTTTCGGGCCTTCCTGCGGGAAGACCACCCTGGCGCTCCAGGTGGCGGCCCACGTTCAGAAGAAGAGATGGATGGCGGCGTGGATCGATTCCGACCACGCCTTCGATGCGGCATATGCCGTGAAGCTCGGGGTGGTGCTCGAGCAGATGCCGGTGGTGCAGCCGGAATCAGCGGAGGAGGCGCTGGAGATCGCGCGCCGGCTGGCCATCTGCGGCGCAGTGGATCTTCTGGTGGTCGATTCGGCCGCGGCGCTGGTCCCCAGCCTGGAACTCGAAACCGGGATTGGAGCGAGCGGCCCCGGCCTGCACAGCCGTGTGCTGGCATCCGGATTGCGAAGACTGGCGATGGCGGTGGCCAGGAGCGACGTCTCGGTGCTGTTTCTCAACCAGACGCGCGGCCGGCTGGAACCATCCGGAGGAGAGGCCGAAACCAGCGCGGGCGGCCCTCCGCTCAAGCTTTACGCCGCGGTGCGCATCGCGCTGGGCCCGGCCGGCGAGCGGCGGGTGCGCTTCCGGGTATTGAAAAACAAGGTGGCGGGGGGCTTCGCCGAGGGCGAACTGGCCTGGAAGCCCGGCCTGGGATTTGCGGAAAGCCCGTAAAACAGGCGTTCCAGCAGGCCGGAATCAAAAAAACCGCGAAAAATCGGGCTTTTTTTGCGCTTTTCTCTTTACATCGCCATGTCCTTACCTTATGATTGATATCGATTAGGACGCGCGTCCGATAAAACGTGCGGCCTTAGAATTGTTTTCGATGGTGATGTGGTGTAGGGCGCGCAACGCGCGCGGTTTGCTCCACGCTGGATTGAAACAAACAGAACGACGGGAGAATCAAAGGAGAATCATGGCGAATCACAGAATGACCCAGACGCAACTGGTGAAAGCGCTCGCCACAGGCTGTGAAGTCAATAACAAGGCCGCACGTGGGTTCCTGGATTGCCTTGCCGGCCTGGCGATCGGCGAAGTGAAGAAGAACGGCGTATTCGTGCTGCCGGGTATCGGCCGGCTGGTGAGGGTGGATCGCAAGGCCCGCATGGGGCGCAACCCGGCAACCGGCGAAGCCATCAAGATTCCGGCCAAGAAGGTGGTGAAGTTCCGCGTGGCGAAGGCCGCCAGGGACTCGATCGTTCCACCGAAGAAGAAGTAGCCGAGGGAGCTTACAACGTAAAACCCCCGCGAGGCCCGACCGGGTTCGCGGGGGTTTTTTCTTTGCTGGATCTTTTGAAGCCGAGATGAACCCAGCCCAAGGTGCGGGCTGTTCCACGAAGCTGCCGTCTACTTCTTCTCTTCGACCTTCTCTTCTTCCTTCTTGTCTTCGCTGCCTTTGAGGGCCTCCTTGAAGTTCTTGATCCCTTCGCCCATGCCCTTCCCTAGCTCGCCGATCTTCTTACCACCGAACAGCAGCACGGCGACCACGGCGATCAGAAGAATCTCCTGAAAGCCCAGCCCAGCAAAACCGGCAGTCAGAATGCCAGTGGGTTCCATACGGCCTCCTTTACATACGTCATTGTACCGGATTCCGAGCGAGCCGCGTCTCGCCGCTAGCGGAACCAGGAGCGCAGGTCGAGAATGTCCCGCTGCATCCGCTCGGAGAAAGGGGCCATCAGCACGTTAATGGCGAACCAGGTGGTGCTGAGCGAAATCAGCACGCGCGTCAGCCGGTTCTTCCCCAGGATGAGCCGCAGCAGCACGGCGGCCACGAACGGCAGGACCGCGGTGGCCACTCGCGCGTGCGGACTCAGGTCCTCGAAGAGGCTCGCCGCCAGCATGACAGAAGTCTAGCGCCGGAGGCGTTTCGCGGGTCAAGCTATCCAAAGTTAAGGGGTGGTGGCCACAGGTACGGTACTCTACATTTATGGCTGAAATCCTGGAGTTGGGCGCCCCGCTCTCGATTGAGGATGTGGCGCGCGTGGCGCGCGAAGGCGTGGAAGTGCGCATCGGCGGCGCGGCGCGGGCGCGCATCGCGCGGGGCCGCGAGCGGCTGGAAGAGCTGGTGGCGCGCGGCGAGCGCATTTACGGCGTGAACACAGGGGTGGGCGGGAACGTGGGGATCTCGCTTCCGCCCGAGAAAATGGAGCTGCTGCAACACAACCTGGTGCGGCACCTATCCTGCGCCACCGGGCAGCCTCTGCCGCGCGACGTGGTGCGGGCGGCCACGCTGCTGCGCGCGGCCACGTTCGCGACGGGCGCGTCGGCGGTGCGGGAGGAAGTGGTGGATGCGCTGGCGGCGCTGCTGAACCGCGGGGTGACGCCGGTGGTGCCGCGGTACGGGTCGGTGGGGGCGAGCGGCGATTTGATGCCCTCGGCGTACATCGCGCGGGTGCTGGTGGGGATGGGCGAGGCGGAATTCCAGGGCCGGCGCCTGGCGGGGGTGGAGGCGCTCGAGGCGGCGGGCCTCGGTCCCATCCGGTTCGCGCCGAAAGAGGCGCTGGCGCTCATCAACGGCACCACGGTGATGACCGCGGTGGCGTCGCTGCTGTGGATCGACGCGTTCCGCGTGCTGCGCGCGCTGCTGGGCGCGGTGGCGCTTTCCGTGGAAGCCATGCAATCGCCGGACCTGCCTTTCGAGCCGTGGGTACACGAGCAGAAAGGCCACCCCGGCCAGATCGCGGTGGCCGCGTACCTGCGCGGGATGCTGGAAGGTTCCGGGTACACGCAGCCTTCCGGCGGCCAGAGCTGCTACTCGCTGCGCTGCGCGCCGCAGGGGCTCGGCCAGGCGTGGGAAGCGCTGGAGGATGGGCGCGCGGTCGTCGAGCGGGAAATCAACTCGGCCAACGACAACCCGCTCATCGACCCGGAGACCGGCAGGATGTACAAGGCCGGGAACTTCTACGGCGGCCACATCGCGCGCCTGCTGGACACGTGGAAGATCGACTTCGCGGCGATGGCCAACTGGGGCAACGCACTGATGGCGGTGCTGGTGGACGACCGCTTCAACCAGGGGCTGCCGGCCAACCTGACGCCCGAGCCGGGGGTGAACTCCGGGTTCAAGGGCATGCAGTTGAGCGTGACCAGCCTGGCGTGCGCCGTGCGGCAGATGGCGGGTCCGAGCTCCATCCACTCGCTGCCCACCGAGCAATACAACGAGGACGTGGTGAGCCTGGGGATGCACGCGGCGGTGACGGCGATGGACGCGCTCGAGTGCCTGCGCAACGAGACGGCCATGGTGCTGCTGGCGTCGGCGCAGGCGGTGGATTTGCGAGGCGGGCCGGCGAAGCTGGGGCGCGGGTCGCGGAGGGTCTACGAGAGCGTGCGGCAACTGGCGCGGTTCCAGGACCAGGACAGGCCGATGGAGCACGAGGTGGCGGCGGTATCGGCGAAGATCGCCGGGGGAGAGATTTAAGCCGAGCTCAAGCCCGCGAAGCGAGGCGTTTGTGCCCAGCCGCTACCAACAGCACCAAAGCGCCGGCGAGCAAACCGGCGGTTGAAGGCTCGGGTGTGGGTGCGCTCAAATCTTGATAGGTCACCTGGATATTAGCGCTGCCGTTGGGCGTGCCGCCGGTGAAGTCGTAGATGGTTCCAACCGTCCCAACCACCGAGTATGATCCACCACTGAAGGTTGCCGAAGGGAATGTCCCCGTGTTGTTCTGGAGGAGGCTCAGGACATTGGAGTAATGAAGATGGAGGAAGGCGTCGTAGATGTCGCTGGCCACGCCCAACTCCGTGACTGAGCCAAAGTCTGCATTGAAATCCGTACCCGCAAGGCTAGCTGAGTTGTTCGCCACAATGAAAACAAGGGGATTTTGATTCACGGTCCAATCGAAGAAAGGTCCGGAAACGTCCCCCGGGCCCGGGCCGCCGTCATGGAAGCCGACAATTGAGTATACCGAATCGAGACTGGGCGACCAGCCGCCCGGCAAGAACTCTTCGGCTGAGGCGCTCACTGAGCACATCGAGCTCGCGTCGCAAGAGGTGAAGATCTGCATTACCTTCAGGAAGGTATTGGTCCCGTCAGTTCCGTAATAGACAAATCCCATGTTCGAGATGGGACTGGCACCGGTCGTGACAGTTCCGGAAAAGCTGATCTCAATCAAGTTGGCGAAACACGGCGCCGTCAATAGCAGGCACACCCCAAGAACACGGCACAGTGGCGTCAATCGAAATGCGACCCGGGTACCTTTGCCGACTAACATAGCAGTGAATAGTATTACACAACGTGGCTCGAAAATCCACAGGATACCGGTTAATTTTTCGTCAGTTTTCGGTTTTTGCACCGTGGTGATATTCAACAGTTGCTAGTACTGTTTCAGTTGCTTTGTCCCAGGGCCGGATCGCCAGGAGGCGGGCAGGAAGCTGCTCAGGACACCAGGGCGTGGGCCACGCGGGAGGCGAGCTGGTCGAAGGCGACAATCTCATAAAGCGAGGGATCGGACATGATGCGGGCCACCAGGGCGACGTGCATGGCGTGGCCGGCGCGCTCGGCAATCACGTGGCCCAGCAGGGGGCGGCCGAGGAGGGCGAGGTCGCCGATCAAATCGAGCGCCTTATGGCGGCAGCACTCGTCGGGCGCGCGCAGGCCCTCGGGATTCAGCACGCCGCCGCTCGTGAAACCAACGCAGTTTTCGAGCGAGGCCCCGCGGATGAGGCCCATGTTGCGCAGTTGGTCCTCGTCGGCTTTCCAGCCGAAGGTCCGGGCGAAGGCGATCTCGGAAGCGTAACGCTCGGGCGTGACTTCGAGCTCGATGGAGTGGCGTCCCACCGGGCAGGGATAGTCGGTATCGCAGGTGAGGCGGAAACTTTCGGCGGGGAGGATGCTGATGCGCTTGCCGCGATCTTCAACCGAGACCGGATGGCGAATGCGAAAGTAGCGGCGCTGGCGGCGGTACTGCCGGATGCCGGCCTGCTGGATGAGACGCACGAACGGAAGGCCGCTGCCATCGAGGATGGGAACTTCCAGGTTGTCGATTTCCACGTAGACGTTGTCAATCCCCATGGAGTAGAAAACGCTGAGGAGATGCTCGGTGGTGGAGATGAGAACGCCCTGACGCATCAGGCTGGTGGCGTAGCTGACGCGCGCCACGTGCCGCCAACTGGCGGGAATGGGGAAGTTTTCGAGATCCGTGCGGACAAAGACAATGCCGGTGGAGACGGGAGCGGGGAGAATGCGGATGTGGACGGGAACGCCGCTGTGCAGCCCCACACCACTGGCTTCTACGGGGCGCTGCACCGTAGTCTCAAAGCGCAAGGTTCATCTCCGGCATGGATTACGATCCGTACAGCAACTCGGAAGCCCAACTTCAACCATTTGATGCGCAATGACTTGGCTGGGTTACGGTGTGGCTAAAACGCGACAGTTTGCAGGGCTGTTGTGGCGGAAACGCAAACCGGGGACTGACACCGGCATGGCTCCCCGGTTATGATGGGCGCAGTGGACAACCAGCGATTGTTCCTGATTGACGCGTTCGGGTTTATCTTTCGCGCCTACCACGCCCGCGCCCGGAGCGGGGCTCCTCCCATGCGGACCAGCACGGGGCTCTCGACCGAGGCGGTCTACATTTTCAATAGCATGCTGCGGAAGCTGGCGAGGCAGTATCAACCGCCATACATCGCGGCGGTGTTCGAGAGTGAAGGGCCCACGCTGCGGGAGCAGGAGTTTGCCGAATACAAGGCCAACCGCAAGGAAACGCCCCCGGATCTGCTGGAACAGATTCCCTATGTGCGGCGGGTGCTGGAGGCGATGAAGATTCCGGTGCTGGAATACCCGGGATTCGAAGCCGATGACGTGATCGGCACGCTGGCGCGGCGCGCCGAAGAGGCGGGCTTCGAGGTGGTGATCGTTTCGAGCGATAAGGACATGATGCAGCTCGTGACCCAGCGGGTCTCGATGCTCAATCCGGCCAAAGACGACGAATGGTACAACCCGGAGAAGGTGAAGGAATTCCTGGGCGTGCGGCCGGAGCAGGTGGCCGATCTGCTGGCGCTGAAGGGTGATGCGGTGGACAACATTCCGGGCGCGCCGGGAATCGGGGACAAGGGCGCGAAGGACCTGATTGAGCGGTTCGGATCGGCGGAAGCGGCGCTGGAGCGCGCCTCGGAGGTGGAGCGGAAGGCTTACCGCGAGAGCCTCCAGAACCACGCCGAACAAGTGCGCCAGAGCAAGCGGCTGGCCACCATCGCCACCGACGTGCCGGTCCCGTTCTCGCCGGAAGCCGTGAAGGCGCAGCCGGCCGACACGGCGCTGTTGAAGGCCGTCTACAACGAAATGGAATTCCACAGTCTCTTGAAGGAGCTAGGGCCGGGCGACGATACCCGGGCGCGCGATTACCGCGTGATCGAGTCGCCGGACGAGTTGCAGGCGTGGCTCGCGGCGGCGGCCGGCGCGCCGGTGGCGGTGGTGGTGGCGCCTTCCAAATCGGCCGAAGGCGAGTTGCCGCTGGACACCGTGGGGCTGGCGTGGCGGGTGGGAGAGGCGCGCGCGGTGACGGCCGAGAACCTGCCGCACCTCGCGGCGTGGCTCGCCGACACCGGCGCCGTGAAGGTGGCGTGCGACGTAAAATCGGCGCTGCTGGCGCTCGACCGCCTGGGGATGACCGCCCGCGGATTCGAGCACGATGTCATGCTCTACGCCTTTCTGCTGGATGCCGACCCCTCGGGATGCGCGTTGGAGGAGCAGGCACGGCGGCGGCTGGACGTGCAACTGGGTCCTTCGCCCGAGCAGCACGCCGATATCACGCTGGAGCTCTGGAAACAACTCGAGCCGGCGGTGGAGGCGCGGGGGATGCGGAAACTCTACGCCGAGATCGAGTTGCCGCTGGCGCGGGTGCTGGCGCGGATGGAACGGGCGGGCGTGCGCATCGACACCAGCGAGCTGCGGCGGCTCTCGGAGCTGATGGAAGGCGGGATCGCGCGGCTGACGGCGGAGATCCATGGGATCGCCGGCAAGACGTTCAACATCAGCTCGCCGCAGCAGCTCGGCGAAGTGCTGTTCGAAGACTTGAAGCTGCCGGCGCCGGTGAAGTACGGAAAAGGGAAAACCCGTTCCACGGCGGCGGATGTGCTGGAAGAGCTGGCGGCGGACCACGCAATCGTGCGCAAGGTGCTGGACTACCGGCAACTCACCAAGCTGAAGGGCACGTACGTGGATGCGCTCCCGGCGCTGATCGATGCGCGCACGGGGCGGCTGCACACCAGCTTCAACCAGACCGGCGCGGCCACGGGGCGGCTCTCGTCTTCCAATCCCAACCTGCAGAACATCCCCATCCGCACGGAGCTGGGGCGCGAGATCCGCGCGGCTTTCGTGCCGAAGGAAGGGTGGAAGCTGGTGGTGGCGGACTACTCGCAGATCGAGCTGCGGCTGCTGGCGCACATGTCGGACGATGAGCTGCTGGTGGAAGCATTCCGCAATGGAGAGGACATCCACACGCGCACGGCCTCGGAGGTGCTGGGCGTGCCGCCGCTGATGGTGACGCCGGAGGCGCGGCGCGACGCCAAGGCGGTGAACTTCGGGATCGTCTACGGCATCAGCCCCTACGGACTGGCGGCGCAGTTGGGGATCTCGCGCGGCGAGGCGGAGAAGTACATCAAGAACTATTTCGCGCGCTACGCGGGGGTGCGGCGGTTCATCGACGCGACCATCGAGGAGGTGCGGCGGACGGGGGTGACGCGCACGCTGTTCGGGCGCGAGCGGCCCATCCCCGATATCAACAGCCACAATCCGAACGCGCGCGGTTTCGCCGAGCGGACAGCGGTGAACTCGCCGCTGCAAGGCACGGCGGCGGATTTGATCAAGCTGGCGATGGTGCGCATCGACGCCGGGCTGGAAACGGGCGGATACCGGAGCGCGATGCTGCTACAGGTCCACGACGAACTGGTGTTTGAGTGCCCGCCGGAGGAAGTGGGGGCGGTCACGAAACTGGCGAAGCGCGAGATGGAAGGGGCAACCCAACTGAAAGTGCCGCTGGTGGTGGATGTGGGGGTGGGGGACAACTGGCGGGACGCGAAATAGGCTCGTGGTATCCTCTATCCAAGGCAAGAGCGGATGGGTTTTCCTAAGGGTGCCTGGCTATTGTTCGGCGGAGTGGTCTTTCTGGGGGCTTTGAGCGCCCAGCGGCCATTCCGGGAATACCCCGGCGTCGAGTACAGCAACTTCCCGATTCCCAAGGACTGGCAGGAGAAAACCGAGTGGGCCTTCGCCCGCCTGATGTATCCGCCGATGTTCGGCGTGCACGGGCGCGGCGGGTTCGGCGGAGGGTTCGGCCGGTTCGGCGGGCGGTTTGCCGCGTGGGACTGGCGGCAGGGGCGCTCCAGTTGGACCACCGATTATCCGCGGTCGGACCGCCATTTCTCGGAAGCCCTGCGGCGCTTGTCGCGCGTGCACACCCGCTCGGTCGAGCAGCCCGTCAACCTAGACGAAGGCGACCAGTACGATTGGCCGTGGCTCTACGCCGTCGAGGTGGGCCACTGGAACCTGACCGATGCACAGGCCAAAGCCATGCGCGAGTATCTGCTGCGCGGCGGCTTCTTCATGTGCGACGATTTCCACGGAACGGAAGAGTGGGAGGTCTTCGCCAACAGCATGCAGCGGGTGTTTCCCGACCGGCCCATCGTGGAGATCGACAGCAAGGACCCCATCTTTCACACCATCTACGACCTGGACGACCGATTCCAGGTGCCAGGCGCGCAGTTTATTCGCTCACGCCGGACTTATGAGTACGACGGCTTCGTGCCGCACTGGCGCGGGATCTACGACGACAAAGGCCGCCTGATGGTGGCCATCTGCTTCGACATGGACCTGGGCGATTCCTGGGAACATGCGGACAATCCGGAGTATCCGCAGAGGTTCTCAGGCATGGGAATCCGCATCGGCGTCAACTACGTGGTGTATTCGATGACGCACTGATCACTTGCGCAGATCAAAACTGTCGATCACGGAACCATCGATGGTGTAGGCCTGAAACAAGAGCCGCTCCTGGCTGACACTGATGATCTGGAATAGCTGGGATCCCGCCAGCGTTTTGGCGAAGAGCGCCGGGTCCAGAGGCGCCAGTTCGTACATCTTGGGGCCACTGACGGATACGGCGTAGACCGTGCCTGGCTCTCGGTCGGAGACGACTTTCCCGCCCCTCAGCTTGCGGGTTCGCCCGTATCCATGATCGTGACCTTGAAGCACCAGGTCCACGTGGTATTTGTCATAGAGCGGCACGAGCCGGGACTCCATCTCGACGAAGCGGGTGCGTTGTTTGGCGATGGGGTAGACCGGGTAGTGGGAGAAAACCACCGTCCAGCGATTCGGATTATCGCGGAGCACCTTCTCCAGCCAGGCGACCTCCTGCTGCGCTACCCGTTCTTTGGCGCTGTTGGGCTGGATGGTTCCGCCGAAGGCATTCACATCAAGCGAGATGAAACGAGATCCCTGGTAATCGATGTAATAGGACTGGCCTCGGAGGGTCTCCGGGCCGTTCATGGGCAGCGCGAAGTGCTGGCGCCACGAAGGCGGAGTGGCCAGCGGGCCGCCCTCTTCCGTCGAGCCGGGCGTATGATGCAGGTCATGATTGCCGGGCACCGGGAGCGAGGGGACCATGGCGCTGATGAAACTCAACGCCTCGCACCACTCTCCCCAGAGGCGGTCGTCGAAGCCATCCGCCACAAGATCGCCGGCGTGGATCATGAAGCGGGCGTCGGGCGCCGTCGCGAACGCTGCGCGAATCGTGCGCGACCATAGCGAATGAATGTCGTTCTGAGCGTCGCCGAGATAGATGAAGCGGAAGGGGTCCGGGCGGCTGCTGGCGGTCTGAAACACATTCCACTCGCTCCACGTCGAGCCATCGCCGACGCGGTACGCGTACTTCGTGGCGGGTTTCAGATCCTGAAACTCGACGGCGTACTGCGCGGCGCTCTTGCCCTCGGGAAGCGCTACCGGAGTGGATGTGCCTTTGACCGTGAGAGTCGAGTCCTGGAACTTGGGCTTGGGTGTCAGCGGCGCGATCTGAGCTTGAGGATTGCTTACGGACGTGTCCGTCCGCCAAGTCACGGCCTGCGACCGGGTGGGGTCGCCGGTCCAGGTCAAAATGATCCGCGCCGGCGTCTTGCCGGCCACGGGCAGCTTATCCGCGGCGGCGGAGGAGAACCACGATGCGAGAGCCAGTGCTGCAACGAGCGCGGCTTGGACAATGAACTTTCTGCGGTTAGTAGTGTGATTCATGATTGCGTTAGTATTTGCCGAACAACTTCTTTTACCCCCGCGTGCCGCGGATCGCGATATCGATGAACTGCACCCACGGGGTGTCCTCGCGCGGGATGCCCAGGTAGGCGGAAAGCAGTTTCTCCGAGGGTAACCCGATCCCGCCCAAGCCCGCGAAATAGTGAATGCCCGGATCGTAAGCGTCGATCTGTTGCTTCTTCCAGGTCTCCGGGCGCAGCATGTAGGGGAGCAGATAGAAGAACGCCTTCTCCACGCCGATGCCTTTGGCGGTACGGAAGTGCCACAGATCCACCCCGTCCAGTTGCGCCAGCCTGCAGAGCAGCGAAAACGAATCCTGGTTCATCGAGGAATAGTGCAGAGAACGCGTGCGCTCCTCCTCGCGCGGGCAACTGCCGTCGGGTTGGATCTCGGTCGGGACAAGGTAATTGCGGTAGTGGTCCCAGGCCATGCGGCGCAGCACGGCATCCCCGGTGAACGCGGCATACGCAGCCACCTGTGTGGTCCACCAGGTGGCGTGGTTGTTGCCGGCCTTGCGTTCCGACGCCCCGTGCGCACTGCTCGTCATCCACTTCACGTAATCCGCAAACCATCGGCGCACCCCGGCGGAGATATCGGACCTGAGGCCGCCGGCCATTTCCAACAGCACGACGCCCTGCGCCGCGTGGATCAGGTACTGGGTGTCGATCATGCCCGCGCCGCGGCCCGTGTTGATACCGCGGATCATCTGCCCGTGCTCGAGGTTCGGGTTCATACAGGTCTTGGGGTCGAGGAACCAGACTGAGAGAATCTTGCTCGCATGATCCGTGCACCCCGGCTTGCCGGCGAAGAAGGCACCCATGCCGAGCGACAACACCGCCGCCGCCATTGTGCGCAGGTCGTTGGTGTTACCAGTGAAGCGGGCCTCGTTGTGCTCGCCATCGCGCCGGATGTAGGGGCCGTTGGGATTGTTCGGATCGGGGAACCAGTAAGGAGCTTCACTGACGTATTGGTTGGGACCGGCGTCAACTTTCAGCCCCTGCGGCCGCTGGAACGTGACGCTCCACGGTCCGGCCGCAAGGGCGGCTTTGGCGTATCCGTCGATACGTCCGGCGCGATCCGTCTTGACGAAGTCGCGCATACGCTTCGCCTCCGCCTCGGTCACGAGCAGCAGGGAACGGGGGCTCTCCGCCGCCCGGACCAGCGAGGCCGAAGCTGCCAGAAAGTGTCTGCGAGTCATCCGAATGATAATGAGGGTCTCCCGTCAGAATTCCAGGCGTAGCCCAAACTGCATCTGCCGCGAATTCTCGGACTGGTAAACCGCGGGTTTCTGGCCGGAGCGGTCCGCGGTTTTTCACAGCCCCTAAGCCAGGAAATTCCCCCTGGTCACGGCGTCCGCTCAGCCCAGCTTGTACGGCGCGCGGTACTTGTAGGACAGGAACCGGTTGGCCGCCTCGTTGTTGGTGAAGCGCTCCGCGCGCGCGTCCCACTCCAGGTAGCTTTTGGTCTTGAGCGCGATGTTGCCGATTAGGGTCGCCGACGTGGATAGGTGGCCGGTGAGGATGTCGGCATTGCACTTGCCGCGGCTCTTCACGCAGTCCAGGAAGTTGCGCGTATGAAAAGCGGTGTCGAGGCTGCCCTTGGCGCTGCGGGGCTCTATGGCCGGCTTTCGTGAGGATCCCCTGGGCCGATCCTGGCCTCCCCCCCGGTCCAGCGGCGTTTTGACGGCCACCTCGCCACCTCTGTGCTGCTCGGGGACAACTTCCCAGTGGCCGATGTGGAGGTACATGGTGCCCTCGGTGCCGCGCAGCTCCATCTCGGCGGTATTGACGTTACCGCCCGCGCTGTTGGCGTTGTACTGCGAGAAGACGACCAGGGTAGGACCGGGGAACTCCCAGAGCACCTCGAGCGTGTCGGGGATCTCGCGGTTGTCTTTGAGGACGTACTTGCCGCCGAGGGCGGTGACCGCCCGCGGCGCGTCCTGCCCGAGGCACCAGCGCAGCATGTCCATGTAGTGGACGCCGAAATTGGTCAACTGGCCGCCGGAGTAATCGTAGAACCAGCGGAACCGGTAGTAGGTGCGGTTCTTGTTGTACGGTACCTTGGGGGCGGGACCGAGCCACTGGTCCCATTCCGCTTCGTTCGGGGGATTCTCGTCCGGTGGATTGCCGATGCCGAGCGGCCACTCGTTTTGCAAGTGCCAGCCTTTGGCGACGGTCACGCGGCCGATGCCGCCGGAACGGACGAACTCGGCGGCCTCCTTGAGGTAGGCTGCCGACCGGCGGTGAGTGCCCACTTGTGTGACCCGCCCAGTGCGCTCGGCCGTCTCGACCATCTTCCGGCCTTCTACCACGGTCAGCGAGAGCGGCTTTTCGACGTAGACGTCCTTGCCCGCGTGGCAGGCGTCGATGAACATCAGCGCGTGCCAGTGGTCCGGGGTGGCGATCACGACGGCGTCGATGTCTTTCTGCTCGAGCAGCCGGCGGTAGTCCTTGAACTTGGTCGGCGTGGCGCGCGATTTCTTCACCGCCAGGTCCATGTAGTCTTCCCGCAGGTCACAGACGGCCACGGTCTGCTGGTCTCCGTGCTCCAGAAAGGCGTCGTGCACCTGGTCGCCGCGGTTGCCCAGGCCGATGTAGCCGACGCGGACGCGATCGTTAGCACCCAGTATGCGAGAGTAGCTGAGCGCGGCCGCCAGTCCGGCGCCGCGCGTGAAATCACGACGGGATAAATCCATTCACATCCTCCCTCAGCTCGCTCAAAAAGTGATCTTCCGAGCGAACTGTAGTATCACATTAATGATTCCTATGCCTCACGCCCACTCGCGATGGAGGCCGACGGCTCACGCCGACCTCACAGCGATTTCAGAACGTGATCTTCAACGCAAACTGGATGCCCCTGGGTTCGGAAAGCGTATTGGTAATTGTGCCGAAAGCGGTACTCGTCGGAGTCGTATTGGGAACGTCGAAGCTGGGATGGTTCAGAGCGTTATAGGCTTCGGCGCGAAACTGCGTATTGAATCGCTCCCGAATACGAAAGTTCTTAATGAGCGAGAAGTTCCAGGTGGCCTGCCCGTCTGCGCGAATACCGGTAAAACGTATTGGAAAAGCCTGAATATTATTTGCCAACACATTTTTCGAGTTCTTTTCGAAACCCGCGTTGACATTAAACCACTGGTTATCACTGCGCTGGTCCTTGGGCAGTGGAATATTGTGGAGATCGCCGTTGAAAATGGCGTTGCCGAAGCCGAGCGGCGCGCCCGCCTGGCGAACCACCCCGGCGTCAAACTGCCAGCCTCCCAGCAGGAAGTTGACCGGTGAGGGCGCCTTCGCTCCAAACCGGCGCCCGCTTCCGAAAGGAATCTCCCACACGCCGCTGACCGTTAATACGTGCGGCCTGTCCGAATCGGAGATGACCCGATACGGAGTGCGATCGCTCGGGTTCATAAACGCGGTTGCCTGCATGTATTTTGAATGTGTGTAGCCGACTTGCAGGGTGTAACCCTGCGAAAGCCGCTTTTCGACACGTACGTGCAAGGCGTGATACCAGGAGTAACCGACCGGTTGTGAAACGGAGATGTCGCCAAACTGTGGGTACGGCCGCAGTAGATTGGCGCGCGACATAGTGGACGAGTAGACGGAGTTCAGCCCGTAAAACGGGTTCGGGAACGTCGCAGTCAGGGAATCGATGGTCTTCTGGTCGCGCGTGGGCAAAGTGCTGAGATACTGCGCGGGCGTGCTGTTGATATTACGGGTTACCCCCAGATGTGTGCTGCGGTTCCCTACGTAGCTCACGTCCAGCAGGAACTGCCCCGGCAAGAAGCGTTGCAGCCCGAAAGACCACCTCTGCGAATAGGGAGGCTTTTGGTTCGGGTCGAAGACCGAGATCGCTTGTCCGAGGTTGGTGGCCAGTCCTCCGGCCGCGCCCAGCGGCGCCAGCAGTCCGTTCGGGAAGGGGTTGGCAAGGGTGGCGGCGTAAGTAACTCCATTGTCAACCGACGGCTGGATGGGAGTGGCTAGCGAAAAGCCGGTCTGGATGGGGATGAATCTATCGACGCCAAGCGTGTCGAAGTAGATGCCGTAGCCGGTCCTAAGAACGGTGTTGGGAGTGATTCGATACGCCAGGCCAATCCGCGGCAACAGTTCGCCCCGGTTACCTTTGTAGGGACTCCGGCCCATCCCATTCTGATTCACCCAGGTCAGCCCTCCGCGCGCGGAGAAAGCCGCTGCCGCAAGCTCCGGAATCGGGCTTTTGGCATAATTCACCTTGGCTTGGGCCTCCAGCGGGCTGGGGTCGGCGTAATCGTACCCGGCCACCAGCCGGTTGTAGCGTTCGGTGACGGGCCAGGCCATTTCGTAGCGCAACCCCAGGTTCAGCGTCAGCTTGGAGCTCACCTTAAAATCATCCTGGAAATAGATTCCGTAATACTTGTCCTGCGTCGCCCAACTGGTATGTGTTGTCATGGTGCCTTCAGGAATACCCGCCAGCATTTCCGCGAATTCCTGGCCGATCGGCGCGGCCGTCGAGTTGTCCAGCGGCCCTTTGGTATAGGTGGAGGAAAAGCTCAGGTTCGGGGATGCCTCGCCTCCGAATTGGTTCCCGAAAGTCCTGAGGAGACGGACGTCCACGCCAAACCTGAAGGTGTGAGACCCTTTGAGCTTGGTTAAGTCCGCGAACCAACTGTGCGTCATGGCCGACGTGGAGCCATCATTGAGGGAGGAAAACGCTCCGTAACTGCCCACTTTGATGCCCGGAACGGTGGCCTTTTTCGCCTCGATGAGCTTGGTGAGCGATGGCGAGAACCCCAGCGCCGCGAGATCCGTCCCCTGCGTCGCCCGGGTCTGCGGATAATCGGCGCTTACCACCCCATACCGGAGGTTCAGTACCAAGCTCGGACCAAGCACGATCACGTCATCCAGGGCTGCGCCACGGTTGTTCTGAGTGTAGATTTCCTTGGTGGCCGGAACGCCAAGCGAGTTCTTCGGGACCGTGAACGTATAGTGATTGAGCCGCAGGAACAGCCGGTTATTCGGACTGAAGGCCTGATCGATCCGGCCCATGTGCGAGTCATAACTTTGCTTCCGGAGATCGGGGTAAAAATAATTGTTCTGGCCATCCACGGTCCCCGGCTCGTTCGGCAGCGGCCACATCGCAGCCAAATTCAAGCCCACGGTGCTGAGCAGGCTCTTGGGAATGATATTGCCCGGGAAGGGATCGCGCTGGTATCTTCCGCTCGTGGCGGGCCGGGTAGTGAACGGGTTGTAGACCTGATACTGGCTTCCGACGGCCAGCAATTTGGAAAAATCACCGGTGCGTTCCGCAGCCGTCGGCACCGTGGCGAACTGATTGGTGTTCGCTGGCGAGGTCCACTTGTTCTGTTCCCAGGAATAGAGAAAGAACGTCTTGTTGTGGCCGTTATACAGGTGCGGCAGGACAACCGGCCCCGCAACCGATGCTCCGTAGCGATGATCCTGATACGCAAGCTTGGCAATGCCCGCCTTGTTGTCGAAGTAGTTCATGGCGTCGAAGGCGGCGTTCTTTTCCCAATCGTATAGAGACCCATGCAACTGGTTGGTGCCGCCTTTAGTGACTATGTTGATCACCGGGCCGAATACGTGCCCCGCACTCGCATCGTACGGGCTGGACTCCATCTTGAATTCCACGATCGCGCTGGACGGCGGAATGAACGCTACTCGGAGGGCGCCGCCGCCGCTGTCGTTCGTCGTGTCGCTTGTGCCGTCGATGTTATATAGCGTTGAGTTCGTGCCCGTGCCATCGACGGAGGATTGCGAGGTGCCACTCGGAGAGGAAGATTTCATGGTCCGAATATTCGTAAGGTTAATGTACCCGGGGACAAGGCGCGCCAATTCGAGCGGATTTCCGCCCTTTTGCGGAAGCTCGAGCATGCGGCGCTCGTCCATCACCTGCCCGATGGTACTGCTGGCCGTTTCGAGCAGTGACGTGCCGCCATGCACCTCGATGGCTTCGGCGATGTTGCCGACCTCAAGACGGATCGTGACCTCGAGAGTGTCGTCCACCCGCAGGGCGATATTGTCCTGCGAGTAAGTTTTGAATCCGGACTTCGCCGCGGTCAGCCGGTACGTTCCGGGAATCAGAAACGGGATGTTGTATTTCCCCGCTTCATTGGTCACGCCGCGGGCGGTGACACCTGTGTCCACTCTGGTGGCGCGAACTTCGACGCCGGGGACCACCGCCCCAGAAGCGTCCAACGCGGTACCTACCAGGCTGCCGCGAGGGTCCTGAGCCACGCAGATTGCGGCCAGACCGAAGCAGAATAGAACGGAAAGCGTTAGCTTGCGAGACATACGGCAATACCTCCTATCAAGATCCCGATACAAAAGACCCTAATACAAACCCGAGCAGGCAAATCATATACCCTTCTCCCTTCTGAGGCAAGGGCGTTCGAAGACTCCTACGGCACCTGGAAGCGCTCGATCAGACTGCCGTCCAGCCGCACGGCTTCGACCACCGCCTTGCCGCCCGCGACCTTCACCGTGAGGAAGTTATCGACGCTCTCGGCCTTCCGGGTGACGTTGGGAATGGGCGGGTCCAGCGGCAACTGCTTCCAGCCGCAGCCGCCCGTGACGATGTACTGCACACCGTTCTTGACGTGGTGCTGGTAGTTCTGATCGTGCCCGGTGATGAGCGCCTGCACCTTGTACTTCTCGAACATCGACACCATTTGGGGACCCTTCTCCCCGAAATGGTTCGCCATCCCATCACTCGGCGTCTTCGAGCGCCCGGTAACTGACGTGATTATCGGATTATGCATGACCACGAAGCGCAGGTCAGCCTTCTGGGCCGCCGCCAGGTCGGCCTCCAGCCACTGCAACTGCTCCCTCCAGAAGGCCGCCGCTACCGCCTCACTCATCGTGTGGGCGTCGTAGCCGTTCCCTGGGCCGACGACGCTGTTCAGCATGGCAAAATGCGCCGAGCCCCAGTCGAAGGAGTAGTAGGGGACGCTCTCACTCTGGTCGAAGACGTCGTAGTACAGCGGGCTGGTCCCGTCGTGATTGCCAATCACCGGGTAGAAGGCCACCTTGTTCAGCAACTCCTTCTCGATGGAGAAGAACACCGGCCAGAAGGCGGAGACGTTGCCGTCGTACACGAAGTCGCCGGTGTGCACCACGAAGTCCGGGGCCGCCTTGATGACCAACCCGACCAGCCGCCGGTGCGCGTCAGTCTGCGCCCACGAGTCGCCGAAAACCGCAAACTGGAACGAGGCATCGTGCGCCGCCTTCCTCGCCGGCGGCGTCTTGAACCGCCCCTGGCCCTCCGGCTGGCCCCCCAGCACGTCGTAGTGATAGGTCGTTCCCGCCTCCAGGTTCGTGAGGGTCACCTTCTCGACCCGCAGCACCGGGCCGCTTATGTCGAGGTTGCCGGGCGCCTTGCCCACCTTCACATCCGAGGTCTGGACCATCCAGGCAATGGTGGCCCGCTTCCCTCGCACGTTCACCACCACCGGACCGCCCACCACCTTCTCGGCGGCCTGAAGAATGCCCAATGAAAGGGCCAACGCCGTCAGTAAACTGCGTCGCGTCACAAAGCCTCCTCTTTCTCCCACAGGGCCCAATGGTTACAAACATTTCCAATAAACTCGATCGAAATGCTACCCCAGCTTGTACGGCGCACGGTACTGGTAGCTCAAATATTGGTTTGCCTCGGCATGCTTCGGGAACCGCTCCGCCGCTGGGTCCCAGTCCAGCATGCTGCGCGTCTTATGCGCGATGTTGCCGATCAACGTCGATGACGTCGAGAGGTGTCCGATGAGGATGTCCGCGTTGCACTTCTGGCGCGACTTGATACAGTCCAGGAAATTGCGGGTGTGCGACGCGGTATTGTTCGACGCCGTGCTGGCCCCCTGCCGCGCCTGAATCTGCGGCTTTCTCGACCCACGAGCTTCGCCGGCGCGATTCAAAGGGTTGCCGTAGCCCTTGCCGAGGTTGTAGCCCGTGGGCGTGTCGCTGATAGCCTCCGGCGCCACTTCCCACCGCGAGTTGTGCACATACATAGTGCCCTTGGTGCCACGGATTTCGATCTCCGAATGCTTCTCGTCGCCCGAGGCCCCGTTGCCGTTCGACTGCGTGAACGTCACCAGCATGGTGGGGTCGAACTCCCACATCACCTGCATGGTATCCGGGATTTCGCGGTTGTCCTGGATTTCTGCGTAACGCCCACCCATGGCCGTGACCGACTTGGGCGGCCCCAGGCCGCAGAGAAGCCGGATGGCGTCGATGAAATGCACACCGTAGTTGGTCAACTGGCCGCCCGAGTAGTTGTAGAACCAGCGAAAGTTGTAATACTGGCGGTTCGGGTCGTATGGCACGTAGGGCGCCGGTCCCAGCCAGTGGTCCCATTCCCAGTCCGAAGGCGCCGGACCTTCCGGCATCCCCAAGCCGACCGGCCACTCGTTGCGTATCGAAAACGCCCGCGCCATGGTGACCCTGCCAAGCCCGCCGGAGCGGATGAATTCCGCCGCCTCGAGGTACGATTTCCAGGAACGCCGGTTGGTGCCCACCTGCGTGACACGCCCGGTCTCAGCCGCCACCTGCACCATGCGGCGGCCCTCGGACACAGTCAGGCTAAGCGGCTTTTCAACGTAAACGTCTTTGCCAGCGTGGCATGCGTCCACGAACATGAGCGCGTGCCAGTGGTCCGGCGTGGCGATGGCTACCGCATCCACGTTTCTGTCGTCGAGCAGTTGGCGATACTCTTTGTACCGCTTGGGCGCGGCGCGCGACTTGTTGACGGCCAAGTCGAGATAGTCGTCGCGCAGGTCGCATACCGCCACGGTTTCCTGGTCACCGTGCTCGAGAAACGCGTCGTGGAGTTGGTCGCCGCGGTTGCCCAGGCCGATATAGCCGACGTGGACGCGGTCGTTCGCACCCAGAATGCGGGAATAGCCGGCCGCAGTGAGAGCAGCCAGTCCAAAACGCCTCCGACTGAGTCGGTCGGCCAAGAGAGTCATACGAGTACCTCCTAGTCTCCTGTTTCCGAAGTTCCTTCACCGCTCCCTCACGGTCGCGGCTCTGCTACGGAGCCGCGCGCGTAAGCAAGCGGTCAAGACACTTCAGAGACACCACACTAGAACCCCAGCTTCAATGACATCTGCCAGGTCCGCGGCACATCCTGGCCCGTAATGGTCCCGAACGCCGAACTGGTCGGCGTGGTGTTAGGCGTGAGCAGGTTCGGATGGTTCCACGCATTCAAGCACTCCGCGCGAAAGTCCATCGTGGCCTTTTCCGTCACGCGGAAGTGTTTGATAACCGAAAAGTCCCAGCGCGCCTGTCCGTCGGCGCGAACTCCGCTGAACCGCAGCGCCGAAGCACGAAGGTTACTGGCAAGCTGCTGCGCGCTGTTCCGATTGAAGCCGGCATCGGTGTTGAACCAGCGGTCGACGCTCCGCTGGTCCTTGGGCAGGACCACGTTGTTGGGATTGCCGGTGAACAGCGTCCAGACATCGCCAAACCCCAGCGCCGGCCCGCTCTGCCGCTGCACTGCGCCGTTGAGCTGCCAGCCGCCCGCCACAAACTCCACCGGCGCCGGCAGCTTTTTCCCGAACTGCCTTCCCCGCCCGAACGGCAGCTCCCATATCCCGGTGATCACCAGGCGATGCGTCCGGTCGAGGTCCGAAATCGAGCGGTACGGTACCGGGTCCGTCACATTGAGAAACTCGGTCGCCTGCATCACCTTCGACCACGTGTAGGCCAACTGGAGTGTGTAGCCGCGCGAAAACCGCTTCTCCGCCCTGGCTTGCAGCGAGTGATACCACGTGTACCCGACCGGCTGTTCCACGGCAACGTTGCCGAATTGCGGGTACGGCTTCAGGAGATTCGCGCGCGTCATGGTTGTTGTGTAAATGGAGTTGGTTCCATAGAACGGATTTGGGAACGCCTGGCTTAAGGAGTTAATCGTCGGCGTATCGCGCACCGGAAGCTGGCTCAGGTATTGCGCCGGGGTGTTGTTTAACTGGCGCGTCAGGCCCAGCCGCGTCCCGCGGTTCCCCACGTACGACGCTTCCACCAGAAGCTGTCCGGGCAACTCTTGCTGCACGCCAGCCGACCACCGTTGCACATACGGCCTGGGGCGCACCGTGGGGTAGAACGTGACTGCCTGTCCGAGGTTGGTCGCCAGTCCTCCGGCCGCGCCCACCGCGGCCAACAGTCCGTTCGGTAACGGATTCGCCGTGGTGGCGACGTAGGTCAACCCGTTGTTGAGGGACGCCTGGATGGGGGTCCCCTGGCTGAACCCGGTCTGCAAACCCGCCGTCTTGCTCACGCCCACGCTGTCAAAGAAGATCCCGTAGCCGGCGCGCAACGTGGTCTTCCGGAAAAGCTGGTAGGCCAGGCCGAGGCGCGGCAGGAAGTCGAGCTTGTCCGGCTGCCAGTAGCTGCGCGGATTCCCGTTCACGCCGGCGAAAGTGAGCCCGCCAAGCACTTTGAACTGGCTGGGCGGCAGCTCCGGAATCGGGTTCGCCGCGTAGTTGGCTTGTGCCTGCGCCGCAATCGGGCTCGGCTGATCGAAAGCGAAATGCGCCACCGATCGGTTGAAGCGCTCGGTCACCGGCACCTCGTACTCGTACCGCAGCCCCACGTTCAAGGTGAGTCTCCGCGACACCTTGATATCGTCCTGGAGGAAGATCCCGAAATACCTGTCCTGTTGCGCGTAGGTCGCCGTGTGGTCCATTTCGCCGCCCGGAATCCCCAGCAGAAACGCCGCTAGTTCCCCTCCCACCGCCGGCGCCGCGGAGTTGTCAAGCGGCCCGCGCGTGTAAGTGCTCGAAAAAATCAGTTGTGGCGACACGTCCAGCGGGAAGCGGCCCAGATTCTGCCGGTACACCCGAAAGTCCGCGCCGAACCGCAAATTATGGTTCCTCAACAGGCGCGTGAATGTGCCACCGAGCGCGTGGGTCATGGTGGAGGTGCCGCCATCGCCGTCAGACCAGCTACCGAGTTGCGTCAGTGACCCCACCTGCACGTTGGGGAAGGTCGCCAAGCTCTTGTCGATCCCCCCCAACAGTTGCGGCGAGAACCCGAGCGATGCCAGATCGAACCCGCGGCTGGGGCGCTGCTCCAGGTAATCGCCGAACAGCAGCCCATAGCGGACGTTGAGCAAAAATGTTGGGCTAAAGACGTAAACGTCGTCGACTGATACGCCCTCGTTGTGGCGGTAATGAACGTACCCGGTAGTGGGGTTGTCCGGAAACGCCCGGTCCTTGTATTCGTGCCAGTAATCCCTATGCATGCTGATGAACGCGCGATGATTCTCGGTGAACGTGTGATCCGCGCGGCCCAGGTGGTCCCATATGTTCTCCAACTGAGGGGCGTTATGGAAATAGTTATTCAGCCCCTCCTTCGTCCCAGGCTGATTGGGAGTGGGCCAGTACGGCAGAATCTTCAGCGCCACCGCATCCAGCCGGCTGGCCGGAATCACGTTGTTCGGAAACGGCTGCCGCTGAAACCTCCCTGCCGAAGCCGCCACCGTCGTCCCCGGGTCGTACACCTGGTAGTTCGACCCCAGGGCCAGCAGACCCGAAAGATCTCCTTTCCGCATCGCATCCGTCGGCACCGTACTGATGAACGAGGCCGGCACGCCAAACTTATTGCCTTCGTATGCGTAAAACCAGAACGTGCGGTTCTTGCCGTGATACAGCTTGGGGATGTACACCGGCCCGCCCGAGGATATGCCCCACCGGTTGTCCTGGTAAACCGCCGGTTTCTGGCCGGAGCGGTTCTGGAACAGGTTGGGCGCATCTAAAGCCGAGTTCCGCATCCACCAGTGCGCTTCGCCGTGCAGTTGGTTCGTGCCGCTTTTCGTGCTCACGTTGATCAGCGCCCCGATGGTGTGCCCCACGCTCGCGTCGAACGACGCCGTCTGCACCTTCAATTCACTGACGGCGCTCTGCGGGGGGTTGAACCCCATCCGCGGCGATCCCTTCTCGGCCTGCGTATTGGAAATGCCGTCGAGCGTGAATTCGTTGTTGTATTTGCCCGCTCCGTCCGTGGAGAAATTCGAGCTGGTGCCGATCGAGTACGACCCGGCCTTGGTCACGGCCATGTCCGTCAAGTAGGTGGCGCCTGGAGTCAGTAGCACCAGCACCATCGGGTTGCCGCCCATCGACGGCAGATCCATCACGCGCCGCTGGTCGATTACCTGCCCCATCGACGATCCCGCCGTATCCAGAAGCGGTGTCTCACCTTTCACCTCGACCGACTCGGCCACGTTCCCCACCTGCATCTCGATATTGACCTCGACTGTGTCGTTGATGCGCAACTCGATGCCTTCGCGCACCGATTTCTTGAAGCCGGATATCTCGGACTGGATGGTGTAGGTGCCGGTGAGCAGGTAGGGCAGGACATAATTGCCGGCCTCATTGCTGCGGGTGGTCACGGTCACGCCGGTTGCCGTATTGGTGGCCTTCACCGTCGCGCCGGTAATCACCGCGCTGCTGGGATCGGTAATTCGCCCCAGAATCGTCCCGCGGGTTTCCTGACCCCGCAGCGCCAAGGGCATCAGCACCATGAACGCAACGGCCACGCTGGCGGCTGCACCTTGCCACGAGCGAACTACCTCGGAAAGCGCTAGCTTGCGAATCATATCGAAACTCCTTTTTCAAACCCACGAAACAGAGGCAGCCGGCGCTCTACGGACATCACCGTGAAACGCCGGGGAATGCTCAGTCGGGCAGAACCCGAGGTTTGCCAATCTCGGTGCGCGGGAGGCGGGACGTCAGTGAGGGCTGATACTGGGATTCCCACGCGAAACTCCAATCTTGCAAACGCTTGTTAGAGTATAAGGCCAGTTTTATTCGCCGTCAAGGGCCTGGTTCTGCAATGCGTGGGGCGGATGATCGGAAACGATTGCAAACACTCTCCGTCAGTTCATTTCCGGATCTCGGTCTCATATCGCACCTTGCCCTCGGTGTCCACGAACGTCACCCGAATCCGCTCCCCGTCAATCTCCAGCGCCGTAAAGCCGTAGAAGGAATCGGTGAACAGCGTCTGTGGGCCGGACTTGGCTGGCCGGGCGTCCTGGCCCGCGGCAGCGGCCACCAGGAAATGGACGCCGCCCTCCGGCTTCAGGTGTTCCACGATATGTTCGTGGCCGGCCAAGTAAATACTCGCGCGATTCTTCAACAGCGGCAGCAGCCTCTGTTTGAGCTCCGGCGTGTCGCCGTGCGTGCCGTACGAGTAAATCGGGTGGTGCCCGTACACGATCTTCCAGCGCGCGGAACTGCGATCGAGCTCCCGGTCCAGCCACTTCAACTGCGTCTCCGACATCGCCTGCGTGGCCAGCGCGAAGAACTGCGCCGGTCCGGCGGTGAACGAGAAATACAACGCCGGCATGCGCCAAGTCGGGCTTTTCTGCGAGAACAGGATCTCCCCCGCCGGGCTGTCCGCGTACCCCCAGTCGTGATTTCCGGTGGCGGCAAAGAACGGGATGCCAGGCGGATCGTAGATCTCCTGCCAGCCTTGCTTCCAGCGCGGGTCGGCCGGGCCGGTGACGCCATCCGGCACGAAATTGTCGCCGAGGACCAGGCCCAGGTCAAACGGCTTTTCACGATGGTAGGCGGCCACCGCGGCCGCTACCTTCCGCTGACTGGGTTTTTCCTCTCCGAAGTCCCCAAACGCCACCGCGCGCACGGACGGCTTCGGTGGAACGGCCTCGAACACCGGCGGCGCCTGTTGTAGGAACGCGGGCAGCGTTGCGCCGCGCGCGAACGTCACCCACCGCTGGTGCTCGGCGGTTAGCCTCTCCAGCGCCTTCTCGTCTTTCTGCGAGTGCGCCAGCGCCAGGCGTTTCTCGAAGAGCTGGCCCAGTTCCCGCGCTTGCAGTATACGCAGCCGCTCCAGCGCCAGGAGCGCGACGCCTGCGTCGGGATCGCCCGCCGCGTGGCGCTCCAGCGCATCGCGCACCGCCGGCAGGCGCAAACGGGAGAGACGGTCGAGAATGAGGCGGCGAACCGCCGGATCGGGATCCTTGTCGGCCTGCTCCAGCAGTTCGCCGGTCATTGACTGGTCGAACTGCCTCAACCTCTGCTGGATAGCCGCCAGGTGCTCCTTTTGCGTCGCCGCCGGCGTCTGCAAAAGAAGAAAGAGAACAAGAAGTAAGGACAGATTCATCTTTTCGCTCCTAAAGTTATGCAGCTACTCCAATCAACCACAATTGGACAATCATGGCTTCACGACTCCTTGACGCGGCACGCCGCCCCGCCGCTCAGGACTCCAGCCGGAACATCGGCTGGATCTTGCGCGGGGTGCTCGATCCGGTGATCTTGCCATCCGGAAGAAGAAGTGAACGCGTCTGCCCTGCTCTATGGCTGCGCACCGCCCTTGAACTCGATTTCGTCCAGCTTCGTGCCATCCACCGCGATGGCTTCGAGGCGCGCCACTTTGCCATCCACCCGAATCGTGGTGAAATTCTCGATGCTGACCACCTTTATTGTGATTCCTTCGGGCGGCTTGGCCACGTCGTAGAGCGGAGCGCCTCCGCCGCCGGTAGTCACGTAGTGCACGCCGTTCTTCAGGTAGTGCTGGTAGTTGTGGTCGTGGCCGAAAAATCCGGCCGTCAGGTGATACTTCTCGAACAGCGGCACGAGCCCGGCCATCCAGTCGTTCCCCGGCGCGCGGTTTGACACCGCGGAGATAGGCGGATGGTGGGCCACCACGAACCGGTAATCGGCTTTCTGGCTGCCTGCCAGATCCTCCTCCAGCCAGCACGTCTGCTCCGCCCAATACGCGTCGCGCACAAACTTGCTCTTCGCCACGTTGCCGATATCGCTGTTCAGAATGATGAAGTGGGCATTGCCCCAGTTGAACGAATAGTAAGGCGTGGTGACCTGGAAGAAATCGTAGAAGTCACGGCTGTTTCGCTCGTGATTGCCCAGCGCGGGGAAGAACGCGGCCTGCCGCAGCAGATCCTTTTCAATGTCGAAGAAGACCGGCCACAGCGAGGTTTCGTTCCCGTTGGCCACGAGGTCGCCGGTATGCACTACGAAGTCCGGGACCCCGTGTTTGAGCATTGCCGCGATGACGCGGCGGTGCACGTCGTGGCGGGTGCGCGTATCGCCGAAGACTACAAACTGAAAGGGAGCGGCGCCGTTGGGCGGCGTTTTGAACGACCCCGTGACCGCGTCGGCGCCGCCCATGTCGTACGCATACCGGGTGTTCGGCTGCAGCCCGGCGAGCGTCGTCTTCTCCACCCGCAGGGAAGGCGAAACGCGCGCCGCCGCGCCGGCTGGGGCGCGCAGCGTGGCCTGGTCGCTCTCCACGACCCATACCACGGTGGCGGTGCTGGCCGTCACATTGACGACGACCGGCCCTCCCACGACCTTCTGGCCGGCCGCGAGCGTAGCGGCGCCGGCGATACTAAGCAGAAGCAGTCTTCGCATCAGTAAGAGACTCGCAACGTTATTCATTTAGTCACACAACCACTCCACTCAACTGCGATTGGACAATGATGGCGTCACGACTCCTTGACGCGCCCGGCCGCCTCGCCGCTCAAAACTCCAGCCGGAACATCAACTGGATCTTGCGCGGGTTGCTCGAGCCGGTGATTCTGCCGAAGGTGGAGGCCGTGGAGATACTGGCTGCCGGAGCGTTCAAGATGGCGTGGTTCAACAAATTGAAGGCCTCCGCGCGGAAGCTGGCGTTCCAGTGTTCGCGAACCGGGAAGCGCTTTTCGAGCGCCGCGTTCATTTCATAGAAGCCGGGGGCCCGGCCAAGGTAGCGGCCGGAGTTGCCCCAGGTGTTCTTGGCCGGAACCGCGAAAGCCGCAATGTTCCACCACCCATTGATGGTCTGTCCGCCGGCTGGAATGATGGATGCGCCAGACACCAGGTCCGGCCGCTGGTTGCTGCTGTAACCGTCGAGCATGTTCGAGGCCGATCGGCTGACCGTGATGTTGACCGGGAGGCCCGTCCGGGCCATGCCTGTTCCGCTCAGGTCCCATCCTCCGATCAGCCTGCCCGCCACGCCGCCATGCAGGAAGCGACGCCCGGTGCCGAACGGAAGCTGGTAGACGGCATTCGCCATGAGGTTATGGCGAACGTCATAGGTTGTCACGCTGCGGTCGCAAGCCCGGCACGAGACGTTTTCCACCGGTAAATTCTCGCCCGCGCCGAACGAGGCGTCGCCGATGCCTTTCGACCATTGGTACTGCGTCTGCCACAGGAAGCCGTGCGTGAACGAACGCTTCAGCGAAACCTCAAGCGCATTGAAATTGCTGTTCGCGTTGTTGTGCTTGACGTTGAATTGGCCGAACTGCGTCAAGGGGCGTGTCCCCGTCGCCGGGTTGATCAGGTTGGTGGGAACGGTTTTGTTGAACAGGTCGTGTCCTTCGCTGCCGGTATAAGCGACCGAGAGCACGAAGCTGCGCGGCAACTGCTGCTGGATGTCGAAGTCCCAGTTCTCGAAGTACCCATCGCGGCGGAGCCGATCGACCCCCTTGGGGCTGAGCCCCAGCGCTTGAAGCTGGCCGAGGAACGGTTCGACCGGGAACGCGAGGTTTTTCACGACCGCCGAGGAAAGCGAGTACCGGGCCGCCGTGCTCTCATGAGGATCGCTGAAGTCGTCGTTCTGGTTTCCGCTATAGAAAACCCCAAACCCCACCCGGACGGCCGTTTTTCCCCTGAAGCGCGCGGGCGACCACGCCAGGCCGAGACGGGGTCCGAAGTTGTTGCGGTCGGGCGCATAATAGGGCGTGCCCGCCGGGCAGAAGCCTCCGCAGCCCACGGGGTCCACCACCAGGGAACGTCCCAGAACCTCGTGCATCACGCTGTAATACTCGTATCGTAACCCCAACGTGAGGCTCAAATTAGCGCTCGCCTTGAATTCGTCCTGCGCGAAACCCATCCAGAAGGTGCGCCGGTTCCCACCGACGCCCAACGCCGCGTTCACGCTGAGCGAGTCCGCTACGTTGTTGATGAAGTTCTGCGAGCTGGCATAGGTGATCGTCGTGACGGGCAGCGCCTCGCCTGTATTGTTCAGCCAGATGCGCCGGATTTCCACGCCCGTCTTCCAGGTGTGACGCCCGCGTATGATGGTGAGATTGTCCACGTAGTTCCAACTGGTGCCGATCTCTATATCCAGCGCGCTGGCGGTCAGGTCCGAGAAGCTGAGTCCGGTGCTGAAGCCGGTTCCCGGGACGCTCACCGGTGTGACTCCCACAGTAGCGGCGTGGTAGCCCGAGCGGTTCATGCCGAATTTCGTTTCGTTGATGACCCTCGGCGAGAAGATGTGCAGCAACTCTATGATCGCGTTCTGGGGGCGAATGGCGAGGTCTGCGAAATCTCCCAGCACGGCCGGGGTGTCCTTCAGCAGGTCATCGTTGTTGTAGCGCACGAACATAGTCGTCCTGTCGCTGAACCGCTGGTCGAAGCGGAACATGCCGCTGTCCTCGCGGATCGTGGGGTGCAGCAGCGGCCGGATCGAGTCCATATCGGGGCTCACCGACACGACCGTTGTGGTGTCGGTTGGATACGTGGTGGTGGTGGGATAAGCATTGATAATCGGCCCGAGCGCCGGCGAAGCCGCCAGTACCTGCTTCCGGAACGACGCGCTGGGCACATACCCGAGCGGGGTGGACGACGTCTCCTGCCGAAACGCCTCGTAGTTGGCGAAGAAGAAGCTCTTGTTTTTGACAATCGGCCCGCTGAAATTCCCGCCAAACTGGTTCTGCGATAGAGCGGGCAGGGTCGCGGCGCCGAACGGCCCACGGGCGTTCATCTTGTCATTGCGGTAATACTCGAACCCCGTACCGTGAAACGTATTAGTGCCCCCTTTGGAGACAACGTTGATTTGTCCGCCGCCGGCGGCGCCGCTTTCCGCGGTGTAAACAGCGGAATTGACGCGGAATTCGGCGACCGCATCCAGGGAGACGCCCAAGCGCGTGTCCGACTTCTGGGACTGCTCCTGGACGCCGCTGTTGTCGATGCCGTCGAAGGTGTAGTTGTTGTCGTCGAGGGCGCGTCCGGAGAAACGAATGTTCCTCTGGTCGCTGCCGCCGCCGCTGCCCGCGTCGATCGCGCCCGGCGCCAGCGCCATCAGGTCGGCCCAGTTGCGGCCGTTCAGCGGGATGCTCCGCACCTGTTGCGCCGCCACCACGCCGCCGATCTCGGCCGAGGTGCGGTTCACCTCGACGGCGGTGCCCGTGACATTAACCTCCGTCGTCAGGGTGCCCACTTCCAGGTGCGCGTCGAAGGTGAGCACCTGGCCGACCGAAAGCGTCAGCCCCTGGAGTTGCACCGTTTCAAAGCCTGCGTGCGAAACGGTGACGTTATAAGTTCCAATCGGCAGTCCGGGAAAGTTGTAGCCGCCGGACGCGCCTGCCGTTGTTTCCCGGCGAAAGCCCGTGGCCGGCGCGACCACCACGACCTTTGCCCCGGGAACAACAGCCCCCGAAGCATCGGTGACAGTTCCGTTCAGTGTGGCGCGATCTACCTGCGCCGCCAATGGAAGAACGACTACTGAAACCAGCAGAAGAGAAACAACGAGCCTTCGCAGCAAATGCATAACTACTCCTTCGTCAGTGGCCGACTGGACCCTCCTGGCTGCACGATACCGCCAAAGCGAGCTGGTGGTGCAAACGTTTGCGATTATACAGTCATTCGACATATCTGTCAATGGGGTATTCGCTTTCACGGGCCGTATTGACAACGCAGCGCACAACACCGATAATCGGAAACGTTTGTGGTGCTTCCATGGCGGTGACGATTAAAGACGTCGCCCGCGAATCGGGCGTGAACATTTCGACGGTTTCAAGGGCCCTCAACAACGGCTACGGGGTAAACGATCAGACGCGCGAGCACGTGATCGCCGTGGCCGCCCGGCTGGATTATCGCCCCAATCGCGTCGCTCGCGGCCTCGTCACCGGACGCACCCACTCCCTGGCTCTCTTGCTGAGCGACATTCGAAACCCCTTCTTCGCCGAGGTGGCGCGCGGCGCCGAAGATGCCGCTCGGGCTGGAAAGTGCGACCTGGTGCTTTGCAACAGCGATCTCGACCCCGACAAACAGATGCAGTACGTCACGTCCCTTCTGGAAAAGCGCGTGGACGGCATCCTCATGAATTCGGTTGCCGTGCTCACGCGTGAACAACAGGCCCGGTTGGCGGCATGCGGAGTGCCCATCGTCTTGCTCAACCGGTCTGCCTTGAACCGGGCGTTCTCCACCGTTTGCGCCGACAACGAGACCGGCGGCGCCCTGGCCGCAAAGTACCTCCTCGGCCTCGGCCACAGGAAGATTGCGCACCTTACGGGACCCCGGGAGCACGGCAACCTGAGCGATCGCACACGCGGGTTCATGAGCGCGCTACAGTCCGCTAAGAATCCCCTTGAGCCGGTGGTGCTTCGCGGCAAGTTCAACTTCAGTGGCGGCTGCGAACTGACCAAGCAGTTGCTCGACGAACACCCGGATGTCACGGCGATCTTCGCGGGCAACGACGTGATGGCCTTCGGCGCGGTACGGGCCGCTCTGGACCGCGGATTGCGCATTCCGGAAGACCTGTCGCTGATTGGTTTCGACAATATCGAATTCGCCGGCGTGATTCATCCACCGCTGACTACGATTCATCAGCCCAAGTATGAGATGGGACATGCGGCCATCGAGATCCTCCTGCGGCTCGCCCGCGACAAGAACAAGCAAGTCCCTGAGCACCGCACGCTGGGGGTCGAGCTGATCGAAAGGCAGTCCTGCCGCCCACTCTCATGAATCAACTCAATCGACGTGAACTCCTGCAATCGGCCGGCTTCCTGCTGACCGCCTCGCAACTGCGAGGCACCTCGCCGCCGGGCCCAGGGGGCACCCCCGCGCCCGGCTCCGCCTACGACTGGATTCGCAGCACGCGCATCCTGATTGCCGAAGCCTACAACCCGCCGTTTTATCCGTCGTTGGATTACGAGCCGGTGAAGGCTGTGCGGATCGCGCGGGAGTTGAACGCGGACGCTTTGCGCTACCCGGCGGCCTCCTACTATGCTTACTTCCCCACCAGGTCCGGTTACCCCGTGCATCCCGAGCTCAAGGGAGACCCGATGCGGGAGACGGTGGATCTGTGCCACAAAGCCGGCCTCAAGGTGGTGGCCTACGTGCCGCTGAACCATCCGTTCATGGAAGTCACTTCAAAAGACCCTCGCTTTGCCGGCTGGAGCAAGAAGTTCGCCGGCGGCCGGCCGATGACCACGGAGCATTACGGATTCGTCGAGTATTACGAGGGCTGTCTGAATTCGCCGGTGCGCGATGTCATCAAGGCTCTGGCGCGCGAAGTCCTGGCGGACTATCCGGTCGATGTCATGTACTTCGACGGTCCGTATCAGGGCATGCAAAACGCCAGAAGTTACTGCCACTGCGCCTACTGCGAGGCGGCGTACCGAAAGAAGTTCGGCAAAGCGGTGCCCAACCAGGAGGAAAAAGTCAGCCGCGAAGATGAGGTCCAATACACGAACTGGATGGCGAACGACGTCGTGATTGCGTTCCTGCGCGAGATCCGCGAGATGATCCGCCAGACCCGCGACCTGCCCGTACTCTTCAACGACACCTCGCTCCTGAGCAGGCGCGAGTGGCGCAATCGGGCCATTCCATTTGTGGATGGCTTCATGTTTGAGGCCGCCGAAACCCCCGAAGAGAAACTCTTCAACATGCAATTGGGACAGTCCACCGGCAAGGTGACTTGGACCTATGTCGGCACGCACACTCAGTACAACCGGGAACACCTGAAGAACGAGCGCGTGCGTGGCTGGTTCAGCTATCCCGTGGAGAGCCAGGAACTCCTGCTCGACGGGGCCACCGCCGTGGCGGCGGGCGTGGGGTTGGTCTACTGGGGGCTGCCGCGGTTCTTCTACCAGCCGGAAGGGCCGCTTGCCTACGAGAGCGGCCGGTATGTGAAAGAGATTTTCGATTTCCAGCAGAAGCATGATGCCCTGCTGCGCAGCGTTCGCAGCCAGCCGCAGGTTGGAATTCTGGTTGGCGATCAGACCATCGACTGGTACGCGGGAAAGCACTTCGTCGCCAAGGCATACGAGAACTGCGCCCATGGCGCTTACCAGTTGCTCAAGGCAAATGGTTTCGAATCCGAGCCGTTCCTCGACTGGCAGATTTCACCCGAACTGCTCTCGCGCTACCAACTGCTGTACGCGCCCAATGCGGTCTGTCTGAGCGATGCGCAATGCGCCATGCTGATAGCTTGGGTGGGCAATGGCGGCAGGCTGCTGGCCACGCACCTGACTTCCGTGGCCGACGAGTACGGCCGCGTGCGAAAGAACTACGGCCTGGCTGAGTTGTTCGGCGCGGAGTTTGTGGAGCCGGAGCCGGTCGAGATTCCCGACCTGTATCTGAAGCTGCCGTCCGGCGAGGAGATTCCGCAGGACCCGCAGGTATTTCGTTTCCTCGCGGATGGCGGCGAGGTCCTCGCGGAAACCATTGATCGCGGCCACCGCGCCAGCCTGGGGCCCGCCATCGTGCGGCGGAATGTGGGCAAGGGGAGCGTCATCTATATCGGCTCCAGTCTGGAAGCCGTCTACGAGGAGACGCGCATGAAACGGTTGCGCTCGTTCTTCAACGACCTGGTCTCAGCTTGGCTCGCGCCGCGGCGGTCCTACCAGATTGAGTATCAGCCCGGCGTGACCCCGCATTTTATGGCCTCCCGCGATGTGCTCCTTCTGCACCTGCTCGCCGATACGGGGAACAAGAACAAACATCTGCGCTCCCGGGAGGAGTTTCTCCCGGTGGCGGACGTGAAGGTGAGAATCCGAGTGCCGCAGGGGCGTTCCGTAAGCTCGGCCTCGCTATTGCGCTCCGGGCAGGCTCTGCCGTCGAAGCCCCGCGAAGGATGGTTGGACGTAACGGTTCCGCGCGTGTGGATTCACGAAGCGGTGAAAGTCGATCTGGCGTGAATTATGGAAAACACCAATACTTTTCACGGAATGACGGCCCTGGTTACCGGCGCAAGCAGCGGCATCGGCGCGGCGGCGGCCGTTGCCTTCGGTTCACGAGGCGCACACGTGCTGGTGCATTACAACCGCCAGGAAGAGGAGGCCCGCGCTGTCGTCGCCCGCCTCACGCAAGCCGGCGGGGACGGCGAACTGGTGCAGGCCGACCTCAGCGGCATGGACGGCGTGCGCAGCTTGGCGAAGGCCGCGGAGGGGCGGGGCATCAGCATTCTCGTCAATAACGCCGGCTCCCTGATCCGGCGCACGCGGGTGCTCGACTTCACCGAGGAACTTTGGGAACAGGTGATGACGCTGAATCTCACCAGCGCGTTCTTCCTAGCCAAGGCCGTCCTGCCGGGCATGGTGGAGCGGAAGAGCGGTTTCGTGGTGAACATCTCGTCCGTGGCAGCACGCTTCGGCGGAGGCTTGGGGGCTCTCGCCTACTCGGCCGCAAAGGCAGCGCTGTCCGCGATGACCAAAGGCCTGGCCAGAGAGTTCGCGCCGCTGGGCATCCGGATCAACGCCGTTTCCCCTGGCACGGTCGACACCAACTACCACCGCAGCTTCTCGAACGAACAGATGCTGGCCGGCGTCCGAGCGGCAACTCCGATGGGACGTCTGGGAACCGCCGAAGAGATTGCGGACGTGATCGTGTTCCTCTGCACCGAGCAGGCGCGCTTTATTCAGGGACAGGTCATCGAAGTCAACGGCGGATTCCTGATGGTGTAGGGAGGCGCCGGCTCCCTCAGCGGCGCAGATAGGCGTCGTCGCCGCGGATCCAATCTTCGCGTGCGGGAGAAAACACGTCGACGACCACGCTGTCCTCAAGCGCCTCGACGCCGTGAGGCACGTGCGGCGGGATGGCGATGGACTGGCCGGCACCGACGATCTGTTCCCCGCCTTCGATCAGGAACTTCATCGCGCCCTTTTCCACCGTGGCGACCTGTTCGTGCACGTGGCTGTGCGCGGGGACCACCGCACCTTTCTGGATCTCCAGCCGCGCGATGGTCATGTTGGCGCCGTGGATGACCTTCCGGGCCACGCGCGGGTTCAACTGTTCCTGTTCCATCTTGTTCCAGTCGTAGAGTTGCATGGAACGCATTCTAGCACCCGTACCCCGACCTTCTCGGCCTCCGGTTTCGGTATTGTATGATGGAGACTGCCTATGAAGGGTATCGTGCTCGCCGGGGGCACGGGAAGCAGGCTCTTCCCGCTGACCAAGATCACCAACAAACATTTGTTGCCTATTTACGACCGGCCCATGATTTACTATCCCATCCAGACGCTGGTGGATGCGGGAATCCGGGACATCCTGATCGTGACCGGTGGCCGGAATTCGGGCGACTTCTTGAGGCTTCTGGCGAACGGGAAGCAGTTCGGGCTGGAACACATCAATTACACCTACCAGGAAGGCGAGGGCGGCATCGCCGACGCCCTGGCGCTGGCGAGACATTTCGCCGACGGCCAGAAGATCTGCGTGATCCTGGGCGATAACATCATCGAGGGCAGTATCCGGAAGGCGGTGGAGCAGTTTAGCAGGCAAGCCACGGGTGCGCACATTCTGCTCAAGGAAGTGCCGGACGCGGAGCGGTTCGGAGTGGCCGAAGTGGCGGGTGGAAGGATTGCCGGCATCGAGGAGAAGCCCCAGCACCCCAAATCGAACTACGCGGTGACGGGGATTTATATGTACGATCCCACCGTATTCGAGAAAATCCGGACGCTGGTGCCCTCGAACCGCGGCGAGCTGGAGATTACGGACGTGAACAATGCTTACATCAGTGAAGGCAACATGACGTTTTCGTTCCTGGAAGGATGGTGGACGGACGCGGGCACGTTCGATTCGCTGCTGCGGGCGGCGAACCTGGTGGCGCAAATGGCGGCGAGGAAGCAGACGTCGGCGGGAATGGCGGCGGCCGCGGCGGCGGGAGCGGAGCAGGTCTGATGGCGGGCGAGATGGCTGCCAAGGCGACCGGACGCCGGCTGGTTTCCGCCCGTGGTCTGGAACTGGCGGTTCCCGAGTGCGCGAAAGGCATCGGCGCGGTGATTTCCGAGATCCATTCGCCGGAGCTGATCGCGGGCGTCCGGGTGGAGCCATTTTCCATCTATGCGGACGACCGCGGGTACTTTGTCGAAGTGCAGCGCCTGGGCCGCGGCCTGGCGGCGGAGTTTCCGGCCGAGACCACGCAGATTTCGGCGGCGCTGAACTACCCGGGAACGGTGAAAGCGTTCCATTACCACCTGCACCAAACGGATTGCTGGGTCCCTGTGAAAGGCATGCTGCAAGTAGCGCTGGCGGACCTGCGGCTGGGCTCGCCGACATTCGGCCTGCGCAACACGATGTACCTGGGGGCGCTGCGCCCCTGGCAGGTGCTGATTCCGCCGGGGGTCGGACACGGGTACAAGGTGATTGGGAACGAGGAATCGCTGCTGGTGTACCTGACGGACCGGTTCTACAATCCGCAGGACGAAGGGCGCATCCCTTACAACGATGCATCGCTCAACTACGATTGGGAGACGCAGAGAAAGTAACACACCGCCGAGCGGCCCTGCGCTCGCGTCTCTCCGGCAGGTCGATACTCTATGAGGATTCTGGTTACGGGCGGGGCGGGGTTCATTGGGTCGGCATTTGTCCGCATGCTGATCGGCGAGACCGATTGGCGCGTCGTCAATCTGGACAAGCTGACCTACGCGGGCAATCTCGAGAACCTGGCGGCGGTGGATGGGAACGAGCGCTACCGGTTCGTGCATGGCGACATCTGCGACGAGCGGGCCGTGGATTCCATCCTGAGCGAGGAGAAGCCCGACGCGATCGCGCACTTCGCGGCCGAATCGCATGTCGACCGGAGCATTCTCTCGCCCGAGCCGGTGATCCGGACCAATCTTCACGGCACATTCACGCTGCTGGAGGCGGCCAGGAGGCGCCGCATCGCGCGCTTCGTGCACGTTTCGACGGACGAAGTCTACGGAAGCGTGGAAGCGCCGCTGGAGGCCACCGAGGAGTTTCCGCTGAACCCGAGCAGCCCGTATTCGGCTTCCAAGGCGGGCTCGGATCTGCTGGCGCGGGCGTATTTCCTCACCTACCGGCTGCCGGTGGTGGTCACCAGGGCGTCGAACAATTATGGGCCTTACCAGTTTCCGGAGAAATTGATCCCGCTCATGATCGCCAATGCCATGGAGAACCGTCGGCTTCCGGTTTACGGAGATGGCATGCAGGTGCGGGACTGGCTGTACGCCGAGGACCATTGCCGCGGGATCCTGGCGGCGTTGGAGAAGGGCCGGGATGGCGAGATCTACAACATCGGCGGCAACCGGTCGTTGCCGAACCTGGAGGTAGTGCGGAAGGTGCTGAACCTGACCGCGAAGCCGGAGAGCCTGATCGAGTACGTGACTGACCGGCCGGGGCACGACCGGCGGTACGCGCTCTCGAGCGAGAAGCTGATGGGGGAAACGGGGTGGCGGCCGGAGATGGATTTCGAGACGGGACTGAGACGAACCATCGAGTGGTACGCCGCGAATTCGCCGTGGGTGGCGCGGGTGCGGAGCGGCGAGTATCGAGCGTATTACGAAAAGAACTATGGCAACCGGACCGTGGCGCGCTGAACAAGCCGGCCGCGGCGGCAGGCCAAACGGCCTGCCCCACCAAGATCCGAGCTGAAACGATACATGCGCGTGGCGATTGAAGCCGCATCGCTGGGCCTTTCGAGCGGGGGACTGGCCCGTTATACGGGTGAACTCAGCCTGGCGCTGGCGCGGTGCTATCCGGACGACGAGTTCTTTCTGGTCTCCGATCAGCCGTTCCGGATGCCGCCAGGCAGCCCTTCCAACCTGAAGCGCGGCGGCGGCCCGCGCAATGCCATGGAGCGGCGCTGGTGGCTGTGGGGCATGGCGCGCGAAATGAGCCGGCTGCACGCGGACGTGGTCCACGGCCCGGATTTCGCGGTGCCTTATATTCCCAGCCGGCCCAGCGTGCTCACGCTTCACGATCTTTCCCCGTGGATGGACGCAGGCTGGCGGCCCGCGGCGCGGCGGGTGAGGAGACGCACGCCCGTGTTGTTGGATTTGGGGATCGCCACCATGATCGTGACGCCGGGCGAGGCGGTGCGCAAGCAGGCCATCGAGCGGTTCCGGCTGCGTCCGGACCGGATCGTGGCGGTGCCGGAAGCGGCGGCGCCGTGGTTTCGCCCGGTGGCGACGGCGCCGGTGAAGCCGTATTTCCTCTTCGTGGGCACGCTGGAGCCGCGCAAGAACCTGCCGGCGCTGGTGGATGCCTGGCGCGAAGTGCGGCGGCATCATGCCGTGGAACTGGTGCTGGCGGGGCGGCGCCGCGCGGATTTCCCCGCTCTGGCGGACGAACCGGGGCTGCGGATCATGGGCGAGGTTCCCGATGAGAAGCTGCCGGAGCTTTACTCGGGAGCGCTGGCTTTTGTGTACCCATCGCTGTACGAAGGCTTTGGCCTGCCGGTGCTGGAGGCCATGCAGTGCGGCGCTTGTGTGATCGCCTCGCGCGCGGTGGCGGAAGCAGCGGGCGACGCGGCGGTCTACGCCGAGAGTCCCGAAGAGTTGGCGCGAGCCATGAGCGAAGCGGCGGCGCGGCCGGAGTGGAGGGCGGAGCTGGGCGCCCGATCGCTGGCCCGCGCGCGGGAATTTTCCTGGGAGCAGACGGCCCGAATGACCCACGAGGTTTACGAGCAGGCGCGGAGGCGTTTTGGAGACTGAAGCGCGATCACCGGCACTGCGGCCATCAGCGCTGGTTCTGGCCGCTGAAGCGCCCTACCCTCTGGTGGGTGGCGGAGCGTGGCGGACGGCATCGCTGCTGCACTACCTGGCGCTCGGGCACGACGTGGACCTGGTGGTTTTCCGCCAGTCTGGCGCCGAAGATCCCGCGCGGCGGTTGCCGGCGGGGCTGGTGCGTCAGGCGTGGGTGGTGGATCTGCCGCTGCACCATCGAAGCTTCGCGGCCCGCGCCATGCGGAACGCGCTGCGGGTGGCGCGCAGAGTGCCGCCGCTGGTGGACCGGTTTGCGGGTTTCGGACGCCAGATGGAACAGTGGCTCGAAGGCAGGCGATACGACATCGGCATTGTGGAGCACTTCTGGTGCGCGCCGTACGGAGAGCAAATGGCCAAGATTTGCGGCCGGATGGTGCTGGATCTGCATAACATCGAGTCGGTCCTGCACCAGCGATGCGCGGAGGTGGAGGGCGGCGCGACCGCGTGGGCCCATCGGGTCTTTCACCGAGCCTCGCTGAAACTGGAGCGAACCTGGCTGCCGCGTTTTTCCGAGGTTCTGGCGACGTCGGAGTGCGATGCGGAACGGGCGCGCGCCATTGCGCCGGGGGCGCGCGTGAGGGTGTACCCAAATGCCCTCCCGCTGGCGCCTTTGCCGCCCCGCGCCGACGAGGATGCCATCGTGTTCTCGGGTAATATGGAGTACCATCCCAATATTTCGGCGGTACGGTTCTTTCGGCGGGAGGTCTGGCCGCGCCTGCGGGAACGCTGGCCGGGGCTGGTGTGGCGGCTGATTGGCAAGAACCCGGATGCGGTGAGGAGGTTCACTTCCGGCGATGCGCGCATCCAGGCACAGGGGCCTGTGGACGATGCCATCCGGGAACTGGCGCGCGCCAAGGTGGCGGTAGTCCCGCTGCTGGCGGGGAGCGGCACGCGGCTGAAAATCCTGGAGGCGTGGGCGGCCGGGCTGCCGGTGGTTTCCACCACTTTGGGGGCGGAGGGCCTAGGGGCGCGCGATGACGAGAGCCTGCTGCTGGCGGATGGCGGGCCGGCGTTTGCCGAGGCGGTTTCGCGGCTATTGGCGTGCCCGGATCTCAGGCAGAAGCTGGGTATGGCGGGCAGGTTGTTGCTGGAACAGGAGTTTACCTGGGAAACCGCGTGGAAGAAGTTGGATTTTTGACACAGCCAAGGGTCATTGTGGTCCGCTATACTGGTAAGCTTGATGCGTTTTGCCGTTGATGCTCACGCCATCGGCCGCCACCTCACGGGAAACGAGGTCTACGTTCGGAGTCTCCTGAACGCATTTGCGGCGCAAGACCGGGAGTGTGAGTTCGTCGCGTATATCTCGTCGGACAGCGCCTACGAATTCATACCTTCGAACATCCGTACCCGGCGGATCGCCGCCAATCCTTTCGTGCGCCTGGGATTCGAGCTGGCCATGAAGGTCCGGGAGGACCAACCGGACCTGCTCCACGTGCAATACACCGCTCCGGTGGGCTGCTCCGTGCCGGTGGTGGTGAGCGTTCACGACGTGAGCTTCCTGGAGCATCCGGAGTACTTCACGCGCGACCGCGCCTGGCAGTTGCAGCGGACGGTGGGGCGGACGGTGCGGCGGGCGGCCAGGATTCTGACCGGCAGCGAGTTCTCGCGGAAATCGATTCTCAAGGTGTACGGCGATCTGGACGAGGACCAGGTGGTGGTGGTGCCCGACGCGGCGGCTTCGGAGTTCCGTCCGATTTCGCGGGAAGCCGCCTCCGCCAACGTGCGCGGACGGTTTTCGATTCCCGCGCCGTTTATTCTTTCGGTCGGCGACCTTCAACCGCGCAAGAACCATATCGGGCTGATCCGGGCCTTTGCGCGGCTGGCGCGCGCCTACCCGCAACTCAAGCACCACCTGGTGCTGGCCGGAAAAGAGACCTGGTTTGCTGACCGCGTTCACCAGGCGGCGCGCGAATCGGGTGTGGCAGAGCGCATCCATTTCTTCGGGTTCGTCTCGGACCCGGACTTGCTGCAACTCTATAACGCGTGCGATCTTTTTGTTTTTCCGTCGTTTTACGAGGGTTTCGGGCTACCCGTGCTGGAAG
Source organism: Bryobacteraceae bacterium (assembly GCA_049510555.1). Lineage (GTDB taxonomy): Bacteria > Acidobacteriota > Terriglobia > Bryobacterales > Bryobacteraceae > Fen-178. The sequence continues at coordinate 58,200 of JBEKYW010000013.1, forward strand.
CCATGGCCTGCGGACGCGCGGTGGTGTGTTCCTGCACTTCGTCGCTGCCGGAAGTGGCCGACGGCGCGGCCATCCTGTGCGACCCGTACACGGTGGACGAGTTTGCGCGTGGGATTGCCGATCTGCTGCTGGATTCCGAGCTGCGGGCGCGAATGGAGCGGCTGGGATTGCAGCGGGCGGCGCATTTCAGTTGGCAGAAGACCGCGCAAAGGACGCTCGAAGTTTTCCACGAGGTGGCCGAGCGGCCCAGGGCCGCGGACGAGCGCGTGGGCTCCCCGGCCATAGCTCACCGATGAGGCACATGCGGCATCTCCTGCTGGCCGTCGCGGCGGTGTTGCCGCTGGCGCCGGCGGCCGTCGCCCAGAGGGGCTTCCCGTTTCAGGACGAAACTCTGCATTACACCGTCAATTGGCCGAGCGGCCTGAGCTTGGGCGAAGCCGCCTTCACGGCCCACCACACCGGAGGTGTGTGGGAGTTGGCCATGACACTGGAGGCGGGGATCCCCGGGTTCGCGGTGTCGGACAAGATCCGGTCGTCGGCGACGGACGGCCTGTGTTCGCTCGAACTGGAGCGTGACATCAGCCACGGCGCCAAGAAGACGCGCGAGAAGACCTCTTTCGATCAGAAGAAGGGCGAAGCCACGCGGACCACGGTGTATCCCGCCGGCGGCGGCACGAGCACGATGAGCATCCCTTCGTGCGCCCGCGATGCGCTGGCCTTCCTGTACTTCGGGCGGCGCGAGCTGGGGCAGGGCCGGGTGCCGCCGGCGCAGCAGGTTTTCTACGGTTCGGCTTACTCGGTGCGCATGGATTACACCGGCGCGCAGACCATCACGGTGGCCGACAAACCCACGGTAACAGACCACCTGGTGGTTGGCGTGAAGGGGCCGAAATCCAGTTTCAGTTTCGAGATGTTCTACGCGCGCGACGCGGCGCGCACGCCGCTGGTCATTCGGGTCCCCTTGAGCGTGGGGACTTTCTCGATGGAATTGGTGCGCTGAAATGCGCGTGGCGTTCTTTTCCCCGCTGCCGCCGGCGCGCAGCGGGATCGCGGATTATTCCGAGGCCCTGATCGAATCCCTCAAGCGACTGGCGGAGCTGGAGGTGTTTTCGGGCCCGGACCAGGCCTTCGATCCGGCGCGGTTCGACATCGCGCTGTACCACCTGGGAAACAACGTCCATCACGGCTTCGTCTACGAGACTGCGCTGCGGCATCCGGGGGTGGTGGTGATGCACGAATCCAACCTGCACCACCTGATTGCGGACCTTACCATCAAGCGGGGCGATTGGGACGCTTACATACGCGAGTGCGAATACAGCGGCGGCTCGAAAGCGGGCGCGTACGCCGAGCGCGTGCGCAAGCTCGAAGTGGGTCCGGATTACGAAGGCGTGCCCATGACGCGGCGCATCCTGGAGAGTGCCCGCGGCCTGGTGGTGCACAGCCGTTACATGCGGGAGGAGATGCGCGCGGCCGGATTTACGGGGCCAGTGGCGGTGATCCCGCATGGCGCGTGGATGCCCGAGGCGAACCGCAACGCGTACCGGCACCGGCTGGGGCTGGATGAGAGCACTCCCCTGGTGGGGGTTTTCGGTTTCCTGAAGCCCTACAAGCGGATTGCGGAATCGCTGCGTGCGTTCCGGCGGCTGGTGCGGCTGGCGCCCAACGCCCGGATGATCCTGGTGGGAGAACCGCATCCGCAGTTTCCCCTGGAACCGATGATCGGTTCGATGGGGCTTTCCGCCAGCGTGCGGGTGCTGGGCTTTGCGCCGATGGAAGACTTCGCCGGCTATCTGGGGGCGTGCGACATTGTGCTCAATCTCCGGTATCCGACGGTGGGCGAGAGTTCGGGGACGCTGCTGCGGTCGCTGGGGCTGGGCAAGGCGGTGCTGGTTTCGGAAGTCGGCTCGTTTCAGGAATTCCCGGACGATGTGTGTCTGAAGGTGCCGGTGGGGCCAGGCGAGGAGGAGCTGATCTTCGAGTACCTGAACCTGCTGGTGTCGCGGCCCGACGTGGCCCAGGCGCTGGGAGCGCGGGCCAAGGACTACGTGGCGCGCGAGTGCAACTGGGCCGCGGTGGCGCGGCGGTACGCCGGCTTCCTGGAGGCGATGGTGGAAGGCAGAGAGTATGGCGAGGAAGCCGCAATGCCGCCGGGCGGCCTATGGGGCGCCCCGGAGGACGCTTGGCGGCCCGCGTTGGGACCCGACTTGCCGGAGTACCTCCGCGGATGGGAGTCCAGCGAACGGGGCCGCGGGTATCTGGAGACGCACCAGACCCGCCTCGTCAAGACCCTCGAGATCACGCCTCCCGGCGGCGCCGGCGACCGCATTCTCGAAATGGGGGCGTACCTGCAAATCACGCCGGCGCTGCGCACCAAGCTGGGCTACGGCGAAGTGCGCGGGTGCTACTACGGCGAGCCAGGCCGCGTGGATCACCGCGTGGCGACATCCGCCGAAGGCGAGCCGTTCGAGTGCGACGTCGATCATTTCGACGCCGAGAAGCACCGCTTCCCATATCCCGACGGGCATTTTTCGACGGTGCTCTGCTGCGAGCTGATCGAGCACCTGTGCGAAGACCCGATGCACCTGATGTGCGAAATCAACCGCATTGTGAAGCCCGGCGGTCACGTGGTGCTGACCACGCCGAACCTGGCGGGGCTGCGGGGCATCTCGGCCATTCTTCAGGGATATCATCCGGGGTTCTTCCCGGCTTACCTCCAGCCGTCGGACCCGAACGAGGTGAACGCGCGGCACAATCGCGAATACACGCCGCGCGAGATTCGCCGGCTGCTGGAGAATTCGGGGTTCGAAGTCACGCGCCTGGAAACCGGCGAATTTCTGGATACGCCGCACCCGGAGTACGGCTGGGTGGCGCACGTGCTGGAACGCTACCGCCTGGAAACGGACCTACGAGGAGACGGGATTTACGCGGTAGGGCGAAAGACGGGAGCGGTGAAGGAACGGTATCCCGGGTGGCTCTACGTATGAGCGCCGCCTACCTCTCGCCGGAAGTCAGACTGGATCCGGGAACGCGAACGGCGCACGCCGAGTTCGACATTCGAAACGATTCGCAGACGACCTGGCGCGCGTCCGAGGGCTTCGGCATCGGCTATCACCTTTTCGACGCGGAAACCGGCACCCTCATCGTGGATGGCGCGCGCGTGCATCCCGAGCGCGACGTAAGGCCCGACGAACGGGCGCGCGTGCGGCTGGATTTTGAACTGCCGGCCGAGGACGGCCGCTACCAGGTGGCGCTTTCGCCCATGCGTGAAGGCGTGTGCTGGTATTACGACCAAGGCTGGCCATTCCTTCTGGTGGAGGGCGCGACCCAGGATGGCGCCGTCACCCTGGGACGGGTGCGCGTGGCCACCAGCGCCAAGCTGCGGCGCGAACGGGCGTTGCGCGCCGCGGGCCGCGCCTGTACCTACCCGGTTCTGAGCATCTGGCGGAACCGCGGGCTGATTCGCGTGATGGTGCGGCGCGACATTCTGGGGCGCTACCGCGGCTCGTTCGGCGGCGCATTCTGGACGATCATCAACCCGTTGCTCCTCATGCTCACGTACTTCTTCGTCTTCGGAGTGGTGCTGCGATCGCGCTTCGGCCAGGACCAGAGCCGCTCGGGGTTCGCGCTGTATTTCCTGGCGGGCATGCTGCCGTGGCTGGCATTCAGCGAGGCGGCCGGCCGCTCGCCTTCCGTGATGCTGGAGCACCGTAATTTTGTGAAGAAGCTGGTGTTCGCCGTGGAAACGCTGCCGGTGAACCTGGTGGCCGCCGGCCTCGTGAGCGAGCTGTTCGCGGTGGCGCTGTTCTCGGTATTCTTGCTGGCGGTCCGTGGCGGAGTGCCGCCGTCGGTGGTGTGGCTGCCGGTACTGTTGATTCCCCAAGTGCTGTTCACGGCGGGCGTGAGCTGGTTTCTGGCGGCCCTAGGAGTCTTCGTGCGCGACCTCGGCCAGGTGATGGGATTCGTGCTGACCATCTGGTTCTTCGTGACGCCGATCTGCTATCCTGAAACCTCTTTGCCGCCGCCGGCCATGGTGCTGCTCTCCAAGAACCCGGTTTATGTTCTGGTGCGGGGCTACCGCGCGATTTTCCTGGAAAACCAGGCGCCGGCGTTCGGCCCGCTGTGGAAACTGTGGTTGGTGGCGGCGGTGGTATTCGTGCTCGGGCACGCGTGGTTCTACAAGCTGCGGAAGTCGTTCGCGGATATAATCTGAGGCTCTTGGCCGCGGAGCATCGTTTGAGGCAGAAGATTGCTTTCTAAAATCGTTGCGGCGCTGATTGCATTCGGGCCCTGGGGCGTCTTCCTGCTCGGCTTCATCGATTCGCTGGGCATCCCGCTTCCAGCGACCATGGATGCGTTGCTGATTCTGGTGGCGGTCAAGGCTCCGCAGCGTGCCTATTTCACCGCATGCATGGCGGTGCTGGGCACCGCCGGCGGAAGCATCACCCTGTTTCTGGCCGCGCGCCAGGGCCGCCGGCTATTCCTCAAGGGCGAGCCGCCGCCGGGCAAACGGCAGCGCTTCGAACACTGGTTCGATCGCTACGGCATGCTGACCGTATTCATCCCCGCCGTCACACCGGTGCTGCCCTTGCCGCTCAAAGTGTTCGTGGTTTCGGCGGGCGCGTTGAAGACACCATTCAGCAAGTTTCTCGCGGTGATTCTGCTGGCGCGCGTAATCCGCTATTTCGGCGAAGCCTACCTCGGCATCCAGCTCGGGGCGGGTGCGCAAACGTTCCTGGCGCGCCACACGTGGACAATCGTGGGGATCGCGCTGGCGCTGGCCGGGGCGGCGTATGCGCTGATTCGCGCCAACGATCGCCGGCGGGAAACGGCGGTGTGAAGCCCCCTACTGCCCGGAGACCGTGATCTGCACCAGGTTGCCGGCGGCGTCCCAGGTGTAAGTGATGGTGCGTCCATCGCCCAGGGCGGCTCGCGTCAGCCGGTTCAACGAGTCGTAGGTGTAGCTGGCGGTGCTGTTGGGAGTAAATCCGGAGCCGATCAGGGAAAGCGGGCCGCTGGTGGCGGATTGCGCGTTGCCGGCGGTGTCGGTGGCGGTGACGCGGATCATGGCCGTGCGGCTGGGCGCGATGTCGGATGGCACGGCCCAGTTGTAGGTCTGGGCATTGGCGGCCAGGCCGCTGGCAAGCGCCGTCGCGAAGGTCTGCCCGCCATCCGTCGAAAGCGCCACGTCGTGGCTGGCAATCCCGGTGTTGTCGTCCGACTGCCACTGGATGCGGTAAGTCGTCCCCCCGGCGATCACTTCGCCGCCGGTGGGCTTTAGCAGAGTCACCACGGGCGGCTCCGTGTCAGTGACAGCGCAGGGGTTGTAATCGTCCTGGAGGCTGATGCGATAGCTGCCCACATTGACTCCGCTGCGGTCGCGGACCAGCAGCGAGTACGCGCCGTCGGAAAAGATAACGGAGACAAGCGGCCCGCTCGAAGGGCCGTTGAGCCGGTTGCCGGAGGCGTCGTACAACTCCGCGTACGGGGAGTAGCCGCCCGTGCGCGGCGACAGCTTGATGTCGGCCTGGCCGCCGCGAGTGCCGGTGAATACGAAGGTATCGAGCTGGCCGGGGATGCCGACCTGCCGCAGCGTCGATTGACCGCACGCCAGGGCCACCGGCGAGCACGGATTGTTGGGCCGCTGGAAGGCCACCGTGAACGAGCCGGTCTCGCTGCTGGCGCTGGAAGGGCTCACCACCGCCAGGTAAGCGCCGCCCGACTTGGCCTTCACGCTGATATCGGACGGCCCTGCGATCCTCGTGCCCGTGGGATCAAACAGCTCGATCTGCGGAGAGAAGTTGTCGGAGATCTTGGTGAAGACCAGCCGCATCAGATCGCCCGCATTGGCGCCGGCGAGGTAATAGCGGAACTCGTTCGCGGCGGAAAGCGACGCGGTGACGGAGCCGCCACACTGCAAGGCCGATGTTCCGGCGGGATTGTTCAACACCTGCCAGGAAAGCGCGTAGCCGCCGGTTGTGAGCGGGGCGGAGGCGCCCACAATCACGGTGTAAGTGCCCGTTGCGAAGGTCTTGCGCGAGAGCGCGAAGGTGCTGGAATCGAGGTAGACGCCGTTCGGGTCGTAGAGGTCCATCTGCGCGGCGAAGCTCGGCGTGACGGAGGCGCTGCGCACCAAAAGCGCGTCCCCGCTGTTGGCCTGCATGCCGTACGAGACGAACGGCTCCGCGCCGTTGACCACCCCGGTCACCGTCTGTCCCCGCGGCGAGGCCGCCGAGCAAGCGTTCTTGGTCCGCAGCAGCTCGATGCCGAAAGGCCCTCCCGCCTGGCGGGTGCTGGCGTCCATTCCGACCACGGTGTAAACGCCTCCCGCGGGTTGCGCCACATCCACGCCGGTGACGTTGCCGGAAGTGCTCTGTCCCACGGCGTTGCCCTGCGCGTCGTAAACCTCGAGGTCAGGCCGGAGCGCGCCGGTATAGTCCAACATCCGGAGGGTGAACGACTCGCCCGGCGCCGCGGTGTAGGTATACGCGGAGGATGCCAGAGACCGCGATAAGTTGCCGGTTGCCAGCGCGCCGCAGCCCAGCGTTCCGGCGTTGCAAGGGCGGTTCAGCCGAAGAAGCGAAAGCGAATATGCGCCGGTCTGGCCGCCGACGGAGCTGCTGTCCGTCACCGACAGCGTATAGGAACCGTCCGCGGGAACCGTGAAGTTGAGGCGCGCCAGAGAGGTGGTGTTGGCGAACTGAATGGGATTTCCGTGCGGATCGTAAACATCCACGCGGGGCATGAAGGCGGAGTTGGGGCTGGTCTGTTCGAGGCGCAACAGGAAAGCGTCGTTGGCCTTGGCGTCCAGCGAGTACATATTCGTTTGCAGCGCTACGTTGATGGAGCCGTCCACCACCGAGGCGCACGAGAGCGGCTGCGGCGGCGCACCCCCTGCGTTGCAGGGCACGTCGAGCCGCGCGAAGAGTATGACGTAGCCGCCGGTCAGCGTGTAATTCGGGCCGCCTTCGACCAGAACGGTATAGTTGCCCTGCGCGCTGGCCTTGAATGTGGCGGCGGTGACCGCCTGGGCCGAGGGCACGGGATTCCCTTGGGGATCGTACACTTCCAGGAGCGGCACGAGGGAGCTAGTGGCATCGGTGCTCGCGGTGCGAATCGAAATCATGGCGCCGGAGGATACCGAAGCCTGGTACGAATCGATGGTGAGCGGACTCGCGAGCGTCCCTTGAATCACGGAGCCGCAGCTCAGAGACTTGTTGCCGCACGGCCGGTTGAGCGTGGACACGGAAATCCCGTAATTGCCGGTCTGGCTGGCCAGGTCGAAAACGATGATGTTGATGATCCCGTCGGGGAGGGGCGCCGGGAGGTCCAGTCTCGCCGCCACGCCCGAGCCGGTTTGCAGCGCGGCGAACTGGCTGGTGGCGCTATTGAGATAGAGTATCTTTCCCGACGAGGCGTAGGCAATCATGCCGAGGTTGAAATTCGGTGCGAGAGACAACGTCGGGCTGGCGTACTTGGCCACCCGCACACTGAGAAGATTGCCGGGGGCGGCTTGAAACTGGTAATTGTTGAGTTGCAGCCACGGACTGACTGGCGGCGATGAGACTATCTTCTGGTTCACCGCCGGAACGCCGCAATTAAGCTGGTACGCACTGCCGGTAGGGGCAACGGCGCAGGACGGATTCGACGACGGGCACACTCCCTGCCCCGTCAGGCTGGTATAGACCAGCAGGAAATCCCCCGCCGCCCCGTTTTGGCTGTAAACGGTGATCTGGTACAGGCCTTGGCTATCGCCGGGAAGATCGTACTCTCCACCGTATGTGATAGTACCCATCGCAGCCGGGCCGGGGGTCGAGACGGGCGGTAAGCCCTGGATGGTGTTGGGAACCGAGTAGGAACGGCGGTTGATGCGCACGGGGAAGAAGCCCTGACCGGTCTCATTCCACGTCACCGCAAACTGCAGCGAGCCGTCGCCACTGAGCGTCAGCAGGCGGATGAGAACGCCATCACGGGGGCTGGCATAGAAATTAAAGAGGGCTTGGGATTGCTGATCGATATGCCCCTGCATGCCGACGCCGGGAGCCAACACCGGAGTCTGTGCAAACGCGGCCTGGCTGATCGCCATCGCGGCCCACAACACCAGGGCGGCCCGGCGCATCATCGGTCCCTCCCGCCGGTGGCGAACAGGCAGCTCGAGACGCCTTGGAGGAAGCAGGCCCCCGCGCCCGGAAATTGCGGCGACAGGTCCGGGACGGGCGGCGATGGGTCGGCCGCCGCGGGCAGCGTCAGGCGCAATTCCGGAAACTGGTACGCGCTCCCGGTGAAGACCAGGCCGTTGCCGTCGTCCATCCAGCCGGCTTCTCCGCGCGCGCGGAACATGTTCTCCACCATTTCATTGGAGGCAATCAGGCGGCCCGTGGGATCGTAACGGTACTGGTTCACCACGCCGCCGGTGAGAGTCGAAAGCGCCACCACGTTGGCGTCGCCATCGAAGTGATAGAAATACGTCGAGCTGTCGGCGGCTATCTTCCACAGAAGCCCCAAGCCGTAGACGTACCAGGCGATGGGCGTGTACGAGCCGTCCATCTCCATCACCACGCGCGGCCGCGAGCCGGACAGGTCGTTGAGGAAGAGCCGGGCCGTTCCATTGACCGTGCGCACTACGCGGAGGCCGGTGGAATCGTAGCCGTAGGTCGTCGAACTGTCGGCGTTGAAGCTCTGCAAGCGGCCCAAAGCGTCATAGCCGAGCGCAACGTTGCGCGATCCCTGAATGGCGGCGAGGTTGCCGCGCGCATCGTACAGGTAGCTCTGGCCGTCGCTGCGCGTGACCGGATGGTTGGCGGCATTGTAGCCGAGCGAGTAAGCCGGGAACGAAACCGCCGCGCTGAAAGGCTCCAGCGCGCTCGCCGCGGCGCGGTTGCCATTGTTGTCGAGGGTGTAGCGGTAGCCCGCTACCGGCGAACCGTCCGGCCCCGTGCTGATGATGGCGCGTAGATTGTGTGCGGCGTCGTACTGATAGACGGTGATCGGCCCGCCGGAGACGGTGACGCTTAGCGGCCACCCGGCGGCATCGTAACTGTAGAGCGCGAAGTTACCCAACCAGTCCGAGACCTTGCTCAGCCGGTGTGCGTGATCGTACTGGTAGGTGACGGTGTTCCCTCCGGGCAGCGTCATGCCGGTCAATTGGCCGGCGGCGTCATAGGTGTAAGCGATCTGGCTGCCGAAAGAATCGGTGTAGTTCACCAGCCGGTTGAGGCCGTCGCGCTGAATGCCGGAGAAGTCAAATGCCACCTGCACGTTGCCCGCGGTAAGCCCGGTGATGCGGTTGCCAGCGCTGTAAGCGGCTTGGAGCACGGAGCCGCCGGGATCGGTGCCGGCCACGGCCCGCGCCGCGCCGTCATATTGATAGGTCCATGTCCCGTTGAGGGCGTCGATGAACGTGGTGAGCAGGCCATTGCCGTCATACTGATAGCTGGTCTTGTTGCCGCGCGCATCCGTGATGCTGGTAATCTCGCCGGAGGCCGAGCGGACGGCGGAGACCGCGCCGCCAGCGGGGTTGGTCACGCCCACCAGGTTTCCGGAGGAGTCGTACTTCAGCGCCCAGATGTGGCCGTTGGGGTCGGTGATGTGGGCCGGGCCGGCGGCGGTGTAGTCGGCGGACCAGCGATTCCCCGCGCCATCGGTGATGCCAGTCAGGTTGCCGTTGGCATCGTAAGTGAAGCTGGCGGTGGCGCCGTTGCCGTTGACCGTGCGGACGCGCCGGCCAGCGGTGTCGTAAGCGTAAGAGACGGTGTTGCCGGCTGCGTCCGTCGCGGAAAGCAGAAGTCCGGCCGCGCTGGAAACGTAAAGGGTGGCGTTGCCATTGCCGTCCGTAACCTGCGTCTGGGTCGGATCGTTGGGAACGCCGTACCGGCGCACGGCGCCGTCGGGCGTGGTGACGGTGGCCACGGAGGTGTACGGAGGATCGCTGTAGTATGCGATGGCAACCGTGCCGCCGCCGTAACCGATGGAAATCGGATTTCCGGAACCGTCATATTGATACGCCACCGTCTGTCCATCGGCGTTGGTCTGTTGCACGAGGCGCCCGTCGGCGGTATAGGAATAACTCACGGACCGCCCCGCGGAATCGGAGATCGAGGTGACGTGGCCGCCGCCGTCGTAGGAGAACTTGAGCGACTCCCCGCGATAATGAGCAACCGTCAGCCGGCTGGAGGAATCGTAATCCAGCGAAACGCGCGCTACGCCGGAGGCCTGGATCGCCAGCAGCCGCCCATCGCGGCTGAAGACCCGCGTGGTGGTCGAGGCCGGGCTGCGCAGGGTGTACGTGCCGTCACTCGACTGTGCCAGCGTGTCGGCGGTGGCGGTCACCGCGAAGTACGCGCTGGATGACGCGGAGGGCTCCGGGGGCCCGAACCGGTCGATGCGCCCCGAGCCGCGCCGCAGCACCACGCTGTCGTCTGTAGGATCCGTAGTGAGGCTGTCTCCAAGACTGAAGGACCAGCCCGCGCCGAACGGTCCCGAGTGGGTGTCGCCCAGGTTGTAGGAGCGCTCCAACGAGAATGCGGGCGGCGGGCCCCCAAACGCCAGATCGGTAACCCGGATGAAGAGCGTGAGGTCGGAAGCGTTGACGAAAACCTGCGGGTAACCTGGGTCGCGGCAGGCCTCGCCGCGGCAAATCGGATCGTACGCGGTGAAGCGGTTTTCGCCAGGACCTCCGAATCCCGGCTGGGCGCAATCACGGCAGGCGCTCGAAGCCGTGGCGCGCACCATTAACAACAGACAACCGTACAGCAAGTATCTACGCGAAATGGCGCACCCCTACAAATCATTAGGATAACAAATTGTTGGGGCCGGAACGCTACAATGGAAAGTACCGTAGCAGTACCGAAACCCACACTCTGAGGCATGCCGAAGCGAATCGCCATCGTGGAGGACGAGGCCGAACTGGCCTCGCTCATCGACTACAATCTGAGCCGCCACGGCTACGAAGCGCAAGTTCTGGGCGGCGCCAAGGGCACCCTGAAGGCTCTGGAGCGCTCCAGGCCGGACCTGATTCTGCTGGATGTGATGCTGCCGGAGGTGGACGGCTTCGAGCTCTGCCGCCAGATACGCCAGTCGCCGGCGCTGGCGCGGACGCCTGTGCTGTTCCTCACAGCCAGGTCGGACGAAGTGGACCGCGTGCTCGGTCTGGAGATCGGCGGCGACGATTACATGACCAAGCCCTTCAGCCCGCGTGAGCTGATTGCGCGCGTGAAGGCGCATCTGCGGCGGGAAGAGATGGATGCCGAGCCGGGGGCGGTGGAAATCGGCCCCTTCCGGCTCGACCGGACGGCGCGCCGCGTTTTCCTCGCGGCCCGCGAGCTTTCCCTCACCTCCACCGAGTTCAACCTGCTGGAGTTCTTCCTGACGCATCCGGGCCGCGCCTACAGCCGCGGCCAGCTTCTGGAAGCGGTATGGGGCGAACAGTGCTACGTCACTCCGCGCACGGTGGACGTTCACGTGCGCCGGTTGCGCGAACAGATCGAACAGCAGCCGGACAGCCCGCGCTACCTCACCACGGTCCGGGGCTTCGGCTACCGCTTCGAGGAATCCGCTTGACCGGCAGGATTTTTCTCAAGCTGATCGTGGGCGTCTTCTGCCTGCTCCTGCTGGCGCTGGTAACGGTGGATTACTTCGCCACGCAGGTGGCCCAGGACACTTACATCCAGAACCTAAGGCAGCAACTGGCGGACAAGGGACGGATGTTGGCGCTCTCCTTGCCCGATGCGGCCAAGCTGGATGAAGAGGGCGCGCGTGCGATGGCGCGGGCGGCCGGGGGTCGCATTACCGTGGTGCGCTTGGACGGCAAGGTGCTGGTAGACTCCGGAGCCAACGCCGCGGAAATGGAGAATCACCGGACGCGCCCCGAGCTGGTCCAGGCGTTCCGCGGCGAAGTGGGCTCGAGCATCCGTCGCAGCGCCACTATCGGCGTGCCGTTCCTGTATGTGGCGGCGCCGGCCCCCTCACTGGGCGGCGCCATCCGCATTGCCGTGCCGCTTTCGGAAATCAACCGGCAGGTCAACCGGATTCGCGGCAAGATCCTGGCCAGCACGGCGCTGGCGTTTCTTCCGGCGATTGCCATTGCGGCGGTGCTGGCGCGGTTCATCTCGCGGCGCCTGGCCGCCATCATGTCGCATGCCGGCGAGCTGGCGCGAGGCAACTTCCGCGCGCGCCTGGCGCACACCGATTCGAGCGAGTTCGGACAGCTCGCCAAGACCTTGAACGACACCGCCGAGAACCTCCAGCAGACCGTGGCGCAGCTCCAGCGCGAGCACGCCGAGCTGGAGAAGGTGGAGCGCATGCGCAAGGACTTCGTGATCAACGTGTCACACGAGTTGCGCACGCCCCTGGCCTCCATCCAGGGCTACACGGAAACTCTCATGGATGGCGCGCTCGACGATCCTGATCACAACCTGCGGTTTCTGGGGATCATCCGCCACAATGCCGAGCGCCTGGCGCGCCTCACCGAAGACCTGCTGACGCTTTCGCGCATCGAACAGAAGCGTCAGAAATTCGAATTCGAAAGCCACTTGGTGAATAAGCTCCTGAAGGACGCCGTGGAACAGGTTCGTCCCATCGCCGAGAAAAACGACATCCGCCTGGAGCAGGAACACGCGGGCGAGGATGCCACCGCGTGGTGCGACAGCGAAGCCGTATCGCAGATTTTCGGCAACCTCCTGGACAACGCCATCAAGTACACACCCTCCGGAGGGCGCATCACGGTGGGCGCGCGCCCGGCCGGCCGGTACATGGAGGTATACGTCCGCGACACGGGAATTGGAATTCCCGCCGAAGACCTGCCGCGCCTTTTCGAGCGCTTCTACCGCGTCGATAAGGCCCGCTCGCGGGAACTGGGCGGCACGGGCCTGGGCCTTTCCATCGTCAAGCACCTTGTGGCGGCGCTCCACGGAACTACGCGCGTAGAGAGCTGCGTCAACCAGGGCTCTACGTTCTATTTCACACTCCCGGTGGACGAGACGGCGGCCGCGAGAGAGCAGCTTAATCCCGAATTCACCGCCTCTTAACCATTCCGTAACACACCCGCTGGTAGGTTGAGGGCTTGCGGCAACCGGGCCGGACATGTCCGGCCCCTACAGAGCGTTCGTTGTAGGGGCGAGGCACGCCTCGCCCGGACCGGGCGTGGAGTATCGAACACCATGAAGAAGATCCTGCTGATCGAAGACGACACCGACCTCTTCTCGCTGTTGAAGTACAACCTCGAGAAGGAGGGCTTTTCCCTGACCGGGTTGCAGACGGGAAAGGGAGCGCTGGAACTGTGCCGGCAGGTGCGGCCCGACCTGATCCTGCTGGATATCATGCTGCCGGACTCCGACGGTCTCGACCTCTGCAAAGGCATCCGCAAGGATCCGGAGCTGGCCTCCACCCCCGTCATCTTTCTGACCGCGCGCGCTTCCGAAACGGACCGCATCGTCGGCCTGGAACTGGGCGCCAACGACTATGTGGTGAAGCCGTTCTTCGTGCGCGAGCTGATCGCGCGCATCAAGCTGCAACTCCGGGGCGCACCGGGGTCCCAGGCCACCCCCGCGCGGGTGCTGGAAGCTGGCGGCCTGGAACTCGATCCCTCCAGCCGGCAGGTTCGATTGGAGGGCGCGCCGCTCTCGCTCACCGCCACGGAATTCCGCCTGCTGGAGTTCTTGATGAGCCGTCCGGGGGTGGTCTTCAGCCGCGAGCAATTGCTCAACGCCGCGTGGGGCCAGGACCGCGCCATCACCGATCGCGCTGTGGACGTCTACGTTCTGCGCCTGCGGCAAAAAGTGGAACGCGACCCCGCCAGCCCCATCCTGATCCACTCGGTGCGGGGATTCGGATATACCTTCGAGCCAAGGCGGGCGATGGCGGCAACTTCCTGAACTTCGCAGAATACCACTGCGGCTGTTACTTACCCCGCCGCCCGCCGCAGGCGGTCGAGCACGCCGGCCCATTCGGGGGTTTCGGGCGGACGCTGGACGGCAATCCAATCCAGGCGCTGGGCGTCCAGGCGGTGCAGCGTGTCATATAGAACAGCGGCGTACTCGAGGGGGTTCGGCGGCATCTCCTGGCCGATGCGCAGCCACGCGCCCCGGCCTTCGGGCGGACGCTCGCCGGGGTTGAGCAGGTAGAAAGGCGTCGCGGGGCAGTAGTGGCGCGGGTGCATGCCGGGAGAGGCGTGCGCGCTGGGCGCTGGCGCGGCAGCCGTTTCAACCGGGCCAATCAGCGCTTCAATCTCAGGCAACGGAATCACCCCGGGACGCAGCAGCACCGCCGCGCCGGCCAGGGAAAGCACCGTGGATTCGATCCCTACGCGCGCGGGGCCGCCGTCGAGCACATAGTCGGCGAGGGATTCCGGCACGTGTCCGGCCGTGGTGGGGGAGAGTTCCGTGAAGCGGTTGGCGCTGGGGCCGGCGATGGGCACGCCCGCCGCCCGAATCAGCTCCAAAGTCAGCGGGTGCGCCGGCATGCGCAGGCCCACCGTGGGCAAGCCCGCGGTCACGATGTCCGGAATGTGGGACCGCTTGGGAACCACCAGCGTCAAGGGCCCTGGCCAGTAACGGCGCGCCAGCGTTTCCGCGGCAGGCGGCCAGCACGCGGCCAGGCCGCGCGCCATCTCGACGGAATCCACGTGGACGATCAGCGGGCTGTTCCGCGGGCGGCCCTTCGCCAGGAAGATCCGCTCCACCGCGTCTCGATCCAGCGCGTTGGCGCCCAGGCCGTACACGGTCTCGGTCGGAAACGCCACCAGCCTTCCGGCCCGGATCAACGCCGCGGCGCGCTGGACACTCACTCGGGGGTGCCCCCTGGGCCCTCGTCTTTGCCGTCGCCGGCCGTCTTCCCGGTCTTGCGCCACACCAGGTAGGCGTGGACCAGCGGCTCGATATCGCCTTCCAACACGCGGTCCACGTCGCCAATGGCCAGCTTGGTGCGGTGGTCCTTGATCATGCGGTAGGGCGCCAGCACGTAGCTCCGGATCTGGCTGCCGAAATTGATGTCGAGCTTCGAATCCTCGGTCTTGCGCGTCTCCTCGCGCTTCTTTTCGAGCTCGTGCTCGTAGAGCCGCGCGCGAAGCTGCTTCATGGCAAAATCGCGGTTCTTGTGCTGCGAGCGCTCGTTCTGGCACTGCACCACGATGCCGGTGGGGAAATGCGTGATGCGCACGGCCGAATCGGTCATGTTGACGTGCTGGCCGCCGGCGCCGGAGGAGCGGAAGGTGTCGATGCGGAGGTCGTCAGGCTTGATGTCGATCTTGATCTCGTCGTCCACCTGCGGGTAGACGAACACCGAGGCGAACGAGGTGTGGCGGCGCGCGTTGGCGTCGAAGGGCGAAATGCGCACCAGCCGGTGCACCCCGATCTCCGATTGCAGCAGGCCGTAAGCGTTGTCGCCGTTGACCTCGAAGGTCACCGACTTGATGCCCGCGCCCTCGCCCTCCAGGCGGTCGGTCACCACCGTCTGGAAGCCCTCGCGCTCGGCCCAGCGCAGGTACATGCGCAACAGCATCTCGGCCCAGTCCTGGCTTTCGGTGCCGCCGGCGCCGGGGTGGATGGTGACGATGGCGCTGCGCCCGTCGTTTTCGCCGGAGAGCAGCATGGCGGTCTCGATCCGCTCCAGCAGATCGGCGTAGGTCTTCATGTCCCGCTCCATATCGGCGGTCACGTTCTCGCCTTCGCGCGCCAGCTCGAAGAGCGTGTCGAGATCGTCCGTCATGGCGCGGATGCGGGCGTCGCTGGCGATAAACTCCTCCAGCCGCTTGCGGTCCCGCATCACCTTCTGGCTCCTCTCGGGTTGGGTCCAGAAGTCCGCGGCGGCGATCTGCTCTTCGGTTTGGGCTAGCTTCTGTTTCTGCGCGGGGGCGTCAAAGATACCTCCGGACGGCCAAGGCCTGGTCGCGGAGGGGCTGGTATTCGCGGCCTAACTCTTCCACAGTCATGGGGGTTTCAATCCAATTCTAACAAATGAGCGGCCTTCCCGACGTTGCGGGCGCGGGTCTTCCCCATCCGGATGGCGGCGCCCTCGGCCTCGTGGATATGGCCGCAGAAGAAATACTCGGGCTGGTATTTCTGAATGAAATCGCGCACCGCCGTGGAGCCGGCGTGCACCCCCGGGCGGATCTGGTCGAGCGCGGTGCCGTATGGCGGCGCATGGCAGATCAGCACCAGCGGAGCGAGATCGGCAAAGCGCTGGAGGCGGCTGGCAAGCTGCGGCTCGCTGTACTCGCCGGGGGTGTTGAAAGGCGTCGGGTTGGAATAGCCCAGCCCCGCGATGTGCCACTTTCCCGCCTGAAAGTGGCGCTCGTGGAAATTGTGGAGCCCGAAGCGCGCGCACATCCCGGAAACCTGTTCGGCCGATTCGTGGTTGCCGGGGAGCACGTAAACCCTATCGCCTCGCCTTTGCAGGATTTCTGCGCAACGCTCGACGCCTGTCGACCACGTGAGCTGGTCGCCCGCCGCGATGTAATAATTCGCCTCCACGCCGAGCAGGCGTTCCAGCGTCTTCCAATCAGTATGGATGTCGGAGAAGATCAGCAGCTTCAATGAGTGAATGGTACCTCAGTGCCGGTATACTTGAAACTGAGCCGCGACCGTAAGGGAGCGGAGGCTTTCGGGACCCCGCATTCCATGGGCGAATACGACACCGAACTTTCAAAAATCGTAGCCGAGTTGAACCGCGCGGCGCCCAGCCAGAAGACCCTGGCGCGCCTGCCGCAGTCCACGGCGTCGCTGGATCAATTGCTCGCTTTTGCGGCCAGCCGCAACGCCTCCGATGTGCTGCTGATTGCCGGCGCGCCCGCCATGCTGCGCGTCAACGGCAACCTGGCGCCGGCTTCGGGAGCGCTCCTGGACCCGGAGGACGTCCGCAGCCTGGTGCTGCCCCTGTTGGAGCCGGCGCAACTCGAGGAGCTACAAAAGCGCAAGTCGGTGGACCTGGGTTTCGTGCGCGACACCCTCGGCCGCTTCCGCATTAACATTCACCACCAGCGCGGCACGCTGGCGGCCAGCATCCGGCTGCTGCCCTCGCGCATTCCATCCTTGGAATCGCTGCACCTGCCGGCGTCGCTTGCCCGGCTGGCCGAGCGCCGCCAGGGACTGGTGCTGGTGACCGGTCCCACCGGGTGCGGCAAGACTTCCACCCTGGCCGCGCTCATCGACCTGGTCAACACGCGGCGCGCGGCGCACGTGGTCACGATCGAGGACCCTGTCGAATACCAGCACGCCAACCGCAGCGCCATCATCGAGCAGATCGAGGTGGGCCGCGATACGCCCGATTTCGCAGTGACCTTGCGCAGCGTCATGCGGCAGACCCCGGACGTCATCCTGGTGGGCGAAATGCGCGACGCCGAGACCATGGCGACCGCCCTCACGGCCGCGGAGACCGGCCACCTGGTGCTCTCCACGTTGCATACCAACGATGCCATCCAGGCCGTGAGCCGCATCCTCGATTCCTTCCCCGCCGCCAACCAGCCGCAGATTCGCCAGCAATTGTCGCTGGCGCTGCTGGCCGTCATCGCGCAGCAGCTTGTGCCGGGGGTGGACGGCGTGATGCGCTGGCCGGCCACCGAAATCATGATCGCCACCGACGCCGTGCGCGCCCTGGTCCGCAAGGGCGACGACCACCAGCTCCGCTCGCAGATCTCCGTAGGCCGCGCCGAAGGCATGATGACCATGGAGCAGTCCCTCGCCGACCTGGTCCGCGCCGGCCGCATTACCCGCGAGACCGCCCTGGCCCACTGCTTCCGCACCGACGATTTCGTGCGCTACCTGGGGTAAAAAGCCTCCGAAGGTCGCGGTAGGGACGATCCTCGCTGATCGCCCCTACCGCGACCTGTGGAGCCGGCTTAAGTGAACAGTATTGGGGCTGGGCTGACCCCCTTCCTGTGTCGCCGGAGCGGCTGCGGTATAAACGGGCCCAAAAACAGTCTCGACGGAGGCCAGTAGGCGTATATTGGATGGTAGCCAGGAAGCGAAAGTGGAAATCCTGGCCAATACCCTTTTAGCCGTAGCCGTGAGATCGCCGGTTCGGCAGTCCTGCGACCACCGCGGCATCAGCGAAAGAAGGAGGACATATGAGACTGAAGTGGCTGCACACGCTGGTCCTCTTGGCAGTAGCCGGGTGCCTCGCGGGCCAGCAACCGAAATCGCAACCGAAGCCGGCCACGACCGCCAACGGCGTGTTTCTTGGCAAGAGCGGGAACCCGATGGCCGGTGCGCGTCTGATCCTTTGTCAGGCGATCGAAGACCAAGGTAAGATCAAGCTGTTGTCGAATGTGCCGACCGCCACCGCGGACAGTCAGGGCCGGTTCACGTTCCGCGGTTTCACTCCGGGCAGGTGGACCATCATCTATCTGCCAGCGGGCGTCGATGTTGCCATATCCAATGAAATCGACATCTCGGCGCTGGAGGCCGTTGACAAGTCCATAACGCCGCTGTTGGTCCGGGCTGAACTGGGCACCGGCAAACCCTACGATCCTCGGCCATGGGGCCCGTTTACCCTTATGAAGGGCCATACCTTTTGGTCGATGGGTGCGCAGATGAAAGTCTGGAACGCCAGTGTGCGACGAGGCCAGCGCGGACCTTTTCTGGAACTTCGCCGTGGCGCCGTCTGGCTGCAGAACTTTGACGACAAAAGCGAGATCAAGTTCGAAGCGTGGAGCTTTTGAGAGCCGGAAGGACTGATTCGCCCGCGGGGTCCCTGATCTGTTTGCCTCGGATCCGGCGCATGGTCTGGCATTTGAGAGAAGCCGGGCCGAGGTGCGCAGCCAGGATGGTCATTTAATAACGCGGTACGTCGAGCGAATGGCTTTGAGCTTGTCCGTGCAGACGGGCTGGTAAGGGCTCTTGATGGCGATGCACTGCTCAAAGAATTTTGAGGCGTCGGCAACGTTCCTGAGCTGGGAGTTGGCCATCCCGAGATTATAGAGAGCCCCGGCCATGCGCTCGTCGTTGCCCTCGAGCAGGGGCAGAGCCGCTCTCAGCACCTTATTGGCCTCGGCCAACTTGCCCTGAGTGCAGTACACCACGCCCGTCATCCACTGCCCCCACCCAAGGAAATAGTCCTTGTTCTTCTGCCAGTCGGCGTCACTGACCCCGTCCGGCTTCGGCTTGGTGTTGACCAACTCGAGCAGCTTGGAAGAGTAGTCGAGCACCTTCTGCGGCTCCCGGTTCTGGTGCAGGTAGAAGTCACCGACAGTCGCCAGCATCAGTTCGTTGCCCTGGCCCTTGGCAATGCGCTGCTCTGCCATGGCAACCGCGGCCGGCACGTCGCCGCTCTGGACTAATGCCGAGAAGTAGAGTCCATATGCCTGGGATATGTAGGCGCTTTCCGGAGCCCGCTCCACCAGTGTCTTCAGCAAGTCGATTTTCTTGGCCGCCTCCGGAGCCTCCAACGCCGTGGATAACAGCGCGTACTCCGTGTAGCCGTCCAGGCGTTTGGCATAATCGACGCGCTGCTTGAATGCATCGTCGTCTTCGCCCTCGGCTTTCGGCGCCTGGGCCGCCTTGCGCGCAACGTCCGAGACCTGGACGGCCCACTTGCGCACCGCATCGGCGTCCTTCTTCGCCTCGGCCGCCTTCACGGCCGCAACCGCGGTTCCCAGATCGGCCGGATCTTCGGCCAGCACCTTCTCGGCGGCAGCCATGGCCTTGTCGAACTGGCCGAGCTTGGCGCAACTGGCCACCATCTGGGAGTAAACCCAGACCACTCCCTCGTGCTTGGGGTATTGCGCCAGGAACTGATCCATCAGCGCTACCTTCTTGGCGTCGTCGGACTCCTCTTTGACTTGTCGGAGCAACTGCCCTTCGGGCGTCGTGATATCGATGATCATCACGTTCTGGCGTTGCGCGCTGGCGGGCGCCGCCACCAACGGCAGGAGCAGGAACAGGACCAGGACCAGGGAACGGGTTCCCATCTTCGCCTCCTATGCCTCAATGGCAAGGCATCATCCAGGATTTTGGTTCTTACTTCTGAGCCACCATCCAATATATGCCCAATCGCCTCCGTTGGAGCCGTTTTTTCCTCTTCTCCAGTCCACGCGAACGCGGCTGCCGCCAAAGGGACAGCCGGCGCCTTTCGGCGCACGACAAAACCCGCAAGTGCCTCATTTCACGCAAATTCTCGTAGGCCGCCTCGTCCCTGCCTCCTTCACGCGGACAGTTAGGGGACCGCCAAAGTCCCCAACCCCAACTGCGGGATGATGGGGGGTTGCGTTGCCTGTTCCTGAAACATGCTCTGTTGTATACTGAATCGGGCTTGGGTCCCGAGACTGAGACTCCCACCAATGTTGCGAATAGTGGAGGTGAGGATGAAGTCCCGACGAACGTTGTGCACCGCTTGCGGGTTGCTGGCCGCCGGCCTCGTGATGGTAGCTCCGGGTGACGCCCAGACGACCGTGAACCTGGGAACAGCCGGCAACGCGGCGCAGTGGTTGATGACCGCCGCCGGGGCCTCCGCCGCTCCCGCGTTTCAGGACGGCGGCTCCATCAGCATCACGAGCAATGGCTTGTTGTCGGGAACATTTGTCGCCGGCGGGAGCCTGGCGAGCTTCAACGGGTTTTGGCTGGCGGACAATACCTTCTCGATCCCGGCGGGAGCAACTGGCGTCTCCCTGAGCTTCTCCGGCCTCAACGCGGATGATCGGGCCGTCCTCCAGTTGAATGGCGCCACTGTCGGCAACGTGGGGATCAGCGGAGGCACCGGCCTGCCGACACCGGGACCAGGATTGATGAGATTCACGGAATCCGGCGCCGATTCGGCGTTCACGTTCACCAGCACTCAAAGTGGCACCTTGACGTTCGGTTTCAACATCGGCGGCACGAACACGCTGCGTCTCATTGTCAACAATACGGGGGCGGGGCTCGCCGCGTCGACCCACACTTTCCTGACAGGCACCGACAACTGCAATGCTTCCGTGACGGCAACGTTGACTTACACGCCCGGAGCGGCGACGGTCCCGGCCGTCTCCACCGGCGTTCTGCTTGCGCTGGCAGGGCTGCTGGCCGTTTTCTCCATCCTCGCAATGAGGGGTTCCCCGCGCCAACGCCGGACCTGAGAGCGCGGCGATCAAGAGCATTGGCCCCCGGCCGCAATGCATCTTTTCTTTTCCCGCGAAAAAAACTCTTGACATTGTATTATTATGCTAGTACACTATCATTCTAGATGAGCACCACGACCCAGCGCCGGCCTTTCGAATTCCGGCTCGACCTCCGCAGCGGCGTCCCGGTTTATCGTCAGATCATCGACCAGGTCATGGCCGGCATCGCTGCGGGAGCGCTGGCGGGAGGCGACCAGCTTCCCACCGTCCGGCAGGCGGCGGTGGACCTGTCGATTAATCCCAACACCGTGGTCCGTGCTTATCGCGAACTCGAAATCCGGGGCGTGCTGGAAACCCAGCAAGGCACGGGCACGTTCATCAGCCACCAGAAGGTGAAGTGCGATGAGGTCGAGCGGCAGCGCCGGCTGAACCAGCTTGTGGGTGAATTTGTGTCGCGCGCCGGATCCGCGGGCTTCACCGTTCGGGATTTGTTGGAGCAGCTACATGATCTACAAGGCGATTCTGAAAAAACAAGGAGATGACTCCATGAAGCCGGACCAGTTGCAGTACCGGATTAGTAAAGTCGGGGTGGCGCTGTTTATCATCTGCATCGCGGCCGGCGTCGGCGTCACCGCGGCCATCCACACGCCGGTGGCGTTGTTCGCGGGGGCGCTGTTGGGACTCTACTTTCTGTTTTCGATCAGGGTAGCGGACCAGTGGGAGAAGGTGGCGGTGCTGCGGTTTGGGCGGTACCTCGGACTGCGCGGTCCCGGCCTCTTCCACATGATTCCCGTGGTGGACACGCTCAGCCGTTACGTGGACCAGCGCGTGCGCGTGGCCAACGTGTCGGCCGAATCCACGCTCACGCGCGACACCGTCCCGGTGAACGTGGATGCCATCGTGTTCTGGCTGGTGTGGAACGCGGAAAAGTCGATCCTGGAGGTGCAGGATTTCGCGCAGGCGATTCAGCTCAGCGCGCAGACCGCGCTGCGGGAATCCATCGGCCGCCACGAGTTGCACCAGATGGTGGCGGAGCGCGAATTGCTCGGCCGCGAATTGCAGCGCATTCTGGACGAGAAGACCAACCCGTGGGGCATCACCGTGCAATCGGTGGAGATCCGCGACGTGCAGATTCCGCCCGCGCTGCAAGACGCCATGTCGCGGCAGGCGCAGGCCGAGCGCGAACGCCAGGCCCGCAACATCCTGGGCCAGGCCGAGATCGAGATCGCCGAAAAGTTCTCGCAGGCCGCGCTCACTTACCAGAACAACCCGACGGCCATGCACCTGCGCGCCATGAATATGCTCTATGAGGCCATCAAGGAGAGGGGCGCCATGGTGATTGTGCCTTCTTCCGTGGTGGAAACCATGGGCTTGGGCGGCATGCTGGGGACCGCCGCGCTGGGCGGAGCCAAACCGTAGGGGCCGGGCAGGCCCGGCCTCGCCGCGGCGCGCTACGATAGGCACATGCGCCTAATCACATTCACGCTTGCGATTGCCCTGGGAAGCGCGCCGCTAGTCGCTAAGGACGAAAAGACCAAGACGGCCGGGAGGCTGGACGACGCGGCCAGCCTGTTTTCCGAAATCATGGGGACTCCGGATAAATCGATTCCCCAGGGTTTGCTGGACAAGTCCTACTGCATCGTGCTGGTGCCTGGCTTGAAGAAGGCTGCGCTCGGTTTCGGCGGGAAGTACGGGCGCGGCTTTGCGGTCTGCCGGAACGCCAGCGGACCAGGATGGGGACCGCCGGCGGCCATTCGCATTGAAGGCGGCAGCGTCGGCTTTCAGATCGGCGTCTCCTCCACCGACGTGGTATTGCTGGTGGTGAACGAGCGCGGAATGAAACGCCTCACCACCAGCAAGTTCACCATTGGGGCCGATGCCACGGCTGCCGCCGGTCCCGTGGGCCGCAACGCCACCGCCCAGACGGACGCCCTGATGACGGCCGAGATTCTTTCCTGGTCCCGTTCGCGCGGCGCGTTCGCCGGTATCTCGCTGGACGGCGCCACGCTGCGCAACGACATCGACGAAAACCAGGCGATGTATGGCCAGCGATGGGACAGCAAGCAGATTCTCGGCGGCGGCGCGAAACCGCCCGAAATGGCCGCCCGGCTCCTCGCCGCGCTGAACAGGTACTCGATGCGGAGAACCAACTGACGCTCTACAGCGTCAGCGTCACCTTGCTCAGCGTGCGCGGCTGGTCCGGATCGAGGCCCTTCTGCGCCGCCAGGCACGCGGTGAAAAGCTGCGCCGGCACGATGTAGGGAATCGGCGTCAGCACTTCCTTCACGCGTCGCGGCAGGCGGATCACCTTGGTGGCCCGCGCGGCGGCCTGGCGGTTGCCGGAATCCGTGATGACCACGGTTTCCGCCCGCAGCCGCTGGAGCTTGTCCAGGGTCTTGCCGATGGAGGGCCAAGTCAGGCCCGGCGGGGCGAACGCGAACACCGGGAAACTGGGCTCGACCAGCGCGATCGGCCCGTGCAGAAAGTCGGCGGAAGAGAAGCGTTCCGCCACCACGTAGCAGGTCTCCATGAGCTTCAACGCGAATTCGAAGGCATTGGCATAGTTTAGCCCCCGCCCCACCACCACGGCATGGCGCATGAAGCGATAGCGCTCCGAGAGCGCATCCATCTCCGGCTCGAGCCGCAGCGCCGCTGCCACGGCTTCGGGGAGGCGTTCGAGGTCGGCGATGCCGATGGCGCCGCCGAGCGCGTACGCCAGCAGGTACAGCATCAGCATCTGGCCGGTGTAGGTCTTGGTGGCGGCCACGCTCTTCTCTTTGCCCGCCCGCACCAGGAACACGTGCTCGGCCAGGCGCGCCAGCGTGCTGGAGCTTTCATTGGTGATGCCGAGCGTGCACGCGCCCTGCCGCCGCGCGCGTTCCAGCACGAGATTGGTATCGGTGGATTCGCCCGACTGCGAAATGGCGGCCACCAGCGCATCACGGTAGTCCACGCGCGCGCCATAGAGGGTCAAGATGGAGGGCGCCGCCAGCGAGACCGGAATGCCCGTCATGATCTCGAGCAGGTACCGGCCGAACAGGGCCGCGTTATCGGAGGTGCCGCGCGCCGCCAGCACGATGAGCCGCGGCCGCCGCCTGGCGACCAGCTGCTTGAATTTCTCGACGCCGCGCGCTTCGCCCGCCAGCGTGCGCGCCAGCGCTTCCGGTTGCTGCCGGATCTCCTCGAGCATTCGAGACACAGATTTCACCGTCCTGATCCACTGTAGCCCATCAGCCCGGGTAAGCCGCCGCCACCTGCTTGCGGACGAATTCCAGATCGCGCCGGATGGCGTCCAGCTCGTTCTTCGGCCGGTAGCCCATCTCGATCGAAATCGGCCCCGTGAACTTCACGCGCGCCAGCGCGGCGAAGAACTTTGCCCAGTCCACCATTCCCTCGCCCAGCGGGCAGGGGGTCGCCTTCCAGGCTCCGCTGACGCCTTTGGCCCAGATGAAATCGTTGAGCGTCACCATCTTCAACCGCGGCAGCGCGAGCCGCAACGCCACCCACCAGCCGTCCACGCCTGCTTGGGCGGCAGCGGAGCCGGGATCGAAATCGTAGCCCACCCACCGCGGGTCCATCCCGCGAATGATGAGGTGGGTGTCCCACACGGCGCCGCCCACGTTGTCGCCGGCGACGTTGCGGAGGCCCATCGCCATTCCAGAGCCCCGGCCCACCGATGCCAGCCCCGCGATGTCGCGCTGCACCTCCGCGAGCCGCGCTTCGATCTCGGACGCGCCGTTGTATTTCCAGACGCCCGGCCGGAAGAGCGGCACGCCCATGAAAGCCGCCAGGCCAAGAACCAG
The DNA here is from genome assembly GCA_049510555.1 of Bryobacteraceae bacterium. Taxonomy (GTDB): domain Bacteria; phylum Acidobacteriota; class Terriglobia; order Bryobacterales; family Bryobacteraceae; genus Fen-178. The sequence continues at coordinate 83,022 of JBEKYW010000013.1, forward strand.
GTTGACGTTGGGGTCGGCCGGGGAAGTCATGGAGGTGGTGATCATGGGAACGTCGAGCCCCACGCCGGTGACCGCCTCCACGGCGCGCACCAAATCGGCCTGCGCCTGTTCCGGAAGCACGTGTCCTCCCGGTTCCACCGAGAGATCGCAGCCATCGAAACCCAGGTCGCGGAGCACCTTGCCCAGCTCGTCGTACTCCACCTTCACCAGATGTTTCGAGTACAGGCAGACGGGCGGCTTGGCTCGCGGTTTCGCGGCGCCGCCGGGCTTGAACTGCGCCGCCGCGCGCCATGCGCCCGTTGCCCCAACGGCCAGCAGTTGCCGTCTGGTGAGTCCCATGGAGCGGGGAAATCCCCTTGCTATTAGTGTAGTAAGGCAGCCGGAACGCGGTAGCGCGCTGTCGCGGCCCGCAACCGGGGTCCGCGCGCGGCCCGCAATTCCGGTTCAGGCCTGCTTCTGCGCGATCGGCCCGATGATGGGCAGGGACACCTGCTTACCCTGGTAGGCCGAGATGATCATGTAGAGCCACAGGACGAAGAACGCCAGCCAGATCAGCGTTGACAGGAAATACAGGCTGTACACATGCAACACCCCGACCATGATGCTGAGAATGATGTTAAACACGATCAAAACCAGTATCCACGCGACGTTCAGAAAGATCGACTGGAACGCGTGGAATCGCACATTCTTGTTCTGGTTGTAAGGAGCCAGCACCAGGAACAGGATGCCGGTGATCAGGCCCAGCACGTAGCACAGCGCGGAAGCGACGTTATCCGTCATCCCGGTGGCAGCCGGGGCGGGTTGAGGAGCGGCTCCGCCGGGTGCGGAGGCCGCATCCACGGAAGCACCGCATTTCGCACAGAACTTCCCCTCCACCTGGGCACCGCAACTTGCACAAAACGCCATAAACGACCTCCTAATCGACTCTGTTGTGTGAATTCGACCGCAGCGCCATTATACCTGTTCCTTGGGTCCAAGACATCCGGAATTTGCCATCACCGCCCCGGCCGGCCCAGCACGACGAGTGGCACAACCGCGCCCACCGCCGCTCCGACGATCAGCGCCGAATTACCCGCGCCCAGGAAGGAAACCAGCAGGCCGGCCAGTGAGCCGATGCCCGCTCCGGCCACTGCGATCATGAGCCTCTTCGCCATGGTGGAAGCGATACTCTTACCATCCTAATCCGGCGCCGAGCGGGATAATCAACTCATGAAGGCCTGTGTATTGGTATCGCCCGCCCCCATCGAGTCCAATCCGCTGCGAATTGTGGAATTGCCCAAACCGAAGCCCGGCCCCGGCCAGGTGCGGGTGCGGGTGCACGCCTGTGGGGTGTGCCGCACCGACCTCCACGTCGTCGAGGGCGAACTGCCTCCCCGGAAATCGCCCGTCGTGCCGGGGCACCAGGTGGTGGGCGTGGTGGAAGAGAGCGGCGCGCACGCGTCGCGTTTCCAGCCTGGCGCGCGCGTGGGCATTCCGTGGCTGCATGAGACTTGCGGCGCCTGCGAGTACTGCCGTTCCGCGCGCGAAAACCTGTGCGAGCGCGCCGTCTTCACCGGCTGGATGGTGGATGGCGGCTACGCCGAGTACGTGGTGGCCCCCGAGGATTTCATCTACGCGCTGCCGGAGGGATCGAGCGACCTGCACGTGGCGCCGCTGCTGTGCGCCGGAATCATTGGCTTCCGCACCTTGCGGCTTTCCGGCGTCGAGCCGGGTGGACGCCTCGCCATTTACGGCTTCGGCGCGGCCGCTCATGTTGCCATCCAGGTGGCGCGCCACTGGAATATCGGCGTCTACGCCATTTCCCGCGACCCGCGCCATCAGAAACTGGCGCTCGATCTGGGCGCGGTGTGGGCCGGCGGCTCGAATGACGAGCCGCCCGAGAAACTCGACGCGGCCATGATCTTCGCGCCCGCCGGCGAGCTGGTGATCCCGGCGCTCCGGGCGCTCAAGCGCGGAGGGACCGTGGCCATCGGCGGGATTCACATGAGCCCCATTCCGCCGCTCGATTACAACCTGCTCTACCATGAGCGGGCGATCCGCAGCGTGGCCAACAACACGCGCCAGGACGGCGAAGACTTCCTGCGCATCGCGGCCGAAATCCCCATCCACACCGAGGTGCGCGAGTTCGCCCTGGAGGAAGCCAACGAGGCGTTGAATGCGCTGAAGAACGACGCCATTCGCGGCGCGGCGGTGCTGCGGGTATAGGTTTTTTTAACGTACACTGGTTATTTCCGCCATGAAACTTCAGAGCTATACCATTACCCAGGGCCGCGACCGCGCCCCCGCGCGCGCCATGCTGAAAGGCATCGGTTTCACCGATGAAGACCTTGCCAAACCGATCATCGGCGTGGCCAACACCTGGATCGAGACCATGCCCTGCAATTACAACCTGCGGGAGCTGGCGGTCAAGGTAAAGGAGGGCATCCGCGCCGCCGGCGGCACGCCCATGGAGTTCAACACCATTGCCATCAGCGACGGCGTGACCATGGGCACCGAGGGCATGAAGACCTCTCTGGTGAGCCGCGAGGTGATCGCCGATTCCATCGAGCTGCTGGTGCGCGGCCACATGTTCGACGGCGTGGTGGCCCTGGTGGCCTGCGACAAGACCATCCCCGGCGCCGCCATGGCGCTGCTGCGCACCAACGTCCCCGGCGTGGTGCTCTACGGCGGCTCCATCCTGCCCGGCAAGCACAAGGGACGCGACATCAGCATCGGCGATGTATTCGAGGCGGTGGGCGCCAACGCGGCCGGCCGCATCACGGACGCCGAGCTGCTCGAGATCGAAGACCACGCCTGCCCCGGGGCGGGCGCGTGCGGAGGCCAGTTCACCGCCAACACCATGGCCACCGCGATGGAGATCATCGGCCTTTGCCCGATGGGCGCCGCTTCCGTGCCGCAAGTCGACAAGCGCAAGGAAGACGTGTGCTATCGCTGCGGCCAAATCATCATGGATGCCGTCCGCAACGACCTGCGCCCGCGCGACATCTGCACGCGCCAGGCGTTCCATAACGCCATCGCCAGCGTGGCGGCCACGGGCGGCTCGACCAACGCGGTGCTGCACCTGCTGGCCATGGCGCGCGAAGCCGAAGTGCCTCTCTCCATCGACGATTTCGACGCCATCTGCGCGCGCACCCCGATCTTCGTCGACCTCAAACCCGCCGGCCGTTTCATGGCCGCGGACGTCGACAAGGCCGGCGGCATCGGAGTGATCGCGCAGCGCCTGGTGGAAGGCAAGCTGGTGGATGGCTCGGCTGTCACGGTGACTGGCCGCACCTTGGCCGAAGAAGCCGCCGACACCCATGAGACCCCTGGCCAGGAAGTGATTTTGCCTCTGAACAAGGCCCTCAAGCCGCGCGGCGGGATCGCCATCCTGCGCGGAAGCCTGGCGCCCGAAGGTTGCGTCATCAAGCTGGCTGGACACGAAAAGAAAGTGCACCACGGCCCCGCGCGCGTCTTCGAGCGCGAAGAAGACGCCATGCAAGCCGTCACGCACGGGCAGATCAAGCCCGGTGACGTGGTGATCATCCGCTACGAAGGCCCGCGCGGCGGCCCGGGCATGCGCGAGATGCTGGGCGTGACGGGCGCCATCGTGGGCGCCGGCCTTTCCGACAGCGTGGCGCTGGTGACCGACGGCCGTTTCAGCGGCGCCACCCACGGCTTCATGATCGCCCACGTGGCCCCCGAGGCCTTCAACGGCGGCCCCATCGCCGCGGTGCATGAAGGCGACCCCATCACGGTGGACGCCGACAAGGGCGTGATCGACATCGACATCCCCGCCGCGGAGCTGGCCAGCCGCCTGGCCGCCTGGAAGCCCGTCGCCCCGCGTTACAAGACCGGCGTCTTCGCCAAGTATTGCGCGCTGGTGTCATCCGCCTCCGAAGGCGCGATCACGCGCCCTTCACAGAACTAGCATGCAATCGCCGTACGAATAAAACCGGTAGCGCATCTCCACCGCGTGCCGGTATGCCGCCAGTGTAAGGTCCGTCCCCGCGAACGCGCAGACCAGCAGCAGCAGGCTGGTCCGCGGCAGGTGGAAATTGGTCAGCAGCACCCCCACGCGGCGAAACTGGAACCCCGGATAGATAAAGATATCCGTCTCCCCGCGCATCCGCCGCTCCGGCCACGCGCTCTCGATGGTCCGCACGCTGGTGGTCCCCACGGCCACCACGCGCCTGGCCGCCCGCATCCTGGCCGCATTCTCTTCGGTGATCTGGTAGCTCTCCGCGTGCAGCTTTCCGTCTTCCACACGTTCCGCGTGGAGCGGCTGAAAGGTGCCGAGCCCCACGTGCAGCGTGACGTACACCACCTCTGCCCCGCGCGCGCGGCAAGCTTCCAGAACCTCGGGCGTGAAATGCAGCCCCGCCGTAGGCGCGGCCACCGAACCGTTTTCGCGCGCGAACACCGTCTGGTAGCGTTCGCGGTCCGCCGGCCGATCCGCCCGCTTGATGTACGGCGGCAGCGGCACGTGCCCGATCTTCTCGAATTCCCGGAACAAATCCGCCTCGCCGTGAAACCGCACGGTGCGTTCGCCGAATTCGCCACGGGCTATGATCTCCGCCACGAGCCCGCCGGCAAACGTGATCCGCTCTCCGATGTGCATCTTGCGCCCCGGCCGGACCAGCGCCTCCCAGTCCCGCCCATCGGCGCTCACCGCGCGCAGCAAAAACACCTCGACTTCCCGGCTCAAATACTCATGCCGCTTGGGATTCTTCTTCCCGATGGGCAGCGCATGCACGCCCGCGCGCCGTCCGAACAGCCTCGCCGGAAAGACCCGGGAGTCGTTCAGAACCAGGCAATCTCCTTCCCGTAGAAACTCGGGGAAATCGCGAAATCGCCGGTCTTCCCAACGCCCCTCGGCGCGATGAAGCACCAGCATGCGCGCCCCGGCGCGATCCGGCAGCGGCTCCTGGGCGATCAGCTCCTCGGGCAATTCGTAATCGAAGGCCGCCAGATCCATATCAGCCTTCACTGTAGCGGAAACAGCTCCCCCTGCTCTTCCCCGTCCCCCAGTTCCGGCCGGTAATCGATTGGCCCGGCTTCCAGCCTGTACCGCTGGCGAATCCCCGCAACCCGCGCCCGTAGCATCTCCTTATACTCACTGCCCAGGAACGCGCTGCGGGCGTACAAGCCCCGATATAGCCGCAGCAATTTTGGAAACTCCCGCTCCAGGAGCGGCAAGAACACCTTCCGCGCCGACGGCCTCAAGAACAGCGGCGCGCCATCGAACCACAGCGCTCCGGCGTTGCGCGCGGCCCTGGCCAGCCGGTCGAGCTGCCGCTCGCCATCGGTCAGGGCCGGCATGACCGGGTTGGCGAACACACCCACCGCAATCCCGGCCTCGGCGAGCTTCCGCAACGCCGCCAGCCGCAGTGCTGGCCGCGTCGCGCGCGGCTCCAGCAGCCGCGCCAGGCTTTCGTCCAGCGTGGTGATGGTGAAGTTCACATCCAGCACGTTGCCGCGCGCGAGCTCGCGGAGCAGATCGAGGTCGCGCAGGATCAGGTCCGATTTGGTGGTGATGCCCAGGCGGCGCCCCCGTTCCCTCACGAAGACTTCGAGAATCGACCGGGTCCTGGCGAACCGCCGCTCGGCCGGCTGGTAGGGATCGGTGGCCGTCCCGATGACGATGTGTTCCTTCCGGTCAACGCGTCCCAATTCCTGGCGCAGCAAATGCGCGGCCGCCGATTTGGCATAGATTTTGTCCGAGAAATCGCGCGCGTCCATTTCCATGAATTCGTGCGTGTAGCGCGCGTAGCAGTACTGGCACCCGAACTCGCACCCGCGGTACGGGTTGATAGTCCACTGAAACGGCATGTGCGGCTTGGTGCGATTGAGAATCGACCGCGCGGGCATCTCGAAATAGGAGAGGCTGCGCTGGGTCTCGAGCAGTTCGCTCTGCGATGCCAGCCGTGCGATGCCCACCAGTGCCACGTCCTTATTTTCGCTTTTTCTTCGCCTTTTGGCAAGGGAGCAGGGCTGACGGGCGTGGTGCTACAGGGAAAAAGGGTATAAGGTGTATAAACCGCCGGTCTGGCCTTCGGCTGGTTCATGTTGCCGCCTTGTCCCCAGTCCCTCGCTTTCGCGCCACAATGACAAGGTGCCCCCTCCGACCATCGCCTGCATCGGCGGCGCCCACCTCGACCGTCGCGGCATCGCCGGCAAAGCGGTGACGCCTTACATCCTCGCGCGCCTGGTGGAGATCACCAACGGCCGCAGCCTCCGCGCCAACATCGCGCTGGCGCAGTCCAACGCACGCCCGGCCGCGGAACTCGCCGCCGCATGGTTGTCCTGACCGCTCCGAGCACCACATTTTGCCCGGCGGCCTTGAGGCTACTACACTAGCATTCTATGCACACCTTCACCCGCCGGGAACTCTTGGGAATGCTCGGCGCCGCCGGCAGCGCTCTGGCGGCCGCGCGCCCGCGGCCAAACATCCTCTACATCATGGCGGACGACCATGCGGCGCACGCCATCTCGGCCTATGGGAGCCGGATCAATCAGACACCCAACATCGACCGCATCGCCAGGGACGGCGTCCGGTTTACCAACTGCTTCTGCACAAACTCTATCTGTACGCCCAGCCGGGCGGCGATTCTGACCGGGCAGTACAGCCACAAGAACGGCGTCTACACTCTCAACGACACTCTCGATCCCAGCCGCAACCATGTCGCGAAGGAACTCCAAAAGGTTGGGTACCAGACGGCCATGATCGGGAAATGGCACCTGACCAGCGATCCCACCGGGTTCGACTATTGGAACATCCTGCCGGGCCAAGGCGTGTACTACGATCCGGTCTTCATCAATCGGGGCGAGCGCAAGAAGTACGAAGGCTACTGCACCGACCTGATCGGCGATTTCACGCTCGACTGGCTCAAGCAGCGGGACCCGAAAAAACCATTCTTCGTCATGTGCCACCACAAGGCGCCGCACCGGCCGTGGGAACCGGCGGCGAAATACAAGGACCTCTTCGCCGGCCAGACCATCCCCGAGCCCGACAATCTGTTCGACCACTACGAAGGCCGCGCGCGGAGCGTGGCCGCGGTGGGGATGAGGGTCGGGGAGAACATGACCAAGACCGACGTGAAGCAGGACATCCCGGCGGATCTTCAGGGCGATGCTCTCCGCAGATGGGCGTATCAGTATTTCATCAAGGACTATCTGCGCTGCATCTGCAGTTTGGATGACAACGTCGGCCGCCTGCTCGATTACCTCGATGCCCAGCGTCTTGCCTCCAACACCATCGTGATCTACACCTCCGACCAGGGGTTTTTCCTGGGGGATCACGGCTGGTTCGACAAGCGCCTGATGTACGAAGAATCGCTCCGCATGCCTTTCCTGATGCGCTATCCCGGCGCCATCCGGCGGGGATCGGTGAACCGCGATATGGCGCTCAACATCGACTTCGCACCGACCTTCCTGGACTACGCCGGCGTCAAGCCTCCGGCCGAGATGCAAGGCCGCAGTTTCCGCGCCAACGTGGAGGGGCACACTCCCAGGGACTGGCGCAAGGCCATGTACTACCGCTACTGGATGCATAACGACCCCGATCACCATGTGCCGGCACATTACGGGGTCCGCACCGAGCGTTGGAAACTGATCTATTACTATGGCAGACCTCTCGACATGCGCGGAGCCCATCCGCCGGACACCGCGCCGGAATGGGAATTGTTCGACATGCGGAACGATCCGCGCGAGATGAAGAATCTCTATCTCGATGAGAGATATGCTTCGGTCGTGCGCGACTTGAAAGCACAACTGGAGAAGCTGCAGCACGAGGCCGGCGACAGCCCGGCATAACCCACGGCCCGCGCCGCTTCACGGGGAAGCGCTGTACCCCTTTGGACACGGGTTGAGCTACACTACGTTTGCATACCGCGACCTGAGCCTGCGCGGGCTTGGCGACGGGGACCGTCCGAATCGGCGGCATGGCAAAGGAGCTGGATTGACTCGCAAGACGGAGGTGGCGGGCAAGTTGAAGGCGACTGGCCCAAAGCGCATGCAGGCCGCGTCCAGCGAGGTGGTTCGGGATATCAACCGGCGAATCGTCCTGAACCTGATCCGGACGCGGCACCCGATCTCGCGCGCCGACCTGGCGCGCCTCTGCGGGTTGCAGCGGAGCACCATTTCCCTGATCGTCGAACAACTGATCGACGAGCATTGGGTGGTGGAGGGCCCCACCGGCCGGCTGCCGCGGGGGCGGCGGCCCACGTTCCTGCGGCTGAATGACGAGCGCGTCATCATCGGGGTGGATATTCGGCCGATACAGACCACCGTGGCCCTGGCTGACGCCAACGGCAAGTTCACGTTTCGGGAGGTGCTGGCCACGCCTTCGGACCCGGAACCAGCGGTGGCGGAGCTGATCCAGTGCATCCGCCGCATCATCGATTCCTGCCGCGGGAAGAAGATCGAAGGCATTGGAATCAGCCTCCCCGGCCGTTTCGATCACCGCTCGGACAGACTGGTCTTCGCCCCCAACCTGAAGTGGCGCGACTTCGATATTCGCAATCCGATCATCGAAGCCACGGGTCTCGAAGTGGAGCTCGAAAACGCCGCCAACGCCTGCGTCCTGGCGACGGTCTGGTTCGATCACGTGGAAGAGGGGCGCAACCTGGTGGTGGTGACGGTTTCCGAGGGAATCGGCACTGGCATCCTGGTGAATGGGCAGCTTGTGCGCGGCCTGAACGGAATGGCCGGCGAGTTTGGCCACGTGCCGCTCGATTCGAAGGGGCCGGTCTGCGGTTGCGGCAGCCGTGGCTGCTGGGAAGTATTCGCCTCGAATCGCGCGGCGCTGCGGTACTACCTGGAAGCCGGATCGGCGGCCAGTGGCCTGAGCTTCACCGACCTGCTGAGTCTCGCCGACCAAGGCGACACGCGGGCTGCCAAGGCCCTGGAGACCATGGCGCACTACCTGGGGCGCGGCATGCGCATGATCGTGGCCGGACTGGCGCCGGAGCGCATCGTGGTGGTCGGGGATCTCACGCGGTCCTGGCATCGCTTCGGGCCCGTGATTGAAGCCGAAGTCCAGGCCCAGGTGCTGCCGGGCGGCCGCGCCCCTCGCGTGATCCCCGCGCACGAAGACGGCATGGCGCGCCTGCGCGGCACCGTGGCCCTGGTATTGCAAAAGGACTTCGGCGAGTACGTCTAGGGCCGCGGACCGGCGACGGGGGGGTGCCCTCTGGGCCCGGCGCTACCTTGATTTCAGGCTGTAATCCGGCTATAGTTTGAGTCCACAACGAATTCCGAGCCCACCAAAATGAAAGAACATCCGTACCGCAATCCCGATTTGCCGGCCGCGAAACGGGCCAAAGACCTTTTGTCCCGAATGACGCTGGAAGAGAAGGCCGCGCAGATGATGTGCGTGTGGCAAAGGAAGGCCGAAACGCTGCTGGACGCCGACGGCAACTTCGATCTTGGGAAAGCCAAGGCGGCTTTCAAGGACGGGCGCGGGATCGGCCAGGTTGGCCGCCCCAGCGACGCGGGAAAGGGCAGGGACGCCCGCGGCATGGCGGAACTCACCAACGCGATTCAGAGATTCTTCATCGAGAACACGCGGCTGGGAATTCCCGTGATGTTTCACGAGGAGTGCCTGCATGGCCACGCGGCCATCGAAGCCACAAGCTTCCCTCAGCCAATCGCCCTGGGCGCCACGTTTAACCCCGAACTGGCCGAGCGGCTCTTCACGATGACCGCGTGGGAAGCGCGGTTGCGCGGCACGCACCAGGCGCTGACGCCGGTGGTGGACGTGGCGCGCGATCCGCGCTGGGGCCGCGTCGAGGAAACTTACGGCGAAGACCCGTACCTGGTTTCGCGGATGGGCATCGCGCCAGGGCGACGCCACCTTCCGTGACAAGCAGCGCGTGATCGCCACTCTGAAGCATTTCGCGGCGCACGGCCAGCCGGAATCCGGCACGAACTGCGCGCCCGCGAACGTATCGATGCGCGTGCTTCGCGAGACGTTCCTTTATACCTTCCAAGAGGCGATCCAGAAGGGCGGAGCCATCAGCGTCATGGCCTCCTACAACGAGATCGACGGCGTGCCGTCTCACGCGAACCGGTGGCTGTTGCGGGACGTGCTCCGCAAGGAATGGGGTTTCCAAGGGTTCGTGGTGTCGGACTACTATGCGATTTGGGAATTGAGCCAGCGCGCCGAGGTCCGCGGCCACTCGGTGGCGAAAGATAAGAAGGAAGCATGCGCTCTGGCCGTGCGGGCCGGCGTCAATATCGAGCTGCCGGAACCGGAGTGCTACTTGCGTCTCGCCGAACTCGTTCGCCAGGGCGAGCTGAAGGAATCGCAACTCGACGAGCTGGTGGCTCCAATGCTCTTTTGGAAATTCCAACTGGGCCTTTTCGACGACCCGTACGCCGATCCGGAAGAAGCGGAGCGCGTGGTGGGATGCGACGAGCATCGCAGGCTCGCATTGCAGGCGGCGCGGGAAGCCATCACGCTGTTGAAAAACGAAAACCACGTGGCGCCGCTGGATCCGGGGAAGATTCAATCGATAGCGGTCATCGGCCCGAATGCGAAACGTATCCTGCTGGGCGGCTACAGCAGCGTGCCCAAACACAATGTCACCGTGCTGGAGGGCATCCAGGCGAGGGTTGGCGACCGGGTCAAGGTGCTCTACAGCGAAGGCTGTAAGATCACGATTGGCGGCTCATGGCATCAGGACGAGGTGGTGCCCAGCGATCCCGGCGAAGACCGCAGGCAGATCGCGGAAGCGGTCCAGGTGGCCAAACAGGCGGACGCGATTGTGCTGGCCATCGGCGGCAACGAGCAGACCTCGCGCGAAGCCTATTCGTTCGTGCATTTGGGCGACCGCGCCAGCCTGGATTTGGTTGGAAGACAGGAAGAGCTGGTCAGGGCGATGGTCGCGACCGGCAAACCGGTGATTGTTTTCCTGTTCAATGGCCGGCCGATTGCGAACCATTACGTCAACCAGAACGTGCCGGCGATTTTCGAGTGCTGGTATCTGGGCCAGGAGACCGGTCATGCGGTGGCGGAGGTCTTATTCGGCGATTTCAATCCGGGCGGGAAGCTGCCGATCACGATCCCGCGATCCGCGGGCCATTTACCCGCATTCTACAATTACAAGCCCATGGCACGTCGCGGCTATTTGTTTGACGACGTGTCGCCGCTTTATGCGTTCGGCTACGGCTTGAGCTACACGACTTTCGCCATCGAAAACGCGCGGCTGGCGAAAAAGAAAATCAGCCGCGACGCCGCGACTCGCGTCCTGGTGGACGTGACCAACACCGGCCCGCGCGAGGGAACCGAAGTGGTGCAGATGTATATTCGCGATCTGGTCAGTTCCGTAACGCGGCCGCTCAAGGAGTTGAAAGGCTTCCGGAAAGTCTTTTTGCGGCCGGGCGAAACCCAGACGGTCGCGCTTGATATTACGCCCGACTTATTGTCGTTCTATAACATCGACATGAAATATATCGTCGAGCCTGGCGAATTCGAAATCATGGTTGGCAATTCATCGCGCGACTGCGATCTACAGAAGGTGATGTTACATGTCAGCTAAACCTGGGAAGCTTTCGTTCATCGAAAAGGCGGGCTACAGCCTGGGTGACGCGGCCGCCAACTTCGTCTTCATGACGATGATGGTCTTCCAGTTGAGTTTCTACACGGACACGTTAGGGATTACGGCCGCGGCTGCCGGCACGCTCCTGCTGGTGGGGCGGCTTTGGGACGCCTTCTTCGATCCGATGATGGGCGTCGTGGCCGACCGCACGAACACGCGGTGGGGAAAGTTCCGGCCATGGGTGCTTTGGACGGCGATACCGTGGGGCGTGGTTCTGGTCCTGGCCTATACGACTCCCGACTTCGGAGCGACGGGCAGACTGGTCTACGCGTGCCTGACGAACATTTTTCTGATGACGCTGTATTCTGCCAATAACACGCCCTATTCGGCCATGACCGGCGTGATGACCGGCGACGTCCACGAACGCACCAGCCTGTCGTCATATCGTTTCGTGGCCGCCATGATCGCGCAGCTCATTGTGGGCGGCTTCACGCTGCCGCTGGTCGCCAAATTTGGGCAGGGCAACAATGCCAAGGGCTGGCAGATGACTATGGGGTTGTGGGCAACGGTTTGCGTGGTCCTTTTCGTCATCACGTTCCTCACCACCCGCGAGCGCATCCAACCCGACCCGAAGCAGAAGGTATCCGCCAGGCTGGACTTCAGCGATTTGCTCAAGAACGGGCCTTGGATCGCGATGTTCATACTCACGGTGTCCCACTTCCTCGTCCTGGCCATGAGGAACGGCACCATGTTCTATTATTTTCAGTATTACGTCAACCAGGGCCGCCTGTTCGACCTCCTTCAGTCTGTGGGCCTGACCCGCGCGGCGAGTGGGGCCGTCCCCACGGGAACATGGCACTACTTACTGAATACCTTCGGCCTGATTGTGGATGCGGCCAAGACCAATGTGTCTTCGGTGGGGTTCAGCCTGTTCAACATGTCGAGCCTGTTCGTCACACTCATTGGTGTGCTTTGCTCGGCTCTTTTGTCGATCCGGTTTGGCAAGAAGGCCGTCGCGATTGCCGGTTTTTCAACGACGACGATATTCATGGCCCTGTTTGTTCTGCTGCCGCCCACCGCCATCGGGACGGTGTTCATTTTGGAGTACCTTCGGGTCCTGACCTATGGCCCCACGGTTCCGCTCATTTGGGCCATGTTTGCCGATGTGGTGGATTATGCGGAATGGAAGACCGGTCGCCGCGCCACCGGAGTCATCTACGCCACTATCTTGTTCGGCCTCAAAGCCGGCTTGAGCCTGGGCGGCGCGATCGCCGGCTGGCTTCTATCCGGTTACGGTTACCGGGCCAATGTGGCTCAGACGCCCGGGGCTTTGCTGGGCATTCGCTTGACGATGAGTGTCTATCCAGCCATGTTTTTCCTGGTCGTGATTGTTTGCCTGATCTGCTACAAGATCGGTAAAAAGCTGAATATCCAGATACAGGATGAACTGGCCGAGCGGCGGAAGAAGTTTGCGAGTGCGTAACGGGAAAGCGGTCAGCTTTGTGGGCTGATGGCTGATCGCTGATGGCTGACAGCTTGGAGCGATAGCGAATCATGTTTCTGAAGTCGAGCATGTTATGCGGTCTACTGGTGGCCGGGCTGGCTCTCCCGCGGAACGGTTTCGCCCTCGGCCAGGTTCGGTACGTGCAGGGGACTTACGTCCGGGGCGGTTTCACAATCGCGCAAGGGAAGACGGCCGCGTCCGTTTATGTGGATGCCCACGACCATCCCGGCGTGGTCCACGCCGTCAACGATCTACGGGCGGATATTACACGGGTCACGAGTTCGACTCCGGCCATTATTCACGATGAGAAGGGCCTGGGGACGAAGGCCATCATCGCTGGCACAATCGGAAAGAGCCAGCTCGTGGACCGGCTGATCCGCGAGAGGAAACTGGATGTCACGCGGATTGCAGGCAAGTGGGAATCGTTTCTGGTCCAGGTGGTGTCGAGACCTTTGCCCGGCGTGGCCAGCGGGCTGGTCATCGCGGGAAGCGACAAGCGAGGGACCATTTACGGCATCTATGATTTGTCCGAGCAAATTGGAGTATCGCCGTGGTACTGGTGGGCGGACATTCCGGTTCCACATCAAGACGCCCTCTTCGCGAGGCCCGGGGAATATGTGCAGGGAGAGCCCGCGGTCAAGTACCGTGGCATCTTCCTGAACGACGAGGCACCGGCGCTCTCCGGCTGGACGAAGGAGAAATTCGGCGGCTTCAACCATGAATTCTACGTGAAGGTCTTCGAGCTGGTGCTGCGGTTGAAGGGCAACTATCTGTGGCCGGCGATGTGGGGCAGCGCGTTCAACGAAGACGATCCGCTGAATGCCAAGCTCGCGGACGAATACGGCATTGTGATGGGGACCTCGCATCACGAGCCGATGCTGCGGGCGCAGCAGGAGTGGAAGCGGCACGGCCAGGGACCGTGGAACTACAGCACCAACGCCGAGGTCCTGCGCGCGTTTTGGGAAGAGGGCATCCAGCGCAACAAGAATTACGAGAGCATCATCACGATCGGCATGCGCGGCGATGGCGACATGCCCATGGCGCCCGCCGACGATATGCCCGCGAATATTGCGCTGCTGGAAAAGATTGTGGCCGATCAGCGGGCGATCCTGGCGAAGGACGTGAACCCGAAGGTGGCGGAAGTGCCGCAACTGTGGGCGCTCTACAAAGAGGTGCAGGAATACTACGACAAGGGAATGCGCGTCCCCGACGACGTGACGCTGCTGTGGTGCGACGACAACTGGGGCAACATCCGGCGGCTGCCGACCGCTGAGGAGCGGAAGAGGGCCGGCGGCGCCGGGATTTATTATCACTTCGACTACGTGGGCGGCCCGCGCAATTACAAGTGGCTCAACACCAACCCCATCTCCAAGGTGTGGGAGCAGATGAACTGGGCCCTGGAATACGACGCCAAACGGATCTGGATTGTGAACGTGGGCGACCTCAAGCCGATGGAGTTCCCCACGGAGTTTTTCCTGAGCCTGGCCTGGAATCCGCAGAGATGGCCGCGGGAGAAGATCCCGGAATTCACGCGCCTGTGGGCGGAACGGGAATTTGGGCCTGCTCGCGCCGCCGAAACCGCGGAAATCATTTCCAAATACACCAAATACAACGGCAGGCGCAAACCGGAACTGCTCGATCCGGGCACGTTCAGCCTCCAGGACTATCAGGAAGCCGATACCGTGCTGGCCGACTGGAAGGCGATCACGGACAAGGCGGAGCGCATCTATGGCGGCTTGCCCGAGAGCGCGAAAGACGCGTTTTTCGAGCTGGTTCTCTTCCCCACAAAGGCTTGCTACCAAGTGAACGATCTCTACATCACCGCCGGAAAAAACCGGTTGTATGCCGGCCAGGGCCGCGCCAGCACCAACGATCTTGCCGCACGGACCAAGGCGTTGTTTAAAGCCGATGCGGATCTGTCGGATTCCTACAACCATACTTTGGCCCATGGCAAGTGGGACCACATGATGGACCAGACGCACATCGGTTACACATATTGGCAAGAGCCGCCCACGAATACGATGCCCAGTGTCAAGGAAATCGAGGTTCCGGAAGCGGCGGCAATGGGCGTTGCCATCGAGGGATCCGCCTCCGCCTGGCCAGGGCCGCAGGGTGAGCCGGCGATGCCGGCATTTGACGCATTCAGCCAGCCGCGCCGGTACATCGACGTATTTAACCGCGGACGCGCGCCGTTTGAATTCTCGGCCACGGCCAGCGCCCCCTGGATCGTATTGAGCGCGGCGCAAGGGAGAATTGAGAAGGAACAGCGCATTTGGGTAAACGTGGACTGGCGCCTGGCGCCCCAGGGATGGACCGAAGGATCAATCCGGATCGCGCGGGCCGGCGCCAACGAGGTGACGGTGAAGGTCAAAGCGTTCAATCCGCCACAACCGACGAGATCTTCCCTGAAGGGCTTCGTTGAGGCAAATGGCTACGTATCCATCGAGGCGGAGCATTACACGAAGAAGGCCGATGCAGGCGCGGTCCGGTGGGAGAAGATTGAGGATTATGGGCGGACCCTTTCGGCTATGGCGGTGTTCCCTGTCACCGCCAAGAGTGCGACCCCGCCGCGGAATGCTCCCTGTCTCGAATATCGAATGTACCTGTTCGACGCCGGGAAGATTGAAGTCGAGGCGGTGATCGCGCCGACATGGGACTTTGTTCCCGGCCGCGGCCTTCGATACGCCATCTCTTTTGACGACCAACCGCCCCGGATCGTCGATGCGCTCGCGCAAAATTCGCAACGCGACTGGGAGGAATCCGTGGTGGACAGTGTCCGCAAGGTCAAATCGACGCACACGCTGGCGAACGCCGGCTATCACACGCTGAAGTTCTGGATGGTGGATCCGGGCGTGGTGCTGGAGAAACTGGTGGTGAACCTGGGGGGCGTAAAACCAAGCTATCTGGGCCCGCCGGAAAGCTATCGCAACACCAAGGCCGCTGTGGACTGACGACCGCGCACCCTTCTACCAGAACGAAAACCATTTCTTCCGGCGGACTGGCATAGCGGCCGTAACGCCGGAAGCGCCGGCCAGAACGGCTCGGGGATTCTCCAGCAAAAGCCATCGCGCGGCTTCCGCCCCAAAGGTTCGCTGCGCGTACCGGTGCGCTTCGTCCAGAACCGGCGGGCGGAGCTTCAAATCGTGGGCGTCGCTGGCCAAAAGGTGTACCAGGCCGCGCGCGATCAGATGGTCGCCGGCCGCCTTGGCGGATTTGCCGAAACGGCCGAGCAGGGATTGCGCCGTCACCTGCACCAGACAGCCCTGCCGCACCCATGCCTCCAACTCCGTCACTTTCTCTCGCAGCAGCGGGTTGCGCTCGGGGTGAGTCACGATCGGACGCAGACCGGCGGCGATCATGCGAGCAAAGATCTCGCCGCTGGTCCTGGGAATCAGGAAATCGGAGAACTCCACCAGCAGGTAACCGCGGTGGTTGATCGAGTATTTGCCCGGCCAGCGGAGCGCGTCCTCGATATTCTCCGTGGTGAGCTGCAAGTCGCAGCCAAAATGGATGCGGGGAGTATTGCCGGCGGCCTCTTGCAACTCGGCGATCTTGTGTTCCACGGTGGCCGGGTCGAAGGCGAATTCCTGATTGGCGTGCGGGGAGGCAACGATGTCGGTAGTGCCCGCGGCGGCGGCCATGCGCAGCATGGCCAGCGCCTCTTCCGGGGTGACGGCGCCGTCATCGAGACCGGGCAGGATGTGGCTATGGATGTCGATCATCGGGCGTCACTGGGCTGTGCTATTTCTGCTCCGGCGGCTTGCTCTCGACGATTCCCATCTCCGTCAGCACCTTCGGATTTGCTTCATCCATGGCCAGCAGGTTGTGGCAGGCATTGCAATCCTGCGTGACGGGGCGGCCGTCCTTGGCGGCGTGGTTGCCGTCATGGCAGCGGAAGCAGCCGGGGAAGTCGGCGTGGCCGATGTTGTTGGGGTAGGCGCCCCAGCCGACCTTCATCTCGGGGAAGATGTTGCGGTCGTAGACCGCCAGCACCTGCCGCGCCGAAGAGCTCACCTCGGCCCTGCGCTGCGCCCAGATCGCCGGATAGTTGTCCCGATAGTATCTCTCAAAAGCCGGGGGAATCTGTTGCGCGGCCTGGTCGCGAGTGGTGTAGCTGGCCTTGACGATCTCCACCGCCCGCTTCTTGGCAAACGGCAGCGACGGCGAAATCTGGCCCGCGTTCATGGCGCGATCCACGGCGCGCTCCGGCAATTCGAAGGTGTGAGTCGGGCGATTGTGGCAGTCCACGCAGTCCATGTCGCGGACCGGCAGGCCGCCGCCATCCGGCTTGGCGTCCGGCGTGGCGTACACGGTCTTGCCGCCGGGGCCGTTGTACTCGATCCAGGGAATGTTCTGGCGTCCCGCGTCGGCGTGCGCATAGCGGATCAGCACGCCGGGGCCGAGGTGCGTTCCATGGATCCCGATGCCGCGGTTGCCGCCGCCGATCTTCATCAGCAGCACGGTCTTGGTGAGGGTGTTGGTCTCGTCGTCGGCAAACTTATTGATGATCTTGACGCGATCCTCACCGTACTTCTGCGGCCAGTGGCAGGCTTCGCAGGTCTCGCGCGCGGGACGCAGGTTATGAACGGGCGTGGGAATGGGGGTCGAGTAGGTGTGGAAGGTGACCGCCAGCACCTGTCCCACGCCCGACAGCTTGCTCCTCACGAACCAGGAAGCGCCCGGCCCGATGTGGCACTTCACGCACTCCACGCGCGAGTGCGGGGAGTTCTGATAGGCCGTGTATTCGGGCTGCATCACGGTGTGGCAGGTCTCGCCGCAAAACGTCACCGAATCCATGTAATTCACCGCGCTGTAGCTGAGCTGGCTGGCAATCGCCAGGTTGAGGATGGTGGTGACGAGCACGAAATAGACCAGGCGGCGCAGCTCGGCGTTATGCCACGTCAGCGGCGGAAATTCGGGCGGATAGATGCCGGCTCGCCCCTCGCGCTTGCGCTTGAGCCATATTCCCAGGGGAATCAGGATCAGGCCGGCGAAGAACGGCGCCGGCAGCACCAGGAACGCGAGAATCCCTTCGTAGGGGCTCTCGGTCGTCCCCCGCAGCGTGACCGGCAGCAAGAAAAGCCAAAACACGGTGGCGGTGGTGACGGTCACCACGCCTGCCAGGCTGATCCAGTTATTGGACAGATAGATGACCGGGGACAACCAGCCCCGGCCCCTGCGATCGGAATGGTTCGGCGTCATCAGTCTAGTCCCCCGCGGCTTTCGTCTCGCGGTCCACGGAGCGCGCCGGTTCGCGCCGCGCGGAATGCTCCTGCTTTCTTACGGTAATACCGGTCAGGAAGGCGGTGTTCAAGGGGTAGACGTCGGGATCGAAGATAACGGAGTAAAAGTGCCACACCACAATCGCCAGCGTGGCCAACACGGCCTCGTAAAAATGAACCGACGTGGCCACGTCCAGCCAGCTCTTCGGCAGCAGCTTCATGACCAGATTGTTGGCCCAGAGCAGCAGCCCGGTGGCGATCATGACCACCGCGCCCCACACCACGGCC
Source organism: Bryobacteraceae bacterium (assembly GCA_049510555.1). Classification (GTDB taxonomy): domain Bacteria; phylum Acidobacteriota; class Terriglobia; order Bryobacterales; family Bryobacteraceae; genus Fen-178. Next base: position 101,558 of record JBEKYW010000013.1, read on the forward strand.
CAATACTCGGCCTTTTCGACGTAGCTGTGCGAAGAGCGCACCGGAGGCTCGGAACCGAGGCCCAGATTGTACGCAAAGGTGGAGAGTGCCTCGCGCAGGTCGCTGGCGACCGGCAGCATCTCCTTCCAGTGTGCGCGCAGCTTGTGGCTGACTATCAGCGAAACCAGGTGCGTCAGCGTGACCGCCATGAAAACACCGGCGGCGATGCGATGGATGAGGCTGCGCATGGAGCGGGCCGCCTCCATCCACAGCAACGGGCGCGCCCACCATTGGTCCGGGTACTTGAGCGCAAAGCCGGTCCATACCAGCGTCAGGAAGGAGACCAGCAGGACGGCATGCTGCACGCGCTCGAAGGGCAGCATGCGGAGTTCGTCGTGTTCGGAGAAGCGCGCGGCGCTGAGGTTGTCCCGGCGAACACCGAAACGCCGGCGAATGAGCTTGCGGAGCCAATCGCCGCCGTTATGGAGCAGCATCAGGCCGATGGTCACCGGGATGACGAGCAGGTAAAACTGGCGGACCCAGCGCAGGGCGGCGGGCTCGGCCCTGCCTTCGGTCACATGCACCTGACTGATGGCGAAACGGGCGCCAGCGCCGGGGTGGCACTGACCACAGGTCTTGGCCAGGTTCCTTGGGTTAATGGTGGACTTCGGGTCGGAGGACGGCAGAATGTTGTGCACCCCATGGCAACTCGCGCAGTTGGCTACAGTCTGTGAGCCGGCCTTGGCGGCGAGACCGTGGTAGGAGGAATCGAAGCTCACCAGGCGGTCCGAAGGAAGGCCGAACTTGCGGGTGAGGCGGACGTCGCCGTGACAGTTGCCGCAGGTGTCGCGGATGTGCGCGGCGTTCACGGGAGAGGCCTCGTTGGTGTGTTTGAGGATGCGGTGTTCGCCGTGGCAGTCGGTGCATAGCGGCGCCTGGGTGATGCCGCGCGCCAGCGCCTGGCCGTGCACACTGGCGCGAAACTGCTCGACGACTTCGGTGTGGCACATGCCGCAGGTGTCCGGCACGGCGGCGCGGAACGCCGGCGACTCGGGCGAGAGCAGTTCGTGCGCGCTTCCGTGGCAGAGCGCGCAATCGGGAGCGCCCTCATTCCCCATCTTCCGCGCCTGGCCATGCACGCCGTTGGCGTAATCGCCCGCCTGGTCCTGGTGGCAACTGGTGCATACGGGCTTGGAAATACCTGCCGGGTGAGGGTACTTCTCGTGGGATTCGTGACAAGTGTCACACGGCAACCCCGAGTGCGCGCTCTTTTCCAGTTTCTGCCCTTGGTTGTGGCAGGCGGAACATTCCTGGGTGGGCGCATTCGCGGCTGCGAGTGGATTGGCGCAGGCCGCGCCGAGGAGAAGGGCGATCCATCGGGAACCGAGCCGCCGGCCAGTTGAGGAAAGTGCTCGGTTCAGCATCGCACTACAATCCGGCGCCCGGACCCAAGACCCAACCCTTGTACAAGTAGGCGGCCGCTAGCAGAAGGCCGAAGAGGACGGCGATCACCGCCAGGACCTTGATCCACCTGTCGATTTGCTCGAGTTTCTTGGCTATGACAACCTGCTGAGCAGCAGTACCGATGTCCGCCGCCTCGAGGTGCAACGCGTCGTCTTCGTGCGCAGCCACAGACCGGCGCCAGAAGGCCACCACGATCACGGCCGCGACCACGAGCAACCAGAGGGCTACGAAAGGACGTAAATCAATATGCATAAATTACCTCCCTGTAAAGTTTACAGTCGAAACCCGGGGCTCAGGCGCTGCTGCAGGGGCCGCGCCCATGGGACCAATTCTCTTCTTATCGAACGTCTTGCCGGTGGCTTCTTCGAGAGAGCGGTCCATAACAACTTCTCCCTTCCCGGAGTTTAAAGGTAATGCCGGCCGAAGTCCACGCCGGCGAATTAAACCTATCAGGTTTTGCAGCGTTTTGATGCGGAAGTCCGGTGCTGTGGGGCTGTTGGCGCAGAAGTGGAACCAGCGCTGGGGGATATTGCACTCGATGCGGCGGCTGCGTGGGATTTCGCCACACGCAAAGCCGCCGCCATGATCGCGAGTAGAACGGTACTGATGGGATCTTCCTCAGAAACGACGGAAACGATCCCAGCTTCCCACGCCTGGGCCAGCAGTTGAGGATCCTTCCGGGTGATCAAAACAATCCGCTCCGGGTTGGACAGAGGGAGGGCCAGGCGGGCGAATGCCGACTCGTCCAGGACCAGCACACACTTCCGCGAGGGGTCCGGCTGATCGACTGTTTCGACGTGCCACGCGCAACTGCGGGACAGCGCTTCCCGAACAGTGGCGGCATACACGCCGTTGGCAATCGAAAGCTGAACCGCCTGCATCACGGTCGGCTCCACGCCTCCACCCTCCATGCTTCTACTACTTTTTCTCCTGGTAGCCGTCCAGGCTCTTGTGCTCCTGGTAGTACTTACCGGCGTCGGTCAACTCCTTGGGCTTGGCCTTGGAATCGACATGGCAGTAAGCGCAAGGCTTCTTGGTCGCCTTGGTAAACTCTGGCTTGCCGAACGAAGCCGTCGAACAAACCAGGAAACCACCCAGCAAAATGGCAGCGGGCACAATGACTTTCAAATGGGACATCACACCTCCACGCACCAAAGGAGCAATTGCATCGCCACGCGCGTACGGCTTGCTTTCCAGAGGGTTTGCAGGGATTTCCCGAGTTCGGGTGGGTGCAATTCCCCCCGAAATCGCCGCTCATTGGGCCAATTAACCCAGAAGGCTTGCTATACTGGAGACAAGCTGCAGGTAATGTCAAAGCTCACTCCAGGCTGGCAGAGGACTACTGTCTTAGAATCGGTGTTTGACCAGCTCTCCGATGCTCTGGTTCTGTACGATCCGGAGTTCCACATTACGGGAGTGAACCGGTCCGCGGAGAAACTCTTTGGCATGGCGTCCGAGGAGATGCTCGGGAAACACTGCCAGGAAGTTTTCAAGTGCTCTTTGTGCGAACCGGGATGCGGGGTGCTGGCGGGCCTGAACCAGACGCCGGCCGCGCCGCACTGCACGGTCCGGCTGCATACCGGCAACGGCATGGAGCGGCTGGTAGTGATGCGCACCACCCAGATGTTCGACCAGGACGGCCAGCTCACTGGGGTGGTGGCCACCATCCGGGACATCACCGAAGAAGCCGCGCCGCAGAAGCGCGAGGTGATCGCCGAATCGGCGGCCATGCGCGAGGTGCTCAACTTCGTGCGAAGGGTGGCGGCCAGCGAAGCTACCACCATCCTGCTGGAAGGCGAGAACGGAACCGGCAAGGACCTGATCGCCAAGACGCTGCACTACCAGAGCCTGCGGCAGGCCGAGCCGTTCATCGCCATCAACTGCGCGGCCATTCCCGATTCGCTGCTGGAAAGCGAGCTGTTCGGCTATGAGAAGGGCGCGTTTACGGACGCGCGCGCGCAAAAGCGCGGGATCTTCGAGCTGGCCGACAAGGGCACTTTGTTTCTGGATGAAATCGGTGAAATCCCGCTGATGCTGCAAGCCAAGCTGTTGCGCGTGCTGGAGGAGCAGAGCTTCCGGCGGCTCGGCGGCCTGAAGGACATCAAGCTCGACCTGCGCGTGGTGGCGGCCACTAACAAGAACCTGCGCGAGGCGGTCAAGGAAGGCGCATTCCGCCAGGACCTGTACTTCCGCCTCAACGTGATCCAGATTCTGATCCCGCCGCTGCGGGACCGCGCCGACGATATCGTGCCGCTGACGAACTTCTTCATCGAGCACTACAACCGCAAGTTCAAGCGGAACATCGAAGGCGTGAGCGAGGCTGCGGCCAAGCTGCTGCTTTCGCACGACTGGGCCGGCAACGTACGCGAGCTGCGCAACGCCATTGAGCGCGCCATGATTTTGGAAGAGTCGTCGCTGATCACGCCGCCCAGCTTGCCGATTGCCATCTCCCGCCCCGAGGCCGGCGCGCCAGTGGTTCCCGCCGGCGCGGGAATTCCCACCGACGGGCTTTCGCTGGAGGATAACGAACGCAACTTGCTGGCCCGCGCCCTGGAGAAGACCAACGGCAACCAGACGCAAGCCGCGCGCCTGTTGCGCATCACGCGCGACACGTTGCGGTACAAGATGAAGAAGTTCAACCTGCGGTAGAGGCCGCAGATCCGCAGTCTACTGCGCCGCCGGCACGAAGACGACCCGCGAATCCCGGCTTCCGGCATCCAGCAGCCACAAAGGTCCCGCGCCGGGTTCGTTCAGACGAAACCGATTGCCCATGGGGACCAGCGCCGCCGGCGCGCAATTGCACGCGATGGCGCTTCGGTCACCCGTTGCAAGGTCGAACACGGTGACTGATCGCGCGGCCGAGCTGGCGAGGTACAGCCTGCGCCCATCGGACGAAAAAGCCAACCCCGCGGGGGCAGCGATGCTGTCGTCCGGAGGCGCAAGCAGACTCTGGGTGAACGTGCCAGCGACATCGCGGAAAAGCACCACACCCGCTCCCCCAGGGTCGGCCACGGCCGCGTCGTGGCCGCCGGGAGCGAAGGCCACCAATGCGCTATCTCCCACATCCATCAGCTTGCGGTTCTCACCGGCCGCGCCCAGAACCTGCATGGAACCGCTCGCGGCGAACGACAGAAAGGCGCCGTCATCACTGATGGCCGGAGAGCCGGATGCCGCTCCGCCGACATCCAGAGTGGCCGTCACCGCGGGAGCGTCGGGCAGCCCTGTGACTACCTGCGCGACTCCCGCGGAATAGAGGACCGCGGCGGTCCCCGAAGGGCTGAATGCCACACGTTCGGGCACGGTTGAGAGGCCGTCGCAGGCGCGTCCGTCCGCGGCTCCGCCATTCAGACGAAACCAGTGGAGCGAGCCATCCGCGCCAACGAGAAAGGCTGAATCCTGGCGCGGCGAGACGTAGGCCGATGCGAGGTCGAAGCCAACGTCCACCGGGGTCCCGATGAGCCACGCGCCGGGGATTCCCAGGATCGGCCGCAAGACGCGCGCGGAGCCGTCGAAGACGTACCCGGCCACGGGACCCGCTACGCCGCCGTGCTGCCCATCGAGGAAGGGCGTCGCCATGCACAACAAGCCGAGAATCTGCCAGGTGCGCGCTGTCATTTGGCCTCAATTATGGCAGAACCGGCTATCGCCGGAGAGGGTCTTCCACCCACGGCGGCGTGGCTTCCATCAAGCGGCCCAGCTCAGGCTCGATGTGCTCCATTTTGCGCTTCATCTCCCACGCGATCTCGCGGTAGCTGAAGTGGCCCTTCACGCCGCTGCGCAACCGCGCCATGTACTCGGCTTGGGCGAAATCCATCTTGAACAGAAAGCGCGAGCGCGCGCCGAATGGCAGCAGGTAGTGCGCTCCGGGCACGGAAAGACGCTGCATGGTTTCGAAAGCGCGGCGCATGGCGGAATCGTACAGTTCCCCAGCCCCGCACTCCGTGATCAGCTTCGGCGTGTCATAACCCAGGTTTCCGGAGTAGGCCTGACGGAACTTCTGGCAGCGCCGGTGCCGGTGCAGATCGCGATAGGCGCCGATATCCATGACAAAATCGTAGGCATAAGGGCCGCCGCGGAAGCCGGCGAGGATTTCATCGCGCGCGGTGCGCGAGGCCAGCGCCACATCCATCACCTCGGCGCGCCGCGCCGCGCTCCATCCGCAGGCGATCTCGTACAACTCGCGGAAGGGGCGGTCCGTGACCGGGTAGAGCAGCGTGGCGGCGATGTCCGCCGGCGTGTCGGTGGGGCGCACCAGGTCCACCCGCTCGGGCGCGGAACCACCGGGCGGCGCGCCGGGCAGGTTCTGTTCCGCCCAACGCTTCAGATCCTCCCGCGAGCGCGCGGCGTGCTCGTCGGGTTCGGCGTGGCGCGCCAGGGTGGGCGCCAGCGGCTCGGCCGCCGCCTCGAGGTCCCAGCGGCAGTCCGGTTCCGCGGCGCATGCCTGCGCCATCTCGCCGCCCAGCTCGCGCACTTCCGCATACTCGGATGCCCTCAGGCGGCGGATCTGTTTTTCCAGCGTGCGGATGGTCGTCACCTGGCCCACGTTGGTGGGCACGCCCCAGAAGAGCAGATACCGCGCCACGTCGAAGGCGCGCGCCGCGATACTGCGCCGATAGGCGTCCGGCTTCATGGCGTCGGGGCGCGGCAGGCTCTCCGACAGGTGCTGAAACGCCAGCTCATTCACTTTTCCATAGGCGGCCAGCAGCGCCTCGCCCGCGGCTTGGTACGTTTCGGCGTCGCCTCCCGAAAGCTCGGGCGGCGTGACGAAGCCGGAACGCGAGAAATCCTGGTAGCGCGACGACTTGGCCTGGCCGTCCCAAAGCGGCTCCTCTTCGATCTCGGTGGCGGCCAGCTCGGAGATGCCCTCGAAACACATTACCGGGTGGCCCAGGTCGGCGATGGAGGCGTGGCCATACTGGAAATAGAAGCTCTCCAGGAATTTTTGCGAGTCGTGACTGCGCACCCATTCGATGGAATCGCGAATGGAATCGGGCGAGCGGCTGTAGCGAGCCAGCGCGTAGGCGCTCTTCTCCGGCGGCATGGGCGCCACGGTGATGACGCGTTTGGTGGGGCTCAAGACGCTATGATAACGGAAACAGATGCGCATCCGAATCCAAAGAATTCATCCGGCCGCCACTCTTCCTTCTTATGCCCACGGACCGCACGAGGATTCCGGCCTGGACCTGCACGCGGTGGAGGACGTAATGCTCGAGCCAGGCGTGCCGCGGCTGGTCCCTACGGGTCTCATCATCGAGCTGCCTGCCGGTTGCGAAGCGCAGGTGCGGCCACGCAGCGGGCTGGCGCTCCAGCACGCCATCACCATGCCCAATGCGCCGGGCACCATCGACCCGGGGTATCGCGGCGAGGTTCGCGTGATCCTGCTGAACCTGGGGCGCGCGCCGTACACGGTTCACGCCGGCGATCGCATCGCCCAGATGATTGTGGCGCGCTACGAGGCGGTAGAGTGGGTGGAAGGCGATCTGGGCGATTCGCGCCGCGGGACGGGCGGCTTCGGATCGTCGGGGAGGTGAACAATGAGTTTGGCCGAAAAGCATTGCGTGCCGTGCCGGGGAGGCGTGCCGCCCCTCAAAGGCGAAGAGTTGGAAAGAATGCAGGCACAGGTGACCGGCTGGCAGGTGGTGAACGAACACCACCTGTCGAAGACTTATACATTTCCTGATTTCCGGGCGGCCCTGGACTTCGTGAACCGCGTGGGTGCGGTCGCAGAGGAGCAAGGGCATCATCCGGACCTGTACCTGGCGTGGGGAAAGGTCGAGGTAAAGATCTGGACCCACAAGATCGATGGCCTGACGGAAAGCGATTTTATTCTTGCGGCCAAAATCGACCGGCTGCATCCAAACTAACTGGAGAATCATACATGTTAGGAGTTGGCGAGCAGTTTCCGGCCTTTTCCCTCCAGGCGACAGTCAGCCTGGAAAAGGGTAAGGCCTTTCACACGATTACTTCCCAGGACTACCAGGGCAAGTGGAAGATCTATTTCTTCTGGCCCAAAGATTTCACCTTCGTCTGCCCGACCGAGATCGCGGCCTTCGGCAAGCTCAATCGTGAGTTCCAGGATCGCGACGCGCAGGTTCTCGGCGGCAGCACCGATTCCGAATTCGTGCACCTGGCCTGGCGCCAGCATCACCCGGACCTGAAGGACCTGCCGTTCCCCATGCTGGCGGACATCAAACGCGAGCTGTGCGCGGCGCTGGGCATCCTCGACCCCAAGGAAGGCGTGGCGCAGCGCGCCACCTTCGTGGTGGACCCCGAGAACATCATCCGGTTCGTTTCGGTGAACGACCTCTCGGTGGGCCGCAACCCGCAGGAAGTGCTGCGCGTGCTGGATGCGCTTCAGACCGATGAGCTGTGCCCCTGCAACTGGCAGAAGGGTGAAGCGGTTCTGAAAGTAGTGGTGTAAACGGCGCCCGTGGACGGGCCGGGCGTGCCCGGCCCCTACAGGGAAATCCATGGAACTCGAACAACTATTAGAGTCCTGCCCGGAGTACGCCAAGGATCTGAAGCTCAACCTGGGCGCCGTGCTTCGGCAGACGGAACTGACGGAGCAGCAAACCTGGGGCACGGCGGTGTGCTCCGCCATGGCGTCCCGCAATCGGCAGGTGCTCGACGCCGTGCTGGCGGAAGCGGCCAGGCACCTGAACGAACCAGCGCTATTCGCCGCCAAGGCCGCCGCCGCGGTTATGGGGATGAACAACATCTTCTACCGGTTTCGGCATCTCAGCACGAACGAAAAATACGGCGCCATGCCGGCGCGCCTGCGCATGCAGGTGATCCGCGGCCATGGCAGCGATCCGGTGGATTTCGAGTTGTGGTGCCTGGCCGTTTCGGCGATTAACGGCTGCGGCGCGTGTGTCGATTCGCACGAGAAGGTGCTGCGCGAAAAAGGCATCGGCGAGGAAACCATTCTGGCTGCGGTGCGGATTGCCTCTACCATTCACGCCCTGGCGGCGGTGATGGACGCCGTCAGTCGGTAACGCCGTCCGCCTTCTTCAAATCCTTGTCGATCTTGCTGACGTAGTGGATGGTCTCGCGGTAGGGCGGAACGCCCTGGTACTTGTCCACCGCGCCCGGGCCGGCGTTATAAGCCGCCAGAGCATGCCACAGGCCGCCGCCGTACTTCTCCAGGAGGTCCCGCAGGTAGCGCGTGCCGGCATCCACGTTTTGGGCGGGATCGCGCGGGTCGGCGCCCAACTCCTGCGCCGTGGAAGACGCCAATTGCATCAGCCCGATGGCTCCCTTGGGAGAAACCGCCCGCGGCCGGAAGTCCGACTCGGTGGCCATCACGCTGCGCACCAACCGGCGCGGCAGACCGTACTTATCTGCCGCCGCATCAGCCAGTTGCGCCGGCGAAGGCGCCGGCTGCGCTACCGGGGCGGGGGTGGCTGGCGCGGGCGCAGGCGGCACGTATTCCTCCGCTTCGTAGCCCCGCACGGCCGCCGTGTCGATTTCAATATAGCCACCGGCGTTGTACAGCCGAACTTTGCCGCCGGAGGCCTCGTGCCGGTCGACATGCAGCCTGGAACCGCTCACGAACACGGCATATTCGCCGGCGGACGCAACGCCGGTCACAAGCCACAAAAATATTCCCAGGAGACGCATTCAAGCTTCTACCATCATAGATGACGCACCCGGACCTCCGGGCGTGGAGAGGCATGTTGAGGCGGACCCCGGATGCGGATCTGCTATCTTGGAGGTAGCTCCTCCTGTATGCCTTTTCATATTCAGCCGATTCGGGAGTTTCTGGTCCGCCCGGCCTTGCCGGCGTCACTGTCGCGCCTGGCCGAGCTGGCATACAACCTCCTCTGGGGCTGGGAACCGATTGTGCGGGCGCTGTTCCGCCGCCTCGATCCAGCTCTGTGGCGGGAGTGCGGCTATAACCCGGTTTTGATGTTGGGCCGTGTCCCCCAAGCCACGCTGGCAAAGGTAGGCGCCGACGCGCGCTACCTGGCCCTGTACCGCACGGCATGCGAAACCTACGATGCGCGCGTGCGCAAGAGCCCGCCGCCCGCCGACGGCAAGCTGATCGCCTACTTTTCCGCCGAGTACGGTCTCACGGAGTGCCTGCCGGTCTACTCGGGTGGTCTCGGAATTCTGTCGGGCGATCATTTAAAATCCGCCAGCGATCAGGATTATCCGCTGATCGCGCTCGGCTTGTTGTACCAGCAAGGCTATTTCCGGCAATTCCTCAACCCCGACGGATGGCAGCAGGAACGCTATCCCATGAACGACTTCTATACCTTGCCGCTGGCCACCGTTAAGAAGGCCGATGGCCAGGATCTGAAGGTCACGGTCAAGCTGCCCACCGGCGATGTCTACATCCAGGTATGGACACTGGATGTGGGCCGCATCACGGTCTATCTGCTGAATACCAACATCCCGGATAACGTGTTGCCACAGGATCGCGATATCACCGATTCGCTTTACGGGGGCGATACCGATACCCGCATCCGCCAGGAAATCGTGCTGGGTATCGGCGGCATGCGGGCGCTGGAGGCCATGGGGCTGAAGCCCACGGTCTATCACATGAACGAGGGCCACTCCGCGTTCCTCGCGCTGGAGCAGGTGCGCGTGCTGATGCGCGATCAGAAACTGACCTTCGAGGAAGCCCTGGAAGCCGCGCGCGCCAGCAATGTTTTCACCACCCACACGCCGGTTCCCGCCGGAATGGATCTGTTCGACACCGGCCTGATGCACCACTACTTCTCGGGGTATTGCGCCGAAGTCGGGATCGACTTTCAGCAGTTGATGGCGCTCGGCCGCCGGGATTCCTGCAACCGTGAGGAGCGCTTCTCGATGGCGGTGCTGGCGCTGAACACTTCGGCTTACCGCAACGCCGTGAGCCGCCTGCACCGGCAGGTCTCCCAGGAGATGTTCCACGACCTCTGGCCGCAGTTGCCGTTGTGGGAAGTGCCCATCACTTCGATCACCAACGGCGTGCACCTGCCGAGCTGGCTGAACGGCGACCTGGCATCGCTATACGATCAGTACCTGCAGCCCGACTGGCGCGAGCGCTTCAACGACGCCACCATCTGGGAACAGGTGAAGGACATTCCAGACGAGGAGCTGCTCGACGCTCATCGCCGGCGCAAGCGGCGCCTGGTCAATTTCGTTCGGGTGCGCCAGAGCGCTTCGGCGGTGCGGCGGCAGGCCTCGGCGGCGGAGGTGCGGCGCGCGGCCGAAGTGCTCGACCCCAACGCTCTCACCATCGGGTTCGCGCGCCGCTTCGCCACCTACAAGCGCGCCACGCTGCTATTCCGCGACGTCGAGCGGCTCAAGCGCATTCTGCTGGACAAGGACCGGCCGGTCCAGATTGTCATCGCCGGCAAGGCCCATCCCAAGGACCAGCCGGGGAAGACTTACATCCGTGAGGTGGTGCAGCTCTCGCGCGATCCCGACCTATGGAAACACGTGGTGTTCGTGGAAGACTACGACATGAAGGTCGGGCGGGAGATGGTGCAGGGCGTGGACTTGTGGCTCAACAATCCGCGGCGCGGCGAAGAGGCCTGCGGCACCAGCGGAATGAAGGCAGCCATCAACGGCGTTCTGAACCTGAGCATCCTGGACGGCTGGTTCGACGAGGCCTACGAGAGTTCGGGCGGCTGGGCGATCGGCGAGCGGGAGCCGTATTCGGAAGACCAGGACGCGCTGCATGCCAGCGCCATCTACTACCTGCTCGAAAGCGAGATCGTGCCCATGTTCTATGAACGCCGCGAGCAGACGCCGCGCGAGTGGGTGCGCCGCATGAAGCGGTCGCTCATGTACATCAGCCCGCATTTCGATTGCCGCCGCATGGTGCGGGAGTACATGACCGAATTGTACGAGCCGGCGCACTCGGCGCATATGCGCATCCTCCAGGGAGATTACAGCCTGGTGCGCGAAAGGGCGCGTTGGAACTCGCGCATCGGCGAGGTCTGGGATCGCGTGAGGTTCGTGGAGGCGGGGCCCGGGCCGACCGGCCTGGTGACCAGCGGCAAAGCCGTTCCGGTGCGCGCGGCCATCGATCTGGCGGGGTTGAAACCCGACGACGTGCGCGTGGAAATGGTGATGGGGCGGGTGGACAGCAACGGCCACCTGGAAGAGACCGAGGTGATGGTGCTGCCTGCGCTGGAGCAGCAGGGATCGGTGGCGATCTTCGGCAAGGACATCGTTCCGGAACGCACGGGTCGTCTGGGCTACGCGCTGCGGGTCAGCCCCAACCATTTCGACGATCCCATCACGCGCCCCTGCACCAGCCCGCTGAAGTGGAGTTCGATAGGGTAAGGGGGGTGCAAAAGACTTCGATCCGTGGTACATATGTATTTGAAGCATTGGCGGGTCGCGAACCTGTTTGGGTCAGGCGTTCCGGCGTTCCCGCAGAACCCTTCCGGTAAATCCACGCTAACGGTCGTGGTCCGGACTCCCGCACGTCCGCGTGGGGATGGATCGGTATTTTAAGCACCCGGGCGCTTTGATTTCATAGCTGTTTTTTTCGAAATAACGTTCTTTTGTCCCTCTAGTTACGGAGCAACTTTCCCCATGGACAGCGATCGCAAGTACAGACAACCTGGGTACATGGACTCGGACCGCGATTCCAGAGGCTACCGCGAAGAGCGGCCCAGGCCCCTCGGCCCCCGTCCTCCCATCGACGTGACCGGCCCCCGCCTGCCGCGTCTGGTTCAGCACGTCGCCGCGTCCCGGTGTTTCAACTGCGCCACGGCCCTCCCCCCCGACGTGGACTTCCGAGGCAACTGCCCGAAGTGCAACGCCGAGCTGCATTGCTGCAAGCAGTGTTCCCACTTTGAGCCATCCATGCGTTTCCAATGTCTCAAGCCCATCCCGGTGCGCATCGCCCCGAAAGACAAGGCCAACGATTGCAGCCTGTTCACGCCGCGGGTGACGGTGGCCCGCGAAGGCACGGACAACGTGCCGCCGCCGGTGCCTATCGACGTGGGCCCTCCCGCCCCGCGCAACCCCGAGGACGCGCGCAACGCCTTCGACAAGCTTTTCAAGAAGCTGTAGGCCCCGCCGTAACCGCCCCTACGCCCGCTTGCGCTGGTAGCTCCGCGCCAGCTCCATGTAAACGCCGAGGTCCCGGTCCAAGTCCGATTGCGTTCCGTCGAAATAGAAGTTGCGAATGGGTATCCCGCCCAGGTCCCGGCTGACGCGCGGATAGATCGCCTCGCAGACAATCCCGTTCATGCAGGTGAAGGGGCTGATGTCGATGATCCCGGCGGCGCCCTTCTTCGCCAGGTACACCGTCTTTCCGACGTTCAGCACCATCTCGCCAAAGGCGCCCTCGCGCGGCAGGTAGGGGCGCGCGCATTCCAGGATCTCGTAGATGTCGGGTTCCTCGCGGCCCGCGAAATCTTCGCGGAATGGTTCCACCAGCACGTGCTCGTCCCGCTTCTGTACGCGACTCCGCACCCACGCGCCCAGCGCTTCGAGCGTCCAGACGCGTCCCACGAGCTTGAGCTTCCGGAAGCGCTCGGAATCGGTGTACCAGATCCACTCGACCAGGTCCGAGATCCAGGCTTCGGCGCCGTATTCTTCCAGGCACTCGACCAGGTTCTCGTTCGAAAACGTGTTGAGGCGGCAGAAAATCTCTCCCACGATTCCGATCAGCGGGTGCCGGGGCCCAGCGGGCACCCCGCTCCGCCGCGCCGCCAGCTTGCGGAAGCGGTCGCGGCTTCGAACCATCGAATCGCGCAGCGACTGGAGCTGCACCCCCGGCTCGACGGGAGTCTCCTCGAGTGAGCGGCACAGGTCGGCCAGCGATTCCTCATAGACCGTTTCCGTGTCGCCGCGCCGCTCCTCGTACGGGCGGTGCATCAGCAGCAGTTTTTGCAGCAGATCGGCGCAGAGGAGCGCGCGCCAGCCCGTGCGCACGAACGGTTTGGCGAGGGCCCCGAGGCCCGCATAGGCGTTCTGACTGCTGGGCGAGAGGATCTCCACGGACTGGTACCCGTTGGCGTCCAGCACGTGGCGCAGGTAGGGTGCGTACTGGCCGAAGCGGCAGGGGCCCTGGGCGGTCGGCATGAACAGCGCCACGCGCGCGGGGTCTGTGGCGGGCCGCTCCAGCACCTTCATGAAATCGCCCACCGTCACCTTGGCCGGATAGCATTCGTCGCCCGAAGTGTAGCGGGCGCCCAGTTCGCGCGTGCGGCCATCGGAGGGCGGCGTAGGCTCCGCCTCCAGGCCGATGGCGCGAAAGGCCGCCGCGAACGCGCGCGCGCTGCCGTAAGCCATCGGCGGAATGTAGATGCGCTTGCCGCTCAGTGGATGCTCACGCGCAGGGGCTGTGGCCCGCGCGGTGGCGGCTCCGTCGACGATTGGTAGCATCGCAGGATTCCTTTGCTGTCGAGATACGCTTCGCAGCGTGTCATGTAGCCGGCGTCATTGCCGTGGCCGTCGAACTGGAGGACCAGCAGCGGCGCGCCGGCGGCTTCGCGGGCAAAATGCTTGATGTAGGAATCGGGCCCGCACTTGAAGTTGGTGATGTAGACCATGTGCAGGTTGGGCCGGGAGGCCGCCATCCGGGCCGCTTCCAGGATCTTTCGGCCCGAGGCCCAGAACATGTTGGCGTGCATGCCCGCCAGCGGCTCCCGGCCGGTCACCAGGAAATCCAGCGGAATGACGTTGGCGCCGTAGCGGTGGCGCAGCTTGCGCGGGATGTCGCAATTCATGCCGCGGTCGTAGATGCTATAGCCGCGTCCCGCCAGCACCAGCCCGGGCTCGCCGGTGGATTCCAGCGAGGCCAGCGCGCGCCGGCCGGCGGCGAGCAGCTTGTCCTGGAACTCGCGCTGCGTCGCGTAGGCGGCCTCCACCGCGCGGTCGCTGGCGCGGCGCGTCACGCCGATGCGCCGCATGGCCTCCGCCATCCCCTTCTTCACCTGCGCCGGGCCAAGCTGGAAATGCAGGGTCGGGATCAGAAACTTGTGCTGGTGCGGCGCCAGGGCCGGCGCGGACCGGAGCACCCACGGCAGCGTCTGGTTCCACGGGCAGTAGTGCGAGGGGCAGGATTCGGCGCCGGCTTCGGCGTCCGCGATGTTGGGAATCAGGATGTAGTCAACGCCCGCCTCCACCAGCGCCAGCACGTGGCCGTGGGCCACCTGCACCGGGTAGCACGGCTGCGCCACCGCCATGTCGATGCCCGCCGCGGAAATGCGCGGATCGGTCACTGGCGAAAGCACGGTCTGGATGCCCAGTTCCGCGAAGTAGCGCTTCCAGAACGGGAGCTGGTCGATCATCGACATGGCGCGTGGCAGACCAACGCGCAGCGCCGGGCCCAGGGGGCGCCCCTTTGCCGCCGGTGTCTTGGTATCGCCAGCCTCGAGCAACTGTTCCCGGTACGCGAACAAATCCTCGATCACCGGCTTGCGCCCGCTCGCCGAGGGCTTACGGAATTTGTCCGAACACTTGTCGCCCCAGTAGCTCTTCTGGCCCTCGATGACGAATTCCTTCATGTCGCAAAGGTTCGCGCAGGCCTTGCAGACGAAGTCGCGGGTGGTGAGGCGCAGCTTGTGAAGGTCGTATCCGCGGAAGCGGCTGGCGGCGCCCGTCGCCTGGTGCCACTGCCGCGCAATCAGCGCCATCCCAATGGCCCCCATCACGCCGTTGTATGGCGGCACCGTGATCTTCTTTCCGAGCAGGCTCGCAAAGGCTGCGGTCACCGCATCGTTGTAAGCCGTGCCCCCCTGGAAGTAGATCACGTTGCCGATCTTGCGCCCGCGCACCACGCGGTTCAGATAATTCAGCGCAATGGAGTAGGACAGGCCCGCCACGAGGTTGGGCACGGTTTCGCCCTTGTGCAGCCAGCCGGTGACGTCCCGCTCCATGAACACTGTGCAGCGCTCGCCCAGGCGCGTGGGGCTGGGCGCCGCCAGGGCCAGTTTCGCAAACTCGTCCTTGATGCTGATCCCCAGCTTCTCGGCCTGCTCTTCCAGGAACGAACCCGTGCCCGCGGCACAGGCTTCGTTCATGGCGAAATCCACCACCACGCCGTTTTCGATGGAGATGAACTTGGAATCCTGTCCGCCGATTTCGAAGATGGTATCCACCGGCTCGCCGCCCAGCGTGTTGCTCACGTGGATGGCGCCGGTTTTGTGCGCGGTGATTTCGTCGTTCACCGCGTCGGCGCCCACGAATTCCGCGATCAGCTCGCGCCCCGAGCCGGTGGTGCCCACGCCGCACACCCGCAGCCGGCTGCCCCAGATGCGCTCCACTTCCGCAAGCCCTTGCTGAACGGCCTCGATGGGACGCCCCGCGGTTCGCAGGTAGACATCGTGGATCACCGTGCCGAATTCATCGATCACCGCCACGTTGGTCGAGACCGAGCCGATGTCGAGCCCCAGGTACGCCGGGATGGGTTCATCGTTGGGCGGCACGTACACGCCCACGCGGTCGCGCAACTGCACCGCGTTTTCGGAGGAAAGCGGGTGGGTGTCCTGCACCTTCTCTTCGGAATCGTGCTGGCGCAGGCGATGGATCTCCAGGATGGACCGCTTGCGCGGCTCCTGGGCCTCCAGAATGGCGGTGCCGATGGCGCCGCACCAGGCATATTCCTGCGGCACCAGCAAGTCGCCGGCGGAAAGAGAGAAGGCTTCGCGCAGCGCCCCGCTGACGCCCGCGTTTTGCGAAACCGCGCCGATCAGCGCCACCGGCGTCTCCACCGGCCGTCCCCTCACGATGGAACTCTTGAAGTTGCGCGCCACGGCGTCGCACAGCCCGCGCAGGATCTCCGCCGGCGAGTAACCCTTCTGCTGCGCGTGGATCATGTCGCTCTTGGCGAACACCGAGCAGCGCCCGGCGATCCGCGCCGCGCACAGGGCCGTGCAGACCAGCTCGCCGACCTCCTCCACCGAGTACTGCATGCGCAGCGCCTGCTGGTCGAGGAACGACCCGGTACCCGCCGCGCACTCGCCCGACCGGTCATAATCCACGATGCTGCCGCTATCCAGCCGGATGTACTTCGAGCTTTCCCCGCCGATTTCGAACACCGTGCGCACCTGCGGGTAGACTGTCCCCATCATCCGCGCGATGGCCTTGAACTCATTTTCGAAGAACAAGCCCAGAACCTTGGCGATGGTGCGGCTGCCGGACCCGGTTACGCGTATGCCTTCCACTTGGGTCTCGGGGACGATTTCGTAGAACTCCTGCAACAGGTCGTAGGTGGATTGGATTGGGCTGCCGGCGATGCGCCGGTATTCGGAAAGGACCAGCGGCCGTGCGCCCATCTCCGTCATCCGGAACTGCGGGTGCGCCGCGGACAAGGCCTCCAGGATCGGCCGGTCCCCCGGATGACCCAAGGCGGCCAGTTTGAGACTGATCGCCCCGATGTCCAGACCGATATTGACGCCCATTTTCATCCAGTTTCCAGCGGCGAGCGGCCAAATTCAAGCCAATCAGACCTGAATGGTCTTTTTATGCAGCGACAGGCGATCTGCGGGGGGTCAACGGGAGGGCGCAGCTAATCGCCGCGCCCCTCGGCCATGGCCGCCCGCAGCTTGCGCTCGGCGTCCGGGTTCCAATACGCGCAATCAAGCTGCACGAAGACCGACGTGTAAGGAATGGTCATCGTCGTCTTGATGATCAGCACGCGGAAGGTCTGGCCGGCCTGGTCCAGCTTGGCGATGACCTCTTCATGCGGCAGGGCGTTCACCGCGAGGCCCTTCAGTAACTCCGAGAGCCGCTGTCGATAGGCCGACATTCCCGGCGCGTCCCTTTCTTCGACGAACTGCATCTCCCGATCGGTGTAAACGATCGGTTTGACGTGCCTGGATGCGGCCAGGCTTCGAAGAACCTCTCCCAGGACTTCCACCTGATCGGCGCCGGCTAGGATGGTCTCAATTCCATCGCGCGATTGAGTGGGGTATGCGGAATCGGCCACCACGATCCAGTTGCGGTGACCGTAGAGCGGAATGCGGTCTCCGAGCACGCGACGCCAGTCGGTCATGGCTTCATTTCCTCAACTTTCCGGCCGGCTTTTCGACGATGGCCGTGGCCCACAGGAAGCCCGCCACGGCTTCCTTGGCGTTGACCGTCTTCTTGTAATTGATATACCGCCCGTAATTCTCTTGCACGCCGAGGCCGTCGCAGGCATCGTAGATATCCACCAGCCCCTCGTCGTTGATCTTGGCGTTGGCGATGATGCCGCGATAGCCCTTGTCCACCACCGCGGCGTAGTCGCTGGATTTCAGCAGGTCGAGCTCGATGCCGCGCTGGATGGCGTAGGTGAACATGGCGCTACCGGAAGTGTCGGTCCAGTTGTCGGGCTGGTCGCCCTTGTCGACCACCTGGAACCACCGGCCGGTCTTGGGATCCTGAGTGCGCTTCAGACCGGCGGCCAGGCGCTTGAGAATATCCACCACCTCCGGCCGGCGCGCGTGGTCCGGCGGGAGCACCGCCAGCGTTTCGGCAAGGATCAGGGCATACCAGCCGAGCCCTTCGCTCCAAACCTCGCTCGAGAGGCCTGTCTTGGGGTCGGCCCAGCGGGTTTTTTCGGGCTGCTCGGCCCAGGCATGGTAGTAGAGGCCGGTTTCGCCCTTCAGGCCGTGTTTGGCGAAGATGGTGATCTGCCTGGTGGCCTCGTCGAAGCAGTGCTCGCGGTCGCCGATCGACTTCCCGTAGCGAATCAGAAACATCTGGCCCATGAACACGCCGTCGATCCACATTTCGCCGGTCAGCCGGGGGTTGTGCCAGAATCCACCGTCCGAGTTCCGCGGGTAGGTGTTGAAGACCTTGCGAATTTGGGCGGCAGCGGCGCGGTACCGTTCGTCGCGGGTGTGTTCATAGAGCGCCACCAGGATATTGCCGGCCATGATGTTGTCGAGGCTGTTGAGCCGCACGTCGGTGAGGTTGCCCATTTCATCCACGAACGGGTCCATCTGGCGCTTGATGAAGTCGAAGTATCGCTGGTCTCCGGTGGATCGCCAGAGCATCTCGAAACCGTAGAGCGTATATCCCTTCCAATACGACCACCTCGCGAGCCGGTCCGCCGGCGTGCCCGGGTTGCGCTTCATGATGGTCTCGGCGGTGGCAATGGCCCACGAATCCGGCGCCGCCCCGGCCAGGGCCGAAGGCGTCAGCAGAATTCCGACGACTAAAAACGGCGTGAGTTGGCGCTTGGTCATACGAACTGTTCGATGCTAGCACGAATCGGGCATCGTTAACGGTATTTCAGACCTGCTTTGCATTACAATCGGAAGTTGCAATCTCCTTCTCCTCTCCGCTGGCGCATGATCTCGCTCGCCTTCTGGGCGACCGTCGTCAACTATCTGGACCGCCAGACGCTCTCCGTTGCCGCGCCCGTGCTGCGCGAGCAGTTCCACATGAGCAACGTGGCATACTCGCGCGTCGTCTTCGCGTTCCTCCTGGCTTATACCATCATGAACGGCGTCTCCGGCCCGCTGATAGACCGGCTGGGCACGCGCCTGGGCTATGGGCTGTGCGTAGCATGGTGGTCCGTCTCCGCCATGTTGCACGCCTTTTCCCGCGGGGCCGTCAGCCTCGGCGTCTACCGGTTTCTGCTCGGCATAGGCGAGGCGGGGAACTGGCCCGGCGCGGTAAAAGTGGTGGCGGAGTGGTTCCCCGAACGCGAGCGCGCGCTGGCTGCCGGATTGTTCAATAGCGGTTCAGCCGTGGGGGCGATTCTGGCGCCGCCCATCGTCGCGTTCCTCTTGCTGCAGTGGGGCTGGCAGTCGGCCTTTCTGTTCGTCGGGCTGGCTGGCCTTGTCTGGCTGGTATTCTGGGCGCGTATATACCGGACGCCCGACGCGCCCGGCGGCGGGGCGAGTACGCCGTCGGTCCCGCTCCGGGATTTGCTCCGCTCGCGCTTCGTCTGGACCTTCACCGTCTCGAAGATCTTCTTCGACCCGGTCTGGTATTTCTACATCTTCTGGTTCCCCGAGTACCTGAAGCGGGTGCGAGATTTCGACCTCGCCGCCATCGGCAAGTTCGCCTGGATTC
Source organism: Bryobacteraceae bacterium (assembly GCA_049510555.1). Lineage (GTDB taxonomy): Bacteria > Acidobacteriota > Terriglobia > Bryobacterales > Bryobacteraceae > Fen-178. The sequence continues at coordinate 120,965 of JBEKYW010000013.1, forward strand.
CCTTTCTGGTGGCCGGCTTCGGCAACCTCTTGGGCGGGTGGCTATCCAGCTTTCTCCTGAAGCGCGGCGCATCCGTGACCATCGCGCGCAAGTCCGCCGTGACTTTCTTTACGATCCTCATGACCAGCGCGATTCCGGCTGTGCTGGCGCGGGAGGCGTGGCTCTCCATCGCTTTCGTCTCGATCGCCATGCTCGGCTATACGGGCGCTCTGGCCAACATGCTCATCGTCCCGGCGGATGTGTTTCCCGGCACCGCCGTCGCTTCGGTATACGGGCTGGCCAGCATGGGTTCCGGCTTTGGAGGCATGGTCTTCACCCTGATCACGGGATGGGTAGTGGACCATTATTCCTATACGCCGGCCTTCATCGGATTCGGCATCCTGCCGCTGGTGTGCGCCTCCATCCTCTGGGCATTTCTCGGCCCGCTGCGCCAGCATTCCGCCGTATAGACCTGGGGACCGGGGAAACATCCGTTCTGTTCCGGCCGGCGCCGACCCGCCGCTTGACGCAATCTTGACGCAGCGCCGACACAACCGCTATCCAACCGCGGTGAAATGGGCGAGAATGGTCCGATAACATGGCGAGGCGGCGCGCATGGTTGCGGCCTCCACGCAACCTCCTGATCCTGTTCGGGGTGGCCCTCGTTCTTCCGGCGGCCACGCTCATCACGCTGGGTGTGCGCCTGCTCGATCAGGACCGCGCGCTCGCCCGCCAGAGGGAGGGCGAACTCCTGGAACGCGCCGCCGACCAGGGCGTGCGGGCGCTCGAACAGGATCTCGCGGCGCTGCGGAAACGCCTGGCCGGCCCGCCCTGCTCGCCCGCGGATGTTCCCGACGATACGGTCTGCGTGGTTCTCCGTCCGGACCGTTTCCAGGCGGTTCCACCGCAGAGGGTCCCGTATTATCCGCTGACGCCGGGGCTGAAGGAACCGCCATCGGAACCGTTCCGGGAACTGGAGGCGCAGGAATTCGGGGAACCGCCGAACTTCGTCAAGGCGCTCGAAATCAGCCGCAAGTTGGCGGCTTCGGGCGATGCCTCCATCCAGGCGGGCGCGTTGCTTCGGGAGGCTCGGGTTCTCCGCGCCATGGCGCGGCCGAACGACGCGCTCGCGGCGTACAACGACCTCGGCCGGATGGCATCGATTTCTATTAACGGCGAACCGGCCGGCCTGGTCGCGCGCAGGGCCCGGTGCGCGGTTCTGGAAGAACAATCCAGGACGCGAGAACTGCGGCAGGAGGCGGAAACGCTGGCGGCCGACCTGCGCGGCGGCAGGTGGCAATTGGACCGGGAGACGTATCTGTACGTGGCCGGATTGCTCAGCCGCTGGCTGGGTTCGGAGGTCCGGCCCGGCGAACAGGAAGAGGCGCTGGCCGCCGGGGTCGCCTGGCTGCACGAGAAGTGGACCGGAGGGGCGCCCGCGGAGTCCGCTTCCAGCGGGGTCCGGGTCCTGCGGTGGAACGGCGCGCCGGTGACCATCGTGTGGGCGTCTGACAGCAGCCGCGCCGCCGCTTTTGTCGCCGGTCCACGGTTCCTGGAAGCGCACTGGATGGCGCAGCTTCAGAAGGCGGCCTCTCCGGCGCGGGCGTACCTGGCAGGCGTGGGCGCCGCGCCGCCGCCGGATGCTCAAAGGGTCCAGCGGACAGCCGCCGATACGGGATTGCCGTGGACCGTGGTGGTGGCCGGCGCGGGCGGGCAGATGGAACCGGCCGAGTTCCAGGCGCGGCGCCGCAACCTGTTCGCGGGCATGGCCGCGGTGTTGGTGCTGGTCGCCGCGGGAAGCTACTTTCTGTGGCGCTCGGTCAATCGCGACCTGGCGGTGGCGCGGCTCCAGTCGGATTTCGTGTCCGCCGTCTCGCACGAATTCCGCACGCCCCTAACCGCCCTCCGGCAGTTCAACGATTTGCTGGCGGAGGAAGACGGCCCCACGCCGGAGAAGCGGCGCCAATACTACAAGGCGCAGACGCGCGCCACGGAACGCCTTCACCGCCTGGTGGAATCCCTGCTGGACTTCGCCCGGATGGAGGCCGGCCGGCGGCCGTACCGCTTCGAGCGGCTGGATGCCGGCGCGCTGGCTCGTGATGTGACGGAGGAGTTCCGCGGGGAGGCGGGCGGGTTGGGTTTTGCGGTGACGTGCACCCTCGATTCCGCCGCGTACCCGGTGGCCGCCGATCGCGAGGCGCTCTCGCGGGCGCTATGGAACCTGCTCGACAACGCCGTGAAATACTCCGGCGCGAGCCGCGCGATCGAGGTCGAAGTAAGACGCACGGACGGCGCGGTGTCGATCGGGGTTCGCGACCACGGGATCGGCATCCCGGCCGCCGAGCAGAAGCGGATCTTCCAGAAGTTTGTGCGCGGCGCGGCCGCGAGATCCGCGGGCATCAAGGGAACCGGCCTGGGCCTGGCGATGGTCCGGCATATCGTGGACGCGCATGGCGGCAAGGTGGGGGTAACCAGCGCCCCAGGCGAGGGCAGCGCGTTCACCATCGCTCTGCCGGCGAAGGAGTAGCGCATGACACGCATACTGGTGGTTGAGGACGAACCCGATATCGCCCTGGGCCTGGAAGACGACCTCCGGCGCTTCGGCCACGAGGTCCACACGGTGGGCGACGGCGAGAGCGCCATCCGGCGGGCGCGCGCCGAGGCGTGGGACTTGATCCTGCTGGACGTCATGCTGCCCCGCGTGGACGGCTTCGAGGTCTGCCGCGAGCTGCGGCGGGCGCGCATCAAGACGCCCATCATCCTGCTGACCGCGAAGGCGCAGGAAGCCGAGAAGGTGTTGGGACTGGAGTTGGGCGCGGACGACTACGTCACCAAACCGTTCAGCCCGCGCGAGCTGCGCGCGCGCATCCAGGCGGTGCTGCGGCGGTCCGAGGGCGACTCGCTGGGGGTGCGCCGCTTCGGCGAGTTGGAGGTGGATTTCGACGCCGCGGAGGCGCGCAAGAACGGGGTCCCGGTTGACCTGACGGCTCTCGAATTCCGGCTGCTCAGAGCTTTCGTGGAGCGGCCCGGGCACGCGCTGACGCGGGAACAACTGATCGAGGCCGCCTGGGACCGGGGCACGAACGTGAGCGGCCGCGTGGTGGACACGCACATTCTGAACCTGCGCAAGAAGATCGAGGCGAAGCCGGACGAGCCGCGGCTCATTCGCGGCGTGCGCGGCATCGGCTACCGCTTCGACGGCCGCGAAACTTGACGCAATCTGGATGGGATTTGGGCGGGAACTCGACCGCGCGCGGCTACAGTGGGGGCGATAGGAGGTTCCGGTGAATCGACGAAGTGTAGGAGGCTTGGCGATTGCGGCTGTCGCAGCTCTGCTTCTGTCCGTCCCGCCCGCCCTGACCGCGCAAAGCCAGGACAAAGCGGAGGCCGCGCTGAAGGCGGCCATGGACAAGGAAGTGGTGGATGGCAACCTGAAGGCCGCCATCGAGCAGTATAAGAAACTGGCCGAGGGCGCCAACAAGCCGGTGGCCGCGCGCGCGCTGGTGCGCCTCGGGGGGTGCTACGAGAAACAAGGCAACGCCGATGCGCGCAAAACATACGAGCAGGTGCTGAGCAAGTTCGGAGACCAGAAAGATGCCGTAGCCGAAGCCCGGGCGCGGCTGGCCGCGCTGGGCGGTGTCGGTGCCGGCGGGGCACTCGCCGCACGCCGGATTCTCGCAGACGCCTCCGGCGTCTATGGGGTCTTGACCGCGGATGGCAAGTACATCAGGCGTATGGACTATGGCACGGGTGACGTGGTCCAGTTCGAAGTTGCCAGTGGACAGAGGAGCCGAATCACAAATAAGGGGCCTTTTGAGCACTACGTCGAGGCTTACGTATTCTCACGTGACGGAAAACAAATCGTATACGACAGGTTGACGAAGGACGGGGCGCCTGAATTGCGGATCAGGAACCTGGATGGTTCGGGCCTTCGCACACTTTACAGTGAGAGCGCCACCCAACCCTTTGACTGGTCGCCTGACGCAGGGTCCATCCTTGCACTTCGCGAGCGTAACAAGGCGATTGAACTAACACTGATCTCGACAGCGGACGGCTCGGTGCGCGTCCTGAGGAGTACTGCTTCAGCCTGGTACATGTTGACAAGCGCCAGTTTCTCGCCCGATGGGCGATTTGTCGCGTTCAGTTTGGTGCGTGAGGGCAGCCCACCCAATGGCGACGTCTTCCTGATGACTGCCGATGGCCGGAATGAGGTGGTGGTTGCCGGGCATCCCGCGGAGGATCGACTGCTTGCATGGACACCGGACGGGAGAAGCCTTCTCTTCCTCAGCGACCGCTCGGGGACGTGGGACATCTGGACCGTCCACATCACCGGAGGGAAGCAGCAAGGAGAACCAGAGCTGCTGAAAAAGGACTTCGGCTATGGTGCAAAAGTTCTTGGTTTTGCACCCGATGGCTCCTGTTATTACAGGAATGTCACCCGTTTAGGTGGCCTGTACGAGGGTGCGGTTGATCTCGAAACCGGTAAGGTGCTCGTGCCACCCGCGCCGGTCACGACGCGGTATACCGGCCCACCGTCACTGCCAACATGGTCACCCGACGGCAACAGCCTGCTCTACGCAGCCTGGCGCGGAAAAAACATTCTCACCATCCGGTCCACCGCAACCGGGGAGGAGCGCTTTCTGTCCCCGCGTCTTCGTGAGATTTACGACATCTCCTGGGCACCGGACGGCCATTCCGTCCTCGCGTACGGGATGACGGAGAGGGAAGGTGGGGTGTTCCGAATTGACGCTGAAACAAGCGAGACCACTAAGTTGGCAGGTGCATTCAGGGCCCCAATGCTCTGCCCGGATGGGAAGACCCTGGTGTTCATGGGCGAGGGAGCGTTCAGCGGCGGGGGAGAGATCAGAAAACGCAACCTCGACACCGGCGAGGAGTCGGTCGTTGTCAAAAGAGGGGCAATAGGCGGCTACGGCTTCTCGCCGGACGGCCGGCAACTGGTGTTCCAGGTGGACGGCGCTGTAAAGACCGTGTCCCTCAACGGAGGGGAGCCGCGGGAGCTATTTCGTGGTTTGGCGCAGTATTACTGGCTGAAGTGGACGACGGACGGCCGTTACATCGTCGCCCAGGCACTCGCCGCCGCCGCCGCGACCAGTGAAATCTGGCGGGTTCCGGCGCAGGGCGGCACGCCGCTGAAGCTGGACCTCTCCGTTCCCAAAATGGAGTTGTTCGCGCTTCACCCGGACAACCGCCGCTTTGCGTGCAGCGTCAATGAGGGGTCCAAGAGCGAGCTGTGGGTGCTGGAGAACTTCCTGCCAACGGC
>JBEKYW010000014.1:0-91791 GCA_049510555.1 Bryobacteraceae bacterium
GCGCTCTCAGGTTTTGACTTTGCTTTTTCTCCGCGTTGAACTCCGCGTCTTCGCGTCTCCGCGTCGAATAGCAGTCTTCCTGTTTGGTTCCGGCTTCGCCGGGTTAGGGAGCGGAGGGGCGCAGTTTAACTAGCGCTGCCTGCCGCCGGTCGTTGCCGGCGTCGCTATCGGCTGTTTTCGCTGTCCCCACGTGGGCGGCGCCGGTTCCTTGCTCAGACGGTTGACGGGCTTTTCCTTGAGCAGCCGCAGCGCTTCTTGCACCGCGCGCTCGAGCTGCGCATCGTGGCCGGCAATCGCGTCCTTCGGCCAGTTCTCGACGTCCACGTCGGGGGTGACGCCTTCGTTCTCCACGGCCCACTTGCCCTCGCGCGAGAAGAACCCTCCGCGGGGCGCAATCATGGAACCTCCGTCGATGAACGGCGGCGTGTCGGCGGTGTGCACCAGGCCGCCCCAGGTGCGCTTGCCCACCAGCAAACCGATCTTGCGGTACTTGAACATCCACGGCATCAGGTCCCCGCCGGAACCCGCCATTTCGTTGACAATCATGACCTTCGGTCCCCAGATGCCCGCCGATGGGCTGGTGAACGGATAGCGCTCGCCGGCCACATTGTTGAAGTACCCGTCGAAATCCCGCTGCAACACGTCGATGATGTAGTCCGCCGCCGAGCCCCCGCCGTTGAACCGCTCGTCGATAATCGCTCCCTGCTTGTCCTGCTGCGAGAAATAGTAGCGGTTGAAGCTGGCGTAGCCCGGTTGCCCGGTGTTCGGCAAATAGACGTACGCCAGCCGGCCGCCGGACAGCTTGTCGACCAGCCGGCGATTCTCCTCCACCCAGGCCCGCGTACGCAGCCCTTGCTCGTTGGCGATAGGGACGACCGTCACTTGACGCGCTCCCTCCATCACCGGCCGGCTGTTCACGGTCAGCACGGTCTGCCGGTTCGCGGTGCCGTCCAGCAGGCGATAGATGTTGTCCGGCGCGCGCAGATCGACTCCGTTGATCGCCAGGATATAATCCCCAACGGAGACGCTCGCCCCAGGCTCGGCCAGCGGCGCGCGCAGATCGGGGTTCCAGCTCTCGTTGTCGTAGATGCGCGTAATCTTGTACCGCCCGCCGTCAATCGCGAAGTCCGCGCCCAGCAGCCCCCCCGGCGAACTGGGCAGGGCAGGCATGTCGCCGCCGCGCACGTAGGAGTGACCGATGGCGATCTCCGAGCCCATGATGTCGAGCAGGTAGTTCAGATCGGCGCGATGCATCACGTAAGGCAGCATCTGGCCGTACATCTCCTTCATCTTGGGCCAGTCGGCGCCGTGCATATTCGGCACGTACAGGTAATCGCGCTGGATGCGCCAGCCCTCGTTGAAAATCTGTTTGAACTCCTCCTTCGGCTCCAGGTACATGCGCAGCGATACGTTCAGCCGCCCCTGCCCGGCTTGGGGAGGCTGGCGGTCGGCGTCCACCAGGAAGAGCGACGGGCCAGCCGGAGCCGCGCCGGCGCCGCCACGGCCGCGGCCACCACTGGCGCCGCCACTGGTGCGATACACCAGCTTGTGGCCATCGGCGCTGACATCGTAGGCCGCCACGCCGCTGACGAACGGCGCAGCGCGGCGGTCGCTCAGGCGATAGCGTTGGAGCGTGCTGCCGCCTCCGGCGCCGCCGGAATCCTCGCCGCGCCCGGCCCGGCCCGCAGCGGCTTCCAGGTAGTAGACCGTGCCGGCGACACCGGCGCGGAGTTGCGAATACTGGCGCTCGGCGATCCCCTCGACGGCGATGATCCGTTGCTGCAAGCCGTCGAAATCGATCTGGACGTTGACCGGCGCGCGCGGCGCCGCCGCCGGCGGTTCGCCCTGAGTGCCCTCGGGTGCGGCGCCGCCGGAACGGCCACCCCGGCCGCCGCCAGCGCTCCCGCCGCCACTGCCTGGAGCGCCACCCGGAGGCGCGCTGCCCACACCGTGGTCCTCGTCGCTCTCCGGCAGGAGCGGGCTGGGCTCGCCTTTCTTGAGCACCGCGAAATACAACCCGAAGTTCTCAGCGTGGTCGTAGGAGGTCATGTCCAGCCATTGCGACGCCAAGCCGAAGTCCGTCGAGCCGAGAAACCACAGATACTTGCCGCCCGCATCCCAGGCAGGCCACACCGCGTCGGCCAGCCCGTCCGTCACCTGCCTGGTCTCTCCCGTCTCGACATTGCTGGCGAAAATCGCGTGATACAGCGACTTCAAGCGGCTGGAATACGCCACCCATTTGGAATCGGGACTCCACACCGGATTCAGCGTGCGCGCCGGCACCATCCACGGATCGCTGCCCACCACCTTCGCCTGGCCGCTGGCGACATCCAGCACCCAGACCTTCAGGTTGGTATCGGTATAAACCAGCTTCTTCGAGTCGGGCGACCACGACGGCGTGTAGTAGTGCGTCGGATTCGGCAAAGCGATCTCGCGTGGCGGCGTCAAACCATCCTGGGCCTCGATTACCAGCTTGTATTCGCCTGACTTGTCGCTGAAATAGGAGATGTACTTGCCGTCCGGCGACCACGCGGGATCGCGCTCCGCCGAGCCGCTCGAGTGGCTCAGATTGCGCACGTCTCCTTTTTCGGCGGGGATGGTGAAGACTTCGCCGCGCGCTTCCACCACCACGCGCTTGCCCGTGGGCGAAAGCGCCAGGTTCGTCATGCGATTCGTCACGTCTTCCCAGCGCGGCATCATCCACGGGAAATCGCCCGCGGCGGTGATATTCACCACGTGCGTGCGGCCCGTCTTGGGATCCAGTTCGTGGATGTATCCGGCCTGCTCGAATACCACCGCGCCCGCGCCCGCGTCCAGCGACTTTACGTCGAAGTCGGTGAACCTGGTCGCTTGCGTCAGCTTTCTCGTCTTGGTGTCGTAAGCCCAGATATTGGCCACGCCATCGCGGTCGGAAATGAAGTACACGGTGTCGCCCACCCATACGGGGTCCATGTCCTTAGAATCGGTCCATGGCGGCGAGACCAGGTCGTGGCTTTTCAGATCGACAATCCAGATCGGCCGGTTCTGCCCGCCGCGATAGTTGCGGCGTTCCTCGTCCCACGAATTATTCATGCGGTAAGCGATGCGCGTCCCGTCCGGAGAAATCTTGCCTTGATAGCCGCGCGGCAGTGCCAGCGGCTCTTCGACCCCGCTTTCGACCGGAACCGTCCAGAAACGGGGCGCCGCGCTGGGCGCCCAGGTGGCGCGTCCCGAAGTGAAAAGCACCGCCTTGCCATCGGGCGTCCAGCCCTGCACCGAATCGTTGCCGGGATGCCAGGTCAAACGTTTCGGCTCGCCGCCCGCGGCCGGCACGACGTAAACATCCGTGTTGCCCGCGTACTCCGCGCTGAACGCGATCCACTTGCCGTCGGGCGAGAAATGCGGATTGGTGGTCTGCCCTTGGAAGCTGGTCAGCCGCCGCGCCGTGCCGCCCGCACGCTCGACCGTCCAGAGGTTGTTGGCATACGCGAACGCAATTTGCGTGGCGCTGACCGTCGGCGTGCGCAGCAGGCGAGTGGACGGTTCGTTTGCGCCGCTGGCCGCTGTCTGCCAGCCGGCCAAAACGAGAAAAGTCAGCGAGAGACGAGCGAGAAGTACGATGTGCTTCGGCATAAGGTGTCCGCGGAGCGATTGCTTTCCGAGCCAATATAACACCCGGCTCAGGTGCTGGGTCTTCCTGTTTGCGGTATCCTCGAACGTTGAAAGAACCAGGAGGCGCCGATGATTTACCTGCTGTGTCGCAATCGCGTTGCGGACTTCTCGCGTTGGAAGGCCGTGTTCGCTTCTCACCAGGCAGCCCACCAGGAGGCGGGCCTTCGACTCATTCATCTCTGGCGCAGCGTTGAGGAACCTAACAACATTTTCTTCGTGTTCGAAGTTGCCAGCATGGACAAGGCCCGGGAGTTCATCAGCGATCCCGAGGCCGCCAAGGCTGGAGAAGCTTCAGGGGTTATCGATGGCGAGTACCATTTCGTCGGAGATGCCGGGGCATACTGATCGCCTGACGGCCAGGCGCGGCGGTACACTTGGGCGAGAGGTGGAACGTGCATAACCCTCCGCCCGAGCCAGCCCGTCCGTTCGACCCCAATCTCGACCTGGTCGTGGTGCTGGAGACAAACAATCGCATTCAGCTTGCCCTGGCAAAGGGATTGCTGGAGGACGCGGACATTCCTTTCTTCGTTCTGGGCCAAATCGCTACGCTGGTCCAGGGCGTGGATGCGTTTCTCCATAAGTGGGTCCGGGTGCAGGTGCCGCGCGACCGCGAGGCGGAGGCGAGGGAACTTCTGGAGAGGATGCCCCAAGCGGAAACCAGCCCCCAGGGCGCCGGCGAAGATGACGCCGAGCAGCCCGGCGAGAACGCCTGACCCATACTGGCGACGCAGGCTGCATTGCTACAATCCGGGTATGGTCAAAGGCATTGAGCATACCGCCATCGCCTCGCCCGACCCCCACCGCTTGGCTCGCTGGTACGTCGAGCACCTCGACTTCGTCGTCAACTACCAGTCGGCGAGCAGCAAGACGACATTTGTGAAGGCGTCGGACGGGTCGATGATTGAGATCGTCGAGTCCAACAGCGCACCGCCGGCCGCGCCGGACATGCGGGCCGCCGGCCTGCGGCACCTGGCCATCGCCGTCACCGATTTTGACGCGGTTTACGAGCGGCTAAAGGCTCAGGGCGCTCGATTCCTGACCGAGCCGGAGAAGAAGGGCGGGAACTCGGTGGTGTTCTTCAGCGACTGCGACGGGAACATTCTGCACCTGCTGCAACGGGAAAAGCCGCTGCCGTAAGCTCTAGGCCAGGCCGGCGGCAGCCAGGTATTCGCGAACCGCCGTCCTGACACGAGCGGCAACGCCAAGCGCCCATTCCGCCTCCTGGCGCTCTGGCGATCTCCAGTCGTCGGGATATCGGGAATTCGTTGCGTGTGGGGAAAGCCTCGCCAGTTCCGCAACGGTAACTGGCAATGATATCGTCTCGGGCATCAGAAGACGCAGTTGCTCTAAATCGTGCGTCTTCTGAAATGGCGTCTGGTTGAGAACGAGTATGGCTTTCAGATGCTTCTCAACGCACTGCTGGCAATGGAAGCAGACCGTGTCGTAGGGACAGCTCTCCTCCATCAGCATCGTGTGCTGGGCGTTGAGAAAGTCGTTTTCCGCCTTCTGCACCCACTGCCGGATGAGGACCGCCAGTTCAGGCCGCACGCTCATAGAGAACTCTTCCCTCGTGCGTTGCAGGCCAGACTACCGTTCCGACCACGTCCCGGTAGCGGGCAAAATACTCCGGCGTCACGACGATGACGTCTTTGGCAACCGGCAGATCCGCCAACGCGCGCCGGATCTCGATCAGTTTGGCTCGGGTGTCTCGGTCGCACTTCACCACCACGAGCAGATCGATATCGCTATCCGCACCCGCATCGCCTCGGGCATGAGACCCGAACAAGATCACCTTTTCGGGCGAAAAGCCATCCACAATTCGGCGCACCATCTCTTCGACCGCCGCGGCGGTCTGTTCCGATTTGGCTTTCTGGCTCACGTACATTATTATGCACGGATTGGGGCTACACCAGCACCGTGAACGTGGCGTCGCTGCGCTCGACCGGCCGGTACAGCGTGTCCCGCTCCACCGGCTCGCGACCCGCTTTGCGGATCAGTTGCAGCAGCTCCGCGCGCCGCAGACCCTGCGTGGTGGTTGCTCCGGCGTCGTGGTAAATGCGCTCCTCCACGATGGTGCCGTCGATATCGTCGGCTCCAAACCGCAGCGCCACCTGCGCGATCCGCGGCGTCATCATCACCCAGTAGGCCTTGATGTGCGGGATGTTGTCCAGCATCAGGCGCGCTACCGCGATGTTCTTGATGTCCGCGAAACCCGTGGTCCTGGGGATGTGCTGGAGCGGCGTGTTGTCGGGATGAAAGGCCAGCGGGATGAAGGTCACGAACCCGTGCGTTTCGTCCTGGAGCTCTCGCAGGCGGACCAGGTGGTCCACGCGGTCTTCGTCGTTTTCGATGTGGCCGTAAAGCATGGTGCAGTTGGAGCGAAGCCCCAACTGGTGGGCGGCGCGGGCGGCTTCCAGCCACTCCTGGCCGTCGATCTTGTGATCGCAAATGATGCGGCGCACGCGCTCGTTGAAGATCTCGGCGCCGCCGCCGGGGCACGAATCCATGCCGGCGTCGCGCAGGCGCTCCAGGGTCTCGCGCACCGGAATCTTCGTACGGCGCGCCAGGTAGGCGATCTCCACCATGGTAAAGGCCTTGAGGTGGACCCGCGGGAAACGCTGCTTCAACCCGCGCAGCATCTCGCAGTACCAATCCAACGTTAGCTCGGGGTGCAGGCCGCCCACGATGTGGAACTCTGTGACGGCCTCGGTCCAGCCTTCGCCGGCGCGCTGCCACACTTCCTCGAGCGACATCGTGTAGGCCTTGGGATCGCGCACCCGCTTGCCGAAGGCGCACAACCGGCAACTGGCCACGCACACGTCGGTGGGGTTGATGTGACGGTTGATGTTGAAGTAAGCGACGTTGCCGTGGAGCCGCTCGCGAACCAGGTTGGCGAGATGGCCGAGCGCCAGGATGTCGGTGCTGCGGTAAAGCGCAACACCGTCGTCGAAAGAGAGCCGTTCGCCCGCCTCCACCTTGCTCCGGATGGGGACGAGACGAGGATCGTCGCTTCCTGTTTGCATACTTCAGGCGCCCGGTTTGAGGAGGAGTATATCAGCAGCCCAGAATAAGAAGAATAACACGCTCACATAGCCGTTCATGGTGAAGAAGGCGGCGTTGACGCGCGACAGGTCGTTGGGCCTCACCAGGCTGTGCTCGTACACCAGCAGCGCCACGATGGCGCCCACTCCGGCCAGCGCCAGAGCGCCGAGGTGCAGCGTGTAGACCAGGGCCAGCAGGCAGGCCACCATCAGCGCGTGCATCGCCCGGGCGCACCGCAAAGCTCCGGCGATCCCCAAAACGCGCGGCACGCTGAACAGCCCCTCGGCCGTGTCGAATTCGTAATCCTGGCACGAGTAGATGACGTCGAAACCGGCGGTCCAGAAGGTGACCGCGGCGGTCAGCCAGAGGATGCGCGGGTCCAACCGGCCGCGCACGGCGATCCAGGCGGCCGCGGGCGCGATTCCCAGGCAGAACCCCAGCACCAGGTGGGAGTAAGAGGTGAGCCGCTTGGTGAAGGAATAGAAAAAGACCACGCCCAGCGCCACCGGGGCGAGGCGCAGACACAGCCGGTTCAGTTCCCCGGCGGCCAGGAAGAAGATCGCCGACGATGCCGCCACGAACCCCCAGGTAAAACCGCGAGACAGCGTGCCGGTGGGCAGGTGGCGCATCCGCGTGCGGGGATTGCGCGCGTCAATGTCGAAATCGATCAGCCGGTTGAACGCCATGGCCGCCGAGCGGGCGCCCACCATGGCGACAACGATCCATAGAAGCTTGCGCGCAATTTCCCCTCCCCCGTAACCGCTGCCGCGGAAAGCCAGCAGAGCCCCGGTGAGGGCGAACGGCAGGGCGAAGACCGAATGCTCGAACTTGATCATTTCGAGCGTCAGCCGGAGGCGTTTCCAGAGCATCGGGAGAGAAGCCCTATTTTACCGCCTGCCATCAGGTAGAATTGCGGTTACATGCGCGGTTTCCGCATGTTACAGTTTGAGCGTGTGGCTGGGCGCCCGAAGGGAGTAGCGGGAATGTTGGAAGCCTTCGCGTTGTCGGACAAAGGCTGCGTCAGAGCGAATAATGAAGACTACTGCCTGATCGAACCGGAGCTGGGACTGTATGTGCTGGCCGACGGGATGGGCGGAGCCAATGCCGGCGAGCGGGCGTCCCAGTTGGCTGTGAATACGGTGGCGGAGGTGGTGCTCCAGGCCCAGCGCCGGGATTCCCAGGCGCTGCCCCTGGCTGTCGAGGAGGCCAACCGCCGGGTGCTGGAAGCGGCGCAGAACGACCCCAGCCTGGAAGGCATGGGCACCACCCTGGTGGTGGCGCTGGAAACCGAGGAAGGCCTCTCGATCGCCAGCGTCGGAGACAGCCGCGCTTACCTGCTGGATGACGGCGGCTTCCGCGCGATCACCGACGACCAGACGTGGGTCAACGAAGTGGGCCGGCCGCTCGGACTGGACGAGGACAGCCTCCGAAATCACCCCATGCGGCACGTGCTGACCATGGCCATAGGGGCCAGCGCACCGCTGACGGTGAACTATTATTTGGCGCCTTTGAAGGCCGGCGCGCTGGTGCTGATCTCGAGCGACGGGCTGCACGGCGTGCTGGATGCCGCTCAAATGGAGCACATCCTGCGCGGTGGGGTGCCCTCTGGGCCCGGCGGCGCGACACTCGAAGAAACTTGCCGCCTGCTGGTTGAGGCGGCCAAAGAGGCCGGCGGTCCGGACAACATTACCGTCATTTTGGCGAGAAAGCCCGGTTGAGGGCGTGAGTACCTGGTGCGCATCTTTAGCGTCTGTTTCGCAGCGGCGTCTGTTGTAGCGCTCTCTTGCGCGGCGACCGCTCAGGTCGCCATTCTTCAGATCCGGGTCATCGAGGGTGAGGGGGCGGTGCACGCTCCGGGGTCGCGCAGCACACGCCCGTTGACCGTGGAGGTCACCGACGAAACGGGAAAGCCCGTGGAAGGCGCGGCCGTCACTTTTCACCTGCCGGAGGACGGGCCGGGGGGTGTCTTCGCTAACGGCATGCGAACGGACGTGGCCGTCACCGACAGCCATGGACACGCCAGCCTGCATGGTTTGCAGTTGAACCGCGCTCCCGGACGTTTCCAGATTCGCATCGTGGCGTCGAAGGAGCAAGCGCGCGCCGGCATGGTGTCATTCCAGTACATTGCCGAGCCGGGAAGCGGCGCGGCCTCCGCCAAGGCGGGCAGCCCCCGCGGATATCGGAAGTGGATCGTGGTGGCGGCCCTAGCGTGCGGCGGTGCGGCGGCCGGACTCCTGGCCGCTGGCAGGTCGGGGAGCACTCCACCTCCAGCGGCTTCGCCAGTTCCGCCCGTGCCGACCCCGACGGTCACCCTGACTATCGGGCCGCCGACCATTACCGTGGGGAAGCCATGAGCAAACCATTGCTTCGCCTCCTGCTGCTCGCGGCTTCGCAAGCACCCGCGGGTTACGGGCAGTTCCAGTTGTACGTGGTCAACGGCAATGCGGAGCAACCGGTGCTGGTCTCTTACAATTTAGGCTCGGTATACCCGAATGAGGCTGCCTCCGCCCAATTTCGTCTGCGAAACACGTCCGGCGCCGCGGCCACGGTGACGGTGCTGGCCGTGACGGGCGTCGGCTTCACGCTGAACGGGCCGGCGCTGCCGGTCTCGCTCAACCCGCAAGCGGCGGTGGATTTCACCGTGACTTTTCTTGCGCCGGACGCCGGTTCCTACAGCGCGCCGCTGCTGTCGGACGGAGTTTCGCTTCTGCTGCTCGCCACTGTGCTGCCGTGGCTGACGTACGAGGTGGATACGGGAGCGGGTCTCCAGCCGCTGGGCACGGGGCCGGTGGGTTTCGGCTCGGTCCAGCTCGGTTCCAGTGCGGTGCGCCACTTCGTGGCCGTGAACCAGATGACGGTAGCCCTGACGGTGCCAGCAATCGCGGTTGCGGGCGGTGATTTCGCTTTGAGCGGCGTCGCGCCCAGCGGCACGGCGCTCCAGCCCAACCAGACCGCCGCCTTTGATGTGCGTTTCAGTCCCGCGGCCGCGGGATCGCGCAGCGGCTCGCTGGTTATTGGCGACCGTGCGTACGCCCTGGCGGGGACGGGCGTGGAGCCTCCGCCGCCATCGCCGCCGCCGCAGTTGACTTACGAGGTGGATACCGGCGCGGGTCTCCAGCCGCTCGGCGCGGGCCCGGTGGATTTCGGCGCGGTCGAGCGCGGGTCCAGCGCCGTCCGTCATTTCGCCGTTGTGAACCAGACAACCGTGGTCCTGACGGCGCCGGCGATCGCGGTCTCGAGCGGTGACTTCGCTTTGAGGGGCGCTGCGCCAGGCGGCCTTCCCATCCAGCCCGGCCAGAGCGGCGGCTTCGATGTGCAGTTCAGTCCCACCGTCTCCGGCCCCCGCACTGGCTCGCTCGTCATTGGTGACACCACCTACGCCCTGACTGGGACGGGTGTCGAGCCCCCGCTGCCCAAGCCGCGCCTCTCGATCGATCTTCCGCAGCCCCTCAGCGCGCAGCAGGGCGCGGTCACCGTCACTCTCGACGCGACATCCAGGACCAGCGGAAGCGGAACGCTGACGCTCGACTTCCACCCGGCCGCGGGAGTCGCCAACGATGCGGCCATCGCCTTTGCGTCGGGAGGGCGAACGGCCACCTTCACCGTCTCGCCCGGCGATACCCAGGGCCACTTCGGCGCCCAACTCACGGCGCCCTTCCAGACCGGCACCACGGCCGGCGCGCTGGTTTTTACCGCGCAGTTGGGCGGCGTGACCGACCAACAGACCATCACGATCCTGCCCGCCCCCGTGGGAATCACTTTGGTCCAGGGGGTGCGTTCCGCAGCCAGCCTCGAAGCGCGCGTAACGGGGTTCGACAATACGCGCACCGCGGGCCCCCTCACCTTCACGTTCTTCGACGCCGCGGGGAACACAGTCGCGCCGGGGCCGATTCACGCCGACGCTACGGCGAATTTCGCCAGCTATTTTCAGAATTCAGCCCTGGGAGGGGTCTTTCTGCTGACGGCCGTCTTTCCCGTGACGGGAGACGCCTCCGGGATCAGCGCCTTCCAAGCACAGATCACCACTGCCGCCGGAACGGCGCAAACGCCCCGCACCATGTTCTAAGAACCCAATACCGCCGTCTACGCGTCCCGCCGCAGCCACTCCCCAAGAGCATCGCGATACAAAACGATACCCCTCCGCGAGTACTGCAAGTAACCTTCCTTCCGGAACCGGTTCATGTAATGGGTAACGATCTCGCGCGAGGTGCCGACGCACTGCGCCAGCAACTCGTGCGTGAACGGCGCCATGCGCGTTGATCCGTTGTCCGCCCGCGTCCCCAGACGGTCTCCAAAACGGATGAGCGCGCGAGCCAGACGCCGCGCGATATTGTCTACCGACAAGCTCTCGATGCGCTGCGTGAAATCCATGGAGCGCTTTGCCAGGATTTGCAGCAGCGCCACCGCCAGGCGCGGCCGCTTCGTGACCATGTCCTCGATTTCCGCCGTGGACCAGGCCATGAGCCTGGTCGTGTCGAGAGCCGTGGCCTGTTCGCAGCGGTGCGGAAGATTCAGAAGCGCCGACTCACCGAAGAACTCGTCGGGTTGGTAGATGTCCACCACTACCTGGTGGCTGTCATCCGCCAGACGCGAGACTTTCACCTTGCCGCTGATCACGAGATAGATGCTGGTGGATGGCTGCTCCGGGCCATAGATAACCTGACCTTTGCGAAACTCCGCGATGCTGGAGCACGGCAGAAGCGCTAACGGGTCTTCCAAGGGTCTCTGCGGCGCCATCCTTGTGCTGCTCAAAGCCATGTCTCTCCTCCCCAGACAGTTCCCCTCTGCCCTCTGGTGCAATAACTTAGATGCGCATGCATCGCGAACGGTCGCGATGCCACGAACCTTGATTTCAGGATAACCAGAGAGCACTTCTCGTGCCAAATCACACCTCCTTTCGCACCCGCCCTTAACGGCCTCCCAAGTGGCGGGTCTCACTTAACATGGGGTTTCTTCGGGCCATCTTGATATAGGGTGGCGCTGCCCGATTCTGATCCGATTCCGACACAGTGTGGGGCAGGATGGCATCCCGCGCGCCGATTGGGGGGCGCCTTCTGGGCCCGGCGCCCAGGGTCCCCAAGGCCCCGATTATGATGGAGATGTGCCTGCATGGCGCTCCTCGCTGGCCGTTCTGACGTTCGCCGTTCTGGTCGCCGCACAGTCCTACACCGCGCCGGCCGGCATACGCCCGGCTCTGCGGGGCCCAATGGGCACCCCCGGCTCGTCAATTTTACCGGGTGGGCGAATTATTACGCCGCTGGGAGAGCAATACGCCACCGGGTCCGGCCCTTTTGGGCTGGTCGTGAGCGCCTCGGGCAAGACCGTGGTCACGTCCAACGGAGGGCCGGGCAGGAATTCCTTGACGGTCATGGAGCGCGGCAAGGGGGGCGCTTGGGAAGTGCGCCACCTGGTGGCGCGCGCCGTCGATTCGCTGGACGAGTTTGACGCCCGCGACTGGCGTAGCGTCTTCATGGGACTGGCTCTTTCCGGCGAGCACGCGGTGTTCGCCTCGGAGGGCAATTCCGGACGCATCAGCTTCTTCGATTGGTCGAGCGAACGGCGCCGCGTGATCGACCTCAACCAGGGCGGCTTTGACGACAGCTACACCGGCGACCTGGCGTTCGACGCCGAGCGCAATGTCCTCTACGCGGTCGATCAGGCGAATTTTCGCGTGGCCGTGATGGACACGCGGTCGCGGCAGGTGCTGGCCTCCGTGCGGGTGGGCCGGTTGCCCTTTGCGCTGGCACTCTCGCCCGACCGGCGCAAGCTCTACGTCACCAACGTCGGTATGTTCGAATACCAGGCCATTCCCGGAGCAGATCCCCAGCAGCCGCGGGATACCGGCCTGCCATTTCCGGCCTTCGGATTCCCCAGCGCGGAGGCTGCCGCGGGCGTCGAGCGCGAGACCGCGCGCGGCCCCGTAATGGTTCCCGGCCTGGGCGACCCAAATGTGCGCGAGTCGAATTCGGTTTGCGTCGTGGACGTCTCCAGCCCCGCCGCTCCCAAGGTGGAAACCTTCATTCGCACGGGCGTTCCCTTCGGGGAGCAAAGCTACGGCGGCAGCAGCCCCTCGGGCATCGTGGCCGCGGCCGGCCGGGTGTTCGTGTCAAACGCCAATGACGATTCCATCACCGTGATCGATGCCGGCTCGAACCGTGTGGAAGCCGAGATTCCGATTCGCATCCCCGGCCTGGAAACGCTGCGCGGGGTGCTGCCCATCGGCATGGCGTACCACGAGAAATCCGGCTGGCTGCTGGTGGCCGAGGCGGGAATCAACGCAGTCGGCGTGGTGGATACACGCCAGCGGCGCGTGATCGGGCACCTTCCCGCGGGGTGGTTCCCAACGCGCGTGGCCATCGATCACGATACGGTGTTCGTGGCCAACGCCAAAGGCAATGGCGCCGGGCCGAATGCCTACTTGTGGGCGGCGTTCAACGGGATTTCTCCCAACCAGTTGCGCCAGGGCTCGGTTTCCGTCTTTCCGCTCCCACCCGCGGACCAACTGGCGGCACACACCGCGTTCGTCATCCAAGCCAATGGATTCGCGTCTCATCCCGAGGCGCCGCGCGCCCTGCCCGACGGCATCCGCCACGTCATCCTCATTGTGAAAGAGAATCGCACCTACGACGAGGTCTTCGGAGACATCCGCGAGGCATCCAACGGACGGGCCATGGGCACGCCCCAACTAGCGCGGTTGGGCAGCCGGGGTTATCTCGACGGCCAGGGGAAGCGGCTCAGCATGAGGGATCTCCAGGTCACTCCCAATCACCACGCCATTGCGCGCCAGTGGACTTTCAGCGACAACTTCTACGCCGATTCGGACGTCAGCGTCGACGGGCACCATTGGCTGGTTGGGTCGTATCCCAACGCCTGGACGGAAAGCTCGTTGCTGGCGGCCTACAGCGAGAAAAAGGACTTTCGCCTGGGCGCCGCGCCGGGGCGGCTGTTATTCGCCGGATCGGCTTCTTCCGTGCACCCCGAGGAGCAGCTCGAGGGCGGCACCATCTGGCACCTGTTTGCGCGGCACGGGGTATCTTTTTATAACTTCGGCGAAGGGTTCGAGCTGGCGGGAGTGGATGAAGGCGGCGGCCTCGAACCCACCGGCGCCCGTTTTCTCACCAATGTGCCCATGCCCGAGCCGCTCTACCGCAACACCTCGCGCCAGTATCCGGGCTTCAACATGAACATTCCCGACCAATACCGCGCCTCGCAGTTCATTCACGAGATCACCACGAAGTACGTCAGCACAGGTGCGGACCTGCCGCAGTTCCTGTTCATGCATCTGCCCAATGACCACATGGCCAAGGCGCGTCCGGAAGATGGCTACCCCTACAAGGAATCGTTCGTAGTGGACAACGACCTGGCCTTGGGCCGCATTCTGGAATACCTCTCGGGCACGAAATGGTGGAAGGAGATGGCAGTGTTCATCACGGAAGACGATGCGCAAGGCGGCGTCGATCACATCGACGCGCACCGCACGGTTCTACTTTGCGCCGGTCCGTGGTTCAAGAAAAATTACGTCTCCCACACCAACACCAGCTTCCCCGGCCTGCTCAAGACCATCTTTCGCCTGTTGAATGTGCCGTCGCTGAACCTCTTCGATGCCACCGCATCCGACCTGAGCGACTGTTTCGCCTCCCGCCCGGACCCGGCCCGCTACAAAGCCCTCCCCGTGGACAAGCGCATTTTCGATCCCGCCACCGCCCACGAATCGCGCAGCGGGGAGCCAGGGCCGCGGATGGATGATCCGAGGGAAGTGCGGAGATGATGGGGGAGTCTTTTTCGACGCGGAGACGCGGAGACGCGGAGAAAAACGCGGAGAGGATGAGAGATCGAGGGTTTCCTCTTCCCCGGGTTCGAACGCGGAGGGAGCGGAGACACGCGGTGCTAGCGAGGGCTGCGTAATGATTCACGATGGGAGCGGAGGGGCGCGCTATTCGGCCGCCTGGTTCCGTCTTCCCGATTTCACAATCCAGTTGGCGAACATGGCCGTGTACCCCCGCGCCCCGGCGTCCGATCTCAGCTCCTCGACGCTAAACCGCATCTTCCTTCCCCAGTTCGGATACTGCCACGTGGTTCCCGGCAGGTTCTGTTGCGCCAGCTCCTTGGTGAGGTCCTCCTCATTGATGGCCAGAAGCTGCGACGGCGTGAGCGCCAGGAATCCGACGATGGCATTGTGCAGCTCTCCACTCAACTCGGGGTAATCGGCGGCGGAGCGGGGCAGATCGGGCGGCAACAATCCCGCTTGAAACAGCAGATCCAGCATCTTCTGCTTGTCGCGCGCACGGCTCTCGATTTGCGACCGGCAGCCCTGCTCGTCAATCATGCCGGCGCTGCGGCGGGCCTCAATATCGGCCCCCACCCAGAATCCCGCCAGCGTCGGGAGGTCGTGGGTGGTTGACGAGACCAGCGCCTGCCTGGGGTATTCTTCGCACCGGAGGAACTCGCCGCGCTCGTTCTTCTCGAAGTAGAACAGCCGGCAACTGAGGATGCCGAAGCGCGCCAGCGTTTCGCGCACGGCCGGTTCCACCGTTCCCAAATCTTCTCCCACCACCACCACTTGATTGCGGACGCTCTCCAGCGCGAGGATGCGCAGGCAATCCTCGGAGGGTAGCCGAACGTATGCTCCCTGGGTGGCGTCGAACCCGTCGGGGATCCAGTACAGCCGGAAGAGCCGCATCACGTGGTCGATGCGCAGCGCGCCTCCGTGCCGGCAGTTCTTGCGGATGCCTTCGGCAAACAGCCGGTATCCGTCTTCGCGGTGCCGTTCCGCGTTGGGCGGTGGAAACGCCCAGTCCTGGCCCTGGGGAGAGAACTCGTCGGGCGGCGATCCCACGCGGCAGCCCGAAACGTAGAACGGACGGTGGGCCCACAAGTCCGAGCCGAAACGGTCCGTGGCGAGCGCCAGGTCGTGATACAGGCCGATGGAAAGATGGCGGGCGCGCGCCCTCTGCTGGGCGCGGTGCAGTTGGATGTCGATTTGCCACTGGAGGTACTGGTAAAACATCACCCGCCGCCAGTGTTTCTTGCGGAATGCGCGCGTTTCCTCGGAGCGGGGGTCCCGATACGGCTCGGGCCATTGCGTCCACATCCACACCTCCGGATCGCGCTGGTGCAGGTGCTCGTCGAGCGTGCAGTAGGTGGCGAATCGCTCCAGCAAATCGCCTTCGCGGACCAGAAACGCCTGGAACTCTCGCGCGCGCGCCGAGCCTTTCCGCCACTCTCTCAGAAACCCGGCGAACAGCAGCTTCAGGAACCGCAGCTTCAGCCCGCTCACCCGCTCGTACTCGACGAATGGCGCGCCGCGCAGCGCCTCGACCTCGGCGCAAATTTCCGGAGACTGGCGCAGCCGCTGTGCCCGGCCGCTGTGCGCGTAGTCTTCCATGCTTTCAACGTCGAGGTAGAGAAAGTTCTGGTAGAAGCTCGAATTGGGAAGATACGGGCTGGTATTGAAGGGGCGCCGGTTGTGAATGGCGTGCAGCGGGTTCAGCGCCACGAAACTGGCGCCCAGATCCTCCGCCACCCAGTCCACCACCTCGAGCAGGTCGCCAAAATCGCCGCATCCCCAGTTGCGGGCCGAGCGCATGCCGTAGAGGCTCACGGCCACGCCCGCTGCCCGGCCGCCGCGGCCCAGGTGGGGGTTCGTCCAGGCCCTGTCCGGCGTCACGATGTAGCGCGTTTCCCCGCTGGCCGCGCCCGCCCTCACGGATACCTGGTGATAGCCAAGCGGCAGGCTCACGGGCAGGCGCGCCTGTTTTCGCACCCAGGTGCGGCCATCCATTTCGATGTGGGCGGTTTGTGGAAGCTCCCAGAGATTGCGCTCGAACTCGACCGTAGAACCGTCCTCGCGGCGGATCACAATCCGCGCGCGGTCTCCCAACGATTCCGCGGGCACGTTGAGAAGCAGCTCCGTCTCCGCGGACTCGCGCGCCACCACCGCGGGCGGAAGCAGCCTCTCCCACTCCCGCCGCGCGAGCGCCGCCAGCGAACGCTTCAGCTCCTCCAGATTGCCCGCGGCAAATCCGAGACCGCGCAGAATGGCTTGCTTGGCTTGGGTGGAGGTGGTGTGGTAGTGCCCCCAGATGTCCCAATAGCCGCGATCGATTCCAAACGCCGAAGCGGCGCGATCCAGGAGCTGCTCGAATGTCTCGGGCATGAAAAAGAAGAGTAACTTTGATTCTACCCCGCCGTGGTTTCATCCTCCGGCAGTTGGGGGACAAGGAGTGGTGGAGGAGGAAGTCGAGGAAGTCACAAATCGAGGCAGACAGGATGCAGCCGGGTGCGCGAGTTGGGGCGCCGCCAGCGCGGGAGCGGGGGCCCGGGAGGGGTCCGGGTTCGGGGCAGGAGGGGTGCAAGTGGTTGTGGTTCGTTGGG
This sequence comes from Bryobacteraceae bacterium, assembly GCA_049510555.1. Lineage (GTDB taxonomy): Bacteria > Acidobacteriota > Terriglobia > Bryobacterales > Bryobacteraceae > Fen-178. The sequence goes on from JBEKYW010000014.1 coordinate 17,068, forward strand.
GTTGGGCGGGGGAAATGGCTTCGTTTGGTATTTCTTCGCGAAGGGCCTTGAGGCGCTCGAACTCCTCGATGGCGCGGCGGTAGTGGCGCTCGGCCTGGGCCTGGTAGCGCAACAGCAGGGACCAACTGTTGGACTCGCGGGTCATGCGGTGGAAGCCTGCGCCGAGGAGGTGGTTCGGGTCTCGAGCGGAATTCGAGGCCTGGCTGAAGCAGGCGGCGAAAAGGCCGGCTTCGAGGCGCGCGGCGCGGAGGATGGCCTGCTGGGCGAGGGCGACGCGCTCAAGGGCAAGAAGTTCCTGGGAGTTGACGGGGTGGTAGACCTCGACGAGGTCGGCCTTGAGGTTGGCGACGGCTTGGAGGTCTTCCGCGGGCCCAGAGGGCACCCCAGCGGCGGGGGAAGCCGCGGTGAAGCCGTGCTTGCGGGAGTTGAGGGCGGAGCGGGCCTTACCCTCGGGCGTGCGAGGGCCAGTAGATTTGGCGGCGTTGGCTCGGTTGGCGGCGAGTTGCCTGGCGGAGATGACGTGCGGCATAAGTGCGAGTGTCCTTCCGATTGAAGGAATACCACGAGGAGGGGCTGGAGTCTGAAATTGGGGAGGGGGGAATGGTGGAAAGAAAGGGGATATTGGTTGAAAAGGGTTGTGACTGGAGGGGCGGGAGGGCGGCAAGCGAGGGAAGGGATTGCAAGGGGCGAGGGCGTTTCTCGTTCCTGATCCGGTCGGTCTTCGGCAGCGGCTGTTTCCGAGTGCCCCGTAACCCATTCCCTGTCCGTATCCCATGCTTCCGCACGGTACATTTGCTTGAAAGTAAGCGTTAGAGCATCCGCAGGGTTGACAGGAGCAACGGGTGGCGGAGGAGCACTTGACGCGGCCGCTTTTCGGGGCGATGGTGCGGCGGATCGAGGCGCTGCCAGAGCCAGCGGGGTAGGCGAAGGGTCCGGTGGCAGGCAAATTGGTCAACGAGGAGGTAGGTGACGGAAAGGTGCCCCGGTGGAATCAGTCAAAAGGGCCGCAATTTCTAAATCGTGGTGTAAACTGAGTGAAGGCGTCGGCCCCTTTTCGGCTGGAATTCCCGCGGAACGTCAGCCGCGCCCGGAGGTCCGCCATGCCGCTCGAACCGTTCCCGAACGCGCCGCGTCAGACCAGCCAGCTTCTTTCTCGCCGGGGCATGCTGCAGGCGAGCCTCCTACCCCTGCTTGCCCTGCGCGGATCGGCCAGCGAGCGGATCCAGGATGGCGGCCCGCGTGCGGCCCTGGCGTTGCAGCTCGAAGGCGGCGAAACGGGCTTTCATGGGACGGCCGTCAGCCCGGACGGATCCACCGCCTATGTCGCGTTCAGTACCCCCGACCTTGTTTTGGTGGTGGATTTGCGCGCCGGACTGCTGCGGTCCGCCATCGACCTCACGCCGGCGGGTGTCATGGTGGGGTCCGCTCAGGCGGTACTCTCGGCGGACGGCAAACTTCTGTTTGTCGCCAACCAGGGGGTCGGCAACATCGCCGTCATCGATACGGCGACGGAACGCGTGATCAAGGTTCTTCCGTTCTGCCCCGATCTCGGTGATTCCATCAAAGCGTCTCCCGCGGGAAAGGTCTACATAGGCGCCGCAAGCGCACTGGCCGTCGTAGACTGCAACGATCTGACGTACAGGATTCTGCGGGTGGCTGGGGTGACCTTCAATTCCATCGCCCTTTCCGCAAGCCGCGCGAACCTCTTGTACAGCGTGGGCAGCCAGGGCGGGCCGGGTATATTCCATGCCGTTAACCTGGACACCGGCATCGTGGAGCGGCAGGCGGTCCTGCCCACGGAAGCCACCACCAGCGGTGGGATGATCAAACGGTTACTGTTAGCTCCCTCGGGCGATGTCGCCTACCTCGGCTGGCACGATAGCGGCTTTGGGAGCATTACGGCCTTCGATCTGACTACCTTCCGGGCCGGCGCTTCCACTGCCATCGCGGATGGCGTCATAGACTTCGGAGTTGATCCGGAGAACGGCAGGATCTACGCGGTCGGGGACTGGATGGGGCCGATGCAAGGCCGAATACAGGGAGTGATGTACATCTCGGAATGGGATCCCGCCTCTCAAAAGGTCACGCGCCGCATTCCCATCTCCCCGTCCGCGGCGATTAGCTCCATCCATTTCGACCCGCTGAATCCGCGCTTTGTGTATACAACCGAGGTCTTTCTGGGTATCGTCCGAAAGGTGGATACGCTAACCGGGACCGAATGCATGCGAGTGCGGTTCTTTAGCGGCCTGAGGATGCCCTATGCGGCGGCAACTTCCGGGTCGGTTGCCTACATCACCGGCGCCCGGTCTCCCCTGGTCCAGAAACTGGACCTCAATTCCGGCAAGCTTGCGGGAACCCTCGACCTTCCGGGACTATCCGGCTCCGGCCAGTGTGTGTATTACAACGGAATGCTCTATGTGGGGGGGTATTCACATTTCAGCGTGATCAGCGCCGCGGACGGCTCGCTGATTCTCAGCCGCGATGTGCCCGGCGGACTCTTCCTGGTTAATCTGACGTTTTTCCGGGACAAGATCGCCGCGGGAGCCGGTCCAATCGGCGGGGACCCGGACCGGATGCTGATTCTCGACGCGCGCACCCTGGATATCCTCAGTACTTTCCAGCTTGAGTTGCCGCTGGTAGGCCGGTGGGGGTGCGCGGTGGCATCGCCGGACGGCTCCAAGCTGTACCTCCAGCAAGGGACCTTCGCCCAGAAGACCATCCTCCAGGTTTTGGACTCGGCCACGCTGCGGGTGCTCAAGAGGATCGAGCCGCCCACCACTGCCTTTCAGGGAGGCGATGGAGACACCGGCGATTTCGACGAACAGAATCGCATCGCCTATCTGGGCGGGTTCAACTCCATCTACAAAGTCCACATGGACACGAATGAGTTTCTCGGCATGCTGAACGTCTACGACGTGTACAAGGAAATGGGCAGGCCGCAAGGCTGGCCGGCCAGCGTGCTGAGAGGAATCCACCTGTCACCGGCCAAAGACCGCCTCGTGATCACTTCCTGGGACGGCCAATGTGTCTACCAGTACGACCTGAAGAATGAGAAGTGGATCCCGAAAGTTGTCCCAGTCGGTCTGGGGCCTGCCGCCGCCGTGATCTCGCCGGACCGAAAGAACCTGTACACGGTGAGCTATCGATCCGACACCATTACCCACCTGGACACAACCGCGGGCGAAGTGGTGGACGTGATACCACTGGGTGGACCTGTGTCACAACTGGGCACAGATAACCTGCGGCACGGCGCCAGTTATCAGAATGTGGGGGTGGTACCGGGCTGTGTCATGGTAATTTTCGATAAGGGGGCGCTCCCCGGCGTGATTGGGCCGCCATTCCTGACCTCGCTCCGGCTGGACGCCTCCAACCGGGTGGCCACCGAACTTGCCGGCACCCAGGTGCTCTTCGACGGAGTGCCTGCTCCCCTCCTATACGCCTATGCCGCGCAGGTTGCTTGCGTGGTGCCCTTTTCCGTCGCGGGCAAGAGCAAGGTGCAGATGCAACTTATCTACAAGGGCGAGGAGAACTATCCCGTGGAGTTCAACGTCGCGGACGCTTGGCCCGGCATCTTCACCATGGATTCTTCCGGCCAGGGACAGGCCGCGATGCTCAACGAAGACTACTCGTTGAATGGGCCGGCGAATCCCGCCGCAAAAGGCTCCATCGTGATGTTTTACGCGACCGGCGGAGGCCAGACAGACCCGCCGGGCGTGGACGGAGAGATCACCAAGGACGTGCTTGCGCGCCCCCGGTTGCCGGTGGGGGTCTGGGTCCATGGGCAGGAGGCCGAAGTGCTTTACGCAGGCGCAGCCCCGGGGTGCGTCTCGGGCGTGATGCAGGTAAACATCAGGTTGCCCATGAACATTCCCTCCGGCGACAGACTGGCGGTGGGAATGAGGGTAGGCGGCAGGTGGTCACTGGACGGTGTGACGCTGGCGGTCGGATAGAACCGGGGGAAGCCGTCGTCTGCCGGGCTGGCCGGATTGTGACCGGGTGGTCGGGCACTCGGAAACTGGCCCCGGCCGGTGTCCGTGATGCGCTGAATCGGATTAGTAACGCCAAGTCGGCTTGTGATCTGTGACGCCCCACGTCCAGCCAACTGGCCGTAAAACGCTGCCTCCTCCTCATCGGAGGTGCCCGCGGCATGCGAGAATAGAGGCATGGAGAAGCCCCTCGCCAGCGGCCCGCCGGAGCTGTTTGCGCGGATTGACGATTACTCGGTCGCCAATGCGGCCGCCGCCCTTTCCGAAGGTATCGTGCTGACCACGCTCGACCGCGCGGTCAACTGGGCGCGCAGTGGCTGATCGCAGACGCGCGTATGTCTGGCTTCAGTCCAATACGCGAGACGAGCCAGGCGAAAGCCATGTGGACACACTCACTGTGGTGAAGCGCACCCGCCTGCCGGAGGAACGTGTGCTTCGTGCCTGTCTATCGGACAGGCGGATATACCGATGATCCAAAGCGGGTGAGCAATGGAGCGTCTGGCGGGAGCAGCCACAGAGCATCTACGAGAAGAGAGGTCTGACGATTATCTGAGGCCGGTTGGCCACGCCACTTAACGAGGCGTTGCAGCCGATGATCTACGCCGCTCCGGTTGAGCACAGCCGGTAAACTGGAGAACTGCGTCGTTGGCCGGGCAGAGGATTACCGGCCATAGTACGCGTTCCACCGACGATCCCGGTTAGCGCCCAAACGGCCTTCTGGTCATCGTGAGTAGACTCCGCACTGCTATGATCGCTGAATCGGCAGGCGGCGCAGACGGAAGCCGCCGTCCTCGACGATCACGATCGCCCCCGCTTCGAGCGCGGTACGGTACGTTCGCAGGACCTGAAACAGGCGCGGCGTGACGGCTTTGGGCGTTTGATTTCGTGTCCGGAACAGAATCACGCTCGGGACGGAGCCGCCACCGGCGGCCAGGATCTCACCGAAATCCAGGTCGCATGTCAGAATCACCCTTTGCTCCCGGATCGCCTTAGCCAGAATCTGATCATCCGGCATGGTATGGAGGTTCTTTTCGCGAAGGTGAACTACCTCTTCGCCCGCTTCACGCAGTGCGTGAACGGTTGCCATCGAAATGCCCATATCGGCCAGAAGCTTCACGCCGCGGGACTCGCGAACGGGTGGACTTCCTCGCTGGCCAGCGCCGAAGCGTAGGACAGCGCCTGTCGAACGTCTTCAGGTTGCAGGTCTGGATACTCCTGAACGATCTCGTCAGTCGACATTCCATTGGCAACGAGATTGACAACGAGGGAAACCGTAATCCGCATGCCTCGGATGCAAGCGCGCCCACCCATGACGTTGGGGTCGAACGTGATTCTTTCGAACATCGGCAGCCGATCCTCGCTTTGAGTCTAACAAGTTTTTCATGGGCGCTAATGACCGCGGGAAGATCGGGGAGGTCCCCACCGGTTCTCTTCATGCGAAAATAGAGGCATGGAGAAGCCCCTCGCCAGCGGCCCGCCGGAGCTGTTTGCGCGGATTGACGATTACTCGGTCGCCAATGCGGCCGCGGCCCTTTCCGAAGGGATCGTGCTGACCACGCTCGACCGCGCGGTCAACTGGGCGCGCAAGAATTCCATCTGGCCCATGACCTTCGGGCTGGCGTGTTGCGCCATCGAAATGATGTCGATGACGGCGTCGCGGTTCGACATCGCGCGCTTCGGCGCCGAGGTCTTCCGCGGCTCCCCGCGGCAATCCGACCTCATCATTATCGCCGGGCGGGTTTCCCAAAAAATGGCGCCCGTCATCCGCCACCTGTACCAGCAGATGCCGGAGCCTAAGTGGGCCATCTCCATGGGCGCGTGCGCCACCTCCACGGGGGTGTTCAACAACTACGCGCTGGTGCCGGTGAACCAGGTGATCCCCGTCGACGTGTTCGTTCCCGGATGCCCGCCGCGGCCCGAACAGCTCATTTATGCGCTCATGATGCTCCAGCAGAAGATTCAGGAGCAGAGCGGCACCGTCAAGCAGGCGCTCAACCTGGCGTAGTTAGCCGAGCGTTAGCGGGGGTCTTTTTTCGACGCGGAGACGCGAAGAGGCGGAGAAAAGCACAGAGAGGATGAGAGATCGAGAGCTTCCTCTTCCCCCGGGTTCGAACGCAGAGGGAGCGGAGACACGCGGTGCTAACGAGGGCTTTGTGTAATGATTCACGATTCTTGTGAGGCCGTTTCTGTCGAGGAAGCGCGTTGGCGTTAGCGGCAGTTTAGCCGCTACTGCGCCACGCGCACCTGGTTACCGCGCACAATCACGCGCGCGAAGGAGTGGTAAGTCTGTCCGTCCGGCGTCTTCTCCTGGGAGAACAGGCTGAGCTGGACCACGTCGCCGAGTGCGGGCTTGCCGGTGGTCCGGTCGGCCACATCGTAGGTTTGTGCGCGGCTGTGCAGATTGCCGGGGTTGAAGTAGTAGTCGAACTGCCCATTGTTCACCGGCAGATCGCCTTGATCGAGCACGGCCCCCGGCATCAGGACCGTGTAGTGCACTTTGTCGGCGGTGCTCTTGCCAATGACATGCGTTCCGGCCACCGGATCGAACGTCGTCCCGTCCGCGGTCACGATCTGAATCCCCGCGGCGTTGGCCGGAGGCTGGGCCTCGAGCACATAGATCTCGCCGCCGGTGGGCGGCAGTCCCGGCATGAAGGCCGGGTGGCCGTTCCAGTTGGCATCGATGGTGTAGGTGTAAATGCCCGGCACATCCAGGAGAAATTTGACGGCGCCGGAGAAGGAACCGTAAGCATCCGAAACGCCGCTGGTCTGGCCCACTCGCCCGTCCGGGTAAAACATCTTGAAGGTGATGTTCACCGGCACAATCGGGTCGATCTGCAACGCCGCCCCGAAGGTCGTCCCTACCGGGTAGGTCATGCCCGGGCGCGGGCCCACCAGGAAAACCCGCCCTCTCTGTCCCGTGGAGGCGGTCAGATCCTCCGACCCCGCCGCGATCACCCGATTGTCGTTGGTGCCTCTGGGCAGCAGAAAAGCGCTGGCGATGTAGCCGGAGTATGCCGGCGCCGCTCCCGCGTCCCGCACCACCACTCCGCCGAGCAGCCGGTAGATGTCGCCCGGCATGTCGCCATTGCTCGAGGCATTGATCTGCCCGCCAAATGAGTTCGGGCTGACGGACCAGTACGGCCCGCGAATGGCGGTCTCCCCGACCACGAAGCGCCCCACAAACCCCGGCCGCGCCGCCGATCCATAGTAATATTCCCAGTTGGTAATATACTCCGGGAACATGTGCGGCGAGTAACCGTTGGAGGTCTTCAACTGGAGGTTGGTAGTGCCGATCCCGTTCAACTGCGCATCGTTGCGCTGCGGGTTGTCCTTCAGCTCGTAAGTCAGCGTCGGGATAATCTTGTTGGCGCCCTGCCCGTCGCTGGAGATCAGCAGCACATCGCCCGGATTGTACGGAAAATTGAGGTGAATCAAGTGCTCGGCGTCGGTCGTACCGTCAATATAGCCCTCGTCGAACGTGTTCCCGCGCTCCAGGTACTGGCCGCCGACCAACAGCTTCTTCCCTCGGGCCACGATGGGGCCGTTGGGATCGTACACCACGCCCGCGTGCCGCATGCCGCACACCCACAGGTTGCCACGCTTGTCGGTGTACGTGGCGACGACGTGCGCGCCGTACTCGCCCGGCACGGAGAGCGGAAGGTTCTTGGCTCCCTGCAAGGCGCCAAAGACGCCACCGGCATTGGCTGTGCCGCTCCAGGTCGCGGTCTGGGCTTTGGAAGGATCCGAATTCGGATAGAGCGTGGCGGTCACCGTCACATTGGCCGGAACCGCGGGCGCGAAAGCGATGTCGCGCCCGTATACCGAGCCGATGGGATAGGGCATCCCCTGAAACGTGGCCGTCGCCAGGGTCATCCGGTTGGCGATCCAGAAGTGGTAGGTGCCGCCGCCCTGGTACTTGTTGCCCCAGGCGTCCAGAATCCAGCCGGTTTCCTTCACCGTGTATTGGCCGTACGCCGGCGGCTTCCAGGCGGTTACCGCGGCTCTCCCGGTGGTCGGCCCGTTCCCCGCCTGCCGGACGAACGGCAGCCGGCCCAGGCTGACCGTCACGCCGTCGGGTCCGGTTACCTCCACCAACATCTCACCCGAAGTGTAGTCCCAGGGAATATTCCAGCAGGCGTCTAAATTATCCGCAAAAAAGATCGGCTCGAGGGAGTAAGTGTATGCCCGGTTGCTGGCATCGAACCGAGGCAGAATGACGTCGTCGTGTATCATATTCCGCGGCGAAATGGCGAAGTAAGACTGGTCTTCATCGGCCACCACGCCGTGGTAGCCATTGGAGTTGTAACTATTGAGCAGAACCCACGGGATGCGCGGCTGGATCGAGCCCCCGCTCACCTGGTCGCCTTTTACCGTCACGCCGTCGGCGGGAATCGGAGGTGAATAGACGAACGATTGCGGCTCTATGCCGCGGAAAAACGGCTGCGCCGCGAAGCTGTCGCCGTTAAGGCTGTAGTTGCTGCCGCCCCGCGCCACCCCGAAGTCCAGCCGCAGACGGTAGATCCCCGGCGGCAAATCGGACGGCAGAGTTCCCGACGCGTGCAAGACCAACCGCTTGTCGCCCGGCATCAACGCCAAGGCGGCTACCGGCGCCTTCACGAACTGGTCCAGGGGAGTCCCAAAAGGCCCTCCGAACCTAGCGGTCACGGCCCCTTGCGCACCCCCTTCGACCGGCAGCCCGGTCGGCGTGATAAGCGTCGACATATATTGGTCGTTGGGGAAGTGGACGTGGCCACTGGCGTCGAACGTCCGTTCCGCCGTCACCAACAGGATGAAGCTGTCCGCCTTGATACCGGCGGCAAACAGGTTCTGAAGATGCCGATCGGAGACTTTCAGGGTCGCATCCACCGTAACCGTGTCGCCGGGTTTCCAGACCGCCGGCGAAACCTGAGCAGAGCCAGACCAGTCACCGTAGTTGGTGTGACCACCCACCGGGAAACTCAGAGGTGCTGACGCAGCCCAGCTCAGCGGCCACGCTGACGCCGCAATCCAGATCAGGAATCTACCCCGTTTCATCAGGCTCGGTGCACTCATCACAGCATTCCTCCCGGCTCGCCCGTTTCAGACTGTTACGTCTGTTTTAATTATAAAACCCGGTCGCCCCTTCCTAGTCGCGTTTCCACGGCCCGAGAGCGAGGCTTTTCGTAAATAAACGTAAAGCAGAGGACTGACGGATGTGTGCACGCGTCGATCCGCGACTTATGTGAGGTCTTCGGGTTTCGAGATCTGATAATCTGTTCGCAGGTGATAATTGTGCGATTGCCATCCATTGTGACTTTCTTCCTGGCCGTCGCCTCTGCGGCCCTGGCCCAAACCTACACCTTCAAGACCTTCGCCGGCGGCGCGCTGCCCGAGAACGTGGCTGGCGCCTCCGCCAATCTGGGCGGCGTCTACGGGATCGCGCTCGATCGGCTGGGAAACGTCTACCTGGCCCTCGGCGACTACCACATTGTGGTGCGCGTGGATGCCAACACCGGCGTGGTGACGCGCGTGGCGGGCAACGGAACGGCGGGCTACAACGGCGACAACATCGCAGCCACCAGCGCCCAGTTGTCCGGTCCCACTGGCTTGGCCGTGGATGCGGCCGGCAACCTCTACGTCGCCGACGCCAACAACTTTCGCATCCGGGTGGTCTCGGGCGGCATCATCACTACCATCGCCGGGGACGGCGCCGAAGGCTACAGCGGCGACAAAGGCCCGGCCGCCGCCGCCCAGTTCAACGGACTGGGCGACCTCGCACTGGACTCCTCCGGCAACCTGTACATCGCGGACTTTTACAACCAGGTGGTTCGCATGGTCTCCAGCGGAGTGGTCACCACCGTGGCGGGAAACGGAACCTATGGCAACGGCGGTGACAACCTCCCGGCTACCAGCGTCCCGCTGGCCGGTCCCGCGGGCATCGCGCTCGATTCCGCCGGCAACCTCTATATCGCCGAAGCGTACGACAACAAGGTCCGGATGGTCTCGGGCGGCGTCATCACCACGGTGGCGGGCACCGGCGCCGCCGGGTTCAGCGGCGACAAGAAATCGGCCATCCTCGCCACCTTGCAGCAACCCTCCGACGTCGCCGTGGATTCCGCCGGCAACCTCTACATCGCCGATTGGGGCAATTATCGCATTCGCATGGTTTCCAACGGTGTGATCACCACCGTGGCGGGCAGCGGCAGCAAGACCTTCAACGGCGACTACGTCGCCGCCACCAGCGCCGCCTTGAGCTCTCCGCAGCACGTCGCGGTTGACTCCTTCGGCAACTTCTACATCGTGGACGCCGGCCGCATTCGCAAAGTCGCCAACGGCGCGGCTACCACCATGGCCGGCGGCGGATCTCCCGCGGGCGAAGGCGGCGCGGCGGCCAGCGCCCAGTTGCTCTCACCGCAAGGTCTCGCTGTGGACGCCGCCGGCAACCTCCTCATCTCCGATCAGGGCACGGGACGCATCTTGAAGGTCTCGAACGGGGTGCTCACCAGGGTGGCGGGCGGCGGGAGCACGGGGGGTGCAACCACTGACAACATCCCGGCCACCAGCGCCCAGTTATCCGCGCCCTACGGCGTCGCCGTGGACCTCTCCGGCAATTTCTACGTCGCCGACAGTGCCAACGTCCGCGTTCGGAAAATCACCAACGGCGTCATCGCCACCGTGGCCGGCGGCGGTTCCGTGCTGGGAGACAACGGCCCGGCCACCAGCGCCCAGTTGGTCGACCCGCTGGGGGTTGCCGTGGATGCCGGCGGCAACCTCTACATCGCCGATCTGAACCGCATCCGCATGGTTATGAACGGGACCATCACCACCATGGCGGGGAACGGAAGCGGCGGTTACCAGGGCGACGGCGGCCCGGCCACTGCCGCCGAAATTGCCAGCCCCACCGGCGTCGCCGTGGATTTCTCCGGCAACCTCTATTTCGCCGATACCGGAAACAACCGCGTCCGCATGGTCTCCGGCGGAGTGGTTACCACGGTGGCCGGAAACGGAACCTACGGCTTCACCGGGAGCAACGGCACGGCTACCAGCGCCACCTTGGGCGCGCCCTCGGCCGTGGCGGCCGACTCCTCCGGAAATCTCTACATCACCGACGCTTACCGCGTCCTCAAGCTCTCCAAGGGAAAGATCGCCACCATCGCCGGTCTCTCCGCTCCGCAGGGCGTGGCCGTGGACGCCGCCGGCAACGTCTACGTCGCCAACCCCTCCAGCCACCGGGTCTACGTCCTGGCTCCTTCCGGAACCTCCTGCTCGGCTTCCGTCACCCCCACCTCCCTCCAGTCCGCCGCCTTGGGCGCCAACCTTACCATCGCCATCCAGACGGGTTCATCCTGTTCCTGGACGGTCGAAAGCCTGCCCGGTTGGATTGCCCTTTCCGGAAACGCTTTCGGCACCGGTCCCGCCACGGTAACTCTGGCCGTGGCCGCCAACTCCGACGTGCCGCGCTCGGCCACCATCTTGATTGGCGGGCAGAATGTCGCGGTCGCGCAAGCCGGCAACATGACCATCCTCGGCCAGGTGACGCTTCCATCGGGCGATCCCTTGCCGGGCGTCACCGTGGCGCTCAGCGGCTCGCAAACCCCCGCAACCACCGACTCCGGAGGGAATTTCTCGTTCTCCAATCTCAACTCCGCCGGCACGTACACGGTGACGCCATCGCTTTCCGGTTACAGCTTTGTCCCGCCCAGCCAGACCTTCACCAACGTGAGCGCCAATCCGGCCGCCAACTTCGTGGCGTGGCTGCAGCCTCGGATCAACGGCGTCGGCCCGGGTTTCGGCAGCCTTTTGCAGCCGCCTCTCAGCAGCTTCGCAGCCCGCGAGATCGTCAGCATATACGGCGTTAATCTCTGCTCCACCCCAACCAACGCGACCCCTACTCTGCCCGACCGCCTCACCGCTTGCATCGTGCAGGTGGATGGCGTTAACATCCGCCTGTACTATGGCTCGCCGGTCCAGATCAACGCGGTTTTGCCGCAGACGCTCGCCGTGGGCGTCCACCAGCTCGTGGTCCAGCGCTACATCGACACCACCTACAAGACACTGGCCGCGCAGAGCCAGCCGTTCAGCCTGACCGTGGTCCGGGCCTCCGTGGCGTTTGTGGAGCGAACCGACGGCGCCGTTACCCTGCTCCTCGCGCAGTACGCCGACGGTGGTCTCGCCGGCAGCGCCCGGCCGCTGCACCCCGGCGATTCTCTCACCTTGTACCTCACCGGCCTGGGCCGCACGGCGCAGACGTTTGCCGAAGGAGCCGCCCCCAAGACCGCCTCGCCTGCGGTCGAGACTGTTCAGATCCTCGTCCAGGGCCAGCCCGCGCAAGTCACCTACGCCGGTGTGCAGCCGCAGTATCCGGGTTTCGACCAAATCAACCTGAAGCTGCCCAACTATACACTGCCGGCCAGCCAGTCCACGGTCACGTTCCAGATCACGGCCCCCTCCACCGGCCAGACGCTGAGCTACGCCATCGCCTCGTATTAGGTTTTGCCTGGTATCGCCCGAATCGCCCCCGGCTACGAGCCAGGGGATGGGACCGCTTCGAAGAGTCTTCCTTCCAGCTCCCCGATCCTCTTTCGGGCTTCCGCCGGGACCGGAACCGTCTGGTTGCGGCTGTAGTCGAGCAGCACCAGCGTGGAGTCCACGGTGGCGGCCACCGCGTCGAGATCGCGGCTCACGATGCAGTGTTCCATTTGGAAGCTGCTGTTTCCGATGGTCGTGACCCGCGCGCCCACCTCGACCGTGCCGGGATAGTTGAGCGGCCGCTTGTAGTCGCATTTGATGCTGGCCAGAATGGGGCCCACTCCCTCGGGCGGCAACGGGACCCACAGGCCGGCGCGGTCCAGATACTCGACGCGCGCGGTCTCGCACCAGCGCAAGTAAGCGAGGTTGTTGACGTGCCCGAAGGCGTCCTGATCTCCCCATTGCACGGGGACCGTGATTACAACCGGAAACCCGGTCAGAGAGTCATGGCAATGGTCCATTGGCTCGCAACGCTTACCCAGAATACGGATTATCCCATCCCGAAGGGATGCGCCGCCACAGTTCGGTAGTGCGCTAAATTTGTGTGCCAGCTAGCACTACGGGCGATACGTTCAGTATGCCAAGGAAAACAGCCCACTACGCCCGTCGTAGTTCAACCAGCAACTTGTGAGAATATCGCGCCCAATCAGTGCATGAAATCCCTGAGAGCTAAGCAACTCAGATGCGGCTACTACTGGGACGGTGTGATGGACCATGGGAGGATCGTGTACGGCAGCCCAGATTGTGAGGCCAATATCGTATGTGTCCACTGGCACGGGCTGATTGCCGGTACTGGGCGTGTTCATGAGAGTGCTACCAGTCGGGGTCAAGCCCAATTGAGCCAATACAGCTGGGTCTACACAAGTGCTACTTGCACCGGTGTCGATCAATCCTTGTATTTGAACCGGTTTGGGAATCGGCTGTTTTGCTGCAATGAGCGCGACTTGCCGGGCTTGGCTGACGCTTATGACCGCAAGTACAATGAGGCCCCCGTTTGGGGCTACCTGACGGGTGAAGTATGGCAAGGTACCAGCCGCGAGATGAAATGCACTTGTTCGATGGTTTGGATTTGCTTCACCATAAACGGTTCCAACCCACATTTTTCGTAGCCATCTCTGATGGCGTCTTCATACGTGCCGAAAATATCAATTATCCGGTCTCCGTGGATTAGCGCAAACTTCCCTTCGTTGTTGTTGGCTATCAACTCTGGGAGCTTCTCTTTATATGTCTTGAGCTCCTGTTCTAGCGCCATAGATGTGGACCTCCAAGCTTGCTACCAACATATCGGCAGAAGAGCGGAGAGCAACATATCCCTTTAGATAATCATCTCGACTACCAAATCTATACTACCAGTTTTTGGGAGTTGCCCGCAACCCGATGATTCCAAAAGGGAAAATACAGTTGACACGAAGACTACGATGCCAAGAGTTCGGAAATATCCCAAACATGGTTGGTTAGATTTGATTCCATCGCAGGGGTAACCCTAAGCGTCTGGTGAATCCGGCAGAAATTGTAGAACGCGAACCAGAGGCAATACGCGGCCCACAAGTTCTCCCACTTTTCACAGTTCCGAATCCGGACCGTAATCCGTCCGTAAGCCCAAAGACTTTCCACCGGACCCAGAGGGTACCCCGACGCCGAGGCGGCGAGAATTTAGAGTTTCTCGGCGCCCTCGGCCACCTCGGCGTCTGTACGGAATCGGTGAAATGCTTTCCAGGGTGATTCACCCGTTCCCGCCTCCGTCAGGTTAGCGCGCCGAGTTAGCCGAGCACGCGGAGAGCCGGTTGATCTGGTTTTCTGGGTGTCTCGGCGTCTCGGCGGTAATATCTTACGGATTACGGTCCGGGCTGGTCACCGTTGTGTTTGCTTGAGCCTTGTCCCGATCGCTGGTATACTCCATCCGTGGTCTTCGGACTTCGATCTCTTGTGCTTCTCAGCGCCATTCTCCCCCTGGCCGGACTGCCCACCGATTTTCCGAGAGATGTCCCCCTGTATCCCGGCGCGACGGTGAGATCCGCCGGTGCCAGCGCAATGGAACTGGTCGTCCTCGAGACTCCTGATCCCAGAGGCAAGCTCCTCACGTTTTACACAGCGGCGTTGCCCCAAAATGGGTGGAAACTCGAGAATTCTTACGGTGTCTCGCCGGAGGATGTGCAGGGTAGCAAGGGACGGCGCCTGATCGGCATCACTTTGGTGGAACAGCATGCCGGAACGAAGAGCACCACTTTGATCCAGATTCGGCTCACCGGCGAGATGTAAGCGGCCCCTGTCCGAAATTCCGTTAGTGCACGCCGTCCGGCATCGGGAAATTACTGCTTGCCGATCTTCGTGCCGATCACTTCTCCCGAGACGACGATTTCCACTCGCCGGTTCTGTTGGCGGCCCGCCGCGGTGCTGTTGTCGGCCACCGGCATCGACTTGCCGAACCCCACCGCGGTCAAACTGGGTTCCGGCAATCCCTGTTCGATCAGGTACTTCTGAACCGAATCCGCTCGTTGTTCCGAGAGTTTCTGGTTGAATTCATCGCTTCCCGTGCTATCGGTGTGTCCCTCAATGGCGAGATTCAATCCCGGATGAGCGAGCACGATGCCGGACAGCCTGGCGAGCTTCTCCCGCGCGATCGGACGGAGGTCGAACTTGCCGGTGTCAAAAAGCACATCGGCCATGTTGACCACCAGCCCGCGCGGGGTGTCCCGAGTATCCAGGATCCGGTTGAACTGCTCCAGCAACTGCGCACGGAGAGCCTCGGCGGCCTTGCGGGCTTGTTCCGCTTCGGCCTTAGCTGCCTCTTCCCTTGCCTTTAAGGCCTCGGCTTCGGCCAGGGCTTTGGCTTCCCGTGCGTCGGCCTCGGCCTTGGCCTGGGCGAGCGCGTCGGCTTCAGCCTTGGCCTTCGCCGCCTGAGTGTCCGCTTCCATCTTGGCTTTCGTGGCGGCAAGTTCCGCTTCCGCCTTCATCTTGGCCTCACGGGCGGCGGCCAGTTCCGCCTGGCGCTGGGCTTCTTCATCGGCCCTCCGCTTGGCTTCCGCCGCCTCGGCGGCCGCTTTGGCCTCGGCCTCAGCCTTGGCTTGGGCCGCCGCGGCCGCACGCTCCTGCGCCACACGTTCCTCCTCCTTTAGCCGGGTGGTGAGGGCGCGTGCGTCTTCCGCGAACTGCACCGCCTGCCTGGCGGCCGAGACGATCTCCTGATTGCCGGCCTTCCGCGCCAGGGCATCTTCAGCCTTCTTCAGGCTCGCGTCCATCTTGGCGAAAGTGTCGGCCGCATATTGATCCGCGCCGCGCGACCTGGCAATCTCCGCCGCGTTGCGGGCTTCATACATTTCCAGTGGAACGTGCTTGAGGTCAATGGACATCCCCAGCGGATTTCCCAGTTGCTCGTACTGGGCCCGCGCCATCAGCTTGTATTCGTGGATCAGGAAGACTTCCCCTTTCGTGTTCTTCGCGATCTCATTTTCCAGCACCAGAATCTCGCTGGGCTGATGCACGGAGAAGTAAGGCTCCGCGGTGACAAACAGTGAGAATGCCTGCAATTGCGTGCTGGTCTTCAGCTTGCCCGCCCCGGCGTTGTCGATGCGAATTTCGCCGAGGTTGTAGGTGCTGCCCTCCGGGGACACGGCCCACAGCACATAGGTCAGAAACTCCGCGCCGAATCTGGTCGGCTGCGTCAGGCCTTTGACGTCCGCCTCGATATAGGTCGCCCCCGTCTTGGCCTCCACCTTCGCTTCGCCGCTGGCTTGTGCGATCGCGCCCGTGCTCATCAGGGTAATCTTCGTCGCGCCGCCACCAACCCGGTAACCGATGGCCTGGACCGGCTTATCGAATTGAGTGGGCGCGGGCGCCTCCTGCTGGGGTTGCCCAGCGGCGGTCCCTGCCGATAAGCCGATAACCAGAAATGGCAGCAATGCCGCAATCCTACTCTTCATGGTCGCTTCCTTTCGACTCGCGAGTCCTATTTTAGCCGGAATCACGGATCGCCGCGCTCATCCCCAGTCCTGAACCGGGGGATACTGAATGAGATGAGCCAAGCCGCGGAAGCCTTTGAACTGGCCGTCTCGGTGGACCCCGCGGATATCGACCAGCTCGGCCACGTCAATAACGTCACCTACCTGCGCTGGGTGCAGGAGGCCGCGGTGGCGCATTGGAAGGCTGTCGCGCCCGCCGCCGACCAGGCGAAACTGTTGTGGGTGGTGGTGCGTCACGAGATCGATTATAAGCAAGCGGCCTTCCTGGGCGACCGGATCATCGCCAGAACGTGGGTCGGAAGCGCCAGCCGGATTCGGTTCGAACGCTTTACCGAGTTGCTCCGTGCCAGCGACCGGAGCGTCATGGCGAAAGCACGCACCTTATGGTGCCCCATAGATGCCCGGACCGGGAAGCCCACCGAAGTCAGCCCCGAGGTTCGGGCTGGCTTCTCCGTCGAAGCCTGATGCTGTAGCAGGGGGTAGTACCCCAAGAGTGCGTTGAAAGCCGGATGGTGCTGTGGTCCAAGCGCGCAGCCTTGACCATCCCGGGCGAGGTAGAAAGACTCCAATAGCCATAAACGCTACTTATAGTCTGTAGACGCATCGTCATCATAATTCATAAACCTAGAGGATTATGGCAAAGCCATCACCCCTCAAGTTCGTTGGCGCACGAATCCGCGATTGTCGATCGAAGCTGGGGATATCGCAAGAAGAGCTTGCGGCTCGGGCCGATGTTCACCGCACCTACATTGGGGGAATTGAGCGAGGTGAACGCAACGTAAGCCTGCTCAACCTCGTGCGCATAGCCCGCGCTCTGTCCGTTCCGGTATCGGAACTAGTCTCGGGGGTCGAGAGGTAATGCCCCCGGACAAGCGTCGCCGATTCCACATTCATGGGGACAACATTGTTGAGTGCGAACGCACATTGCGGCTGGTGCAGGAGGCGACAGGGGTAGGTACGAATACCACGACCGGCCCTAGCACCTCGGCGTGTTGTCCGATGTATCGGCTTCAAGATGAGGACGGAACCATCTACGAAGTGACTTTTCTTCCCGGCTACGGCAGGTGGAAAGCCGACATTCTCGATCTGATTCGAGCGCGCGGTGGGAACCTTCGGGAGGCAGCAGACGCTATACTTGCCGAGGTCACGCCCGCCGGAGAGGAACCGTTACTCGCCATCGAATACTGTGGCGCGCTTCCGGCAGGCAACCAAGCGTGGCAGCGTGCAGGCCGAGCATACTCTTTTGCTCGGGCTCGGATTCCATATGTCTATGTCGCTGAATTGGGTGGATTCGAGCTCAGCGCTGACCGAACCACAAAAGCAGCCAGGTATCCAAATCCAGCGGTCCCATTCAGCTACCTGGGGGACGGCGGAAAGAAGGGTGTACATCCGATCGCCGTCTTTGTTCCCAGCCCCGGTGCCGGCACCGCCACGCATGATATTTACGAACCGATATACGGCCAAAGAGAGCTGCTCCAATTGATCAAGGCCTGCATCGCTGGCAGTGGCACTTCAGTCGTTCGGGAAGCCCTCAATCAAAAAACGGTCTCTTTAGTGAAGCTTCTGTCTGCCAATCGCAAGCGCGCGGATGGGCTAACGCCGGAGCAGTGGGAGGAAGCCTACAGGGCCATCCGCTCCGGGGGGTCCCTCATCGCCTACTTGGAAGATAGGGCTAGAATTGCCTGGCGAAAGAAGGTGAGCATACCTCTTACCGCTACAGCGACAGCAGCGATGCAGTTGGCAAACAAGTACGGGATCGGGTTGAGCTCGTCATCTCTTCCCATCTGCGTGATCCCTGCTGCAGTCAAATCGCGCTTTGCTTCGGACCTCGAAAAGATTTACGGAACCCTACCGGACGGATTCCGTGATTGGCTTGTCAGGGCGCGGCCCCTGACCATCTGCTGGGTCATGGGATTTAAGCCTAGGGGGGATGACGCTCGACCTGATCGGGGACTTCCCGCGCTGGCGCGAATGTTGGTCGGAGACGCCTGCGACCTCATGTGCTTTGTCTACGGCCCAGCAAAGCAGGCCACGTGGCCCAGACTTCTCACCGATGCGGCCGATCTCGCCAGAACCAACGGACTCTGGGAAGCAATAATGGCCACTAGCGATGCTCTGTTGGTAGATTCATCGACTGCCGCGGGGCTTTCTCCTCGTGCTTTTCTCAAAGCACACTGGGCGAGGAATCACATGAGGAAGGATACGACCATCGTCGTTCCGGCCATCCCCGAGAAGATCGGTGAGAACGACGTTGATACGGTTCTTCATACTGTCCTTGCCCGGATTCAACACAAAATTGCTTTTGAGGGTATGTGCAACCCGCCCGGCGGGGACTGGAGTGGAATGTCCCTGATTCACCCCGACGAGAAGAAGGAACTTAGGTGGCTCACTCTACCCCGCGTGAGCGGGGAGGATTCAAAACGCCCAGACCACCTAATCCAATTTGTAAAGGGACCGGAGAAAGACCTCGTGCTCTTGATCGAGTCCAAGGATCAAGCAGGCGCTGTCGAGAACGAAATCGGCCCCCGCCTCAAGCGATATTTTGAATATCTTCTGGCCACCGAACCCAGCATCGAAAGGCCTCCAGGCACAGATGACCGTTGGGCGCGCTCTACCACACGCATCAGTGCCCACAAATTCCACTTGGCCACCGCCGCAGCCTATGTCTATAGAGCCGACAGGGAACTGAAGAGCGTCGCCGCCCGGGCACAGGTGGATCTTGTCATAGCAGCTCAGTTTTCCCCGGACGGAGTCCGATGTTGCTTGCACGGGCTCGCGCTAACAGGTATTGGGAAGCAGGTTCTAGCTCTCTTGTCAACGCTCCCGCGAGGACAGTACCCAGTGACGGTTCTCGTAAAGTAGGCCTGTCAATAGTTGAGGTAGAGGCTCTCTTGGACCATTTCAACAGGACCGTTCAATACCTTTCCAACCGGTGAGTTTCCGCTTCGTAGAAAAATGTGCCGTTTGAAAAGGAAATCGGGTATGTCCGAACGTAAATCCTTCGAGCCACGCTTCCCATCGAAAGATAGCGCCCACTTTACTCCTTTAATGTTAAGGCGATCGAGTACCTTCCAGAGCCGTCCGACATCGAGATCTGCGATGTACCTTTGCTTGTTCCCTTGGTACGGAGGGTCCAAGTAGACAAAATCGCCGGAGCGAGCCTCAGACAGAGTTTGCTCAAAATCGCCGCATAGGAACCGAACGTTCCGCACCGCGTGATGCCAAGCGAGCACGACCGACCGATACCGGTCCGGGTGCATGCCTGGCCTGGAAAGATGGAAGGAGTTGTTGAACTGCCCTTTATCGTTGAACCTGACAATTCCGTTAACGCAAGTTCTTAACAGAAAATTCAAATCCAGTGGGTTGGGGTCGGAGTTAAAGCGTTTCCGGACGAGATAGTAGTACTCAGGAAGCGCGTTCTGCAAGCCTTCCCACTGGTTCCGGTAATTCTCTATCACGCTCTCCGGATCGGACTGCACGATACTCCACAGGTCGATCAGTGGCCTGTAGATATCCCCACCAACAGCCGGCGAACCAGCGACCGTAAACAATACCGCGCCGCTCCCAAGAAACGGTTCGAAGTAGCGATCGAAGACAGGCATCTCCTTCCGTATCGAGTCAGCCTGTGAGCGCTTGCTTCCAGTCCATTTGACAAGCGAAGGGACCGAACTGGACAACGTGCCCGCGGACTCGTCCTCAGCGTCGGTGTCCAGCGCGGCCTCGACAACAAGGTCCTCTTTAGGTGCCGTGGACTCCGCAGGGAATGAGCATCCAATAGCGGCAAGCCGCCTGCGGCCGATCTCGTAGTACTCAGGCTCGATCTCAAAAGCGAGAAAGTCCATGTTCAGAGTCGAACACGCAATACATTCACTGCCAGATCCCGCGAACGGTATCAAACACCTCCCACCCGGCTTTCCGGAAAGCTCGAGCATCCGGCGAAGCAGTCGCACGGGCTTCTGCGTAGGATGCTTCCCACAAGAGAGCTCCTCGCGGGTCTTGTTGTTTGGGATATCCCATACAGTCCGCATCTGCTTCCCCTCCTCTTTCAATAGGTCCTCTGGGAAATGCATTTGCTTCGATTTCTCATAATCAAAAAA
Source organism: Bryobacteraceae bacterium (assembly GCA_049510555.1). GTDB lineage: Bacteria > Acidobacteriota > Terriglobia > Bryobacterales > Bryobacteraceae > Fen-178. The sequence continues at coordinate 37,618 of JBEKYW010000014.1, forward strand.
GTACTCTCTGTTTTTCCCCCCTGTATGCGCCCAGAGGATCGTCTCGTGGCTCGCCGTTAGCCTCCGACCGGCGAGATTCGGAAAGCTGTTCCTCTTGAACCATACGACCTCGTTGATGATCTCAACTCCAAGCAGTTGCAAGGCGAAGTTGATCAGGCCGATGTTGTGGTACGTTCCGTGTATCCACAAAGAACCAGAAGGACGAACGAGCCTCTTGAGGTGCCTTACCCACGTCAGCGTAAACACCATGTACTCAGCGAGGGTCATATCGTCCCAGGACGCCATGACCTTGTTCCAGTTGCCTCCGAAGCCTGGCAGGTCTACCGAGTTGTCCCACTTCCAGTTGCCGCCCTTGCTCAAGTTGTATGGTGGGTCAGCGATGGCCAGGTCGAAGGATGCATCCGGCAAGGAGGCCATTGCCTCGATGCAGTCCGCCAAGTAAATTCGATTCAACTCGAAACCTGCAATACTCTCCGAAGGTTTTGCTCCCGCGGCCCTCAACGTTGTGGCACTCACGGGGCGGTCTTGGGGCTCATTGATGTCCAGCGTGGTGGTCCTTCCGGCCTCAAATAGAATGCCCTGCTTCATATTCCATCCCTTGCCATCTAGCCGAGCAACCTCTCAAGTCTACCGCTTTGGTACCGGGGACATCCGCTAATGCGAAAAGGAGGCGCCACAAACCTCCCCGTGCGGTCCCAGTTTCGAGGGGTCCCCGCCGACACTCCCAATTCCATCCCGGCCTCGGCACTTCTCCAGAATTGCGACTCTCGTTTCACGGAGCCCCGGTCATCGTCAACGATGCCAAATCCTACCAAAGTCTACCATCGTCTGATAGCATGAACAACTGTATGGGAACGACCAGAAAAAGAAGACCCTGGGACACGAGAAAGGGCGCTTTCGAGGAAGCGGCGAAGTCCGTTCTGCTGGCATCCAAGAAGCCCCTGTCGCTCGGTGAGATCATGTCTCGAATGATCGAAGCCAACCTTGTTCAGCCCACAGGCAAAACGCCCGTGAACTCGTTGTACACCATTTTGAGGCGGGCGAACCAACGAAGGGCCAGTCAAAGCGAAAGCCCCCTCTTCGTTGCCCACAAAGACACGTCTGGACGGGTCAGATATGAGCTTGGCTTGCGAACGAGGCGATAAGCGCGCCTCCCGCGGCTTCGGCGCGGAGACGGCGGCGCGTGCGCAGCGAGCAATATGCACGGGCAAACCGGTGCTGAGGCAAATGCGAAGGATCGGATCCAATCGCCCACGGTATTGCTGCCAGCAATCAACGTGTTTTTCAGGCGTCGCTGTAGTGGGGCCGCGCTCCGTGATAAGCTTTCCAGCATGAAAAGCATTAGCCCGTCCGCTCTTTTCGCGCGCCGCCGGAGCGCCTGCATGGTGCAGGTTGTGTGCAGCCTGATGCTGGCCTCAGCGCCGCTGGCCGCTCAACAGGGAGATGTCCACCGAGACGTCCCCTACGTTCCCACGCCCCCGGACGTGGTCGAGACCATGCTGAAGCTGGGCGAAGTCAAGAAGGGAGACATCCTGTACGACCTCGGCTGCGGAGACGGCCGGATCGTGATTATGGCGGCGCAGAAGTTCGGCGCCCGCGGCACCGGGGTGGACATAGACCCCGAACGGATCAACGAAGCGGAGAGCAACGCCAAGCAGGCCGGGGTTACCGACCGGGTGCGCTTCATCCGGCAAAATCTATTCGACGCCGACTTGCATGACGCCACGGTGGTTACGCTGTACTTGCTGCCCGAGGTCAACATGAGGCTGCGCCCCAAACTGCTCAAGGAGTTGAAGGTAGGGACTCGCATTGTCTCGCACCAGTTCGACATGGGCGACTGGAAGCCCGACAAGAAGGTCGACCTCGACTGGCGGACCGTGTACCTGTGGACCGTGACCGAACAGGCCAAAGCGGAGTTCGGCGGTAAGTGAACCCGCCACGGCCGGCCGCGCCTTAATGTCCTCGAAGGACGCTTCACCAGCCGCGTGGCCCTCCTATCTGCGCCTGGAGGCCAATGGAGAACTGGCGCGCAGAGCGCGCGACCTCTACTCGATCTACCGCGACTGCCGTCTCTGCCCCAGGCAGTGCGGGGTGAACCGTCTGAAAGGCGAAGCCGGAACGTGCCGGTCCACGTCGCGCGTCACGGTCTCTTCCGTCCATCCGCACTTCGGCGAGGAGCGGCCTCTGGTGGGCCGCCAGGGTTCGGGGACGATTTTCTTTGCCGGGTGCAACCTGCTGTGCGAGTACTGCCAGAACTGGGATCTCAGCCACGGCTGCGCCGGCGAGCGCGTCAGCGACCAGGCGCTCGGGCGTGTGATGCTCCACCTTCAGGCGATGGGCTGTCACAACATCAATCTGGTCACGCCCACACACTATATTCCCAACATTGTCCAGGCGCTGCGGACGGCTGTAGCCGCCGGGTTGCGCGTGCCCCTGGTGTACAACACCAGCGGCTATGAATCGCTCGAAGTGCTGCGCCTGCTGGATGGAATCGTGGACATCTACCTGCCGGATTTCAAGTATATGGACGGGGCCGCGGCCGGCCGGTACTCCGCCGGCGCAAACGACTACCCGGAAGTCGCCGCCGCCGCCATTCGGGAGATGCACCGGCAGGTGGGCGAGCTGGTCACGGACAGGGACGGAATCGCCCGGCGCGGCGTGATGATCCGCCACCTCGTGCTGCCACACAACCTGGCGGGGACGGACCGGTTCGTCCGCTTTGTCGCCACCGGGCTGGGACCGTCTGCTTACGTGAACATCATGCCGCAGTATTGTCCCGCTCACCGGGCCGGCGAGTTCCCGGAGTTATCCCGCCGCACCACCGAAGCAGAGTTCCGGCAGGCGGTGGACTGGGCCATACAAGCCGGGCTGACACGCCTGGACGCGCGTTAGGTTAGGGCTGGGTGGCCGGATCGAATGAGCGCAGGAACCCGGTCAGCCGCTCCATGGCCGGCTCCAGAATCGAGCGCTCGGCGGCATAACAGATCCGAACGGAACCCTCACCACCAGCGCCGAAGGCCACGCCGGGAGCGAGACCTACCCTGGTCTCCTCCAGCAGCCGCTTGCAGAACGCGAAGGAATCGCGCAGGCCCTGGATGCGCGGGAACAGGTAAAACGCGCCGTCGGGCTTGGGCACGGTCACGCCGGCGATGCCGCTCAGCGCGTCCAGGCAGAGATCGCGGTTTCGCTTGAGCCGTTCCAGCATTTCGACGAGCGGGCTCTCGCCTTCCGCCAGCGCCGTCTCACCGGCCTTCTGGGCGAAGCTGGGCGCGTGAGAGATGATGAACTCGTTCAACTGGGTGGCCTTGGCCGCCAGGTCGCGCCGCGCGATGAGCCAGCCAACGCGCCAGCCGGTCATGCAGTAGCTCTTCGAGAACGAGTGCACCACGATCACGGCGTCGTCGCGCGTGGCCTTCCGCAAAATCGAGGGGACCGGGTCGCCGAGGCGCGCGCCGGCGTAGAAGAGGCGGTCGTAGACCTCGTCCGCCAGAAGCCACAGATCGTGGCGCCGCGCAAAATCGAGCAACCGCTCCTGCTCGTCCTCGGTAGCCACCCAGCCCAGCGGATTCGAGGGTGAGGTATAGATGAGCAGGCGCGTGCGCGGGGACACGGCCGCCTCGAGCGCGTCGAAATCGACGCGGTAGCGATCGCCCGTGAGCGGCTGCGGCACCTGGCACACGGTGGCGCTGGCCATCATTACGCTGGAAGCGCCGTTCGGCCAGGCCGGAGTGAGCACCAGCGCCTGGTCGCCCGGATCGAGCGCGCAGCGGATTCCCACGTTCAGGGCTTGCACTCCCGAGGCGGTGACCACGATTTCACTGGCGGCATCGAGCTCCACCGAGTGCAGCCGGCGGTAGTTTTCCGCAATGGCGCGCCGCAGGGAAGGCAGCCCGGCATTTTCGGTATAGAAGGTGTAACCATCCCGCATGGCGCGGATGGCGGCCTGTTTGATGTAGTCCGGCGTGGGCAGGTTGGATTCACCGAAGTACAGGCGCAGGACACCATCCATCGACATGGCGATTTCCGCCAGCTCGCGAATGCGCGAGTGGGGCACGATTTCCACAGAGCGTGCAAGGCGCGGCATACAGTGATATTCTCGCACTGGATGCCTTCCCGCTTTTCCATTGCCGCCATCACCCCTCTCCCCTGCAAGGCGTCGTGATACCATTGAAATTCAATCCCATTCGAGGTTTTCGTGGCTAGAATCACCCGAAAAGAACTAAAGAGCGACAAGTTTGCCCTGGAAGTCGGGCAGACTGTAACGTTCTTCGAAGAGCACCAAAAAGAGATCGCCCGCTACGCCGTGGTCGCGGCGACGGTCGGCCTGCTGGTCATCGGCTATGGGTACTATCAGCGGCGCGAGCACGGCATACGCCAGCAAGCGCTGACCAAGGCCGTCGAGGTCCAGGAGGCCCCGGTCGGCCCGTCGGCCAGCGGAGGCCTCAGTTTCCCCACGCAAGAAGCCAAGGATCGGGAAGCCCTGAGAGTATTCACCGATTTGCGGAACAAATACTCCGGCACTGATGAGGGCGAAATCGCGGAGTATTACGTGGGCGCAGTCAAGGCGGACCAGGGAAAGCTGGCGGAGGCCGAAAAGAGCTTCCTCGAAGTGGCCCGGAAGGGCGACGAGAAATACGCCTCGCTGGCCAAACTCTCGCTGGCCCAGGTCTACTTCGCCGAGGGCCGCTCCGATGCCGCGGAGAGCACGCTGCGAGAGTTGATCGCCAGGCCCACGATGTTCGTCTCCAAGGAACAAGCCACGGTCACGCTGGCGCGTTGTCTCATGCTGAAGAAGCCCGCCGAGGCTCGCAAGCTTCTAGATCCGCTGCGCAACGTGCCCGGGGCCGTCGGTCAGGTGGCTCTTCAGGTTTACGGCGAGATCCCTCCGCAGTAAGCCTGCGCTTCCTGCCATGCTGGCGCGCCTGCAGTTTGCGGTGGAGCGAAGTCGGGGCCGGCGCTACCCGGAACCCGAACATCCGTACCGCAACGCCTTCCAGCGCGACCGCGACCGCGTGGTGCATTCCCGGGCCTTCCGGCGCCTGGAGGCCAAGACCCAGGTTTTCACTGCGGGTCTCTCCGACCATTTCCGCAACCGCCTGACCCATACCATTGAAGTGGCCCAGATGGCGCGCACCGTGGCGAAGGTGCTGGAGCTGGATGAGGACTTGACGGAGGCCCTGGCGCTGGCCCACGACATCGGGCACCCCCCGTTCGCGCACGCCGGCGAGGAGGAACTGAACCGGCAGATGGAGCGGTTCGGCGAAACGTTCGATCACAATCTCCACGCGCTGCGCATCGTGGAGAGTTTCGAGCAGCGGTACGCCCGTTTTCCGGGGCTCAACCTGACGTTTGAAGTGCGCGAGGGAATGGTCAAGCATTCGCGCGACCTGACACCCGGCGAGAGCCCCGAACTGGATGCCTACCTGCCGGCTTTCCGCCCTCCCCTGGAAGCCCAGTTGATCGATCTGGCCGACGAGATCGCTTACAACACCGCCGACCTGGACGACGCTTTTTCCGCAGGCATGCTCGCGGCCGAAGATGTGGCTGATTGCGTTCCGCGGTACCGCGCGATTCACGATGCCATCGAAACACGGTTCCCCGGCGCCACCGGGCGCGAGCGCTTTCACGAGAGCCTGCGGCAATTGGTCGATGGGCTGGTCACGGGGCTGATCGACGGAACCGCCGGCCGCGCGCGGGATGCGGCTGTCGCCGATGCCGATGAGGTGCGGGCATTTCCACGGCGCCTGGCGGCATTTACCCCGGAGGCGGCGGAGACCAGCCGCGCCTTGAAACAATTCCTGTATGCCAAGGTGTATGCTTCCGCGGCATTGGGCGAGGACCGGCGGCGGTCCATGACCATGATCGGAGAGCTTTTTCAGTTCTTTTCCGGCCACCCCGGCCGCCTGCCGCCGCCATACTGCCAGCAGGCGCTCGCCGAGCCCGTGCATCGCGTGGTGTGCGACTACATCGCCGGCATGACCGACGCTTTCTTCCGCCGCACCTACGAGCAGATGATGGGCCCGGCCGCCGCGTAGGGCGCGCCTCTATACTGGGAGAATGACGTGCGCGCTCTGCGAGATCCGGCGTCCCCGGCGCTTCTGCCCGGGAGTGCGGGGCGATATTTGCACCACCTGTTGCGGCACCGAGCGCGAAGTTACGGTGACCTGTCCGCTGGATTGCGAATACCTGCGGGAGGCGCGCAAGCATGACCGGATAACGCCCATTGCCCCAGCGGACATCCCCCATCGGGACATCCGCGTCACGGACCAGTTGTTGAACGAGAACGAGGAACTCATGGCTTTTCTGGTCCTGACCTTCACCCGCGCCGCAGCGGAGCTGCCGAGCGTGGTGGACTTCGACGCACGGGAAGCGCTGGACGCGCTGATCCGCACGTATCGCACCCTCGAAAGCGGCGTCTATTATGAAACCCGCCCCACCAACCCCCTGGCGGCAAGCATCTGCGACCGCGTGCAGGCCGGCATTGCGGAGTTTCGGCGGGAGGAGACGCGGAACCTGGGGATGACCAAGACACGCGATGCCGGCATACTGGGGCTGCTGGTCTTTCTGCAACGCTTCGAACTGGACCGGAACAACGGCCGGCGCAGGGGCCGCGCGTTTCTCGACGCCCTGCGCGCGATCTACGCCGGGGAACCCGGCTCGCCGCCGGCGGCATCGTCGCCGCTGATTCTGCCGTGAGCCGCCGGCGGTCTGGCCCTCTCCACCAGACAGGCCCTCTTCTTGCCGGTGCTCACCACCTGCGCAGTGAATCTGTGCGCGCCATTCACCAGCATCTCGACGGAACGCCCGGCGGGGTAATCGAGGGTGAGCAGGTGGCCTTCGCTCAGCTCCAGCAGGTCCCGGACCGTGAGGGTGGGCCCTTCCAGAACCGCCTCGAGCGTCAGCGAGGCATCGCGCAGCACCCGGAGCATGCGCATCTGCTCGGCCTCGCTGGCGCGGGTTTTCCGCACCGACCATTGCTGGTCGAATTTGTGCCGCATCATCTTGATCACGATGGAGGGCATGGCGATGTTCATCATGCCCACGGTCTCCCCGATGCGCAGCTCGACTCCTATGGCAACCACTGCCTCGTTGGGGGCGAGCATGTGCATCAACTGCGGTTCGGTTTCCATGGATTCGATGGTGAATTCAACCGTGGTCACCCCCTTCCATGCTTCCCGCAAATCGTGAAGAATGATGCGAAACAATCCGTCCAGCAGTTTCTGTTCGATCTCGGTGACATCGCGCTGGATGGACGCCGACGTTTTCCCCGTTCCTCCCAGCAGCATCTCCAGGATGGGGAAAACCAGGGTAGGGTTCAGCTCCAGCACGGCGTTCCCGTCATAGGGGCTGAGCCCCAGCGAGACCATGCAGGTGGGGGACGGCAATCCATCCAGGAATTCCGCGTAGGAGAGCTGCTCGACGCTCACCAGATTGACCGTCAGGTAGGACCGCAGATAGGCCGATAGGCTCGATACCAGATTGCGCACGAACGTGTCGTGGAGCAGGTGAATGGCCCGGACCTGCGATTTGGGAATGCGGTCGGGCCGGCGGAAATCGAACTTGACGGCGGGAGTTTCGCGCTTGCGGTCCTGCATTCTCAGGAAGACCGCATCGATTTCCTGCTGCGAAAGCTGCCGCGCCAAGTTCCCCGCTCCTAGGTCTGGTATCGGCTGGATCGCAAAAAACTTTAGCCCCGGGGCTGGACGCGGATCCGCAGCAATTTCCAGCCCCTGGAGCTAACAAAAGCGGCGTTCGCTCCGATGAATAGGGTATAAGGAGCCCAATGGAGTCAGACATTCTGGTTGTGGATGACTCTGCCGCAATCCGGAAAATCCTTCAGCGCGTCTTGCGGCAGACGGGCATGGCAATCCGCACGATCTATGAGGCGGGTGACGGCCAGGAGGCGCTGGAGCGGCTGAAAGCGGGGAAAGTCGATCTGGTGCTCTTAGATATCAACATGCCCAAAATGGACGGTCTTCAATTGCTTGCCTCAATAAGAGCCTCGACCCAGTGGCGGGACATTCCGGTGGTGATGATCACCACCGAGGGTGGCGAAGCCAAGGTGGGCGAGGCGGTCAAGCTGGGAGCCGCCGGCTATGTCCGCAAGCCCTTTACGACCGATCAAATCAAGGAGAAGCTGACTGGAATTCTCGAACCGGTGCTGCCGCTATGAACCTGCCAGATCTCATTATCGATTCCATAGGCCGGTCCACGGCGAACGTGTTTTCAACCATGCTCGGCGTCCAGATCTACAGCGGCGAGGTTACTATTGAACACGGCACGCCGGATGCGAACGATGGGGTACTGTCTTTTATCGGCGTGGCGGGGGCTTGGACCGGAACCGGAAGTCTGACTTGCTCGCCGGCGCTGGCCTGCCGGATGTGTTCCCGGATGCTGATGACGGAATTCGCGGCGGTGGACGAAGAAGTTCTGGATGCCGTGGCGGAGCTGACCAACATGATCATCGGCAATGTCAAGAGCGATCTGGAACAGCATCTTGGCCCCCTCGGCTTGAGCATTCCAACGGTCGTCTTCGGCAGAAACTTCAAGACCAAGAGCGCTGGCAGCACGGAGTGGATCGTGGTGAGGTTTCCCTGGGAGGAGGAGGTTCTGCTCGTCAAGTTGTGCCTGGCCCCCAAGGAAGAAGCCGCGCATGCCATCCCGCACGCGGCCGTCCAGGCTTGCGCCCTGGAGGTGTAAATCCGGAACCGGTAGAGCGGCTGCGCGCGCTGGCGAACGGGAGACGCAATGGGGCTTCGCCGGGCGCGGCCCCGCGAGCGCGCGCCCAAAGTTGACGGTCAGGTCGCTGGAAAGCTACAGTAGAATTGTTCACCTTCTTCCGGCCCAGCAAGTCCCCATCGTCTAGCCCGGCCTAGGACATCGCCCTTTCACGGCGGTAACGGGGGTTCGAATCCCCCTGGGGACGCCATTTCCATGTCCGCAGCCGCGCCGCTACTTCTTGATATAGCCGACGGTTTGCACGAGCGTAATCCGCTGCTCGGGCCGAAGGTTCAGAGCCTTGCTCAGCTCGGGCCGGGACACCGACGCGCGCACCACCGCGCCCAGGCCTTCGGAGGCGCAATACAGGTACACGTTCTGAGCGATAAAGCCGGTATTGGCGTTGGACATGGCGGTCTTGGCGCTCTCGTCCGCGCCTCCCATTTTGGCAAAATCGGCCACGTAAACCAGGTTCAGTGGCGCTTCTCCGACAAACGGCTGCGACCCTGTGAGCTTGCGGAGATCGCCGCTGGCCACCGGCTTGAGGGCGTTGCCCTTGGCGTCATAGACGGAGGCGCCGTCCGCCGTGACCGCGTAGATCTCGATTTCCTGCCGGTTAGACGCCGAGGGCGCGGTGCGGTGACCGTCCTCGCGGTTGATTCCCCAGCCGGCCCACAACAGGTTCGAAAGCACCTGCGGCGAGAGCTTCTCCTGGCTGAAATCGCGCGTCGATTTCCGTTCCTTGAGAGCCTGCATCAGCGGCTTGCCTCCGGTGATCTGCGGCGCGGGCAGGGCCACGGGCTTAAGTTCCTGGGCGAGCAGTCCGGCGGGAACGAGCAGAAGAGCAAAAAAGGACCTGGACATCAGAAACCTCCTTCTCCCGCAGTATACTCCCGTGGTTCCTTCGCCCGTGGGGTTCTCCGCTCCCTCACGGTCGCGGCTCAGTGACGGGGCGTTCCTGCCGGGATGGTCTCACTCGGCCACGCGCAACTGAATCCGCGAGCCATCCGCGCCGCCCAAATAGACGCGCTCGAAGGCCTTCTGAAAATCGCTCGAAAGCGCCTTGGGAATCTCCATGAACTTCTGCGGATTGCGATCCGTCAGCGGAAACCAGGAGCTCTGGATCTGCACCATGATCCGGTGCCCCCGCCGCCACGTGTGCGCGATATCCGGCAGCAGGAACGTAATCCGGTCCGGCTGGTTCGGCTCAAACGGCACAGGCTTCTCGAAGCTCTTGCGGAACTTGCCGCGGAAAGGCTCGCCGCGAATCAATTCCTGGTATCCACCCATGGGCACGCTGGCGGCCGTCGCCGGCGGCGGCGCACCGGACGCGGCGGGCGCGGGGGTGCCCTGTGGGCCCGGCGCGGGGTTGTTGTAATCCGGATAATCACCCGGAAAAAGGTCGATCACCTTCACATCGAAATCGGAGTCCGTCCCCGTGGTCGAGACTTTGAGATCAACCGCGATGGGCCCGAACACCGAGAGGTCATGCTCCAGCGGCTCGGTCCTGAAGACCAGCACGTCGGGACGCGTCGAGGCGAACCGCTGGTCCTCGGTCATATAGCTGTTGAGGACCCCCTGAACGATACGGCTGACGTACGGGACCGGCTTGTTAGGGTCCGACAGGTACTCTTCGAATCCCGGCGCGGCCGGCCGCTTCCATGCGAGCTTGCCCTGGGCATCGAGGAACAGGTCCGTGGCCCGCGCCTTGCGCGGCGGCCACGCGTCGAAGCGGCGCCACTGGTTCATGCCCGTCTGAAACACCCACGCCTTGGGAAACTTGCCGTCGCCGCGGCCCTTCAGGTAGTGGAGGAAAAATGGCAACTCGATTTGCTCGCGGTAGTATTGCGCCGTTTTGGAGGCGAAGTTGATGTTGCCCAACCGGTCGCCGTCGCCGCGCGCAAAACCGCCATGATTCCAGGGGCCCATCACCAGCAGGTCGGCCGGGGGCGTGTGCTGCTCCATGAAATCGAACTGGCGCAGCACGCCCTGCGGGTCTTCGGTGTCGTACCAGCCGCCCACCAGCATGACCGCCGGCTTGATGGCCGCCAGATATTTCCAGATGGCGCGCGATTGCCACACATCGTCGTAGGTGGTGTGGTCGATATTCATGTTCCACATGGGCTGCTGGCGCTTGAAATACTTTTCGTCGGCGTTGGCGAGCGAACCCATGCTGAGAAAGAAGTCGTAGCCGTCGGGCGTGCCATAGTCGAATGGCAGCGCGCGCGGGGGCGCGGCGGGTTCGCCCTCGCGGCGGCGGAACCCCATGTAGAAGCCAAAGCGGTGCGCCAGCATGAACGCGCCGTTATGGTACACGTCGTCGCCCATGTAGTAATCGGTGACGGGCGCCATGGGCGCTACCGCCACCAGAGCCGGATGCGCGTCGATCATCCCCGCGGTGACGTAGAACCCGGGCTGCGAGACGCCCCACATGCCCACCTTGCCGGTGTTGCCGGGCACGTGTTGGATGAGCCAGTCGACGGTGTCGTAGGTGTCGGTGCTTTCGTCGGTGTCCTGCGGTCCCTTCTTGACGGGCTTGTGCGGGCGGATGGTGACGAAGTCGCCTTCGCTCATGAACCGGCCGCGCACGTCCTGGTAGACGAAGATGAACTTCTCCCGTTCGAACAGCTCCGAGGGACCAAGGCTGGCGCGGTATTGGTCGACGCCATACGGCGCGACGTTATAGGCCGTCCGCTGGATGAGGATGGGATACGTCTTGCCGTCGGAGAAAACATCCTTGGGCACGTAGACCGACGTGAACAGCCGGACGCCGTCGCGCATGGTGATGTGATACTCGAACTTGGAGTAGTTCGCGCGGATGAAGGCGGCGCGCTCGGCGGATGCGCCAGTCGCGGCGGGCGAGGCGGCTGGCGCGCCTCCACGGCCTCCCTGGGCGGCGGCGAGCTGCGCCGCCAGCAAGAGAGCAAATATGGTGCGCATGCTGGTGATTCTAACGCAGCGGCGAGAGCGGTTTGGCCCGCGCATCGTTTACACTGGGCTTGTTATGGCACGCTCGCGCATCTGTTCTATAATCGCTTCGGCTTTCACCGGGGTGGCCGTCATGCTCGCCACCGGTGCGGTATCCGGGCAAACCCCCGGACCCGTGGACCTGCTGCCCGACGAAGGTCTGCACGGCTGGACGCGCATTCCCGTTCCTCCCATCGACGGCCTCAAGCCCAAGATGCAGTGGCGGGTGGACCCCGCCCAACACACCCTCATCTGTAGCGGCGACGGCGGACATGAATATCTCCGCTACGACAAGGAACTGGGCGACTTCATCTTTGAAGTGGACTGGCGCTTCACCCCGCGCGGCGAGGGAGAAACGCGCTACAACAGCGGCGTCATCGTCCGCATGTCGAAGTATGGCGAGATCTGGTACCAGGCGCAGACCGGTCTCCGCGGCGGTTACCTGTTCGGGGAGAACCTGGTCGAGGGCGCCATCCAGCGTTTCAATCTGAGCAAGGAAATGAAAGAGAACCGGGTCAAGCCAGCCGGCGAGTGGAACCATTACGAGATCCGCGCGCAAGGCAGCCACCTGACGCTCGCGGTCAATGGAGCCGTGGTGAACGAGTTGCCCAATTGCAGCCTGCTCCGGGGCTACATCGGCCTGGAGGCCGAGGGGTTCGAGGTCACCTTTCGGAACCTGAAACTTCAGGTGCTCCCGTAACTCAAGAAAGTTTACGGCGGGCTGGGCATGAGAACGCTATTCTGTAGTACGGGAATGCTTGTCCTGCTACTGGGGGTCCAGCTCCAAGGCCAGCAGAACGAAAGGTCCGCCTCCGATGCGCGGGCTTCCGCGCGCCCCCTGGCGCGAGACCTGCTCCGGGAACTGGTGGAGATCAACACCACTCCGGCCTTCGGTTGCACCAAGGCGGCGGAGGCTATGGCTGCGCGCCTCCGCTCCGTGGGCTTCCCGGATTCCGACGTCGTGATGGCGGGCGCGCGGCCCGAAAAACAGAACCTGGTGGCGCGCCTCCGAGGAGGGGGAAAGGCCAAACCTATCCTTCTGATCGCACATCTCGACGTGGTCGACGCACCAAGGGACGGCTGGGCGGCGGGGCTCGATCCGTTCCATCTCACCGAGCGCGACGGCTTCTTTTACGGGCGCGGTGTCCTCGATGTCAAGCACGGCGTGGCCGCTCTGGTTGCCAACCTGATGCGCCTCCGCGCGGAGGGATTCGTCCCCGGCCGCGACATCGTCGTGGCCCTCACCGCGGACGAGGAGGGCGGAGGCGCCAACGGGGTCTACTGGCTGATCAGTAATCATCGGGACTGGATCGACGCTGCGTACTGCCTGAATCTGGATGCGGGCGGCGGCCAGGCCGACAAGGGCCGGCGCGTCCGGATGACCGTCCAGACCAGCGAGAAGAGCAACATCAGCTTTCGGGCGGAAACGAAAAGCCAAGGGGGCCACAGTTCGCTGCCCGTGAAGGATAACGCCATCTACCGGCTGGCGGCGGGGCTCACCCGGCTGGCCGGGCACGACTTCCCCTTCCGCTTCAACGAGACCACGCGAGCCTACTTTGAGCGCATGTCGGCGGCGGAGAGCGGAGCGGCGGCGGCGGACATGAAAGCCGTTTCCAAAGACCCGGCCGACCTGGAGGCCGCCAAGCGGTTGGCGGACGGCTCGCCCTATTACAACAGCATCCTGCGAACCACGTGCGTGGCCACCCGCATTGAGGGAGGGCATGCCGCGAACGCCCTGCCGCAGACTGCCAGCGCAGTGATCAACTGCCGCGTTTTCCCCGGCGATACCGCCGGGTTCGTGCGCGACACGCTGGCCGGGTTCATGGCGGACGGTGAGATCGCCTTGACGCTGATGAGCGCCAACCCGCCGGCTCCGGCATCCCCGATGCTGCCCGAGGTGATGGGCGCGGTGGAACGGCTCACGGGCGAGATGTGGCCGGGCATGCCGGTCTACCCAGTGATGGACCCTTGGGCCAGCGACTCAATTTCTCTGCGCCGGGCGGGCATGCCGACCTTCGGAGTCAGTGGCACGTTTGGCGAGCTGGATCTGGGCAACGCGCATGGCGCCAATGAACGTCTGCCCGTGGACGCCTTCTACGAGAGCGTCGAGTTCCTCTACCGGCTCATGAAGATGCTGGCACGGTAAGAGAATGAATTCAGGATGACGCTCACGATGAACGGTCCGGCGCCGGAGGGGAACCGCGGTCTGGCGACGCTCGGTTGGTCCGCCGCGGCGATCCTGCTGGCCTTCTTCTGTTTTGCGCACCTCGGCGTCCTGCTCAGCTTCGCCGCCGGCTGGCGTGTTTCACCCTTCGTGGCGCCGGCTGCGCTGCTCGTTTCACTGGCGGCTGGCGACTGGCTGGCCCGGCGGGAGGGTGTGCGCGGCCCTCTGCGGATCGTGCCCCCTGCCGCCGCGCTGGCTGTCCTGGGCGTCTCTCTGTTTCTGTCCGCAGCCTTCTTCGACCTGTCGTGGGACGGCCTCTGGTACCAGCAGACCGCCGTGTATCAGATGGCGCACGGCTGGAACCCCCTGCATGACCCGCTGCACGCCTTCGCCCCTTCCGTCCAGGATTCCCTGCGCCACTATGCCAAGGGACCCTGGTACGTGGCTTTGGCCCTTTTTGAGACGGCCCCCCACATCGAATGGGCGAAACCGGCCCCGTGGATGGCGCTGGCCGCCATGTTCCTCGCCGTGGCGGCGGCCTCGCTCGACTTCGGGATGCGCCGACGCACCGCGGTGGTCATCGCCGCCCTGGTGTCACTCAACCCGGTGGTGGTCTGCCAGCTCGCTTCGTACCTGGTGGATGGCCTGTTGATCTCATTTCTGGCCTGCTATGTCGCGGCGGTGGCCCGCGGCTTTCGGCGGCCAAGCCTCCTGGTGCACGCAGTCGCACTGGCATCCGCGGTTCTGTGCGTCAACACCAAAATCACGGGGCTGGTCTATCTCTGCTTCTTTTGCGCCGCGGGGGCCCTGTATCTGCTCATCCGGCGGCGCCGCCTGCTGCCGCGCTATGCGGCCCTCCAACTCGCTTCCATCTTGTTGGGCACCGGGGTCTTCGGCTTCAATCCCTACGTCACCAATACGGTGCATCGCGGTCATCCGTTTTACCCCTGGGTGGGAACCGCCGCCCACGCCAGCTACAGCCAGAGAGGGCGCGACCCGAATGAACGGTTTGAGACTCCCAAGAACATGGTGGGCCGCAACCGCTTGGTGCGGTTCGCCTACGGGCTGTTCGGCCGCCCCGGCGCACAGCCCTTCTTCGAGGGGGCGGATGCCCGCCTCATGTGGCCCTTCGATGTCCGCTGGAAGGATTTCCAGATCTTTTACTTCCACGAGGTGCGCATTTCGGGCTTCGGGCCGCTGTTCAGCGGCGCGTTCCTGATTGCCCTGCTGCTGCTGGCCGCCGCGCTCATCCGTCCGGGTGTGCCGCGCGAGGTGGTGGTGCTTCTGGCTGGCGCGGTGGTGGCGTCCCTTCTGGTGGGGGTGCACATGTGGTGGGCGCGATATGGACCGCAGCTCTGGTGGCTGCCGATCATCGCCGTGGTGGCCGCGCTCGCAGTTCCGGGCTGGCGCGCCATCCATTGGACCGCTTGGGGCCTGGCCACGCTCCTCCTGGTCAACGCCGCGCTGGTGGGGGTAACGCACTTCCGCTGGGAGCTCCAAGCCACGCGCGCTACCCGCGAGCAGATGGCCTGGCTGCGGCAGAAGGGCGAGGTTGAGATCGACTTTCAATATTTTCGCGAGCCTTTCGGTGAACGGCTCCGCGCGGCGGGAGTGGCATTCCGCGCATCCAAGACACTGCACTGCGACAAGCCCATAGAATTGATGAGCGTCGCGCCGGGCTACCCGGGCGCGGTTCGGGCCTGTGTGCCGGAAAGGTAAAGCACGCACGCTCACCAAAACGCGTCGAGTTCGTCATACAAGACTATGAATCGAATCGTAACCGCAGTCACCCTTTCCGCCCTCGCCCTGCTGGCCGTGCTACCGGCCCGCGCGCAGGGCCAACGCCAGCCTGCGCCCGCTCAGACCATCCGCAGCCAGTTTGCCGATGTCAACAGGAAAGTGCTGGCCATGGCCGAGGATTTCCCGGAGGCCCTGTACGGTTACAAGCCCACGCCCGAGGTCCGTTCCTTCGGCGATGTGATCGTGCATGTCGTTTCCGGCAACGCCTTCGGAGCCAGAGCGGGGCGTGCGCCGACCTTCGATTGGAAAGACTGGACCGAATTGGACCCCAAGACGTTCAAGGCCAAGGCCGGCATCGTCGCGGCCCTGAAGAAGTCCATCGAAGATGCCACCGCCACGCTCAAGGCCACGCCCGACGATAGTTTCAAAGCGACGCTCCAGCCATGGATGTCGGTCATCGAACACGCGGCAGAGCACTACGGCCAGTTGGTGGTCTATTACCGGGCCAACAAAATGTCGCCGCCGGAGTCGCGGCCCAAGAAATAGGCCGCCAGGGCCGTTCCAAGCGGTTGGAGGATGCATCATGACGAGCAATTTCGGCATCACGGACGGGGAGACGGAACAGCGGCAAGTGATGGCGGCGGCCGACGAGGAAACCATGGCGATCGGCTCTGGCGACGTGGAGCGCTACTTCGCCATCCTGACCGAAGATGCGGTCTTCCTGCCGCCCAACCTGATGCCCCTGACCGGGAAGGAATTGCGACAGTGGTTGCGGGATTTCCTCAACCAGGTGGCCATCGAGTTTCTGCAGTCAGGGCACGGAGAGACTGTTGTGGCCCGCGATTGGGCCTGGCACGAGTACACCTGTAGCTGGCGCGCCACGCCGAAATCCGGCGCCCCCCCGGCGGTATTGCACTTCAAAGGCGCGCACCTCATCCGGCGCGCGCCGGACGGGAAGTGGAAGCTGGCTCGTAACATTTGGAATTTGAACCCCGCGCCGTCCGCCGCTGCGTGAGCCTCCGGACTCTGTCGGGGCCGCCGGCGCGCAGCGCAGAGCCTTACCCCGGCCGCGGACAGGCACGACCGCCTACACCACCACCATCTTGCCCACGCCATCGGCGTACTGTTCGTTGAGGGAAAAGGCTTCCGCGATCCGCTCGAGCGGGCGCGTGTGCGTCACTAGAGGGGCGAACCAGGCGGTGCGGCGGGCCAGCAGCTCCAGCGCGGCCTCCGATTCGTGATTCGAGCGGCGCACGTTGAAAATGGCCAACTCCTTGCGCCGCATCGGCGAGACCTCGAAGGGCACCATCACGGCGGAATGAATGCCGGTGAGGACTACGCGGCCGGCATTGCGCGCAATTTGAATGGCCCAGTTGGTGGTGTGGTCCCGGGCGGCGCAGTCGATCACGCAATCCACGCCGCGATTGCCGGTATCGGCTTGAATTTGCCGCACCACGTCGATTTCGCCGGGATCGAGCGCCGCATCGGCGCCCATCCGTCTGGCCAGCTCGCGACGGTGCGCCACGGGTTCGATGGTCCAGATACGGCCCGCGCCCGTCACCTTCAGGCAGGCCACCGTCAGCAGCCCGATCGGCCCCGCGCCGAAGACCGCCACGGTCTCCCCAAGCTGAATCGAGGCGAATTTCATGGAATGCATGGCGATCGCCAGGGGCTCGAACATGCAGGCCACCTCGAAGGAGAGGCCCTGGGGAATGGGAAGCAGGTTGGAGGCCGGCAGATTCACGAACTCGCGGAAGAAACCCGGATGTCCCGAATTGCTGAGGAAGCGGATGTTGGCGCAGACATTGTGGTGGCCGGTGCGGCAGAATTCGCAGTGGTAGCAGTAGAGGGCAGGCTCCAGCGCGGCGCGGTCGCCAACCGACCAGCCGGTTACGCCGGCGCCCGTCTTGACCAGCGTGCCGGAAGGCTCGTGGCCCAGCACCATGGGGTACTGGCACGGCATATCGCCGATGGCGCCTTCCAGGTACGAATGGAGATCGGAGCCGCAGATGCCCACAGCTTTCACGCGCACCTGCACCTCGCCCGGGCCGGGGTCTGGAATCTCTTGTTCCGTCAGGCGCAATTCGCGCGGCGCAATCAGTTCGGCTGTCAGCATCTTCACCCATTGTAAGATAGCCTTAGATGCTCAACTTTCGCCAGTTCGAGGCGGGGCCGGACCCCTTCGGCCGCAAGTTCCAGGTGATGTTCAAGTGGCTGCAAACCGCCATCTCGCTGCGTCACGCCGATACGGTGGACGTGAAGTTCATTCTGACGGATGAGAACGGCGGGCGAACCGAAAAGACCATCGCACTCCCCCACGCCAGCCTCCTGAGGGTGAGCCGCGAGACCGGCCGCAACATGGACGACCCCTGGTGCGCGCGCCTGGCGGCCCTGCACCTGCTGCACCTGGTGGAGACTGGCGAGGACATCGAGAAGGACCTCGTCACTGTCTTGCCAGCGGACTTGAAGCGTTACGCCGGCGAGCTCGAACGTGCGGAGGCATCCGAGACGCACGCCGGGTGATTCGATTCACCACAGTTGGTTGGCCCCACCTGATTCTTCATCGGAAGTTCATGTCTTTGTAATACCGGCTCGGTACCTTGTTAGGGACATGAAAATGAAAATTCTGCGCATTACACTTCTAGGGGCCATGATGATTCCCATGATCCATGGCCAGAGCGACCAGGCCCGCATTGTGGGCACAATCAGCGACGCCACGGGAGCTGTCGTGCCCGGCGCTACGGTCACCGTGAAGAACGACAAGACTGGCCAAAGCCGGAAACTCGCGACCAACGGCGAGGGCCGATACATCGTCACGCAGCTCCTGCCCACCACCTATACGGTAACGGCGGAGGCAGCCGGCATGTCGCCCGCCGAATTCACCGGCGTGAACCTGCAGGTCGGGCAGGAGCGGACGCTGAACATCACACTGCAGCCGGCCGCGCTCAACACCGAGGTCAACGTATCGGGTGGCCAACTGGCCGTCGTCGATGTGAGCTCGGCGCGCGTCGGCTCCAACGTATCGGAGCGCGAAGTTTCGAACCTGCCCCTCAACGGCCGCCAGGTTTCGCAGTTGTACCTGCTGGTGCCGGGCGCCGTGAATAATGGCAGCGGCACTTTCGACAATATCCGATTCAGCGGCCGCTCGAACCAGGAGAACATCATCCGGTACGACGGCGTGGAAGGCAGCAACATCGTGGATGCTTCGCCCGGCAACCTGAACGGCGAGACCACCTCGCAGTTCCGCCTCGAGCAGAGCCTCGAGAACGTCCAGGAGTTCCGCGTGGACAGCAGTAACTATCCCGCGGAGTATGGAACTGGAACGGGCGGCCAGATCAGTTTTATTACCAAGTCCGGCTCGAACGACTTTCACGGCTCGGTGTTCGAGTACGTCCGCAATGACGCGTTCGATGCGCGCAATTTCTTCGATAAGGCGGCCAAATCGGTCTTGCGGTTGAACCAGTTCGGAGCTTCCACGGGCGGGCCCATCGCCAAGGACAAGGCGTTCTTCTTCCTGAACTACGAGGGGTTACGGCAGAATACGAGTTCGCCCATCGTAGAGAGCACCTTGAGCGCGGCGGCCCGCGCCAAGGCGGTCCCGTCCATTCAGCCGCTGCTGGGGGCCTTCCCGACCGGGCAGACGCCGTCTTCGGACCCCAATTTCGACATCGTCAACGTCAATGCCCCCAGTAACGTCACGGAGAATTCGGGGGGCGCCCGCTTCGACTACAATCTTACGAGCAAGTACCGCTTTTACGCGCGGTATTTCCGCGACCAGGGCCAGTCGGCTCAGACTCAGAACTCGACGGGCAGCATTTACGCCACCGCCATCGTTCCGCAGAACGCGGTGGTCAGCTTGACCCAACTCCTTACGCCGACCATCATCAATGAGACGAAGTTCGGCTTCAACGGCGCCAAGACCCGGGTGGAAGGCATCCCCGGTCCCAGTCCCAACGCCAACATCAACGGCGTGACGATTAATCTGAGCGGCAGCGTGGCGCTGGGCGGGATTGCCGGCCAGAGCGGCAGCGCCGGCCTCGCCATTCCCAGCGGACTGATTCGCCTCAGCAGTTCGTTCAACGGCCGCGGAGCGCCCTACACTAATTTCTCGACATCGTACATCGACGCTCTCAGCGTGCTGCACGGCAACCACAGCATGAAGTTCGGCGCGGAGATCCGTGCCCTCACGCTCTATAACGATCAACTCGGCGGCACCACCTACTCGTTCGCCAACGTGACGGACTTTTTGGCGAATCGGCCGTCTTCCATTGCCTTCAACGGCGACCTCAGCGCCAAGAGCCCGTTCACCGGACTTTCCGGAAATGCGCACATGCGGCAGAATTACTACATCTTCTACGCGCAGGACGAGTGGAAGATCACGCCCATGCTGACCATGAGCTACGGATTGCGTTGGGAATACTATCAGCCGCTGCACGAGGTCAACAACAAGGATGTGGTGTTCAGCATCGCCCAGGGCACCATCCTGCCGAATGCGTCGCACTGGTACGATTCCTCGAAGCACAATTTCGGCCCGCGTCTGGCGCTTGCCTGGTCGCCCAAGGCTCTCAACAATAAGACCGTGTTCCGGATCGGCTCGGGATACTACTATGGCCCTGGGCAGACGGAAGATCAGCTCCAGCCGGAGGCCAACGACCGCATCGGCACCACCATCAGCTCCGGTCCCCTGCTGGCTTATCCGCTGGACATCAACCAGGTTTACGCCAACTACGACATCAACAGCGCGACCCTGGGCTATCAGCCGCGCGCTTATGGGGTGGGCTACACAATTCCCGAACGGATCCTGCAATACACCGCCTCGGTACAGCAGGAACTGCCGGGGAACACGGTGCTGACGGTGGCTTATGTAGGCAGCCAGGGACGCAATCTGTTCCTGCGCAGCATCACCAACCTGATCACCAGCGTGGGCATGAACCAGACAACGGGCGTGGCCATCGTGAACCGCCAGTTCGGCAACCGCTTCGCCGAGATCGACTATAAGACCAGCGGCGGCAACGATCACTACGACTCACTGCAGACCACCATCAACCGGCGTTTTAGCGCCGGCCTGTCCCTGGGCGCGCAGTACACGTGGGGGCACAGCATCGGCGATTCAGGCGGGTCCAACGAAGCCAACACGGCCGGGAACCCCTATAATTTCGAAGCCGACCATGGCAGCAACAACTTCGACGTCCGGCAGAGCTTCAACCTGACGGCGCTGTACGAGTTGCCCTTCGGGAAAGGAATGAAGTACCTGGGGCACGCTTCGCGCGCCGCGGACATGGCCCTGGGCGGCTGGCAATTGGGCGGCGTCGTGAACGCGCGGACCGGCGTGCCGATCGACGTGCTGATCACGCGGCCCGACGTGGTTTACCGCGACACACGCGACGGCAGCATCTATGCCAATCCCGTGGTGGTCGGCGGACAGGTCTTCACGGTTCCGGTGGTCAACACTCTGGGCGGGGGCAACAGTCGCAACGTGCGCCGGCCGGACGTGGTGGCGGGCGTGGATCCGTACTCGCATAACGGCTTGAGCTGGCTCAACCCGGCGGCCTTCTCCGTTCCGCTGGCAGGCGCCTTCGGCAATTCTTCCCGCAACAGCCTCAGCGGACCGGGGCTTTCACAGCTCGACCTGACGCTCGGCAAGAAGTTTCCTGTCACAGAAAAAGCGAATATCGAGTTCCGGGCGGAGATCTACAACATCCTGAACCACGCCAATTTCGCCAACCCTGGCAACCTCCGCCTCCAGCAGGAAATTCCGAGCGGGCCGGGCGCCGCGGGCCTCCAGCCCGGCCAGGCGTTCACGACATCGACCGCAGGCGCGAATTTCGGCGTGCTGAACTCCACGGTGTCGAACCAGATCGGAATCGGCACCAACCGGCAGATCCAGTTGGCGCTGCGGCTCAACTTCTGAGAGGTCAATCCAAGAACGGTTTGCCGCGGGGTCGTTTTATCCACAGGATTCCCACTCCGGGGTGCGCTCAACTGCAAGAATTTCCGGTTCAAAAGAACTGTGGAAACAAGAGCCAGGAGTGCGATTCAGATCTGGTTCTTTTCGCAATTACAGGGTACAAAAGAGAGTTGGACATCACGCGAGCGGCCGATCGCGGAATCGTGCGAGAGGTGGCTGCCGGCGTGCATTCCCCGTTTCATCTCTTTGACTACTCACAAGGTGGTGTACGTGCTTTTTGACTCCTGTCCCGCAGATACGGGCGAAGTTGCCGACGAGGAGTTCCTGGGCAGGCTCACGCCCGCTGAATCCGCTGCCTTCGAGCAGCATTGCATGATCTGCGCCACGTGCGCGGCCCTCCGCGCAGAAACACGGTTGTTCATTCGTGCGATCAAGGCAGCGGCGCGGGCTGGGCGTCTCTTGGAGCGCGGCCAGCCTGCACAGCCGGTCCTGTCTGGCGACAGGTGAGTTCCCGGTCGATTCGGACGTCAGGCCGCCGGACGCGCTGGATCGCGGCCTTGCGCATGGTCTATGCTCGGACCATGAAGCTCCGAGCTTTGATCGCGCTGGTTGCTCTGGTTCTCGCCGCGCCGGCCCAGCAGACTTCCGAGCCTCGGGTTCGCGCGCGCGATCTCGGCATTCAGCCGGGCGTGCTGCCCACCGGCAGGCTCAATGCCATCACCGACGTCGCAGGCGTCAAGGTCGGCCAGGTCACTCTGCGGACGGGCGACAGCGTGCGCACCGGCGTCACCGCCATCCTTCCCCATGACGGGAACGTATTCCAGCAGAAAGTGCCGGCGGCGGTTTACGCCCAAAACGCGTTCGGAAAGCTGATCGGCAGCACGCAGATCGATGAGCTGGGCGTGATCGAGTCCCCCATCGTCCTCACTAACACGCTCTCCGTGTGGCGCGCGGCCGAAGCCCTCGCGGAGTACGTGCTCGGCCAAAAGGGAAACGAGAACGTGCGCTCGGTGAACGTGGTGGTGGGCGAAACCAACGACGGCACTCTGAACGACATCCGCGGCATGCACGTCCAGAAGAGCGACGTTCAGGAAGCGCTGGCCAAGGCCGCCGGCGGGGTGGTGGAAGAGGGCTCGGTGGGAGCGGGCACGGGAACCGTGGCCTTCGGTTTCAAGGGAGGCATCGGGACCTCCTCGCGAGTGGCCGCCGTGGGCGCGGTGAAATTCACGGTGGGCGTGCTGGTGCAGAGCAACTTCGGCGGCGTGCTCTCCATCGACGGCTTGCCGGTGGGTAAAGAGCTGAACCGGCACATGTTCTCCGGGCGGAACGGCGACGGGTCGATCATGGCCGTGGTGGCCACCGACGCCCCGCTGGATGCGCGCCAGCTCAAGCGCCTGGCCAGGCGGGCCATGCTCGGCGTGGCGCGCACGGGATCTCCCGCCAGCAACGGGAGCGGCGAGTACGCGATTGCTTTTTCGGTGGCAACGCGCACGGCTTTCCCCGACGACGCCATTTCACCGCTGTTTGAAGCCGCCATGGAAGCCACCGAAGAGGCGATTTACAACTCCCTGTTCAAGGCCACTACGACGACCGGTTTCGGCGGCACTACCATCGAGGCTCTCCCCATCGGCGCCGTGAAGGAGCTCATGCGGAAGCACGGCTGGTAGCGCCGGCGGTCGTGCCGCTGGTGCTACTCCATCGCACGCCTCAGCCGCGCGATCCCTTCGCGGAACACCTCGGGGATCGTGAGCAGGCTCACGATCAGGAACGCTTCCGATTCGAAATCGTAGAAGAAGCCCGGCTGCGTCAGAACGCTTTCTTGAGAGAGCAATTCCAAAGCCCAATCTTCCTCGCTGCGGATTCGCGGCATCTGCACCACGATGTACCAACCGCCTTCCACGGCCAGAATGTCGGCGGCCGATCCGGAGAGCGCTTCGCGCGCCAGCGCCAGGTTGCGGGCGGTCCGCTCGCGGATCTGGCGCTGCACGCACTCCCCAACGGCCAACAGCCGCGCCGCCGCGCATGCTACCGGCGTGCTTACGGAAAGGTACGTGTCGGCGATCCATTCCAGCATCTCCATGGCCTCTGCCCTCAGGTTCGCCGGACCGGCCGCGATGATCCAGCCCAGCTTCATCTGCGGCAGACCGGCGATCTTCGAAAGCCCGCTCATCGAAAACGCCAGACAGTCCTCCACCGTCACCAGCGTGCTGACGCGCTCTGCGTCCGGCGTCAGCGCGTAATCGGAGAAGACCTCGTCCGAGATCAGGGCGATGCGCCGCTTCGCGCACCACCGCGAGAGCGTTTGAAGCTCCGCCCGCTTCACGTACGAGCCGGTGGGGTTATTAGGATTCACCAGCACTACCGCCCGTGTGCGGTCTGAGATTGCCGCGGCCAGGGCGTCCAGGTCCATCGCCCAGCCGCCGTGGTACGCCAGCGGGTAGGTGCGCGTCTCGATGGATTCCATGCTGGCCAGAAACTCGAATAACGGATAGGAGGGCCGGGGAACCAGGACGTGGTCGCCGGCGTTCGTCAGCAGCTTGAAGAGCCAGGCATAAGCCTCGCTGGTGCTGGCCGTGAGCAGGATGCGCCCGGTTTCCACCTGCTGGCCGCGCGCCGCGTAGTACGACGCCACCGCCTGGCGGGCTTCGGCGGCGCCGGCGGGCGAAGGCTCATAGACCAGCATGCGCGGGTCGTCGAACGCCCGCACAATTTCCGGCGGGTACGCGAACCCGGCGCGCGTGGGGTTGGATTCGGTGAGGTCCAGGATCCGCGCCCCTTCCCGGCGCTTGGCCTCCAGCGCCTGGGTGAGGCGGTTGGTCCGGAAATCCCAGTGGAAGCGGGAGGAAAACATGTGGTCCCATTGTAGACCCCAGGGCCGCCCCGCGTAAGATAGAGGATTGGCGTCTTCTATCCCGCTGATCGACTTTCAGAATGTCACCGTCCGGCGCGACGATCGCGTCGTGCTGGACGGCGTCACGCTCTCCATCGCGCAAGGCGAGCACGCCGCGATTCTGGGGCCCAACGGCTCGGGGAAATCCACGCTGATCAAAGTGATCTCGCGCGACCTGTACCCCGTGATCAAGGCCGAGCCGTGGTCGCTGCGCATTCTCGGCCGCGACCGCTGGCGCCTGTTCGATCTGCGCAACCATCTGGGCATCGTCTCCAACGACTGGATGCAGATGTGCACGCGCGACTACTCCGGATACGAGATTGTGCTTTCGGGTTTCTTCGGCAGCGTGGGGATCTGGCCCAACCACGAAGTCACGGCTGAAATGGAGCGGAAGGCGCGGGAGGTGATGGAGCTGCTCGAGATCTCGCACTTGGCCGGACGCGACACCAACGAGATGTCATCGGGAGAGGCGCGCCGCATCCTGATCGCCCGCGCGCTGGTGCACGACCCCCAGGCGCTGGTGTTGGACGAGCCCACCTCGAGCCTGGACCTGCACGCCACCCACGAGCTGCGCGAGATCCTGCGCAAGCTGGCGCGCAACGGCATCAGCATCATCATGGTGACGCACCACCTTCCGGACATCATCCCGGAGATGCGCCGCGTGGTGCTGATCCGCGGCGGCCGCGTCTATTGCGATGGGCCGAAGGAGCGGGTTCTCGAAGCCGGGACGCTCACCGGCCTGTTCGGCATTCCCGTGGAAGTGCTCGAGCGCCGCGGCTATTATCACGTGCTGTAAACAGAGCCCACGACGCCCACACCACGGGTGCTAAACTGTGTTTTCAAAGGCGAACCTACTTGCACCGGTTTGTGTTCCCCGTGTTCCTGATCATGGCTTTGACGGCGCCCGCGGCCATGCCGGAAGGCGGCCAGCTCGACGCCAGCCCGGGCCTTTTCACCGTGATGGCGGCGATCAATGCCGCCGGCTACGCGGCCGATCTGTCGTCACCGAACAACCATCCGCTGCGGGAGGCCATCCGCGCGGCACTGGCCAGGCGCAACATCCCTTCGCTGGCAGCCATCAAGGATTTGTTCGAGCGGCACCGCAAGACTAACGATACCGCCGAGCTGAGCCAGTACATTTCCTTGGCGCTCAGCGTGGGAGGGCCGCCGGACTTCGCCTTCAAGATACGCGACGTCGAAATCCCGCCCGACGTGGTCCCCTTGAAGGCGCTTTCGCCGCTGCTGGCGGCGTTTTACAAGGAAGCCAATATCGAAGACCTGTGGAGGCGCTCGCAGGGCGCAATCGACCAATACATCGGGCGGTATCATGAGCCCGTTTCCGAGGCGGTGCTCCAGGTAAACGCCTACCTGCGGCAGCCGACCTCCGGGTTCAGAGGCCGCCGTTTTCAGATTTATATCGAGCTGCTGGCGGCGCCCAACCAGATCCAGACCCGCAGTTACGGTTATGATTACACCATCGTGATCACGCCTTCGCCGGAGCCGCGCATTTTCGACGTGCGGCATGCCTATTTGCACTACCTGCTGGATCCGCTGTCGACACGCTACGAGGAGATCCTGAATCGCAAGAAGGGACTTTCCGACCACGCGCAGCGGGCGCCGGCGCTAGGCGATGCGTTCAAGCAGGATTTTCTGCTGCTGACGACGGAATCGCTGATCAAGGCGGTGGAAGCACGCCTGGACCATGCGCCGGAAACCGTCCAGGCGGCCCTGCGCGAGGGTTACATTCTGGCGCCTTATTTCGCCGAGCGCTTGCCGGTCTATGAGAAGCAGGAACAGGCCATGACGTTCTACTATCCGGAGCTGGTGGGGGCCATCGACGCGGTGAAGGAGGACAAGCGTCTTTCCATGGCGGAATTCAATAAACAGGAGACCGTGCGCGCGGTGAAGTCAGCCCCGCCCCCGCCCCCGCCGCCGCTTACCGGCGCGGCCAAGACACTGGAGGATGCCGAACAGCTTTACACGGCCCGGGATCTGGACAAAGCCAAGAAGTCCTACCTCGACGTCATCGAGCAGACGGACAGCCAGCCCATGCACGCCGCGGCCTATTATGGCCTCGCGCGGATCGCGGTGCTGCAGAAAGACCCCGAAACGGCGGAGAAGCTGTTCGCCAAGACGCTGGAATCGCAACCGGAGGCGCAGGTGAGGGCCTGGGCATTGGTTTATCTGGGCCGCCTTTTCATGGCCGCGGGAGATCGCGAACAGGCGGCCAAACATTTCCAAGACGCTCTCAAGGTGGACGGCGCATCGCTCCCCGCGCGCCAAGCCGCGGAACTGGGCGTCCAACAAGTCTCAAGGCAGTAAGGAAGACAAGGAGTCCTGTAATGAAACGAACGATTCTCACCGGCGTCCTGGCATTGGCGGCCGGTGTCTCGAGCCTGATGGCGCAGCCGGCGCCAGCCAAGGCGCCGGCCCCCAAATCGAAGGAAGAACTGGCGGCGGTGCAGGCGCTGTTCAACGCGCGGAGCAGCCCGGATGCAACCATCAAGGCCGCCGAGGATCTGCTTACGAAGTTTGCGGATACCGATTTCAAGGATGTGGCTCTGCTCTCGGAGGCCCAGGCTTACGAGCAGAAGCGCGACTACGACAAGGCGCAGATTTACGCCGAGCGCGCGCTCGAGGCCAACCCCAAGAACTTCCAGACCACGCTGATGCTGGCCGAGTTGCTGGCGCAGCGCACGCGCGAGAACGACCTCGATAGAGAAGATAAACTGGCCAAGTCCGAAAAGTTCGCCAATGACACCATCCAGTTGGTGAAGGAAGCGCCCAAGCCCCGGCCGGACATCCCGGACCAGCAGTGGGAGGATGCCAAGAAGGACCTCGCGGCCGAATCCCACAACGCCTTGGGCCTGGCCGCGCTGGTGCGCAAGAAATACGACGTGGCCATCGCCGAGTTCAAGATGGCGACGGATGGCGCGGCTCACGCAGAGCCGGCTTATCAGGTGCGGCTGGCATCGGCGCTTCAGTCGGTGGGCAAGAATGACGAAGCCATCGCCATCTGCGACAAGATCATGGCCGATCAGCAGATTTATCCGCAGATCCGGCAGGTGGCCCAGGCCATCCGCGTCACTGCGATCAAGGCGGGCGGGAAGAACACCACCCCTCCGGCTGCTCCGGCCCCTCCGCCCCCAGCCGAGAAGAAGCAGTAATCTTGCGTTCATGCGCGCCGAGCTGGCATCGCTGGAGCTGAGGATCGACCACCAGTTCTCCCATCCGGAGCTGCTGCGCCGCGCGCTCACCCACAGTTCGCTCGCCAACGAATCCCGCGCGGGCGCCAGCTCTCCTCTGGACGATAACGAGCAACTGGAATTCCTGGGCGACTCGGTGCTGGGGTTTCTGGTTGCCGAAGCCCTGGTTCGGCGCTTCCCCGAGTATCGCGAGGGCGACCTTTCGCGGCTGAAGGCCCACCTGGTGAGCGCGGCCCATCTCCACGGCGTCGCGCGGCGTCTCGACCTGGGCGGCTATCTGGAAGTGGGCCGCAGCGAGGAGATGAGCGGCGGCCGCGCCAAGAAGACGCTGCTGGTAGACGCGTTGGAAGCCATCATCGCCGCGATCTGGCTGGATGGCGGACTGGAAGCCGCCAGGAGCTTCGTCGCCGCGCACGTCCTGGACGCGCCGTTCTCCGGCGATGAGGAGGCGGGCACGGACATCCAGCCGGCCATCAGGAATTTCAAGAGCGCGCTTCAGGAACTGGCGCAGGCGCGCAAGCTGCCGCAACCGCGCTACACGATTGTGCGGGAGCGGGGCCCGGAGCATTCCAAGATGTTCACTGTGGAGGCGCGGGTGGGCAAGGATTGGACCGGGCAGGCCGACGGCCGCACCAAGAAGATCGCCGCGCAGAGAGCGGCGCGCGGAGTTTACGAGCGGCTGCGGCAAGAGGCTTCCTTGGACTCGCCGCCCGCCGAATAGTTGCGCCGAAGGCTGGCGCTCGAAGGGACTGTCATGGTCGTATGATGGACTTTGGACCCATTGGCCTGATGCGATTCACTCACAGGGGAGCCGGCTCACAAAGATGAGCGGCTTCATGAACCCGGCGGAATTCGCCAACATCGCAAAATCCGAAAAGGACTTCTGGTGGTACCGGGGCATGCGGAGCATCCTGTTCCACGTGCTGGAGCCCTATCTGGCGGGGCGAACCATCCGGCGCGCCCTCGAAACCGGGTGCGGCACGGGTTACTTCGCGCGCCTGCTTCAGACCGAGCGGGGCTGGCCGATCGTGCCGCTGGATTTCAGTTGGCACGGCCTACGCTACGCGCGCGAGATGGGCGTCGAACGCGCCGTGCAGGGGGATATCCGGGGGCTTCCCTTCCCCGACAACGCCTTCGACCTGGTGATGTCCGTGGACGTGCTGCCGCACCTGCCGCGCGGCGATGAGTACCTGGCCGCGCGCGAGCTGGCGCGGGTGCTGGCGCGCGGCGGTCTTCTGGTGATCCGGGCGGCGGCGCTCGACATCCTGCGCAGCCGTCATTCGGAATTCGCCTTCGAGCGGCAGCGGTTCACGCGGCGCCGGCTGATGGGATTGATGACCGGCGCGGGCGTGCGGGTGCTGCGCTGCACGTACGTCAATTCGCTGATGCTGCCGGTGGCGCTGGCGAAATTCCGGGTGTGGGAGCCGCTGCTCGGTAAACCGCCGGCGAGCGGGGTGGAACCGGTGGCGCCCTGGCTCGACCGGCTGCTGTACGCGCCGCTGGCGCTGGAGGCGGCCTGGCTGGGCGCCGGCCATGGTTTTCCCGCGGGCCAGTCGTTGGTCCTCATCGGGGAGAAGATGGTGTAACCTTGGAGGCCCACAAATTTCCATCGCTGAGCGTCTTCTTCCCGGCGTATAATGACGCTCCTTCGCTGCCGGCGCTGGTCCGCAAGACGCTCGCCACGTTGGAACGGCACGTGGCCGATTACGAGGTCATCGTGGTGAACGATGGCAGTCGGGATGGCACCGCCGAAGTGCTGGAGGAGCTTCGCCGCGAGCACAGCCCGTGGCTGCGTGTGGTGACGCACGCGCACAACCGCGGTTACGGCGGCGCGCTGCGCAGCGGGTTTGCGGCGGCGCAAAAGGACTTTGTCTTCTACACCGACGGCGACGGTCAGTACGACACCGGCGAGCTTCCGCGGCTGCTCGAGCTGGCCGGATCGGCCACCGGGCTGGTGAACGGCTACAAGCTGGAACGCCATGACTCGCGGCACCGCGTCTGGATCGGAAACGTTTACAACTTTTGCGCGCGCCTGCTGTTCCGCATTCGCATCCGCGATATCGATTGCGATTACCGGCTCATCCGGCGCGCCTTGCTGGAAAAGATCCACTTGACGTCCACCAGCGGCACCATCTGCGTCGAGCTGGTGCGGAAACTGGAATTGAGCGGGTGTGAGGTGATGGAAATCGGTGTGCATCATTATCCGCGCGTGTATGGAAGTTCGCAGTTCTTTCGGGTCCGCTCGCTGGCAATCACGCTTTGGCAGCTCCTGCGGTTGTGGGTAAGACTGGTGATTCTGCAATGATTATCCCGATGGTCAACTTGCGGCCGATGCTGGCGGCCACCGAGCCGGCCTGGCGGGCGAATCTCAAGCGCCTGTTCGAGCGCATGCGGTTCATCCTGGGCGAAGAGGTGGAGGCCTTCGAGCGGGAGCTGGCGGAAGAGTTGGGCGCCGGGTTCGCCGTCGCGGTGGGATCGGGCACGGCGGCCATCGAGCTGGGGCTGCGGGCCGCCGGACTGGGCGAGAGCGGCGCGGAGGTCATCGTGCCCGCGCTCACCTCGCTGTTCACCGCGCAGGCCATCCTGGCGGCCGGATGCCGGCCGCGCTTCGCCGACGTCGACCCGGAGACGCTGCTGCTGGATGCGGAGGACGCCGAAGCGCGGGTCCGCCAGCGCACCGGCGCGCTGCTGCCGGTGCATCTCTATGGGCAGCCGTGCGATCTGCCGCGGCTGGCTGGAATCGCGCGGCGGCGGGGGCTGGTTCTGTTGCAGGATGCCTGCCAAGCGCACGGCGCGCAGGCGGCGGGGCGCCCGTTCACGAGCTTTTCGCCGGCCGTGGCATACAGCTCTTACCCCACCAAGAACCTGCCCTGCCTGGGAGACGGCGGGGCGGTGCTGACCGGCTCGCGGGCCGTTGCGGAGAAGTTGCGGCGGCTTCGCGACGGTGGACGGCGCGGCGACCAAGTAGCCCGGGCGCGCGCCATCAATTCGCGCCTGGATGAGATGCAAGCTTGCTATCTGCGCGCGTTCCTGCCGAAGCTGGCCGAGTGGAACCAGCACCGCGCGCGGCTGGCAGCTCTCTACGACGAAGCCCTGGCGGGGTGCCAAGGCGTGCGGCCGCTGGTAAGACGGGTGGGTTCGGTGTGCCATCTGTACGTGGTGCGGGCCGCGCAGCGCACTCGGTTGCGGAAGTTCCTGGCGGAACGCGGCGTGCTCACTGCCGTGCACTATCCCGTCCCCTTGCACATGCAGCCGGCCTTCCGGGATTGCGGCATGAAACGCGGCGGCCTGCCGGCGGTAGAACGAGCGTGCCGGGAGGTTTTGTCGCTCCCCTTGTGGCCGTATATGCCGGAACCGGCGGTGGAAGAAGTGGCGGCGCGGGTGCGCGAGTTCTACGGTGCGGCCTGATCCACAGCGGCCGCTCTGGGCAGGTTCCCGGCGAAGTTGAGGACCGGCGGCGCCGGGGATTCCACGGTTTCGACCTGAAGCGTAAACGATTTTGTGGCCACCGCGCCGTCGTAGCCTTCCGCCAGCAGGGTGTAATGGGTGGTATGTTCCGGCACGATTTCCAGGCAATGATTCGGAGAGGGATAGATTTCCTGAATCATGGGAGAGATGCGCACTCGCCTGGCGTTCTCCACGCTATAACACAGCCGCGTCTTCTCGCCCGCCGTAAGAATCCCGGCGCTGGCATAGAACTTGAGAATGCGCACCGGCCCGGTCGCGCCCGCGGGGTGGACCCAGGCGCGACGGTCAGACCGGTCCACCACGCTCAGACCCCACATGGCGACCAGGAGAGCGATCGCGAGGGACACCTTGGTGAACGCCGACAGCACTCGCACAACTCTATTTTAGACTCCACGATTCCGGCGAGGGTTTCAAGTAGGGGCGAGGCATGCCTCGCTCAGGGCACGGCATGCCTCGCCCGGCAGGCCGGTCTACACTGAGGTCATGCCCATTCGGATCGTTCAAGTCGATGCTTTCACAAACCGGCCCTTTGCCGGTAATCCGGCGGCCGTTTGCGTGCTGAAGGAAGCGCCCCCCGAGCAGTGGATGCGCGACGTCGCATGCGAGATGAATCTTTCGGAAACCGCCTTCCTGACGCCCTGGAGTGACGGCTACAACCTGCGCTGGTTCACTCCCGCGGTGGAGGTGGAGTTGTGCGGCCATGCGACCGTGGCCAGCGCCCACGTGCTGTGGGAAGACGGGCACTTGCCGGCGGGCCGGCAGGCGCGGTTTCACACGCGCAGCGGGCTGTTGCTGGCCGACCGCCGCGGTGAGTGGATCGAGCTGGATTTCCCGGCCAAGGTGGCGTCCCCGGCGGAGGCGCCGCCGGATCTGCTTCCGGCTCTTGGGGTGCAAGCGCGGTTTGTGGCCCGGAACCAATTCGACTACCTGGTGGAGGTGGAGTCCGAAGAGACGCTGCGCGGGATGACACCGGATTTCACCGCGCTGCGGAAGGTGCCGGTGCGCGGCGTGATTGTGACGGCGCGGCCGGCGGCGGCGGAATTCGATTTCGTTTCGCGGTTCTTCGCGCCAGGCGCGGGAGTCGACGAAGATCCGGTCACGGGATCGGCGCACTGCGCGCTGGGGCCGTACTGGGGCGAGCGGCTGGGCAAGAGCGAGTTCACGGCCTATCAGGCGTCGGCGCGCGGCGGCGTGGTGCGGGTACGGCTGAAGGGAGACCGCGTGATTCTGGGCGGCCAGGCGGTGACGGTGATGCAGGGAGAACTGGCGGCGTAGTACACTCCCTTCATGCCGGATCTTCGCGACGTCCCCGATGAGCCGCCGCCGTTTCTGGGTACCTGGCGGCGCGTCTACGCGGCGGTCCTCATCTTCCTCTGCGTGATCATTGCGGGGCTCTACCTGTTTACGCGAGCGTTTCGATGAGGCCCCTCGACTGGGTAGTCCTAATCACCTCGCTGGTCTCCATCGTGCTGTATGGGTTGTACCGCGGCCGCGGCAGCAACACGGTGGACCGCTACCTGCTGGCCGGCAGGACCATGCCCTGGTACGCCATGGCCCTTTCCATCATGGCGACGCAGGCCAGCGCCGTTACCTTCATCTCCACCACCGGGCAATCGTATGTGGACGGGATGCGGTTCGTGCAGGCCTATTTCGGACTGCCCATCGCCATGATCGTCATCTGCTCCACGGTGGTCCCCGTTTTTCACCGGGCCAAGATCTACACGGCGTACGAATACCTGGAGCGGCGCTTCGACAGCAAGACGCGGACGCTGGCGAGCGTGATCTTCCTGTGCCAGCGCGGGCTTTCCGCGGGATTGACGCTCTACGCGCCGGCCATCGTGCTCTCGGTGATCCTCGGCTGGCCGGAGCGGGCCACCACGTTTCTGATGGGAGCCATGGTCATCACCTACACCGTGCTCGGCGGGATCAAGGCCGTGACGTGGTCGGACGTGCAGCAGATGGGCATCATTTTCCTGGGGCTGGTGGTTGCGCTGGTGACCGTGATCGTGCTGCTGCCGTCCTCGGTCTCGTTCGGCGACGCCATGTTTCTGGCGGGCGCGGCCGGGCGGCTGAACGCGGTCACCACCCAATTCGACTGGAACGACCGTTTCAATATCTGGAGCGGCCTGATCGGGAGCACGTTTCTGTTCCTCTCCTACTTCGGCTGCGACCAATCGCAGGTGCAGCGCTATCTGACGGGCCGCTCCATCGCGCAGAGCCGGCTGGGCCTGCTGTTCAACGCTGTGGCCAAGATCCCCATGCAGTTCTTCATTCTGTTCATCGGCGCCATGGTGTTTGTCTTTTACCTGTTCGTGCAGCCGCCGGTTCTGTTCCAGCGCGCGGAGCTCGACCGCATCCGGCAGGCGGGCGAATTCCAGCCCATGGCGGAGCAATACAACCGGGCGTTCGAGCACCGGCGCGAGGCGGCGCTGGCGCTGGTGGAGGCGCACCACGCGCGCGATTCCGCCGCCGAAGGACGCCGGATTGCGGAATACCGGGCGGCGCAAGAGGAGATCGACGGCGCGCGCGCCCAAGCCGCGAAGCTGGTGGAGCGCACCGGCGGCGAAAAGGATTTCAGCGACACCAACTACATCTTCCTCTCGTTCGTCACGCGCCATCTGCCGGCGGGAATTGTGGGGCTGGTGATCGCGGTGATTTTCGCGGCGGCCATGTCCGCCAGCTCCGGGGAGATCAACTCGCTGGCCACCGTGACCGTGGTGGACCTTTACCGGCGGTACTTTCGCCGCGCGGCCAGCGATCGTCACTACCTGCTGGCATCGCGCTGGGCCACGCTGTTCTGGGGCATATACGCGGTGACATTCGCCGGATGGGGCAAGCGGCTGGGGTCGCTGATCGTGGCGGTCAACGTGGTGGGCTCACTTTTCTACGGCTCTCTGCTGGGATGTTTCGTGCTGGCGCTGGGCTTCCGGCGGGTGGGCGGAACGGCGACGTTCTTCGGGATGCTGGCCGGCGAAGCCGCCATCTTCTCGGCTTTCCTGTTCACTGGCATGTCGTACCTCTGGTACAACGTGATCGGCTGCGTGGTGGTGATGGCAACGGCGCTGGCGATCACTTACCTCGCGCCCGGCGCCACCTCCACCACAACAGGTACGCGGCAACCAGGATAGCGGCGGCGACGGTCAGGGTGGCGAGGTAGTGGTCAATGTCCTTTTCGACCGCTTCCCAGCGCTCGCCCAGGAAGTATCCGAGGCCGATGAAGGCGGCCACCCACAGGCACGCGCCGCTGTAGGCGAACAGCGCGAACTGGTGCGGCTCCACCTCGCTCATGCCCGCCGCATAGGCAGTGAGGTGGCGCACCCCGGGGACGAAGTAGCCGAACGTCAGGCCCCAGTGTCCTACGCGCTCAAACCAGGCGTGCGCCTTGTTGATGTGCTGTTCAGTAATGCGCAAGTACTTTCCGTAACGGTGAATGAGGGCCAGCCCGAACGTCCGGCCCAGCGTGTAGCTGATGGTGATGCCGCAGGCGCTGCCCGCGAACGCGGTTATACACGCCAGCGGCAGCGAAAGGTGGCCTTTGAAGACCAGGTACCCGGTAAAGGTGAGGAGCGTTTCATCGGGCACCGGCAAGCCGACGATTCCAAACACCAGCAGAAAGAAAATTGCCAGGTAGCCATACTGCGCGATCCACGCTAGGACCTGTTGTTCCAATCTTTCACACTACCAAACCGGTGATCTCCACCGCGCTGCGATTGCCCGCGATCACCACGATGCCGCTTTCGGTAACGTGATGGTTGAGGCGGTCGCGTTCAAGATCGTAGCCGATCTCGGCGTCTTCCGGCACCCGCACGTTCTTATCGAGGATGGCGCGGCGAACTTTCGCGCGGCGGCCAATATCGCAGTTGTCGAGGATGACGCAGTCTTCCACCAGGGCGGCGGCGTGCACGCGGACGCCGCGTCCCAGCACCGAGTTCCGCACCACGCCGCCGGAAAGGAGACAGCCGCCGGAGACGATCGAGTCGATGGCCTGGCCGCGGCGCTTCTCTTCGTCGAAGGTGAACTTGGCTGGCGGGTCCGGGTAGGCGGTGGTGCGCAGCGGCCATTCCCGGTTGTAGAGGTTGAGCGCCGGGGTGACCGAGCGGAGGTCCATGTTGGCTTCGTAGTAGGAATCGATGGTCCCCACGTCGCGCCAGTATGGTAACCCATCGGCCGGCTCGCCGGGGATGCGGTTGGTCTGGAAATCATAAGCGAAGATCTCGGCCTTGCCGGCCAGCTTGGGGAGGATGTCGCGGCCGAAATCGTGGCTGCTGCTCTCTTCGGCGGCATCGTCGTGCAGCAGCCGCAGCAGCGTGCGGGTTGAGAAGACGTAGTTGCCCATGGAGGCGTAGACGCGCTCCGGATCGCCGGGTATGGTGGGGGCGTCGGAGTTCTTCTCGTGGAACGCCGTGATATGGCCGTCGTCGGCCACCTCGATCACGCCCAACTCGGCGGCGAGCTTTCTGTCCACGGGGATGGCAGCCACCGTGACTTCGGCGCTCTTCTGCACGTGGAACTCGATCATGCTGGTGATGTTCATGCGGTAAATGTGGTCCCCGCCGAAGATCGCCACCACGTGGGGATCGGCCTGCTCCACCAGGTTGATGTTCTGATAGATGGCGTCCGCCGTGCCCTGGTACCAGGTCTCGTCGGCGGAGCGCATCTGCGCCGGAACGGGGATCACGAACTGCGTCTTGAGCAGCCCGCCGAACTGCCAGCCTTCGCTGAGGTGCTGCAACAGCGACTGGCTGCGGAACTGCGTCAACACGTAAATGGAGTAAATCCCCGAGTTGATGAAATTGCTCAGCACGAAATCGATGATGCGGTACTTGCCGCCAAAGGGAACGGCCGGTTTGGCCCGTTCCTTGGTGAGCGGATACAGCCGGGTGCCCCTCCCGCCGGCCAGCACGATGCCCAATGTCCGTATGCGCATGGGATCCAACCAGCCCTTATTGTTTCAGGCAACTCGTGTCAAGGCAAGAGGCTGAGGTTTTTCGCGGACTGCGCCGCGAAAAAGTGGCCCCTGCGGGGCCACAGGAGTCAGAAGTCGAGGAAGTCAGAAGTCAGAAGCCGGAACGCGCGCAGGGTGATTCTGTCTCCTGACTTCTGTCTCCTGACTTCTCAACATCGACACGCTTTTGTCGATGTTGGCGCCGTAGGCGCCTCCTACATGTAGGCTGGAATCGGAATCCCCAAAATGCCCGCGGTGCGTTCGAGCTGTCTTCGGAAGAAATCCGTCATCCATAGCAGGAAGACCTTCCTTTCGCGGTTCTCCTCGTGAATGACGGGGTACTGGTGATAGAAGTTGTTGAACGCCTGCGCCAGTTGGAAGGCGTACTTGGCCACGTGCGCCGGCTCCCCGGAGGTCACGGCGCGCTCGACCGCGGAATCGGCTTTGGACGCGGCCAGCAGCACCTGCCAGAAATCTTCCGACTGAAGCTGCCGCGCCATGGCTTCGCGAGTGAGTTCCGCAGCAAAATCGGGGAGGCTCTCACCGCGCTCCTCGAGCTTCCGCAGAATGTTGCGGGCGCGCACGGCCGCGTATTGAAGGTACGGCCCGGTTTCGCCTTCGAAGCTCAGCGCCTCCTGAAAATCGAAGGCGATCACCGAAGTCCGGGTGAACTTCAGCAGGAAGTAGCGCAGCGCGCCGATGGCGATCTGGCAGGCCACGCGCTTCTGCTCTTCGGGCGATGCCTCCGGGTGGCGCGAAGCCACTTCCTCGAGGGCCTTGGCGATAAGCGCGTCCATGAGGTCGTCCGCCTTGACGCCCTGGCCCTTGCGGCCGGCGACTTCCACGTACGGACGGGCGCGGTCCTCCTCCGATAGCTGGATTCCCAGCTCCGCGCAGCATCGCGGCGAAAGCGCCACCATTTCGTAAGAGAAGTGGACCGACTGATCTGCCTGCGCGGTGTAGCCCAGCCCGCGCAGCCCGGCCACCACCACGTCCTGCAAGTAGGACTGGCGCGCGTCGATCACGTTGTAAACGCGCGAGCCGTGCCCGAACTGCTGCCCGGCTTCCACAGGCTCATCGGTGGTGACCCACAGCACGCGGCCGTCCGCGTAGGTCTTGAAGGGGCGGTAGTAGAAATCCTTGCCGAGCAGTCCGAATTTCCAAAGCTGGTAGGCGATGTCCTTGCCGACGTAGGTGACGGTGCCATCGGAGCGCACGATGACCTTGCCCTCTTCCGAGAGGCCCGGCATCACCCAGCAGCCCGCGTTCTTGCCTTCGGTTTCAAGGTAAATGGCCTGCCGTTGTTTGAGCAGCTCGAAGGCCGAGGCCCAAAACTTCAGGTGCAGGATCTCGCTCTCGCGCGGCAGCACGTCGTACTCCACGTCCAGCCGCAGCATGGTCGCCAGGTGCGCTTCCACGATGGCATCCGCCACCAGATGCGCCAACTCGGCCGCCCGGCCTTCTCCAGCTTCGATGGCGTGCAGCATCGCGCTGCGCCATTCGAGCGATTCGGGATGGTCCCGGTAATGGCTGGAAGTGCGCGCATAGAGGTCCCAGCAGTAGTAGTCGAACCGGACGGAGGGATCGGCGAGCAGGGCCTTCACATCCGCGGACGTCTTGTTTTCGAGGTAGTGAAAGCCCACCACCACGTCGGCCACCTGCACGCCGGTGTTGTCGATGTAGTTCTGCACCTCGACGCGCTGCCCGCGCGCGCGCAGCATGCGCACGAAGGTATCGCCCAGCGTGGCGTTCCGAAGGTGCCCGATGTGGGCCGCCTTATTGGGGTTGATGTTGGTGTGCTCGACGATGACCTTCTCGGTTGCCGGAACAGACGCGGTCTGGTCCGAAGCGCCGCGCAGCAGGGCCGCGCCATAAGCGCCGCGGTCGAGCCGGATGTTGATATACCCGTTGCCGGCCACTTCCACTGCCGCCACACCTGGAATCGGCCCGATAACCGCCGCCAATTCCGCCGCGATCTTGCGGGGCACCTGTCTCAACTGTTTGGCCAGTTGAAAAGCGGCCGGCAGGGCCATTTCGCCGAAATCGCTCTGGCGCGGCTGCTCGACGGCCACCGCCAGATCGAGACCGTAGCGCGCCTGTATGTGTGCACGAAAGGCGCTGGAGACGTGCTGTTCAATGGAATGGAACACGGGAAACTACGAGTATAGCGTGGCGGACGACGCAGGGTTCATCCGCCGCAAGAACGCGTCCCCAAGAGTGGGGACTCGGCACGCAGGAGTGCGTGCGCCACGATTCCAGGAGTCTTGCGCGGCGCTCATAATCCTTCATTTCACCTTCATTACGAACACCGTCTGGTCGTCGAAGGCGGTGGTGGAGAACTTGTCGAGGTCGTCGAAAATCGCGCCGATGAGGCCGGCGGCGGGCTTGCGGCAGTGGGCGCGGACTACCTGCGCCAGGCGGCCGCGGCCGTAATCGTGGCCGGCAGCGTCCAGGTGGTCGGTGATGCCGTCGGAGTAGAGCACGATGGCATCGCCGGGCGCCGCCTGAAAAGGGACCTCTTCGTACTCGCGGGCATCCAGCAGGCCGAGCGGAACGCCCTCCACGCGGATTTTGAGGATCTCGCCGCCGCGGCAGATCATGGGGGGCAGGGCGCCGGCGTTGGCCATCACGATCTGGCGCGTGGCCGGGTCCCACAGCAGCACGCAGAGCGTGACGTAGCGGGCTTCCACCTTGCGCTCGATCAGCGCCTCGTTGAGCGCTCGCATGAGTTCCGCGGGGCGGCGGCGGCGCGGGGCAAGCGTGCGCAACAGGCCATTCATCAAGCCGCCATAGAGGGCCGCGGCGGCGCCTTTGCCGCTTACGTCCCCGAAGGCGATGACGGTCTGCCGGTCGCGCTGCTCGAAGATGTCGTAGATATCGCCCGAGATCTCGCGCGCGGGGCGCAGGCGCACGGCGGAATCCAGGCCTTCAATTTCCGGCGCGGCGTCCGGCTGGAGGACCTGCTGCAACTCGCGGGCGGCCTCAAGGTCCTCTTCCATGCGGCGCTCGCGCGTGGCCAGCTCCTGGTAGAGGCGCGCGTTTTCCACGCTGCTGGCGACCTGGGGCGCCAGCAGCGCCAGGGTGCGCACGTGGTCGTCGGTGAAGTAGCCGATGCGGTCGCTCTCGAGGTCCATCACGCCCACCACGCGGTCCTGGACGATCAATGGCACGGCCACTTCGGAGCGGATATCGGGGTGCGAGGCGATGTAACGGGGGTCCTTGGTGGTGTCGTGGACCAGCACCACTTCGCGGGATTCGGCGGCGGCGCCGGTGAGTCCCTTGCCGAGCGGAACATTGTCGATGTTGACGCGCTGATCGTAGCGCATGCTGAAGAGGTGGCGCAGCGCGCGGGCGTCGCGGTCCACCAGGAGAATGCTGAAGGCGTCGTAATTGATGAGATCGCGCATGGTGCTGGCGATCTTGCCCAGCAGCTCGTTGAGGTCGAGGATGGAGGAGAATTCGCGCGAGATGTTGGCCAGGGTTTTCAGCGTGCGGTTCTGGCGGTCCACGCGGCGGTAGAGCCGCGCGTTGTCGATGGCAATGCTGACGCGCGCGGCGATCAGGCGCAGCAGCGCGCGGTCGTATTGCGTGTAAGCGTTGAGGCGCGTGGATTGCAGGTCGATCACGCCCACCAGCTTGCCCCGCGCGGTCATGGGGACCGCCAGCTCCGTGCGAACGGCGTCCACGGTGTTCAGATACCGCGGGTCGTTGCGCACGTCGCCCACCAGCACCGGCTCGCGGCTCGCGGCGGCGGTTCCGGTGATGCCCTCGCCGAGCGCCAGCGCAAGATTGCGGATCACTTCCTCGCGATGGCCCACGGCATAGCGGATGCGCAGATCGCGGCGCCGCTCGCTGTAGAGGAGGATGGCAAACAGGTCGTAGGGGAGGACCTTCCGAACGATTTCGGCGACGCTGGCGAGAAGATGATCGAGATCCAGCGTCTGTGCCGTGGCGGCCGTAACCTCCAGGAGGAAGTCCAGCAGTTCCGACCTTTCGCGGAACCGGACCGGGGCTTTGCGGGCAGCCTGCATGGGGGCGCTTCAGGCGGCGGTGGCCTCGACGATCTTGATGCTGGCGCTGGCGCCGATGCGCGTGGCGCCCGCGGCGGTCATGGCCTGGAGGTCCGCCAGCGTGCGAATCCCGCCGGCAGCCTTGACGCCCATCTCAGGCCCCACCACGCTGCGCATCAGCGCCACATCGTGCGCAGTGGCGCCGGACGGGCCGAAACCAGTCGAGGTCTTGACGAAATCCGCGCCGGCAAGTTTCGACAGCGTGCAGGCCACGGCTTTCTGGTTGTCGTCGAGCAGCGCCGTTTCGAGGATCACCTTGACGATGGCCCCGGCCTGGTGCGCGGTCTTCACCACTTGCCGAACATCCGACTTGACGGTTTCGTGGTCTCCCGAGCGCAGCGCGCCGATGTTGATCACCATGTCGATTTCCTGCGCGCCGTCGCGCACGGCCACAGCGGTCTCCGCCACCTTGGCTTCGGTGGAGGTAGCGCCCAGCGGGAAACCGACCACGGTGCAGATCTTGACGGGCGATCCCGCCAGCTCGGAGCGCACCAACGGCACCCAGTAGGGATTCACGCAGACGCTGGCGAAATTGTACTGGCGCGCCTCACGGCAGACCTTGACGAGGTCGGCGCGGGTGGCTTCCGGCTTGAGGATGGTGTGGTCGATGAGCGAGGCGATGGCCGGATCGATCTTGGTGAGCCGCTCGCTGGCGGAAACGCGGTCCGCGCCGGCCGCAATGATCTCGCGGGTGTTGCGCGCGCAGGTCTGGGCGCAGCGCCCGACGCACCCGGGGCACACCTGGTCGGGCAGGTTGAGTCCCTCGCCCTTCTGAGCGGCTGCGCCCTCACGGTCGCGGCCCGGTGCGCCAGGAACCACGCGCGCCAGGATTTCTTCGCCAATCTGAGCGACGAGTCGGTCGAGTTCCGCCTGATTCACGACGTGGCCTTCCTCAGGTATTTCTGCTCGATATCCAAGATCTTCCGCACGCGCGCCTGGTGGCGTCCGCCGGCGAACGGGGTGGCTATCCAGGTGCGCAAAACCTCTTCCGCCTGGGTCTGGGTCAAAAGCCGGGCGCCGAGCGTAAGCACATTAGAATCATTGTGTTCCCGGCTGTTTCGAGCGGAAGCCTTATCATAGCACAGGGCCGCGCGGATGCCCGGCACCTTGTTGGCCGCGATCGAGGAGCCGATGCCCGCGCCATCGATCGAGACGCCGCGGGC
The DNA here is from genome assembly GCA_049510555.1 of Bryobacteraceae bacterium. Lineage (GTDB taxonomy): Bacteria > Acidobacteriota > Terriglobia > Bryobacterales > Bryobacteraceae > Fen-178. The sequence continues at coordinate 78,857 of JBEKYW010000014.1, forward strand.
AGCCTCGCCGGAGGCCACCAGCTCGGCGACCTTGAGGGCCAGATCGGGGTAGTCGGCGGGCTTCTCTTCATACACACCGACATCTCGCACCTGGAGCCCGAGGCCCTCGAGGATCGGCTTGAGGGCTTCCTTCAGGAGGTAGCCGCCGTGGTCGGCGCCCATGGCGACGGTCTTCTCCGGCGGGGCCAGCGCGGAAAGCTGGTCTTCAGGCAACTCGACGATCCGCACGCCGCGCGCCGCGGCGACTTCGCGCGCGGAAGGCGTCACCAAGGCTCCGGTGGGAATCCGTAGCTCGCCGGCGGCCGGCACATCCTGTGCGGTGACTAGGCGTTTCATGGCTGTACAATCGTAAGGACCATTGTAATGAACCGAGGCCTCCCGTTGCCGGTTTTTCTGGCCGCCGCACCCGGCCTGCCGATCTCCGCCGATTATCTCGCCCGCCTGTTACACCGGGGGGAGCTCGGCTGGGGCTTGGTGGCTGCGGGGATGGTGGTGGCGTTCGCGCTCGGGGCGATACACGCACTTTCGCCGGGCCACGGCAAGACCATCGTGGCAGCCTACCTGGTGGGGACGCGGGGAACCCCCCGGCACGCCGTGTTCCTCGGCGGCATGGTGACGTTCACTCACACCATCAGCGTGTTTTTTCTGGGCTTCGCCACGCTGTTCCTTTCCCGCTACGTGCTGCCAGAGAGAATCTTCCCGGTGCTGGGCGTCATTTCGGGCGTTTGCATCGTATGGATTGGCGCCGTGCTGCTTTACAAACGCGCGGGGCAAGCCAGGGGCATGCCCCACCACGGCGATGGCCACTTCCACAGCCATAGCCACATCCCCGAAGGCGAAGTCGGCATGGCGAGCCTAATGGCGCTAGGCGCCAGCGGAGGCCTGGTTCCGTGTCCCTCGGCGCTGGTGCTGTTGCTCTCCGCGGTTTCGCTTGGGCGGACCGGCCTGGGCCTGATCCTGCTGGTGGCATTCAGCGCCGGAGTGGCGGTGGTGCTGACGGGGATCGGCCTGGTGGTGCTGTACGCCAAACATTGGCTGCCGGATGGGGAAAAGAGCGCCAGTCACGCGGTGTTCCGGTACCTCCCGGTGGTCTCGGCGGCGATCATCGTGTGCATCGGGGTGGCGATGACGTGGGCGGCGCTGCGAAGAGGTGGTTGAGCGGGCATCGACTCGTTCCGAAAGGCACCGGCGGCAAAGACCCGCATCGGGCGTTCCGCCGCCGGCTCTACGTGATATCATCCGGTTCCGGGCTTGAAGATGAAATTCATGCGATTCGCAATCCTCTGGTGCCTGGCGGCGCCCTGGTGCCGGGCGGCGTCCGATCTCGAAGTGTTCGAGCGCAACGCGGCCCGCGCCAGGCAGTTGGGTGCAACTCACATCGTGATTACGGAGGATATTCCTCCGGCACTGTGGGAGATGGACGTGCCCGGCGATCCGTACCCGGCCTGGTATATGTACCATCCGGGCTTGTTGAAGGTCTTTCCGCCCGCGACGCTGGAGCGCTACGTAGACAAAGACTACGCGGAGAAGGTGGCGGCCCTGTTCCAGGCGCGCTGCGAGGTGCTGCGGCGGCTGGGGTTGAAGGCGGCTTATACGGCCAACGAGCCGCACGTGCTGCCGGAAGCGTTCTTCACCGACCACCCGGATCTGCGCGGGCCGCGCGTGGATCACCCCAACCGCTCGCGGACCGCCCGCTTCGCACCGTGCGTGGACCAGCCTGCGACGCTGGCGCTCTATCGCGAGGCCTTGCAGAAACTGCTGAAGCGGCTGCCGGAGGTGGAGGTCTTTTTCCTTACCACCACCGACGCGGGATCGGGCTTATGCTGGACACCGGCCCTGTATCCGGGGCTGAACGGGCCCGCATGGTGCCAGCGCCGGCCCATGGAAGACCGAGTGGCGGGTTTCCTCAAGACGCTGCACGATGCGGCGGCCGGCATGGGGCACGAGATCAGCGTCGACCTGGTGGAGATTGCGCCGCGGCAGTGGATGATTCCAACTTTCGACCATCCCGAACTGATCGCGCGCAAGCTGCCGGCCGGGATGGCGGTGAATCATCTCGAAGGTCCCGACGGCCACCGCGTGGCGATTCGGCGATTCGGCGGCGGAGCGGGGGAGTTTGCGCCGGTGGTGGGGGTGCCGCGGCCGATCGGCACGATGCGCGCGTTGATGGGCGGCGGGCGCGGGCCGCGTGGGGACCAGCCGGGTGGCAAGCTGGTGGTTTCGCTCGGCGACCCGGCGGGCCTGGATCTCAATTTCAAGGTGCTCGAAGCGTTCCAAAAGTTCAAGCCGCGCAATCAACTGGAACTGTGGACCACACTCAACGAACTGGCGGGCCAGATGGCGGGCAAGGAAAAGGCGGACGACCTGCTCTCCTTGTGGATGGCCACCGACGAAGCGGAGCGTTACCTGGGAACGTTGAACTTCGGTCCCGTCCTGACCATGGGCGGGATCCTGGGGCGATGGGTGAACCGTCCGCTGGTGCCGCTGCCCGAGTTACTGACGAAGGAAGAGAAGAGCTATTACCGTCCATTCCTGTTCCAGGCCAAAGGCGAAGAGCAGGCCGACGACCTGATCGATATTCAGGCCATGCGCATGTACGAAGGATGGGGCGCGCGGCTGCTGGTCGAGAACGTGATTGAAAAGGTGACGGGCAACCTGAGCCGCGCCGAGGCGCTGGCTGCGCGGCTGAGGGAGGGCGCGAGCGCGCCGGAGCAGTGGGAACTGCTGAGCGCGCGGCTGGGGGCCTTGCAGTGCCTGGTGCGGGGCGTGGACGATGTCGTCAAATATCAGGCGCAGCTTGACCGGGTGAAGGCCGCGGGAGTGAAGCCGGAACCGGACCCGGTGCTGGGCGCGCAGAGCGGCTGGGACCGCACCGACCTGATGCGGTTGGCGCGCAATGAAATCGACAACGCGCTCCGGCTGCGGCAGTTGCTGCTGACGGCCAAGGGGCCGCTACTCGACCTGGCGCCCACCGCCGCCGAGGAAACCATTCGCAAGCTGGGGCCCGATCTGCCGGCGCAGTTGAAGCGCAAGATCGACATCATGAGCGCGCACTGGGAAGACTATAAGCGGCTGTTCACGACGCCGAATCCGTAGGGGGCACGAAAAACACCGGCGGCAAGACCCGCATCGGGCGCCCGCCGCCGGCGCTACTGGCGATATAATCACCGCATGCCAGTACGCTGTTGCCTCTCGATCGGTCTTCTCCTCGCCCTGGTTCCGGTTGCAGGCCAGGCGCAGGCGCAGGCCGCCCCTGTGCTGCTGAAGCCGGCGCGCATCTTCGACGGCGAGGCCATGCATGAGGGTTGGGCCGTACGGGTGGCGGGCGATCGTATCGACGCCGCCGGGCCCTCCGCCAGCGTCGATGCCGCCGGCGCCAAGGTCGTCGAGTTGCCGGGCGCCACCTTGATGCCAGGGCTCGTCGAGGGCCACTCGCACATCCTGCTGCATCCGTACAGCGAGACTGTCTGGAACGACCAGGTGGCGCACGAGGGGCTCGCTCTGCGCGCCGCGCGCGCCGTCAACCATCTGCGCGTCACGCTGATGGCGGGGTTCACCACGGTTCGCGACCTCGGCACCGAAGGCGCCGGCTATGCCGACGTCGAGCTCAAACAGGCCGTCAACCAGGGCATCATTCCCGGTCCCCGCGTGCTCGCCTCCACCCGCGGCATCGTCGCTACCGGCAGCTACGGCCCCAAGGGATTCGCGCTCGAATGGCGCGTGCCGCAGGGCGCGGAAGAAGCCGATGGCGACAGCCTCATCCGCGTGGTGCGCGATCAGATCGGGCATGGCGCCGACTGGATCAAAATGTACGGCGACTACCGATGGGGCCCGCTTCCGGGGGCGCATCCCACCTTCTCGCTGGATGAGATGAAGCTGGCCGTGGAGACCGCCAGGAGCGCCGGCGTGCCCGTGGCGGTGCACACCAGCACTCCCGAAGGCATGCGGCGCGCCATTCTCGCCGGAGCGGAGACGATCGAGCACGGAGACGGCGGCACGCCGGAAATCTTCAAGCTCATGGTCGAGCACCACGTGGCCCTCTGCCCCACGCTCGCGGCAGGGGACGCCACCAGCCAGTACGCCGGCTGGAAGAAGGGCGAGCAGCCCGAGCCGCCGGGCATGGCACGGAAGCGCGCCAGTTTCAAGGCGGCGCTGGAGGTCGGCGTCACCATCCTGAGCGGCAGCGATATCGGCGTGTTCGCGCACGGCGAGAATGCGCGCGAGATCGAGCTGATGGTCAATTATGGCATGCCCGCGCTGGACGCGCTGAAGGCCGCGACCTCGGTGGCCGGCCGCGTTCTGCACATGAACCTCGGCGAGGTGAAGCCCGGTATGTTCGCCGATCTCATTGCGGTCGATGGCGACCCCGCCAGCGACATCTCGGCGCTGCGCCGCGTGAAGTTCGTGATGAAGGGCGGAACGGTTTACAAGCAGTAGCTGGTAGCATGTCCGCGAAGAAAGGCAAATGGAAGAAGACGGCGCCGGCCCCTGAAGAGCCGGGCGTCAGCCTGTTGCTCACCGCTTTTCTCGTACGCCGCAGCGGGGCTGTGGCGTTGGCTCTGGTGATGATTGCGTCCATCCGGATTGCCGCCACATACACGGTCTTCAACCACACCTATGATGAACTGGCGCATGTTGCCTGCGGCATGGAATGGCTGGATCGCGGCGTCTACCGATACGAGACGCAGCATCCGCCGTTGGCGCGGGTCATGGCGGCCCTGGGGCCCTATCTGCTGGGCGTCCGGTCCCAAGGCACGCCGCACGAGGAGGGTGCGCGTGTGGGCGCCGCGATGGACCACGAGGGCGCCAGGATCCTCTTCCGCGACAATCACTACGATTTGACGCTGGCCGTTGCGCGGCTCAGCATTTTGCCGTTTTTCTGGATTGCGTGCCTGGTTGTGTACTGGTGGGGGAGGCGCTACTTCGATGCGGGGGTGGCAGTGGCGGCCCTGTTCTTTTTCAGCTTTCTGCCGCCGGTGCTGGCGCACGCCGGGCTGGCCACCACGGACATGGCGCTGACGGCTTTCCTGGGCGCGGCGTTTCTCGCCGGCTCGATTTGGATGGAGCGCCCTACGCCGGCGCAGGGCGCGCTATTCGGAATTTGCACGGGTTTTGCCGTGCTCTCGAAATTCTCCAGCCTTGTATTTCTTCCGGCCAGCGCGGCGCTGGCGCTGATCTGGTATTTCGCCGCCGAGCGCCCGCGGTTCTGCGTGCTGGCGAGCTCCGTCAAGGAGCGCATCCCGTCCTTTCTTCTGGCGGTGCTCGCGGCTAGCTTTCTGATTTGGGCCGGGTACCGCTTTTCATTCGGCAACGCCGGTTTCGCCAACCTGCGCCTGCCCGCGCCGGAGCTTTACAGCGGCATTCGCGAAGTGGTCCAGCACAACGCCCGTGGGCATTCTACCTACCTGCTCGGTCAACAGAGCTGGACTGGGTTCTGGTATTTCTATCCCGTGGACCTGGCCGTCAAAACGCCGCTCGCCTTCCTGCTCCTGCTCGGCTTCGGGTTCCTGCTGCCGTTTCGAGCAAACGGCACGCTTCGGCGTTTCGGGCTTCCCCTGGCGTTCGCAGCCGCAATCCTGCTGGTAGGCTTGTTCAGCCGGATCAACATCGGGATTCGCCACATTCTTCCCATCTATGTCGCTTTCTCGCTGCTGGCGGCGGCGGCAGTCCAGAGGCTGATCGAGGCGGTGCAGATGCGGAAATGGGTTCTTGGTGGTCTGGCGGCGCTGCTGGTCTGGTTCGCCGGCTCCTCCCTGCTGAGCCACCCCGACTACATCGCCTATTTCAACGAACTGGCCGGCCGTGAACCGGAGAAGATCCTGGTGGATTCCGATTTGGACTGGGGGCAGGACATGAAACGGCTCGCCCGGAGGCTGCGGGAGGTCGGGGCGCAGGAGGTGACCTACGTGGAGGGAGAGAACCAGTATCACGAAATGCTCCCGGGCATGCCGCCATTCCGCGAGATGGACTTACTAAGTCCTTCTCCCGGCTGGACCGCCGCCAGTGTGACGATTTGGAAGATGACGCGTTTCGGGCTTTATGACCAGTACCCGGGGCTCCCTTTCTGGACGGACCGCTTCCCGCCTTCTGAGCGGGTGGGAAAGACCATTCTGCTGTGGTACTTCCCTCCGTCAGGGATTCCCCAGCGGTGAGACGAGTCGCCGATCGAGAATGAAGAGCGTTCGAAAAAAACACGAAAATCGAAGTGGGCCAGCCAAGCCCGCTCGGGGCACTACCGACTCCGCCAGCACCCCCCAAATCTGGCGGCGGCACGCGCTGCTGGTGGTGGCACTGTGGGGCTGCACACTCCTTGCATACTCGAATTCGTTCCGCACCGGTCTCGTGTTCGACAGTAGTGAACTGATTCTGCAAGACGCTCGCATTGCCGCCGCCACACCCCAGAATGTCCGCCTGATTCTGACCCAGGAGTATTGGCACAAGACGTCCGGCAACGGGCTTTATCGTCCACTCGCGACATTGTCCTATCTCTTTAACTATGCAATCCTCGGCAGCCGCTCGAACCCGGCCAGTTATCACTGGGTCAATTTCGGGCTGCACGCGCTGAACCTATCGCTGGTGTACTTACTGGGTTTCATCCTGCTCCACGAGACCGCTCCCGCTTTTGCGCTGGCGGCGGTCTGGGCGTTGCATCCGCTTCTCACCGAATCCGTCACCAACGTCATCGGGCGGCCGGATCTGCTGGCCGGTTTCGGCGTGTTGGCCGGGCTGCTTTGTTACATCCAGAGCACGGCAGCGTCGGGCTGGGGCAAGCGGGCATGGCTATTCCTCCTCATGCTCTTCACCGCCATCGGGTTGTTCTCAAAGGAAAGCGCCGTGGTGGTACTGGCGGCGATGGCGATTTACGACTTCACGTTGGGGACCGCAGCCTCATGGGGCGATCGAGCCGCGGGATATCTGTCGGCGGCACTCCCGTCTCTGATCTTCCTGTACGTCCGCCAAAAGGTCCTTGGCGGGCTTGTGTTCCTGCATGTTCCGTTCACCGATAACCCTCTGGTTGGCGGTGGTTTCTGGACCGCCCGCATGACCGCGTTCAAAGTTATCGGCAAGTACCTGGGGCTGCTTCTGTGGCCCCACCGCCTGTCCTGTGATTACTCCTACAACGAAATCCCGCTGTTCACATGGCGCTTGGACAACTGGGAGAACTGGAAAGCGCTCATCGCCCTGGCCGCGTGTCTGGCAGCCGCCGTAGTGGCGTTCCGCTACTGCCGCCGGCGCAAAGCGATCTCGTTTTTCATGGCATTCTTTTTCGCTACCCTGCTGCCCACCTCCAACCTGGTAGTATTCATCGGCAGCATCATGGCAGAACGTTTCCTCTATCTGCCTTCGATCGGCTTCGCGGGCTGTCTGGTAGCGGCAATCTACAGCACTTGCCAACGCCTTCCCGCGAGGTGGAGGCAGGCGGCCGCGGGCGTGGCCGTGACCCTCGCCTGCGTGGCGCTCGCCGGCCGCACGTATGCCCGGAATTTCGACTGGCGCGACGACAGGAGCCTCTGGGCCAGCGCCGTCAATGCCTGTCCCGCCAGCTACAAGACGCACATGGCCGCGGCATCCGACCAGCCGCTGGATAGCGCGATGAGGGAGATGGATCGCTCGCTGGCGATTCTTGACTCGGTGCCCGACGCTCAAAGCACTCCCGTGCTCTACATCAACGCGGGGGGGCTATACCGCGATAAGGGCGACGCGCTGTCGTCCAATCCCTCCGGCAAAACGCCGGCGCCCACCGGGCAGAGCATCTACTGGTATCGAAAATCGCTGGATCTGTTGTTGCGCGGCGAAAGGATCCAGTCTGCGATCAACCAGGAGAACCGCCGTGAGGATCTCCTTCAGGGTGGAAACTCTTCCGATACGGTGTATTTCCAACTGTACCAGGAGCTGGGTGTCACGTACTTGCGCTTGTCGGAGTTCGGCAAAGCCGTGGAAACTTTGCAGAAGGCGCGCCAGCAACGGCTGCAACCGGAGCTTTTCGAGGAGTTGTCCGCCGGTTACCGCGGGATGGGGGACCTACGGCAAGCGGCGATCGCGCTGATTGAGGGGGTGGTCGCGGATCCAGGCGACCCCAGATTCGCTCCCGAGTTGGTGGAACTGTACAAACAGTCTGATCCTCAAAGCTGCGCGATCCGGAACACCGGTGGCGCGGCCGGCCTCAACTTGAGTTGTCCCCTGGTGCACGACCAGGTTTGTGCGGCATCACGGAACATGGTACGTTTCTTTCTTCAGACAGGACAGCCGGGCCCGGCAGACCGGATCAGGCGCAGCGCCGTATCGGATTTGGCCTGCCCCGCGGAGCCGTTCGCCAAAGTGCCGTGACGTTCACAGCTTCCGCCGGAAGAAATCAACGGCCGCATGGTACGCGCGCAGCCAGGACTGGTGCCTCAGGAAACCGTGGATCTCATCCGGAATGATCAGTTGCTCGAAGTACACGCCCTGCTGGCGGAGGGCGGCGGCTAGCGCGACCGTTTCGCTGAAGTTGACGTTGCGGTCGTCGTCTCCGTGGATCAGGAGGACGGGCGAACGCCAGGTCCTCACCGCGGCCATGGGCGAGGATTCGAAAGCCACGCGGGCGGCCTCCTGGCGCGCCTCGGTGGATGAAGCCGATTCGGCGGCAGCCGCGGCGTTGGGCGCATTGGCGGGACTCCGGGCCGACCAGTCGTGCACGCCGTGGAAATCCACGCCGGCGGCGAACAGGTTGGAAGCGCGGGCCAGGCCGAGCGCGGTCAAGTAGCCGCCGTAGGATCCGCCCCACAGGCCAATGTGCGCGGGGTCAACGTCGGAGCGGCCCTTGAGGTACAGGCCGGCGCCCTCCACGTCGTGGAACTCGCTGGCGCCGGATGCGCCGTAGTTGACGGCCTCACGGAAGTCGAGGCCGTATCCGATTCCGCTGCGATAGTTGATAGAGAGCACCACGTAGCCCTGGCTGGCCAGGTACTGATTCATGCCGTAGGCGTTGTTGTAGTAATCCATGTAATGCCAGCCCAAAAGCATCTGGCGGCGCGATCCTCCGTGCATGAAGACCAGGGCGGGATGGCGCTGGCCGGGGCGGCTCTCGGGCGGCAGGAACAATTGCCCGTGGATGGGCATGCCGTCGGAAGCCGAGTACACCACCTGCTGCGGAACCACCAGGGAATCCGCCGGGAAACCGTTCGGAATCGAATCGGGCGCGAGATCGCGGGGCGCGGCACCGGCAATCTGGATGGCCGCGCGCGCGGGACGGCGCGCATCGGAGCGCAGGAACGCAACGGCGTTGCCCGCCACCACGGGCGACCACTCGAGCCCATCGCCGGAGGTGACCGCGCGCGGCGGACCGCCGGCTACGGATACGCGCCAGATGTGCCGCCGGTCGATATCACCCTGGTTGGACGAGTACACGACCTCCCCGCGATCCTCGGAAAAAGAGACGTGCTCGACTTCGAAGGCGCCGGGAGTCAACAGAACCGCCGGGCCGCCTTCCACCGCGACCGAGTACAGGTGCGACCAACCGTCACGTTCCCAGGGGAACACCAGGCGATCGCCAGCGCCCCAGAAGAGCTGGCTTTGCGCAACCAACTGATGGAAGACGCTGCCGGTTCCTCGATCAGCCACCCAGATCTGCCGCCCGACGCCGGGCCCAGAGGGCACCCCCACGGTGGCCACGCGTATGGACCATGGCTCACCGGACCGCCGTGCGCCGGCACCGCCACGTCCTCCACCGCCCGAGGAAGGCACGCGGATGAAGGCCACTTGCTTGCCATCCGGCGACCACGTGGGACGGCCGTCGCGGTCCACGCTGGGGTCGAGATAAGTCAGCGATTTCGCGGTAAAGTCATAAACCGCGATGAAGCTGTGATTGACGCGGTCGCTGACGAATGCGAGCTTGGAGCCGTCCGGCGACCAAACCAGCTCCGACGAGGTGACGCCGCCGCGGGGGTGGAACAGCAGCGCGGGTTTGTCGGCGCCCGCCAGCGGGGCAAGCCAGATCTGGCCGGCTCTGAGAAAGACGACACGATCTCCCTTTGGTGCGATGGCGGGCGAATGGCCCTCGCCGATCTTGCGCGGCTTCTCGCCGGGAGCGGCGATCCAGATGGCTTGCTCGACGCCCGCGGGGTCGGTGCCGGGGTTGGGATCGGGGCGGCCCAAAAACTCGAGGTCTCCGCCGCGCACGTAGGCCACCGCTCGCGCATCGGGGGTCCAACACAGTTGGCCGACGTCTTGTCCGTCGTCCTCGGTGTACGCCGTGAGGCGGACACCCTGGTACTCCGGAGCCGAGGCGATCCAGACATTGCGCGCGCCGCGCTCGTTCAGGAGCCAGGCGACCTTGCCGCCGCCCGGCGCCGCAATCAACTCCGATGGAAACGGCGCGGAGAGGACCTGCTCAAGGGTGAAGGTCGCGGCAGCCGCCGCGGAGACAAACAGAATGGCGAATACGAGAAAGCGTCTCATGTGGATTTAGTCTACCCCAAGCGGTCCCGTCAGCGTGGTTTCACGAGCCGGCCGGCGAACAGGATGAGGCCGCTCGGGGTATCGCGGATCAGGAAAATGAAGGGGTGATCGGCGCGAAAGACAGTCCGCTGAGCCACGCGCATGGAGACGAGGCTCATGGCCGCGCCGGTGGCTGCCGCCGCTTCGGTGCCTTCTTCGGATACGTCCACGAACGCCTTGTGCATCACCACGGAGAGGAAAAGATCGCGGCGACCGTCGACGCCGGAAAAGTCCGCTGTCCGGCTGAAGGCGCCCGGCATGCCCATGTGCGAGAGTGTGTCACGCAAGGAGAACTCCGATTCCGCGCGGAATTTGGGAATAGCAGCCTCGACCATGCAGTCCCGGAGAGCGCCCAACCATGCCGCCAGATTCTCGGGGTTGATCGACGTTTCCAGCTCCGCAAGCCCATGCTCCGTTTTCGGCAGAAGGATATCGAACGCCAGGGGCGTGCCCCCGTATTTCATTTCCAGGATCTGGACCAAAGGGGTTTCGGCGTAGCCGAACGCGGCGGTCTGGTTCATGAAACTGGCTTCGACCGTGCCGCCCGCCGCCAGCTTGAAGGGGGCCGCATGCGTGCGTGTGGGCTGAAACGGGGATTGCCACTTGCCCAGGAAGTAAATGGCGCTGGTCAGGATGAGGCGTGTGCTGGAATCGACCGAACCCGGCCCGAACAACTCGGGGATTTTGCCCTTGGTGTGCTGCCCGGTCCAGGAATTGATCTCGGCGCGGGCCTGCTCGGGGTTTTTCAAGAAGTCGAGCTGGGTGAGCGGGGCCCGGTAGAGTGTCTGAATGGACCGCTCGAAATCGGACTCCAGGGGAAAACCACGCTGAACCCAAAGGCCATTGGCATCCAGCAGTTCATTGCCGCTGGTGTTCGCCAGTTTTGTGAGCTGGTCAACCAGAGAGGCGAGGGCGGCATCGTACCCGGGGTCCGGATAGGGTTGATGCAGGACCTTGGCCATCTCGGCCGCGGTCTGGCCGCGCGCGCCTTCGAGGACCATCGAAAGGGCGGTGGAGATGCTGAAGGGGGAAAGAATCAGGTTGTCGCCGCCGCGAGCGAGTTCCTGGTAGGAAGCCGTCGCAAAGTGATTCAAACCCGCCGTGATGGGGCTATCCGCGGCATGGAGGGCCGCGGCTGCCAGAAACGGGAGAACGAGGCGAAACGAGGGGGTCCTGGGCATCTGATCTGATTTTCCTCCTTATGACGGGGATGCCGCGAGTGCGGTGATCCTTTCGCTTTCTGGTACGATCTGATGCAGGTCCAACCGTATGAAAGCGGCGGTGATCGTCAACCCGCACGCCGGCGCCGGGGCGGCCCGTCAGCGCTGGCCGAAGGTGGCGCGCCTGATTGAGGAGCGCCTCGGCCCCGTGGCGGTGCATTTCACCGAAGGGCCCGGCCATGCCACTCCCCTCGCCCGCCAACTGGCCGACGCTGGCTTCGACCCGGTGATCGCGGCCGGCGGCGACGGGACGTTGAACGAGGCGGTCAACGGCGTTCTATCGAGCGGTTCCAGCGTGCGACTGGGCGTGTTGCCGCTGGCCAGCGGCGATTTCGCTCGAACCATCGGCCTGGCTGGGCTGCGCCATGCGATCGAGACGCTGGCCACGGGCGAGGCGCGCAGGGTGGACGTGGTGAGGGCGCGCTTCCGCGGGCCGGACGGCGACCACCGCGAGCGTCACTTTATCAACATAGGCAGCTTTGGTCTGGGCGCCGAAGCGGCGCGGCGCGTGCGCCGCTGGAGCCGCCTTCTGCCGCGCCGCGGCCGCTACCTTGCCGCCGCCCTTCAGGCGCTGGCCGCAGGCTGCGGATTCGACGCGCGGCTGTGGATGGACGATGCCCCCCCGGTCGAATTTCACGCCACCACCGTGGCCGTGGCCAACGGGCGCTACCAGGGAGGCGGCATCCTGATTGCGCCCCAAGCCGCGATCGACGACGGGCTGGCTGACATCACGCTGGTGGAGCGCGTGGGCGTCAGCGAGGCGGCCGCCAACCTGCGGCTGCTCTATTCGGGCGGGATCTGGTCGCACCCGAAAGTGCATCACTGGCGCGCCGCGCGCGTGCGCGCGGAAGGCGGGACCGAGGTGCTGGTGGAACTCGACGGCGAGCTGGTGGGAACGCTGCCGCTGGAGGCGGAGGTGGTGGCGGGAAGGTTGCGGCTGATCTGTCCGGCGGCGCCGAAGACGTCGGCGATCGGCATTCAGCGGTCAGCTACACCCTCCGCTCCCTAACCCGGCAGAGCCGGAACCAAACAGAACAATCTTTTTCGACGCGGAGGCGCGGAGACGCAGAGACTTCGCGAAGGAAAGAACAGGAGAACAAAGTCAAAACCTGAGGGCGCAGAGGGAGCGGAGAATCGTGAAGAAGCGAGGGCAGAGGAAAGTTGGAGGCAATTTCAGAGTGCATCCAGGCGCCCGCCAGTGGCTCATTTGGCGCATGGCGCCGAGAATATTCTGCCAGC
>JBEKYW010000015.1:0-89797 GCA_049510555.1 Bryobacteraceae bacterium
AGGCAGTTCGATCTCGACCGCTGCGTCCACTGCGGGCTTTGCCTGAACGCCTGCCCGACGTACCGCGAGCTGGGGCTGGAAATGGATTCGCCGCGCGGCCGCATCTACCAGATGGTGCGCGTGGCCGAGGGCGCGCCCGTCACGCCTTCCTACGTCCGGCACATCGGCCTGTGCCTGGCCTGCCGCGGCTGCGAATCCGCCTGTCCCTCGGGCGTGCCGTACGGCCGCATGGTAGAGGACGCGCGCGCGGAAATCGAAGCGCACGCCCGGCGAGGGTGGCTCGCCAACCTTTGGCGCCGCTTCGTCTTCAGCCACCTGCTGGAATCGCGCGCCACCCTGACGGCGGCGGGCACACTGCTCTACCTGCACCAAGCCAGCGGCATGAAGACCCTGGTCCGCGCCATGGGCTTCCTCAAGCTGCTGGGCCGCCTGGGAGATCTCGAACAAATCGCGCCGTCGGCCGACCCGCCCTTCTTCTTCAGCCAGATCGGCCGGACTTTTCCAGCCGAGGGGCGCCGCCAGTACCGCGTGGCGTTCCTGGCCGGCTGCATTGCCAACGTCTCCTTTGCGCGCTTGAATGAAGCCACCGTGCGGGTGTTGCAGAAGAACGGCTGCGAAGTGGTGACGCCCGAGGGCCAGGGATGCTGCGGCGCTCTGCACGTGCATTCGGGTCTTCGCGAGGAAGCGCGGCGGCTGGCCCGCCGCAACGTCGATGCGGTTCTCGGCGGCGGCTTCGACGCCATTATCTCCAACGCCGCCGGATGCGGCTCCACCCTGAAGGAGTATGGCGAGCTGCTCGCGGACGACCCCGATTACGCCGCCAAAGCCCGGGAGTTTTCGAGCCTGATGCGCGATGTCACCGAGTTCCTGGCCTCCATCGAGCTGAACCCCGATATGGCCCCCGTAAACGCCATTGTCACTTACCAGGACTCCTGTCATCTGGCGCACGGCCAGCGCATCCGCACGGCCCCCCGCCAGCTTCTGGCCGCGGTCCCGGGGTTGACATTCCGCGCCATGCCGTCCTCGGATGTCTGTTGCGGCAGCGCCGGCATCTACAACGTGGTCCAGAACCAGATGGCCATGCAGATTCTGGAGCACAAGATGGAGTCCGTGAACGCCACCGGCGCCGGCATCATCGCTACCGCCAACCCCGGCTGCATGCTCCAACTTCAAGCCGGGGTGCGCCTGCACGGAGCCGGCCAGCGCGTGATGCACGTGGTGGAGATCCTCGACGAAGCGTACCACGCTGGCCGGCGGGCTGACCTGGCGAAATGAACCAGCGGCAAGGACCCGCACCGGGCGTTCCGCCGCCGGCGCTACTTTGCGGTGCGGCCCGTTACTGGCAGGTGGTTCCCGGCGGCAACTTCGACGTCACGTAGGCGAGGTCGTTGGCGTCCACCACGCCGTCGTTATTCGCGTCCGCGCGGTAGTCGTAGCCGACGTGATCGCGCCAGGTTCCCATGGCGGCCTTGACCACGTTGATATCCGAACAGTTCACCTGGCCGTCCCCGTTCACGTCTCCGGGTTTGATCACATGCACAGTGAAGGTCTGCTTGGCCGCCGTCCCCACGCCATTGCTGGCGGTGAGCATGATGCTATAGGGGCCCGCGGACCCGGTCGGTGTGCCGCTCAGGGCGAATACGCCGGTGGAAATTCTCAATGGCTTGACCTCGGCGAGCGCGGTGCCGGCCGGAAGCGCGCCGGTATAGCTGATACTCATTCCGGGTTGCCCACCCGACGGAAGCTGCGGAAAGCCGGTGGTCACGAAGGTGAAGGTATTCGGGACCCCGATGGTGAAGTTGGCGTCGGTGGCGCTGATGATGGCGGGCGGCTGGTTCACCCGCAGGTCGAATAGTTGCGTGGCCGTGATGGGCGTCCAGGTATAGGCGTTCCCGCCCATGGAAGCGCCGAGCCCGGTCGCGGCAAAACTGACGGGATAGTCGCCGCCGGCTCCGCCGGGCGGCAAGGCGCTAAGCGCCGGAGTGCCGGCGATCGTGCCACCCCAGTTGGCGGGAGTGAAGGACGTTCCGGCCGGCAACAGGCCCATGTAACTGAACTGTGGACCACCGATGAAGATGTCGGTTGTCGTTACCGTCGCGGCGCCTGTTTGCCCGGCCGTGAACGTGGCCAAATCCGAACTCGTAAACATGGGGACCGAAACCAGGCTCAGTGTGAAATTGGGAGTGGAGCGTGTCAGGGCACAGGCCGCCGGGTATCGGTACCAGTGGTCTCCCGATCCGGATGTATGGACCCTGACAAACAGCCGGGTGTTGGTGAGGGTCCCGGTGGGAACGCTCGGGTCGGTCGGAGGGACGCCGACGGGAACGCTCCGGTCTATCGGAGGCGTGCCGCTGAGCACGGCCGTCCCGTCGTGATTGTCCTGGAGGTTCAGCCAGCTCGGAGCGCCGCAGGGCATGGTGATGTCCAGCGGCGAGGTAGCGCCACTAGCGGTGATCAAGAAGCTGTTCGGACGGCCGGCGACAAAGGTGACGGCGTTGGCGCTGGTCACGACCGGCCGCGGCGGGTAGCGCAGCGTGATCTGCAAGGCCTGGAACGCGCTGGTCACGCTGTCGCTGGCCGTTACGCCGCACGGCCCCCCTGCGATGGGAGTGCAGGGAGGCGGAGGCGACCCGTCCAGAGGGGTACCGCTGATGGTCGCCGTCCCATCACCGTTGTCTTGAAAAGTGAGGCCTGCCGGCAGAATACGCGGGTCGTAAGTATACTGGATCGGCGCCGGCCCCGAAGCGGTGACGGTGAAAGACCCCGGCAGTCCGTAGGTGAAGTTCGCAACCGCAGGAGAGGTGATTTGGAGCATCGTACCCACGATGACGGTGAACGCCTGGGTCACGGTTCCGGCGGAGTTTTGCGCTTGCAAGGTGATGTTGTAGACGCCATTGGGGGGTATGCCGGGACCCAGGTTATCGAGCGTGGCGTTCCCGGGGCCGGCCACCTGGCTGCTGGTGAAATTGATGCCCGCCGGCAGGGTTCCGCTCGCCAGCGTGATGGCCGGCAGGGGATCTCCCGTGGCCGCGATGGCAAACGTCCTTCGCTTACCGAAGCCGGTCGTGAAGGTGGCGTCCGAAACAGTGGTGAAGGCGGCCGTCGGAGGACTCGTGAAGACCGGCGCGCGGGTGAGGTGAGCGGCGACGTTCTTGCCGTAAGCGTCGAAGTACTGGAGGTTGGAAGTCACCAGGCTCGAGCACTTGGTGGAGTCGGCCGGGCTGCTCAGGCCGGTGAGGGCGTTAACCGGGCAAGCCTGATCGGTGCTGGCCGGAGACTGCTTGGTGAGCAGGAAGTTGGCGCCCACTCTGGACGCGGTCCATTTCGTGCCCGACCAGTCCACTATGTTCATGGTTGGCGAGAAAGTGCCGCTCTGCGTGCAATTCGCGCTAAAGCATGTCTGGACCAGCCATCCGCCGTAAGTGCTCGCCATCCAGTGCGCCCCATTCCAGTCGGTGTAAGCCACTTGCGTGGTCTCCTGCGTGGCGGCCTGTCCGGCCAACTGGACCACGAAGTTCGCATCCGAAGTGCGGTGAGAAGGCAGGGTCGCGGCGCTGGCGGACTCCGGAACCGTCATCTCGGCAAAGGTGGCCAGCAGTTTGTAGAGGCCCGGCTGGTTCTTGGAGTAAGTGGAAAGGTCCGGCGGGTTGGCGGCGACGTAGGCGTTGAGATTGTCCAACGGTGCGAGATGATCAAGCGTCGGCTGCCCCTGGAATGCCTCGAAGGCGGCCATGCCACTGGTGGTCTGGGCTAACATAACCATCTCTAACGGTAGGGCCGCGAAGTTACTGGTCAGCATTGGGGTGGCTGCCGAAGCCGCACCTAGACCGAACGGAAAAAGAGGAATAAAACCGGCGGAAGCCAGCCCGATGGTGGTACTCATGCCAGCCGCCGGCACGACCGTGGGAATCGCCGCATACCCCAGCGCGATCAGGAGCTTTGCGCCGGTGTCGGCAGCAATCGCCGGGCCGCCCGTGGCGCCGGCCAGCGTCTTGCCGTACGTGTTCTTCTGCGCCCCGGCCAGGAAATATGTCTGTCCCGGCGCCAGCGGCGCAGCCGTGTACACGGCGCCGAAAGGCTGCGGCACGCAGAACGGAGCAGGGTCATAAACCAGCGCGTAAGCCTTGGCAACATCCCCGTCCGGGCTCCAGGCGCAGGGGCCGCTTTTCCAACTATTGCGGTCGTTCACCGCCGCCTGATACTGGTCCTTCTCGTGCTGCCACACCCTGCTCTGGAAGGCGTTGTAAATGGCCTGCTCGTGGCTGGTGCGCTGCGACGGCGCGCGCTGCACGATATCCAACAGACGGGCGAACTCGAAGGCCCGCAGTTCGTTACGCAGGTCGGTGCGGGCGTACTGGAACATGGTTGACGAGTCCGTCGCCGGCAGCGAGTGCGCCGCCAGATAAGCCTGCACCGAATCGCTGTCGAACTGTGCCAGGTCGTTGTCGCAGACCTGGATAATCTGGTTTTGGCTGGGCGCGCAGACGGCCATCTGGGCGTGAGCCCGGAAGGCCGTAGCGCCACCGCCCATCCAGCAGATCAGCGGCAGCAGCACTACAGCGCATGCCACCACCATCGGTTCGAAGAACCAGAAGCTTTGCATCTTTCGTAACATAAGAAGTCGTCATCCTTCCTGGGTGAATGGAGCCGACCGAAAACCGGCCACGCACATTCCGCTTTTCCCGCCGTAGCCTATTATTGTTGGCACACCACCGCTTTGCACGAGCGGAAGGGCGCTGGCCGTGTACCACCACTGAGCCAGGCGAGCACCGGCAGAACCCCGCTCTCCCGCCTGTTCTTCCAAACAGATCGGCATTTCTCTTCGATTTCCCAACAATAGCACGGTTGGCCTGCGCGGGAATACACCAAAAAAAACGCCGGCACGCCGGCGATTTCTTCGGGCGAGATGCCTGTCGCCGCCAAGTCGCCAGTGACGCTTTCTAGAGTTGACAAGATAATTTAAGATATTTTATTGTTGTGGCGGATACCTTGGTGAGAGTAATGAAAGACACCGAACTGGCGGCCTCTTTTGCGATGGCCCACGCCAAAAAGGCCAAGCGCAGTGAGGTCGGCCCCGATGAGTTGCTGTTGGGATGCCTGCGGACTGTCTCGCAATTCGGCATGGTTCGGTTGGGGTCCTGGACTTTCGACCTGGAGGAACTCGGCGTCGACTGGCTCCACTACCCGGAAAGAAGCGCAGTGAAGGCAGCCTACTCCCAGGCGGCCGTGGACCTCTTCGCCCGGGCAGCGCGAATCGCCAAGGCGGATGGAGCCGCTACGATTCGCGTCGATCACCTGCTGGCCGCGTTTGCGCCCGCAAGTGAAGGGCTGATGGGTGACTGGAAACGAACCTATGGAATCACCAGCGCGGGTTGGCGAGCGGCCGTCGCCCAGCTTCGGTCCGCGCGGCTTTGCTCCGCGCAAGCCGCCAAGGATGCAAGCGGGCCCGGAAACCATGGCTCCGTGGCCGGAACCGTGCGCGACTACCTGACTCCGGAAGAGGCGGCCGAGGCCCTCGGCATACACGTGCAGACATTGCGCGCTTATGTTCGATCCGGCAAGCTGCCGGCGCTTCGGCTGGCGGGGGAGAGGGCCATTCGCATTCGCCGGAGGGATTTGGAAACGGTATTGGAACCGCTGGTCCCGCGGACATGACGGCGCGGGCGCGGAACAGGGTATTCCGCGAATGGCCGAAAGGACGATCCGCCGCTCGAAAGCGAACTGTCCGGGCCCGCGCGGCCGCTGAATCCGGCGCGGCGGATGCTGGGAGAATAGGAGTATGGAGAAACGCAAGCAATGGGCGCCCAAGGCTGGGCTCTTCGGCATCGGCCTGGACGCATACTGGCCGCAGTTTCCGGGCCTGGAAGAGCGGTTGAAAGGATATACCGCGCGCGTGGCGGGCCGGCTGGCGGAATTCGGCGCGGAGGTCGTCAATCTCGGTCTGATCGATACGCCCGGGAAGGCGGCCGACGCGGGCCACCGGTTCCGGCAGAGCGATGTGGACCTGATCTTTCTCTATGTCGCAACTTACGCGCTGTCTTCGACGGTGCTGCCGGTAGTGCGGCGCGCGAAGGTCCCCGTGATCGTGCTGAACCTGGCGCCCGCGGCCGCGATCGATTACGAGAGCTTCAACCGCATGGGCGATCGCGCCAGGATGACGGGCGAGTGGCTGGCGTTTTGCCAGGCGTGCCCGGTGCCCGAGATCGCCAACGTGTTTCATCGATGCCGCATTCCGTTTCACCAGATCACGGGAATGCTCGAGAACGATCCGCCAGTGTGGCAGGAGATCGCCGACTGGATCGCGGCGGCGAAGGTGGCGGTGGTGATGGAGCACAACCGGCTGGGCGTGATGGGCCATTACTACGGCGGCATGCTCGATATCTACAGCGATCTCACGCAACAATGCGCCTGGTTCGGCGGGCATATCGAAATCATCGAGGTGGACGAGCTGGCGGCGCTGCGCGCCGGGGCGACCGCTTCGGAAACCCAGGCGCGCGTGGCGCATTTTCGCGAGGTTTTCAATGTGCAGCCCGACTGCCCGCCCGGGGAACTGGAGCGCGCGGCCCGAACCTCGGTGGCGCTCGACCGGCTGGTGGAGAAGCACGCGCTGGGCTCGCTGGCCTACTTCTACAGCGGCACCGGAAACCCCGCCAATGAAGATGCCATCAGCTCGATCATCCTGGGCAACAGCCTGCTCACCGCGCGCGGCATTCCGGTGGCGGGCGAGCTGGAGATCAAGAACGCGCAGGCGATGAAGATCATGGACTCGTTCGGTGCGGGCGGATCGTTCACCGAGTTCTACGCCATGGATTTCCAGGAAGATGTGGTGCTGATGGGCCACGATGGGCCCGGCCACATCGCCATTGCAGAGGGCAGGACGAAGGTGCGCCCGCTGGAGGTGTACCACGGCAAGGTCGGGCGCGGCCTCTCGGTCGAGATGAGTGTCCAGCACGGCCCGGTGACGCTGCTCAGCGTGATTCAGACGGCCGATGGACAACTGAAGCTGCTTACCGCGGAAGGCGAATCCGTGCCGGGGCCGATACTGGAGATCGGCAATACGAACAGCCGGTACCGGTTCCCGAAGGGCGCCCGCCAGTTCGTCACGGACTGGAGCGCGCACGGCCCGGCGCACCACTGCGCAGCCGGCGTGGGGCACATCGCGAGCAAGCTGGAGAAGCTGGGATCCCTGCTGGGAATGGAGTGCATCAAGGTATGTTGAACTGCCAGGGCCGCGAGCGCCGCCATGCCCGCTTGCGGCGCTGCTATCATAATCGAGTGGCACTTTTATGACCGCAGCTCCAGAAACCGAGCGGAAGCGCCAGTTCCCGTGGGGCAAGATCGGGTGGTTCGGCCTGCTGATGCTGGCGTGCTACGCGCCGGTTTTGAGGGCTCTGGTCAGGCAATGGGCATCGGATCCGGACATGGGCCACGGGTTCTTCGTCCCCCTCATCGCCGGGTTTATCGTCTGGCAGAAGCGGGACGAATTGCTGGCAATCAAGCCCCAGCCGAACTGGTGGGGACTGGCCGTGGTGGTTTATGGCGGGGTCCAACTGATCATTGGCACTCTGGGGGTGGAGCTGTTTCTGGCTCGAACGTCTTTGGTGATTGCGCTGATTGGCGCTGTCTGGCTGCTGGGCGGCGACTTGATGCTCAAGAAGCTGGCGTTTCCGCTCTTCCTGTTGTTTTTCATGGTGCCGATTGACGCGGTGATCTATAACCAGATCACGTTTCCGCTGCAGCTTCTGGCCAGCCGCCTGGCGGATGGCGCGCTTACCTTGATTTCCGTCCCCGTCCTGAGGGAAGGGAACATTCTCGAGCTGCCTAACCAGCGGCTCTCGGTGGTGGAAGCGTGCAGCGGCATCCGGTCGCTGCTTTCGCTGACCTTTCTATCGCTGGTCTACGGATACTTCTTCGAGAAGAAGGCGTGGATTCGCGTGGTGCTGTTTTTGTCGACCGTTCCGATCGCTATTGTGGCCAACAGCAGCCGCGTCACCATAACCGGGGTGCTGACCCAAATGAAACCGGAAGCGGCCGAAGGGTTTTTCCACGAGGCTGAAGGCTGGGTCATTTTCATGGTGGCGCTGGGAATCCTGATTCTCTTTCACCAATTGATCACGCGCAGTTGCAGGTACGTGGAGGCCAGGAGAAACCCATGAGTTTTCCGAGCAACCGGCCTGTGGGGGTCTTAACGGTGGTGCTGCTGCTTCAGGCCACCGCGTTCTACGCCGTCGCCTCGCGCGGCGAGCGGGCGCCTGTGGTCTCGCCGCTGGCGCTGTTCCCGCGGGCGTTCGGCGGATGGGCCATGGCGCGGGACATGCCGACTGAGAAAGAAGTCCAGGAGATTTTGAGAGCCGACGACACGCTCAACCGCGTGTACGTCAACCCCTCCCGAAGCGGCTACGCCTTCTTGTTCATTGCATACTTCAAGACGCAGCGGTATGGCCAGGCGCCGCACTCGCCGAAGAACTGCCTGCCTGGTTCGGGCTGGGAGCCCGTGGAGACCGGGAGGCAGACCATTCGCGTTTCCGGCTGGGACGTGCCCATCGCGATCAACCGCTACGTGGTGGAGCACGGAGACGACAAGAGCGTGGTGTTGTACTGGTACCAGAGTCACCGCCGCATCATCGCCAGTGAGTACTGGGCGAAGTTCTGGCTGGTGGTGGACTCCATTCGCTACCGTCGCAGCGATACTTCTCTGGTGAAGATCGTGGCGCCGGTCCGTGACAACAATATCGACGCCGCCACCGCCATGGGAATCCAGCTCATCCAGGCGGTGTTTCCGTTCCTTCTGAGACAGTGGCCCACGTAGCCAGCTTTCAGCGATCAGCCGCGCCGGTGTGGCTGAATGCTGATAGCTGAAGGCTGAAAGCTTGCCGCGGCCTTGTTTTGCCACATCGAATACAGCTCGTCGCGCTCTTTTTGGCTCAAGGCGGTGGGATTGGGGCTGGGCTGGTCTTCCAGGCAACGGTTGTGGAGATAGCAGTCGAGCGTCTGGCGCATGGCAAGCCTGCCGCGGTGCAGCCGGGTCTTTACGACGTCGGTGCTCAGATCCAGGATCTGGGCGGTCTCTTCGGTGGAGAGTTCTTCGATGTCGCGCAGCAACACCACGGCGCGGTAAGCCGGCGGCAGTTCCGCGATGACGCGGTCGAGAACATTGCGCAACTCAGAGCGCAGAAGCTCGAGATCGGGCGGGCGCGCTCCATCGGCCACTTCTTCGGCGGGCGGCACGTCGCCGAGCGAAAGCTCGTAAGCCGGCGCAAAGACGCTCTTGCGGCGCTGCATGAGGCAGGCGTTCTTGGCGATGCGGAAAACCCACGGCCGGACGCGCTCCGGCTCGCGAAGCTGGTCGAAATTCTCGAAGACCTTGAGCAGGGTTTCCTGGGCGACTTCCTCGGCGTCTTCCGGCCGGCCGCACATCAGCCAACTGTAGTGGAACACCTTGGATCGGAAATGGCCGACGAATTTCTCGAAGGCTTCCGGCTGGCCGGCGACGAGCGCGCGTGCGAGTTCGGTCTCGCCTTGCTGGTCCACGCCACGATTGTAGCGTGTCTGCACCGGGGCCAGTCCCCCGGGCCGGTGCGACGGCCGTCAGCTTACGCCGACCTCGCGGCGGCATTCACCACGGTTTCGATCGCGGGCGGACTCAGGAGCGTGTTGTGGATCAGGCACGCCTTTACTGCGCGTAAGATGCCGGCTTCGTGGTGCGGGTCCAACCCAGGCGCAGTCACCTCAATCCGGAGGCGTCCAAGCCGCGCCGGTTGCGACGCTTTCTCCGCGGTCACCTTGATTTCCAAACCTTGGGAGGGCAAAGATCTGGTCTTCAGATAATGCGCGGCGTAGAACCCCGCGCAGGCCCCCAGCGAGACGAGCAGGTACTCCGGCGGCGTCATGCCGCCGTCCGATCCGCCGTTATCAGGCGGTTGGTCGCAGATCACGCGATGACCGCGCGTGCCGGCTTCGAACCTGGCGTTACCGAGATGTTGAATGCGAACTTCCATAATGGCTTCCATCGATAAGGATGCAATTCGCCGGCGAGCGTGACAGGCTGGCAAGACCGGCGGGATGCTTCTTGACTTTTATGGCACCGGTAATTTATTCTGACGATTCGCTTTGGCCACGCATTGGGGCCGTTCTGTGTATGCGGGAAGACTCGCAGCAGGCACCGGAAACTCTGGAACGGTCACTGGACTCCACATTGGAGAGCGTGGACAGCGCCGAGGAGTTGGCGGTGGGCGCGGCTCAACGGGCAGGTTTTGACGAAGAGGACCTGATGAAGATCGGAATGGCCGTGCGGGAATCGATGGTGAACGCAGTGGTGCACGGCAACCGGTATAACGCCAACAAGAAGGTGCGGTTTTCGGTGGTCAAGAACGCGAAGCGGTTCACAGTGCGGATCGCGGACGAAGGCGAGGGATTCGATTCTTCCCACCTGCCCGATCCGCGGTCGCCGGAGAACCTGCTGCGCACCTCGGGACGCGGCCTGTTCCTCGTCCGTTCGTTTATGGATGAGTTCCAGATCCGGCGCCTGGAGCCTAGGGGGACCGAGGTAACTTTGGTGAGGTACTTGGTGTCTAAGTAGAAACGAAAGCTTTCGGCCAGGAGGAACATTCAGTGAGCGTAAAGTTGAACATTCGGCAGATCGGTGACGTGAGCGTGGTGGATGTGGCGGGGCGGATCACCCTGGGTGAGGGTTCCAGCGCATTGCGCGACAGCTTGCGCGAAATGGTGGGCAAGGGCCAGAAGAAGATCCTGCTCAACCTGGGAGAGGTATCTTACATCGACAGCTCGGGAATCGGCGAGCTGGTGTCGGGCTTCACTTCGGTGACCAACGGGGGCGGGCAGTTGAAGCTGCTCAACCTCACCAAGCGGGTGAAAGACCTGCTGCAGATCACCAAGCTTTACACCGTGTTCGACGTGCATGATAGCGAAGTGACCGCCATCCGGAGCTTCGTGTAATCGGTTGGTGGGGCAGGCCATCGTTTTCTGTGGCCTGCCTGCTCACAAACGACGCAGACGACCAAAAGCGATCGTCTGCGCCACTAGCCCCTACCCGCCGCCGACGAACTGCACGATCTCGAGCCGGGCGCCGGGGTGGAGAACCGTTTCGGCCCACCGCGGCTGCTTGACGATGCGCCGATCCAGTTCCACGGCGACGCGCGCGGGGTCCAACTCCAACTGGCGCAGCAGGCCAAGGAGGGTCTGACCTTCCGGGGCGGTTTGGCGCTGGCCATTCACTACGATGTCGATGGGCATGCTTGGTTGACACCCCTCTTTTACACCAATTATAGTCAAATTTCACGTGCCTAAGTCCCTCACGGAGTTGTATTTCCCAGTGCTGGTGCAAGCTCTCGCGGCCATGGCTCTGGCGGCCGGACTGCTGACTGCGTCGTTCGTGCTGGGGAAGCGTGTTCGCAACAAGATCAAGGACACGCCGTATGAATCCGGCATCACGCCGACGGGCGATGCGCGGCAGCGTTTCAGCGTGAAATTCTACCTGGTGGCGATGCTGTTTATTCTGTTCGATATCGAAGCCATCTTCCTGTACCCCTGGGTAGTGGTTTATCGCGAGCTGAAGATGTTCGCATTTGTCGAGATGCTCGTGTTTGTGATCTTGATCCTTTCCGGATTCTTCTACATCTGGAAAAAGGGTGCGCTGGATTGGGCGGAGCCGGACCGCTCCAAACGGAAGACGTAACGATTCGAAATGCTACCCGACAATTTGCGAGAGCATCCCGTGGCCGCGGCCGTGGCGGCGTTTGACGCCGACGCGGTGAGGGGCGGCAAATACGACCGCAAGGAACTGACGCTCGAAATCCCGCCGGCCAGGATCGTGAGCGTCTGCGGGTTCCTCAAGTACGATCGGAAATTTGTTCGTCTGAGCACGGTGACGGCGGTGGACCGTTATCCGGCGGAACCGCGGTTCGAGGTGGTCTACCACCTGCACTCGATCGAGTCCAACCAGCGGCTGCGGCTGAAGTGCCGCGTGCGCGGCGAAGACCCGGTGATCGAATCGGTCACGTCGGTATGGCGCTCGGCGAACTGGTACGAGCGCGAGGTGTTCGACCTGTTCGGTATCCAGTTCGTGAATCATCCCGATCCGCGGCGCATCCTGTTGCCGGACGATTGGGAAGGCCATCCGTTGCGGAAGGACTATCCGGTCAGGGGGTCGAGGGTTTAGAAGATGAGCGAACCGGGCGTTCCAGGGCAGTTCATGGCGTCGCTGGAAGACGGCCAGCCGGCGGCCGGTCCGCGCCGCATGGTGCTCAACATGGGGCCGCAGCACCCCTCGACGCACGGCGTGCTGCGGCTGTTGCTGGAACTGGACGGCGAGAACATCGTCAACTGCCAGCCGGACATTGGCTACCTGCACACCGGCATCGAGAAAGAGTTCGAGGTCAAGACCTACCAGCAGGCGGTGACGCTGACGGACCGCGTAGACTACCTTGCGCCGCTTTCGATGAACCTGGGCTACTGCCTGGCGGTAGAGAAGCTGCTGGGACTGGAGATCCCGCCGCAGGCGCAGTGGATGCGGGTGATGCTGACGGAGCTGACGCGGCTGAACAGCCACCTGGTGTGGCTGGGAACGCACGCGCTGGATATCGGCGCCATGAGCGTGTTTCTCTACTGCTTCCGCGAGCGGGAAGATATTCTGCGCATCTTCGAGATGTTCTCGGGACAGCGGATGATGACCAGCTATTTCCGTATCGGCGGGCTGGCGCTGGAGCCACCGCGCGGCTGGCACCAGCGGATCCGGAAATTCATCGACGTTTTTCCGAGCCGCATCGACGAGTATGAAGACCTGCTGACCAACAACCGCATCTGGATCGGCCGCACCCGCGGGGTGGGCGTGATCGCGCTCGAAGACATGCTGGACCTGGGCGTCACCGGGCCCATGCTGCGGGCCGCGGGGTTGAAGACGGACGCGCGCAAAGACGAGCCCTACACGAGCTACGAGAAGTTCGATTTCGAAGTGCCCACCCGCACGGAAAACGACGTCTACGCGCGCTACCAGGTGCGCGTCGAAGAGATGCGGCAGAGCGCGCGCATCGTCCGGCAGGCGATGGACGGCATGCCTTCAGGGCCGTGGAAAGCCGAGGACCAGCACGTGGTGCTGCCCGACCGGGAAAAGATGAAGACCCAGATGGAGGCCCTGATTTATCACTTCAAGATCGTGACCGAGGGCTTCCGGGTGCCGGAGGGAGAAGTTTACCAGGTGATTGAGTCGCCGCGCGGGGAGCTGGGTTTCTACGTGGTGAGCGACGGAACGGCCAAGCCCTACCGCGTACACATGCGGACGCCCAGCTTCGGCAATCTGCAGGCGTTGCCTAGAATGGTAGAAGGCACTCTGCTCGCGAACGTGATTGCTTCCATCGGCAGCATGGATTTTATACTGGGCGATACGGACCGCTGATGACCTTCTCTCCACAACTCGAAGCCAGGTTCGAGAGACTCCTGAAGAGCTATCCTCCGGGACGGCAGCGCGCGGCGATGGTTCCGATGCTGCTCTACGCGCAGGATGAGCTGGGCCACATTTCCGACGAGCTGATCGAGGAGGTGGCTAGGCGCGTGGGCGTGACCGCGTTGCAGGTGAACGAGGTACTTTCGTATTACTCCATGCTGCACCGCAAGCCGCTGGGGAAATACCACGTGCAGGTTTGCACCAATATCAGTTGCCTGCTCAACGACGGCGACAAGCTGTGGGAACACGCCTGCAAGAAGCTGGGTATCGGGCACAAGGAAGTGACCGAAGACGGGCAGATTTCCCTGGAGGAAGTGGAATGCATAGGGGCCTGCTCGTGGGCGCCGGCCATCCAGGTGAATTACGATTTCCACCACTTCGTGACGCCCGAGAGACTGGACCAGCTTCTGGAGAGCCTGAGGAAGAAGCCCTAAGCGATGCTGTACAACGAACCCAGCCCGCTCGAGACCAGGGTGCTTTCGCGCCGCTTCGGCCTGCCGAACTCGGCTTCGCTCGACACGTATCTGGCCACCGACGGCTACCAGGGGTTTCTGAAGGCCGCGGGGATGAAGCCGGAGGAGATCATCGAGGAAGTTAAGATCTCGAACCTGCGCGGGCGCGGCGGGGCCGGCTTCCCGGCGGGAATGAAGTGGAGCTTCGTGCCGCGCACCTCGCCCAAGCCGAAATACATCGTGGTGAACGCCGACGAGAGCGAGCCGGCCACTTGCAAAGACCGCGTCCTGATGGAAAACGACCCGCACCAGTTGATCGAAGGCGTGCTGATCGCGGGCCTGGCGGTGGGGGCGCACGCCGGTTACATCTACGTCCGCGGCGAATACCGCTACCTGATCGAGATCATGGACCAGGCGATCGCCGAGGCGTACGCGAACGGCTGGCTGGGGAAAAACATCCAGGGCACGGGGTTCGATTTCGATCTCTACACGCACACCGGCGCGGGGGCCTACGAGTGCGGCGAGGAATCGGCGCTGCTGGAATCGCTCGAAGGCCAGCGCGGGATACCGCGCATCCGGCCGCCGTTTCCGGCGGTGGTGGGCGCTTTTCAGTGTCCCACCGTGCTGAGCAACGTGGAGACGTTCTGCGCGGTGCCGGCGATTCTTCGCGACGGCGGCGCGGCGTTCGCGACGCTGGGCGTGCCGAGAGCCGGCGGAACCAAGATGACTTGTCTTACCGGCCACGTCAACAAGCCCGGCGTCTACGAATTGCGCATGGGTTTCCCGGTGAAGCAGATGATCGAGGAGGTGGGCGGCGGCATTCGCAACGGGAGGAAGCTGAAGGCGTTCATTCCGGGCGGATCGAGCTGCCCGGTGCTCACGGCGCGGGAGTGCGAGGGCCTCACCATGGACTACGACGCCATGGCGGCGAGGAAGACCATGCTCGGCTCGGGCGGCGTAATCATCATGGATGAAGACACCTGCATGGTGAAAGCCGCCATGCGCCTCATGCGCTTTTACGCGCACGAAAGCTGCGGCTGGTGCATTCCGTGCCGCGAGGGCACCACCTGGCTGCGCAAGATTCTGGCGCGGTTCCACGACGACGGCGGGACGCGCGGCGACATCGATTTGATCGGGGACATCGCCAGGAACATGCTGGGGCGCACGTTCTGCCCGCTGGGCGACGCGGCCGCCATGCCGATGATCTCGATTGTGGAGAAGTTCCGGAGCGAGTTCGAGGAACATCTGAGCGGGAAGTGTAGCGCCGGCGGTCTTGCCGCCGGCTCTTTCGACGACCGAAGATCACCGGCGGCAAGACCGCCGGCGCCACTGTGGGATCTAAATGGCTGATCTGGTCAAGCTCACGATCGACGGGCGGGCGGTGCAAGCGGCGCCGGGAACGCTGGTGATCGACGCCGCCAAGCAGGCGGGCATCGAGATCCCGTCGTTCTGCTATTACGAGGGGCTGACGCTGCAAGCCGCCTGCCGCATGTGCCTGGTGGAAGTGGAGAAGATGCCGAAGCTGATGACGGCCTGCACGCTCCCCGTTTCCGAAGGCATGGTGGTAAGGACCGAGACGGCGCAAGTGGCCGCCGCGCGCAAGTACATGCTGGAATTCCTGCTCACCAACCACCCGCTGGATTGCCCGGTGTGCGACAAGGGCGGCGAGTGCGAATTGCAGGACATGACTTTCCGCTACGGCGTAGGGGAAAGCCGCTTTACGGAGGAAAAAGTTCACACACCGGAAAAGCAGTTCTCGCCGGTGGTGTTCTACGATGCGCCGCGCTGCATTCTGTGCTTCCGCTGCGTGCGCATCTGCAACGAAGGGCTGGGGGTCAACGCGCTGGGGGTGATCAATCGCGGGGTGTTGTCGGAGATCGCTCCCAACCAGGGCGACCACCTGGAGTGCGACGAATGCGGGGCGTGCATCGACATCTGCCCGGTGGGCGCGCTCACCAGCGGAGACTACCGGTACAAAACGCGGCCGTGGGAGATGACCCACGTGGGAACCATCTGCGCGCACTGCTCGGATGGATGCAAGACGACGCTGGGCGTGCGCGACGACCGCATCATCCGCGGCAACAACCGCGACCGCTCCGGCATCAACGGCGAGTTCCTGTGCATCAAGGGACGCTACGGGTTCGATTTCTACGATCATCCGGAGCGCCTCCAAGCGCCGTTGATCCGCGTGAACGGCAAGCTTAAAGAGGTCTCCTGGGCGCAGGCGCTGGAGACGGTGGCGGACCGGTTCAACCAGACCATTGCGGATGGCGGCAGCTTTGGCGTGATCGGCTCCAACCACACCACCAACGAAGAGAATTTCTATTTGCAGAAATTCGCGCGCCAGGTGCTGCGCACCAACCACATCGACCATCACCGTACCGGCGACGTGGCGACCCTGCTGGATGCGCTGAGCGGCAGCGGCGGCCAGCTTGCCACCGTCGCGGACCTTTACGAGCGCAGAGCCTTTCTCATCCTCGGCGCCGACCTGGCGCTGGAACATCCCCTGCTCTCGTATCAGATCCGCGCCAACTACCGGCACCACCGCGCGCACATCTACGTCGTGACGCCGAAAGCCGTCCGCGAAGACCACTACGCCACCGCCATCGTGCGCGGCGGCGACTACGAATCCCTCCGCGGCCAGCTCGGCTCCGAGCCCGAACTGGTGATGCTGTTCGACGACTCGTACCAGGGCGACGAGATTCGCAAGCTCGTGAGCTTCGGCGAATCGCTGGCGATCCCGGTGAAATACCTCTGCCTGCTGGACTACTCGAACTCGCGCGGCGCGGTGGACATGGGGGTGACGCCGGGTGAAGGCGGCATGCGCGTGGGCGAGATGCTGGAAACGGATTTGAGCGTGCTGTGGGTGGTGGGGGCGAACCCGTGGAAAGGGGCCGGGGGCCAGGGGCCAGGGGCCAGGCGTGCGGGCTTCATGCTTGTTCAGGATCTCTTTTTGACCGAGACGGCGCAAGTGGCGGATGTGGTGCTGCCGGCGGCGTGCGCGTACGAAAAGAACGGCACCGTCACCAACGTCACCGGTGAAGTGCAGCGCCTGAAGCGCGCGGTGAACACCATGGGGGCGAAGCCGGACCTCGAAATCATGGGGTTCATTGCGCGCGAGATGGGCGCGGCGGCGGCGCTCGGCCCATGGACGCCGGAAGCGGCGTGGGAGGAGATCCGCAAGACGGTTCGCGGTTACGATATTCCCATGCCGGTGATCGCCACCGGCGGGGCGGCGCAGACGAGGCCAGTCAACGGGCGCATACCCGTTGAAAGCCGGCCCGAGCTGGCGCATTCCGACCACAACGGGTTGTTCGCGTCCGGCACGCTCGGGCGTTATTCTAGGGTTCTGAATTCGGTGGTGGAAAGTCGCTTGAGCCGGTAAATGGACTCGTTTATCGTCATCAGCCTGATCAAGACCGTGGTGGTGTTTGCGGCCCTCCTGGGCACGCTTCTCTACCTGCAATGGGTGGAGCGGAAGGTGCTTGCGCACATCCAGGTGCGTCCCGGGCCGTATCGCGTGGGCCCGCACGGTCTTTTGCAGCCGATCGCGGACGTGATCAAGCTCATGACCAAAGAGGACCTGATACCACCGTACGTGAACAGGCCGCTGTACCTGGCGGCGCCGTTCATCGCCATGACCATGGCGCTGCTTCCGATTTCGGTGATTCCGTTCGGCCCCACCATCGAGGTGGCGGGCTACCGGACGTGGATGCAGCTCACCGATTTGAACATCGGGGTGCTGTTCGTGCTGGCGGTCTCATCCATGGGGGTATACGGAATCGCGCTGGCCGGCTGGTCGTCGAACAACAAGTACGCGCTGCTCGGGGGACTGCGCAGCTCGGCGCAGATGATCAGCTACGAGCTGCCGCTCTCGCTGGCCATCGCCGCGCCGCTGCTGATTTCCAACACCCTGAGCCTGCGGAAACTGGTGGAGAGCCAGGAGGGCGGTATCCTGCACTGGAACGTCCTGCACGGTCCGTTTCCGCAGATTCTGAGCTGCCTCATTTTTCTGATCGCGGGCTTCGCCGAGACCAACCGCGTGCCGTTCGATCTGCCGGAAGCCGAGAACGAGCTGGTGGCCGGCTTCCACGTGGAGTACAGCAGCATGAAGTTCGCGTCGTTCTTCATGTCCGAATACGCCAACATGATCACGGTCAGCTCGATGGCGACGGTGCTGTTTCTGGGCGGCTGGGTGGCGCCCTGGCCGGCGAAATACGGATCGAGCCTGGTGCCGGCGATCCTCTTTGCGGGAGCGGGCGCAGTGGCGCTTTACCATGGCATGCACCCGGGCCGCCGGCGGGACCGGCTGACGCTGCCGGTGTTTGGCGCAGCCTTTTTGGTGATAGCGGCGGTTTTTCTGC
Source organism: Bryobacteraceae bacterium (assembly GCA_049510555.1). GTDB lineage: Bacteria > Acidobacteriota > Terriglobia > Bryobacterales > Bryobacteraceae > Fen-178. The sequence continues at coordinate 18,276 of JBEKYW010000015.1, forward strand.
TGCCGGTGGTCCAGCAATGGCTGCTGCCGTTGTTCTGGTTCTGCGCCAAGACGGGTTTGGTGCTCTTCACTTTCATGTGGGTTCGCGGCACGCTGCCGCGGCTGCGCTATGACCAACTCATGGGCTTCACGTGGAAGTTCCTTTTCCCGGTCGCGGTTGCGAACCTGCTGGTGACCGGCTTTCTGATTGCGTGGTTTTCGTGAAATGGACGTCATTCTCTTCCTGATCTTCGCTGTGATCGCGGTGGTGTGCGCCATCAACGTGGTGGTGCAGACGCATCCGATTTCGAGCGCCATCTCGCTAGTCGGCGTCATGGGCTCGCTGGCGGTTCTGTACCTGCTGCTGGGCGCGGAGTTCATCGCGGCCGCGCAGGTGATCGTGTACGCGGGCGCCATCATGGTCCTGTTCGTGTTCGTGATCATGCTGTTGAACGCGGGAGCGGAGTCCAAGCGCGGCCGGTCGTTCATGGCGCAGTTGCTGGGCGCGCCGCTGCTGATCGCGCTGCTCGGCCTGCTGGCGTATTTCGTGCAGCGCCTCTTCCCGCGAAGCGTCGCGGTGCACTTCGGCGGCTTCACGCACGGCACGCCGCTGGATATCGGCCGCGCGCTGTTCACCACCTACCTGCTGCCCTTCGAGGTGACTTCCGTCCTGATCCTGATCGCCATCCTGGGCGCCATTGTTCTGGCGCGAAAGGAGATGGACTGAGATGACGGCGGTCCCGATTTCCTGGTTTCTGACGCTGAGCGCGGTGCTGTTCGTGCTGGGCGTGGCGGGCTTCCTGTTCCGGCGCAGCGTCATCACGGTGTTCATGTCCATCGAGCTCATGCTCAACGCCGTGAACCTGAGCTTTGTGACGTTTTCCTACCAGCTCAAGGAAGTGAATGGGCACCTCTTCGCGTTCTTCGTGATGGTGGTGGCGGCGGCCGAGGCGGCCGTGGGGCTGGCGATCATCCTGACGGTTTTCAAGAACCGCGGGACTTTGAATATCGATGACGTCGATTCGATGAAGAATTAGATGCAACTCTGGCTCATACCGGTACTCCCGCTGGCGGGCTTTTTGATCAACGGCCTCTTCGGCCGCCGGTTTTCCAAGGGGCTTGTCAACACCGTCGCGATCGGCAGCGTGGTGCTTTCCTTCGCGTGGGTGCTGAAGACCATCCTAGCGCTCGGACCTCTCAACGGCGCTTACAGCGAGCACTATTTCACCTGGATCCGGAGCGGTGTGGTCGATGTCGGCTGCGATTTCGCGGTCGATCGGCTCACCATCGTCATGCTGCTGGTGGTAACCGGGATCGGCTCCGTGATCCACATTTATTCCATCGGCTACATGGCGCATGAAGGGGGCTACTACCGGTTCTTCTCCTTTCTGAACCTCTTTATGTTTTTCATGCTGGTGCTGGTGCTGGCCTCGAACTACCTGGTGATGTTCGTCGGGTGGGAGGGCGTGGGCCTGTGCAGCTACCTGCTGATCGGCTTTTACTTCGACAAGAAGTTCGCCACCGACGCCGGCAACAAGGCCTTCATCGTGAACCGCATCGGCGACTTCGGCTTCTCGCTGGCCATGTTTTACATGGTGAAGAATTTCGGATCGCTCGATTTCGCCACGGTCTTCCAGCGGGCGCCGGGGGCGCCGGAGGCGACGCTCACCATCATCGGCCTGCTGCTAATGCTGGGGGCGTGCGGGAAATCGGCGCAGCTTCCGCTGTATGTGTGGCTGCCCGACGCCATGGCGGGGCCCACGCCGGTTTCCGCGCTGATCCACGCCGCCACCATGGTGACCGCGGGGGTCTACATGACGGCGCGGTCGTGGGCGATCTACGCGCATGCCCCGGCGGCCGCGGAGACCATCGCCATCATCGGCGTGGCCACCGCGTTCTTCGCCGCGACCATCGGGCTGGCGCAGAACGACATCAAGAAAGTTTTCGCCTATTCCACGGTTTCGCAGCTTGGGTACATGTTCCTGGGAGTGGGCTCCGGCGCGTTCTCGGCGGGGATTTACCACCTGGTGACGCACGCGTTTTTCAAAGCGCTGCTGTTCCTCGGGTCAGGCAGCGTGATCCACGCGCTTGCGGGCGAGCAGGACCTGCGCAACATGGGCGGCCTGCGCAAGAAGATCCCGTGGACCTTCTGGACCATGATGTGCGCCGCCGTGGCCATCGCGGGCGTCCCGCCCTTCGCGGGCTTCTTCAGCAAAGACGCCATTTTGCTCGCGGCGCACCATTATGCGCCCTGGATGTATTGGGCCGGCACGATCACCGCCGGCCTGACCGCGTTCTACGTCTTCCGGGCCATGTTCCTGGCATTCTTCGGCGAATACCGCGGGCACGAGCACGCGCACGAATCGCCGCCCGTGATGCTGGTTCCGCTGGCCGTGCTGGCGCTGCTGTCGATCGGCGGCGGGTTCGCCTTCAAGGTCCCTGAGTTTCTCGGGGCCGCGGGCGGTGACGAGGATCGCGCCCTGATGGCGATCTCCACCGCGGCGGGGGTGATCGGCATCGCGCTGGCCTGGCTGATGTACGTGGCCCGGCCGGCCCTGGCGGATTCATTCGCGGCGAGCGTGAAGGGACTCTACACGCTGGTCTACAACAAGTACTTCGTGGACGAGATCTACGCCGCGGCGATGGTGAATCCAGTGGTCAACGGCTCGCGCGAGGTGCTTTGGAAGGCCGCGGACGTGGGGTTGATCGACGGCGCGGCGAACGGCGTTGCCGCGCGCGCGCGCAACATCGGCGGCGTGCTGCGGCTCATGCAATCCGGCAACATCCGCAGTTACGCTACGTGGGTGCTGTTCGGCTCGGTGCTTCTCATCGTGGCGATGGGGATCGCGGGAGGCCTGCGATGAACCTCCCGACCCTGGTTCTGGCGCTGCCGCTGGCGGGATTCCTGATCGCGCTGCTGGTCCCGCGTTCTTCGCCGCAAGGCAGCCGGATGTGGGCCATCGCCATTTCGCTGGCGACGTTCGCGGCATCACTGGCCTTGCCGATAGTATTCGACCGCGGCGCGGCGGGCGAGCAACTCACCCTGGACGTGCCGTGGATCGCTACGCCCAACATTCACTACCACGTGGCGGCCGACGGTGTGGGCCTGTGGCTGGTGCTGCTTTCGACGTTCCTAACGCCCATCTGCGTGCTGATTTCCTGGCGCTCCATCGAGAACCGCGTGAAGGAGTTTTACGCGTTTCTGCTGCTGCTCGAATTCGGGCTGGTGGGCGTGTTCCTGGCGCAGGACCTGTTTCTGTTCTACGTATTCTGGGAAGTCTCGCTGGTGCCCATGTACTTCCTGATCGGCATCTGGGGCCACGAGCGCCGCATCTACGCCGCGGTGAAGTTTTTTCTGTTCACCATGACCGGTTCGGTGCTGATGCTGGCCGCCATCATCTACCTCTACAATCGCGCGCAGACGTTCAGCTACCCGGCCCTTGTGGACATGATTTCGAGCGGCAAGCTGGCGTTCGCTCCCGGCGAGCAGATGCTGCTGTTCCTGGCGTTCTTTGCGGCGTTCGCCATCAAGGTCCCGCTTTTCCCGCTGCACACATGGCTACCGGATGCGCACGTGGAAGCCCCGTCGGCGGGCTCCGTGATGTTGGCTTCCGTGATGCTGAAGATGGGCACTTACGGAATCCTGCACTTCTGCCTGCCGCTGTTTCCGGGCGCGGCGCGAGCCTGCGCGCCGTGGATCGCGGTGCTGGCGATCATCGGGATCATCTACGGCGCGTTGGTGGCGATGGTGCAACCCAACATGAAGAAGCTGGTGGCGTACTCTTCGGTGAGCCACCTCGGTTTTGTCGTGCTGGGGATTTTCTCGTTCACGCAGATGGGCCTGGATGGCGCGGTCTACCAGATGCTGAACCACGGCATTTCCACCGGCGCCCTGTTCGTCTTCGTGGGACTGCTTTATGAGCGGCGTCATTCGCTCGAGATCTCCGATTACGGTGGAGTGGCGACCGCGGCGCCATGGCTTTCGACGGCGTTTCTGGTCACCACGCTGGCGAGCATCGGCCTGCCCATGCTGAACAATTTCGTGGGCGAGTTTCTGGTGCTCCAGGGCGCGGCTATCGCCAATTTCAAGTGGGCCATCTACGCCGCCATCGGCGTGATCCTCTCGGCGTGCTACATGCTCTGGCTGTACCAGCGCGTGTTCTACGGCGAGGTGAAGGAGGAGGTGCGGCGGCGCGTGGCCGACCTCAACCCGCGCGAGTGGGCGGTGGTGATTCCGCTCATCGTGATGATGGTGTGGATGGGCGTCTATTCGCAATCGTTCCTGCCGCCCGTCAGCAGGACCACCGCGCGTGTGCTGGAGCAGACGCAGGTGAACGTGCCATTCCAGGTGCGGATGCCAGCGCACATGGGGCAACCGTCGCGGATGCCGGTGGAGGCCGCCAATGTCCGCTAGTTTCGGGTTCAACGCCTCCGACCTCATCCGCTTCCTGCCTGAGATAATTCTCACCGTGATGGGCACGTTGCTGATGGTGCTCGACCCGATTCTCCACCGGCGCTCTTCGAAAAGCTTCGGGCACTTGAGCATAGCCGCTCTCATCGCGGCCATTGGCGGGGCGGTGTGGGCGTACACGCAGGCCGGCCCGGCTTTCGGCGGCATGTTGATAGTCGACGGCTTCGCCACATTCTTCCGCGTGCTGGTGCTGGGGGTGGGGATTCTGACCATTCTGCCGTCCTACCGCTTTCTGGCGCGGCAGGACGCCGAGACCAGCGAGTATCACGCGCTGCTGCTGTTTTCGATCGCCGGCCAGTGCCTGATGGCGGCGGCCAACGACTTGATCATGGTGTTCATCGGCCTGGAGATTTCATCCATTGCGAGCTACGTGCTGGCCGGGTATTTCCGCGACGACAAGCGCTCCAACGAGGCCGCGCTGAAGTATTTCCTGCTGGGCTCGTTCGCGACGGCCTTTTTCCTGTACGGCGTGGCTCTGATCTATGGCTCGACCGGCACCGTCAACCTGACCGCCGCGCGCGGCGTAATTTCAGGGCAAAACGCGCCGTCGCCGGTATTCATCGGGGTGGCGGCAGCCCTGATGTTTGTGGGGCTGGGGTTCAAGGTCTCGGCCGCTCCTTTCCAGATCTGGGCGCCGGACGTGTACCAGGGGGCGCCCACGCCGGTGACGGCGTTCCTTTCAGCCGGTCCCAAGGCCGCGGCGTTCGCGGTGTTCCTGCGGATCTTCATGACCGCGTTCGAGCCGATCGGCGGCGGCTGGCAGCCGCTGGTGTGGGCTTCGGCGCTGCTCTCGATGACCATCGGAAACTTCGCGGCGCTGGCGCAATCCAACATCAAGCGCATGCTGGCCTACAGCTCGATCACGCACGCCGGTTACGTGATGGTGGCGCTCACGGCGCGCTCGCAGGTGGGCACGGCGGCGGCGATGTTCTACCTGGCGGCGTACGCGCTCATGAACATCGGGGCGTTCTCGGTGGTGAGCCACCTCTCCGGGCGCGGCGAGCGCTATCAGAACATCGAGGACTTCGCCGGCCTGGGCCAGAAGCAGCCGCTGACGGCCGCCATGCTCTCGATCTTCCTGCTCTCGCTGATCGGCGTGCCGCTCACCGGCGGCTTCTTCGGCAAGTTTTACATCTTCAAAGCGGCGCTGGAATCGCACCTGGTGTGGCTGACGGTGCTGGGCCTGCTCAACAGCGCCGTGGCAGCGTACTACTATCTGCGCATCCTGGTGATGATGTACATGCGCGAGCCGAGCGAAGCCACGGCCAATGCCGAGCCGTTATCGCCGGGATTGCGGGCCGCGTTGATTCTTCCGGCGATAGGCACACTGCTGCTGGGAATTTTCCCGACGTGGGTGCTGGAGTTCGCGGGGAAATCGGCGGCGCTGGTGAAGTAGCCGAAATCCCGTGGGCGAGCGCGGTATCATCACAATTAGATGACTGCCCAAGCCGCCATCGACGAGATTGTGGATCGCATCACCGCCAGATTCTCGCCCGAGAGAATCATCCTCTTCGGGTCGCATGCGCGTGGCGATGCGCGAGAAGGCAGCGACCTCGACCTCATGGTGTTGTTCCGCGAAGTTGATGACCCGCGCAAGCGCGCCGCCGAACTGTACGTAGCCCTGATCGATTGTGAACTGCCGACGGACATTGTGGTCTCGACAACGGCGCGGTTCGAGCGATACAAGCACGTCGTGAACACGGTTTATTGGCCCGCCGCCCGCGAGGGTAGGGTTGTTTATGAGCGTGCCGCCTGACCTTGGCAAGTGCCGTTAGGATTGCGGGCCGCGGTACGGTACTGTGGCGCACGCACTCCTGCGTGCCGCGTCGAGACTCTTCTCGACGCTTGGCGGCCGCACAGCATGTCGGCACGAGTGCCGACACGGCACGCAAGAGTGCGTGCGCCACGTCGGCGGCGCTGGTGAAGTAGGGGTGTGGTCCCCGCTACGGAGCCTGAACCGTGATATTCCCCGCCGGACTCGATACCCCCGCAACGGTCACCACTACCGGCTGCTTGCCCGCCGGAACCGACATCGGCACCGTGAAATTGATCTGCGCGGTGCCGACCAAACCCGGTGTGATACCCAGGAACGGGACGAATGCCTGCACACCGCCGACGGTTACCGACACGGGCAGCAGTGGTTTGGGCAAACCGGACAATGCGGTTCCCGCCGTTGGTGACCAGGCGCTCTTGAGTTGTGGCGAAATCTCGCCAACACCGGTAGCGTAGAGCGCAAAGCTGTCCCCTGGTTTCAGAACCGGATTTCCGATCAGGTTGCCGTTGCTCTCCAGGAAGATTCCCGGACTCGCCGCAACAAGTTGAGTCTGCAGTCCGCCCGCCAGTCCATTACTGGTGACGCCGATCACCGCCGGGCCGGCGCCCGCAGCATAAGGAATCTGGAGATTGATCTGGTTCGGCGAAACATAGAGCAGCGGCGCCGGCAAACCGTTGATAGTTGCCGTCACGCCGCCCAGCGTATACGGCAGCGGAGCGCCGACGGTTCCGGCGATCGCGCTGGCCAAGTTGGTGCCATACACCGACACCAGTGCGCCAGGACTGCTTCCCGGCTGGGAGGTCGCGGCATTGACCACCGCAAGAATGTTGGGTGCGGACGCACCGGCGCCCAACACGAACATCACCGGCACGTTGACGTATTGCGGCATGGCGTTGGGCGATTGGATAACGACGGTGGCCCGATAAGCGCCCGGCTCGAATCCCGCGCGATTGGCCGTCAGGACAACCTGCGCCGGGCCGGTTCCCGAAATCTGCGACAGACTCAGCCACGCGGTGCTGCGATTGGCGGGGAACACGGACGCCGTCCAGGATTGGCTCGTATCGGCAAGGCCTATGTTCAAAGTGCCTGCCGCGGTTTGCGCGGAGCCGGTGGCGGTCATGCTGACACTCGCCGGATTCGCCGTGATCTTCGTGGGTTTCGCCGGAGGGCCGCTGAACGAGACCGTCAGTTGCTCGATCAGGCCAGTGGAAAAATCCACCTCGATGTTGGTGACTCCTCCGGGAGTCACTCCGTCAAAGCAGAGCACACCCTGCAATCCTCCCCAGGCGTCGATGCGGGTGGTTCCGAAGACAGGCACCAGTTTGGAAGCCAGGTCGACGCCGTGGTTGGCGCCGCCCACCCAGAAACCGGTCATTACGTTCAGACAGCCGTCCTGATCGTCCACGTTGATTTGCGTGGACCACTGGCAGGAAGAATCCGCGGAGGTGTTCTGGGCGATCGCCAGCGGGGTGGCCATCAGGGTGAAATTCTGACTGATCGGGGCTGGGAAATAGCTCACCACAAGTTGCCGCGACCAATTCAGCCCGGTGGCGTCCACACCTGTAAGGCCGAAAGTGCGCGTGACCGGAGGGGCGAGATTCCGGAACAGAATAATCGAGCTGAGCGTGCCTTTGGCCGTGATGGTGGGCGAGGGGAAATACTGCGAGAGCGGTTGGGCTGCGCCATCAATGGTGAATCCGGTTACCATTGCGGGGACACCCGCTGATTCGTGCACTGTGAGCGTGGTCGACCAGGTCGGGCCTTGCGCGTCGGGGAAGGTTGGCCAAACGCTGCTAGGCCCGGTTACCGTGACTGCGGCTCCGGTGGCCGGCAAGGTCACCTGGATTCGCGTGGTCGCGCCGCCGGAGCTGAAGGCGGCGTCGCCGGAGTATTGGGCCGCCACGGTGGAGGTGCCGGTGCCAAGCAGGTACAGAGGAATCGCCGGCAGCACCGCCGTGCCGCCTGAGGTTAGTGGCACGGAACCGAGAGAGACACCATTGGCAACGAACGCCACGGTGCCGGTAGGGACACCAATGCCGGAGGCAGCCGCCACGGTCGCGGTCAAATCGACCGTGTCGTTGAGGGTTCCTTTGGCGGCGCTGGAGACCAGCGTCACCCTCACCCCGTTGGTAGCCGTATTCCACTGAGTCGCCAGAGCGTTGGCGTCCACCGATCCCAAGCCGGTGGCCATGTCGTAACCCGGAGCAGCGGCGTAGCCGAGGGTCCCCGTGACGCAGTCGGGGCTGTCTTGTGAGCATGGGACCAGGTTGTCACCCACCGTGGTGTCGTGAAAAACCGACGGCGCGCCCTGCGCCAGGCGATAGAGTTGCGGGTTGATGTTTCCCAGCCCCGGCTTCACCTGCTGCCCTTTGGCGACCACGTATTGGTTCAACAGGGCCACGATACCGGCAAATGACGGCGTGGACGCCGAAGTGCCGGCAACCCCGCCGAAGGTTCCGGCGAAGTAGATGTAATAGGCATCGTGGCTGGCCGCGCTCATGGCCACATCAGGGACATGACGGAAGTTGTCGTTGGGTACACCGGGACCGGCCTGCCAAGCGGGCCTCGGATAGAAACGGCTCACGCCGCCGCCCGTCGCCGCCAAGCCGGTGGTGCTCGACTCGTTCCACGCTTTCTCGGGGATGTAGGAAAGGGCTGAACCGGAATTCGCCGAATTCGTGGTGGCCCAATAGGCGCCGCTACCCTCCACAAACTGCGTGCCCCCCACTCCTGTCACCTCGGGCAGGACCGCGGGAAATTCCACGGACATGCCGCGAGTGGCCAGTGGTTCGGAACCCTGCGTATCGCATCCCGCCCCTCCGGAATCTCCCGATGCCGCCAGGATCGTGATCCCTTGCGCATTCGCCTGCTGGAACATGGAACGGTAAGGTGGCGGCCAGTTAACCTCGCAGGTTCCGAAGCTGACGCTGATGATCGGCGCAACGTTCAGGTTGATCGCTTGCACCAGTGCGGTATAAGCGTTTGCACTGTACACGAAATAGATGGTGGCCTTCGGCGCGATGGCGCCGGCCCATTCCAGATCCAGGTCGGCTTCCAGGTTGGCGCTGCTGCCCAAGCCGCCGGGGTCGGCTCCGACAAGAACCAGCTTGGGATCGTTGGCGGGCAAGTTGTAGCGAGTGCGGAAGGAGCGGATGTCGTTCAAGGAGATGTCCGACGCGCCAACCACCGCGATGCTCTGGCCGGTGCCGTCCACGCCGGCCTGGTAGAGCGGCGCAAGGTTGTAGATGGTGGCGTAGTCTTCCGGAACCAGGTAATGGCTCGTGCCGCTGTTGAATTCCGGCGAAACCGGAATGGCCAACGGCTTGGGATAGAAGTCGTTCAGGCCGAGAAAACCTCCCACGACATCGGCCAAAGCTTCCGGCACTGCGGGATCGTTACTGTTGGCGAAGTGCGTCTCGCCGTCCACGCGATAACGCCGCAGCGAGGTGTGCAAAGTTTTCGAAACCTGTGCTGCCGTTCCGCTGAATGCAACCCAGTTCCGGGCCCGGCCGGATTCATTCACGGTGAGGCCCTCGGAAGCCAGCCAGGCCACAACCTTGGAATGATCGCTGGCGCTGAGGCCGAAGCGATTTCCGAACTCTTCCGGCGTCAACCAGCGACGAAAGAGCGGCGAGGAAGGATTCTGCTGATCGGCCAGCAACTGGTCGAGATCCGCTTGTTGGGCTGAAGACGGCTTGAACAGGATCAGGGTGTGATCCATATGCATCGCCGGGTCCACGGCGCCCCGATCGAATCGCAGCTGTGCCAAGGGGTGGATATTGAAGGACACGGCCTGGGTCCGGCCGCTATCAACAGGACCACGGATGCGGTCTGGCGAAGCGGCCGCGGCGGAACTGGCGAAACTCAGGAAGAGGATCGCGCCAAACGCAAAGGTGAAAATGTCCGGAATTTTCATTTTGGACTGTCGGGTCGTGGTCATTATACACTCAGGCGCCTTCCTTTGTGGTCGCTTCCCGACCTACCCGGCTTGACCGTTCACTTCCCGCCTGGCATCAACTCCCACGCTTTGGCTTGGTCGCTGGTGAAGTGATCTGGGCAGCGTGAGACGGAGTCAGCCGATGAGCCCGAGGCGCTCCAGATCCTCTTCCGCCCAGCGTGCCTGTTCTTCGATCATGCTCCGCAAGGTTTTCGGAACGAATGATCCGCTCGAACCGTGGTACGGAACAGTCACGCGGCGGCCGTCCGAGTGTTGATAGCGCCGGTGACTGCCTCGTTGCGCTCTAAGGACAAATCCATCCGCGAGGAGAGATCGGATGATCTCCCGCGCGGTGAGCGACCGCAGTTTCGAGTAATCGACGGCCATGTCCGGCTACACGGTCACCGCAACGCGCGTCCCCTCGAAGACCTCGACGTCATCACACGAACCGGCAGGCAGCGGAATCTGATCTTCAAGCAACTCGTCCACAATCATCCGGACGACTTCGTTGATGTTCTTGAGCGCTTCCTCTCTAGTCGCCCCTTGCGTAACAGCGCCGTACTGGCGCAACGCGGGGCAATAGGCGTGGTAGCCGCCCTCATCCGGTTCCACGACTACTCTAAACGCGTACGTTTGCATGGGATCGACGCATTACGCCTTTGGTACCATCGTGCCTGGAAATCCACCTCCCGTCAAGTCGGGCAGTGCGCGGCGCTTTTATTTCTCCGCCGGTCCCCGCAAATGTTGCGGCATGAAGGTGGCCAGCCCGTCGACTATCTTGACTGGCTTGGCGACGATCTTAACCTGTGCGGACTTCAAACCAGAACGGCTGGCCGTGACTGTAATCGTGCCGGCCGAAAGAGTCGACCGGACTGAAATACGGTTGATCCCGCATTCGGTATTCAGGTGGAGATTGTTTGTCGAATCGATCTTGCCGCTGTTGTAGCCGCCGCGCCAGATTCCGGGTCCGGCGATGGTAAAGTCAACTTTGTCGTCGTCGGTGGGGCAGCGCTGACCTTTGGCATCGACGACTTCCACGTCAATGAGCGCCGCATCCTGGCCGTCGGCTTCGAGGCCCTGCGGACCGACTGTGGGCGTGAGTTTGATTTGCGCCGGCGGGCCGGCGGTGGTGAGTTCCTCCTGGGCCACCGATTTGCCGTCGTTCCTGCCCACGGCTTTCAGGCTTCCGGGTGCAAATTCAACATCGGGGAAAGCAAAGACATATGCATTCGCCGGCTGGGAGTTTACCCCGTGGGACTTGCCGTTTACCAACAGCTCCACCGACTGCGTATTGGCAACGACGTAGATTATCTTCACGGTCTTCTTTGCGTCTGGACCAATCGGATAACTCCAATGGCTAAGGATATGGATGTCAGGCTGCTCATTCTGCATGACACGGTGGGCGAAGTAAATCTCCTTGGGCAGACGAACGGCATCCACCTTGCCGCTGACCCGGCAGACCTCGCTGGAATCCTGGCGTCCGTCCGCGTCCGAATCGGAGAAATAGATGGACGCATAACCCGACCACTTGGAGTGAGCCGGGTCGGGGTTGGAAATGCGGTTATCCCAATAAGCCCGATAGCGAGCGACCGCGGCCAGGGCGAAGCTCTCGGACGTGTATTGATAAGTGTCGTTGGGTCCCTTCTTGAAGCCAAAATAGGGCGGCGAAAAATCGTCCCAGAACCGGCGCGCGCCCTCGTCTCGAAAGTCCTCGGTTTCAATGAGCGGCGCTCGGTCGCGACGCTCGGCGCTGTATCCGCGGAACATGGCGGTGGGGCCCGAGAGCTCATCGGTCCGCCGGTCCTGGCCGATCATCACGCCATAGAATTCGGCGATGGGGGTGGTGGCGGTGTTTAACGCGACGTTGTCATTGCCGCGAGCGCCGATGACGCGGCCGCCATCGGGATCCCATTGCTTGCGGAGGGCAACCATCTGCCGCATGTGTTCGACGGTGACCACCGTGTTGCCGGCTTCCCAGAAGAGGATGCTGGGATGGTTGCGGAAGTAAATCATGGAATCGCGCATCACTTCCAAGCGCTGTTCCCACTGACGTCCCACGGCGTCCCTTTCCTTGTCGCCTCCGGGGCAGATTTGAATGATGCCAAAGCGGTCGAATGAGTCGGCGTCGACACGCTGCGGCGAGATGTGCATCCAGCGCATGTAGTTGCCATGGCTGTCGCGGAGCATCTGGGCGGTGAAATCGTGCAGCCAATCCGGATACCCCTGGCCCAAGCCGGCCCATTCGTTGCTGGAGCGCTGGGCGAAACCCTTCAGGTAGACAAACTTGTCATTGAGATACACGCCGCCCGTGCCGGCGCCGCCCTTAAATGCGGTCTTGCGAAACCCGGTAACCACCTGGTTGACGTCAACGGTCTTGCCGTCCACCGTGAGAATCGTGTAAACGTCATAAAGATAGGGGTCTTCCGGGCACCAGAAGCGCGCGTCCTTCAGCGCTCCAGTGGCCGTCAAGACAGTCTTTTCGCCGTCGACCATATCGGTGGAGCTGCCGTTGAACCTGGCGCGGACTCGCCCGCTCCGATCGACAATCACGGCCGACAACTCTACCGTGGCGCGATCGCCGGACGCGTTTTTCACCTCCGACTCGACGGTAACGTCGGCACTCTTTCCGGCAATGTTGAAGTTCGCGGCATGAACATATACCCCGGTGCTTTCCAGGCCGTAATAGAGCGGCAGTGTCTGATAGATCTTGCCGGTGACATGCAGCCAGACATGCCGGTTAATGCCGCCGTGGTCGGGATTGAAGTCGTTGGTGTTCCACTCAAACGGGGTATTGCTGGAACGCTCCACGTAAGTAGTGCGGTTGTCCACCTTGACGGCCAAAACGTTGTCTTCGTTCCCGAAGTGAACTGCGTCCGAGATGTCCAAGCCGTAGGCCGTCACGCCGTTCTCGTAAAGCCCAACTGCCTTGCCATTCAGGAAAATGTCGCCGGCTTGCCGCATGCCCTCAAATTCGAGGAAGATCTTATCGCCGGCAAGCTTGGCCGGAAGCTTGAAATGTTTGCGATACCAGACCAGCCCCTTGAAGGTGCCCAGGTCCCCGCCGCTATGGGAAATGAGCAGGCGAAACGAGTCGACGTCGTTAAAACTGTGCGGCGTGCCGACGGTCGTCCAAGCTGAGTCGTCAAAGCCGGGAGCCTCCGCGCCGGCCACGTCCTCGCGGATGAATTTCCAGTTCAAATTAAAATTCAATTTGGCGCGCGGCGACTGTGGCGGCGCATAGCGTGCGGTTTGAGCCGAGGCTAAGCCCGACACGCCCCAGATGATCAGTCCCGCCGCGGCCAAGAGATGGTTTACAAGGACGGTGCGACATACACGCGTGGGGTGCGATGCATTTGGCGTGCTCAAGTTAAATCTCCTTGGACCGTTCACTTCCTGCCTTGCATCAGCTCGCGGGCTTTGGCCTGGTCGGCTTCCGCGCCGAGCTTGTTGCCGGCGGAGCGGCGGGCGGCGCTGCGGTTCACATAGGCGTTGACGTAGGACGGATTCAGCCGGATGGCTTCATCGAAATCGGCGAGCGCCTCCGTGTACTGCTTGAGCCGGAAGTGCGCGAAGCCGCGCGCATTGTAGGCCAGCGAGAGCTTGGGGTCCAACTTCAGCGCCTCCGTGAGTTGCTCGATGGCTTCCTCGTAATGATCCTCCTGAAGGAGCGTGCGGCCGCGCGCATGATACTCCGCGGCGCTGGCAGGGGGAGCCTTCGCCGGCTGAGCCAGCAGCGGCGCTGGGGCGGCGGGCTCAGCGGTTGCCGGCGTGGGTGATGAAACCTTCACCGGCGCCGGCGGGGCAGCCGGTTTGGCCGGCTCGGCCGCCTTCCGCGCCGCCCGGGGCGCGGGCTTCGGAGCGGGCTCGGGTTTCACGGGTTCGGGCGCGCCCGGCAACTCCACCCTGACGGTTTCCGGCTCAGTCTCTTTGGCCCGCTCTCTCTTCACGATTTCGTCGACCATAGCCTGCGCCTTCGCCACCAGATTGCTCGTTTCGGCATTGGCGGGGTCCAGTTTCTGGGCCTGGAGCAAGTCCGACAAAGCCTCGTCGTAGTGTTGCAGCAGGAAGTAGGCGTTGCCGCGCGCCGTCCATCCCAGCGGCGATCCTGGATCCAAACCGATCGCCGTGGTGCGGTCCGCCAGTCCCTTCGCGTGTTCACCAAGCTCATGGTACGAGCTGCCCCTGGCCACGTAGGCGTCGGGATTCTTGGGATCGAGCTCGACCGCCTGATCGCGATCCCGCAGGGCATCCTGGTGCCGATTCATGCGCGCGTAAACCGCGCCCCGCGCCAGGTACAAGCGCACGTCCTTGGGATCGCGTTTGATGGCTTCACTGTAATCGGCCACGGCTGCTTCGTCGTCTCCCAGCCGTTCGTGCACGGCCCCACTCACGCGCCACGCGCGCACGTCCTCGGGCTGCAGTTTCAGCGCCGCGCTCAGGTCTTGAATCGCACGCGGGTGATCTCCGGTCCCCGTGTAAGCCAGCGAGCGCTCCACCAACGCTTGCTCGTCATCCGGCTTGTAGCGGAGGCACTGATCGAAATCGTCGATGGCGTCGCTGTATTGCCGAAGCGCCGCGTGCGCCATGCCACGCCCCAGGTACGGCTCCGGATTGTCCAGCCGGAGTTTGATGGCCTGCGTGAAATCCTCGATGGCCTTGGCGTACTGAAGGGTGACGAGCAAGGCGTCACCGCGCGCCGCATAAACCTCCGTACGCTCGAGTTTGAGGCCTATGGCGGTGTCGTAATCGTGGATGGCGCGCTCGGGCTGATTGGCGGCGGCGAAGAAATTGCCGCGCGCGACGTACGATTGGGCGTCGGCGGGCTGAACTTTGATGGCCTGGTCGAGATCGGCCGCGGCCTTCTCCCGATCGCCCGCGGCCAGATAGTCCTTGCCGCGCGCGCGCCATGCGGCCGCGTTGGTGGCGTCCGCCCGGATGGCTTCGGAGTACGCGGCTGTGGCCTCGTCGCGCCGCCCGGCTTCGTCGGCGCGAAGCCCGGCCTGGTACGCGGCCTGCGACTTTTTCTTGTCCGGCTTGGCGTCCGCGCCGTTAACCAGCGGGATCAATCCCGATATGGCGATCGTTAATACAATCCGCGCCAGGCGTTGAACTGAGATCCACATCACCTTCCTGAATTAGTGTACACTCGGATCGTAGTTGAAATTCCGCTGGTGTACGGGAAGCCGGTGAAAATCCGGCACAGCCCCGCTACTGTAAGTGCGGAGAGCCGATCGCGCAAGCCACTGTTCCGGCGACGGAATGGGAAGGCCGATCGATTCGGAGATGCGCAAGTCAGGAGACCGGCCGGCGGATTCTACACATTGGGCTCTCGAGGGAGGAGCTTGGAATGCGCATTTACGCTTCGGTCCCGCTGGCTTGCTGCTGGCTGTTTCCCGTCTTTCTTTCCGCCGCCCAGATCAAGGGCACGGTCATCGATCCATCCGGAGCGTCCATTGCGGGCGCGCAGGTTTCGGTTGTCAGCCGCGTGGGAGTAAAGGCCCAAACCGCGGCTTCCTCCAACGGCGCCTTCGAGTTGGAGGCTGCGGAGACTCCCGGCGCGAAGCTGGTGGTCACGGCGCCCGGATTCAGCACCAGAACGCTGCCGCTGGAGCGCGCGGTCACGGTGCAACTCGAGATTGCGCCGCAGATCGACTCGGTGCGGGTAGTTGGCTCCGCCATCGACGTCCCCGCCAGCCAGCAGGGCGGCAGCGTGAGCATCCTTCCGCGCCAGGAGATTCGCGAGCGCAACCAGCCGCTGGCGATTGACCTGCTGCGGGAAGTACCGGGCCTGGCCTTCAGCCAGACGGGCGCCGCCGGCGGGGTGGCCGGGCTGTTCATCCGCGGCGGATACGCCACGTTCAACCTGGTGGAGATCGATGGCGTGCCGGTGAATGCCTTCGGCGGCAACTTTGATTTCGCGCACATTCCTTCCGAGGCGCTGGACCGTGTGGAGGTGATTCGCGGTCCGCAATCGGCCATCTATGGGCCATACGCCAACAGCGGCGCGATCAATTTTGTGACGCGCGAGCCGGAATCGTCACCCGCCATCGACATCCTGGCGGAGGGCGGCAGTAATTACGAGCGCCGCTTCGGAGTCTCCGGCGCCAGCCGGCTTGCCGGTTTCGGGATCGCGGCCTCCGCGTCGCGCCTGGACACGGACGGTCCCGTCACCAACGGCGATTATCACAATGAAGACCTCTTGCTGAACGTCACGCGGCGCTTCGGCCGGCAGACGCTGGCGCTGCACGGCGATTTCGATTCCAACCAGGTTGGCGAGCCCGGGCCGTGGGGCTCCGACCCCAAGCACACGTTTACCGGCATCGACACCATCAGCCGCAGCAAGAACGATTTCTCGGACTACCTGGCGCACTACCAGGCCGATGTCTCCGAACGCATCCGCCAAGAGCTGTTCGGGACGTTCTTTTTGAATAACAGCGGCTACCAGAGCGCCTATGGATTCAGCTTCAACCAAGACCTTCGCGCGCAGGGCGAGGCGCGCACCATCGTGAGCGTTACCCGGCGGTATACCGCCGCGTTCGGCGTGAGCGACGGCCTGGAAGAGGTCAAGAACGCCTACATCACGGACGCCAATTACCGGACGTTTCCCATCCGCCGGCGCGACACCGCGGTGTACCTCGAAAACCGCCTCGAGTTCGGCGGACGGCTGTTTCTGGATGCGGGCGTGCGCGGCGAGTTCATCCACACGGCGGCTATCCCGCCGGACGGCTACTCGCGGCCGTTCTTCCCGGCGCAAACCATTTCGAGGGCCAATCCCAAGCTGGCCGCGGCGTACGTGCGGGGCCAGACCCGCTGGCATTTTTCCTTTGGCACGGGAATCCGGCCGCCGGCGGGATTCGATCTGGCGTACACCAACAATCCCGCTCTCAAGCCCGAGCGCACGCGCAGCTTCGACGCCGGGGTGGAGCAGAAACTCCTCCACGAGCGGCTGGCGCTGGACGGGACCTACTTCTACAACCGTTTCTACGATCTGATCGTGACCCTGGGCGGCTCGCTTTCGCAGTTGGGTTATTATCAGACCGACAACATTGCCAACTCCCGGGCACAGGGCGCGGAGTTTTCGGCCCGGCTGCGGCCGGCGCGATGGGTGTTTGTCACGGGCTCGTACACACGCCTCAAGACCGAGATCCTTTCGCTGAACGGGTCGGCCAGTCTCGCGCCGGCGCCGTTCCATGCCGGCCAGGAACTGCTCCGCAGGCCCGCGGATTCCGGCGCGGTGATGGCAACGTTCAGCCGCGGCAAGGTGACGGCGGATTTGAGCGGGTACTTCCGTGGTTCGGTGCTCGACGTAGAGCCGTTATTAGGAGCCACCAACGGCCTCTACCGCAACCCCGGCTACGCCAATGTGGGGATCAATCTCAACTACGCGCTGGGCCGCGGCCTCACGGCTTACGGCAATCTGCGCAACGCACTCAACCGGCACTATGAAGAGGTGCTGGGCTATCCTTCGCCGCGGCTGAACTTCGTGGCGGGTATGAAATGGACGCTTTTCAAGGGGCAGTAACGCCGTAGCGCCGGTGGTCTTGCCACCGGTGTTTTTCATGCTGAGCATATGAGCAAAGAACCCTTCGATGAACCGCGCATGGCGATCAACCGCGTTTACACGCGGCGCGGCGACCGGGGCGAGACCAGGCTGGCGGGCGGGCAGCGTGTTCCCAAAGACGGCCCGCGCATTGAAGCCTATGGCACCGTGGATGAGCTGAACTCGTTCCTGGGCGCAGCACGCGCTACCGCGAGCGAGCTGGCGGCTGCGGAGCCGCGGCTCTCGCCGCTAGCGGCGATCCTGCTACGGGTGCAGCACGAGCTGTTCAACCTCGGTTCCATTCTGGCGACGCTGCCCGAAGACGTGCATCCCCAGCAGGCGCGCGTGACGGACGCCGAGGTGGCTCAGCTCGAATCCGAAATGGACCGCATGAACGCAGAGCTGCCGCCGCTGGGATCGTTCGTGCTTCCGGGCTGCTGCCGGCTCAACGCAGAGATCCACATTTGCCGCACCGTCTGCCGCCGCGCCGAGCGCGCCACGGTGGCGCTGGGCCGCGTGGAGAGCGTTCCGCCGGAGGCCGTGCGCTATTTGAACCGGCTGAGTGACGCGCTATTCGTCTGGAGCCGGTGGGCCAGCCACGTCGCGGGAGCGCCCGAAACTTTGTGGGAACCGAACCAGTCCAGCTCGGGGCTGGCTGGTGGATAATTGAGGATAAGGAGAAATCGATGCAGAAGAACACCGCGAGACCGCTGGCCATGGGCCTCACGATCCTGGGAGCTTTGGCGCGGCTGGCGCCGCACCCGCCGAACTTTGCGCCTGTTGGCAGCCTGAGCCTGTATGCCGGCGGCCGGCTGAGAGGATGGCAGGCGTACCTGTTGCCGCTGGTACTGATGGCCGTGACCGACCCGCTCGTGGGCGGTTACTCCTTTGCCACGCCGTTCATCTATGCCAGCTTTATGATCAACGTCTGGATTGGCTCGCGGCTGCGCTCCACGGAGAGTCCGCTGTGGATTGGCGCGGCGGCGGGTGTGGCAAGCCTCCAGTTCTTCCTGATCTCCAATTTCGGAGTGTGGCTGGGTTCCACCGCGACGTACGCGCATACGCTGGGCGGACTGGTGAGCTGCTACATCGCGGCCATTCCGTTCTACGGCCGCACGCTGGCTTCAGACCTTCTGTATTCGGCCGCTCTGTTCGGCCTGCACGCATGGCTCAGCCGCACGGTGGCGCGCTCCGAACGCGTGGCGCCGCAAGCGGCCTAGCGTGAAAACGCTGCTCGCCTGGAGCTCCGGCAAGGACAGCGGCTGGACCCTCTATGTGCTCCGGCAGCAGAATGTTGAAGTCGGAGCCCTGCTGACTACCATCAACGAAGCAGCCGACCGCGTGGCGATGCACGGCGTTCGGCGATCGCTGGTGGAGGCGCAATCCGAGGCCGTCGGGGTTCCGCTCTGGAAAGTTCCGCTGCCCTCGCCCTGCTCCAACGAAGATTACGAATCGCGCATGGCTGAGGCCTGCCGGCGCGCCGTAGCCGAGGGCTTCGACTCGATTGCGTTCGGCGACCTGTTCCTCCGCGATGTTCGCGAATACCGCGAGCGGCAGTTGGCTGGTTCGGGCCTGACGCCGCTGTTTCCGCTCTGGGGAATTCCGACTGCGCCACTGGCGCGGGACATGATCGGCGCCGGTCTGCGCGCGCGGATCACTTGCGTGGATTCAACGGCTCTCGACGGCGGGTTCGCCGGCCGGGAGTTCGACCACGCACTACTGGCGGACCTGCCGGAGCGGGTCGATGCCTGTGGCGAAAACGGCGAGTTCCACACATTTGTCTGGGACGGGCCGATGTTTCGCGCGCCGGTCTGGGTAGAGGCCGGCGAAGTCCGCCAAATTGACGG
Source organism: Bryobacteraceae bacterium (assembly GCA_049510555.1). Taxonomy (GTDB): domain Bacteria; phylum Acidobacteriota; class Terriglobia; order Bryobacterales; family Bryobacteraceae; genus Fen-178. The sequence goes on from JBEKYW010000015.1 coordinate 37,823, forward strand.
GTTTGTCTATGCGGACCTGCTGCCGTGCCGCGCGTTATCATGAGCTTGTGACATGGCGCTGATCGCGGTTTCAGGTCATCCGGGGTGCCGTTTTGAGGAGGTGGCGCGCATCAGCGCGCAGCGGCTCGGGTTCGAGCTGCTGACGCAAGCGCGCATTCGGGCGCTCACCGACGAGGAATTCGGCGCGGGGGCGCGCATCCCGGATAAGGCTTACCCCAGCCTGGTGACCTCGATCCTGGCGCGGCTGGCCACCGAGCACCACCTGGTCTGCTGCGCCTTGGGCGGCGAGGTGCAGGCGCGCCATTTTCCGGGCATGTTGCGAGTCCACGTGGTGGCTCCGGAAAACATTCGCATCGGCAATCTCATGCTCGACAACCGCCTGGAGCGCGCCGCCGCCCGCCAGCTTCTGCTGGAGCTGGAAGCTTCCGATCGCGCCGACCGCAAGGCCAAGTTCGGAAAGACCAAAGCCACCGCCGATCTGTTCGACCTGGTGCTCAACGCCGAATCCCTCACCAGCGAGCAGATGGCCGAGCTGATCGAGACCACCGTGAACTCCGCGGGGCTCAAGGACCGCGGTTATCTCTCGGCCGCGGCCGAAGCCCAACTCCAGTTCCAGATGCGTTTCAAGCTGGCGCGCTACGGCATCGTTCCCACCGGCAGTATTACGCTGCGGAAAAAGATGTTCGCGCACCAGAGCGAGGAGTTGTTCGCCAACCTCCTGGATTTCTATCGCATCGCCTGGGAGTACGAGCCGCGCAGCTTTCCCATTCAGTGGGACCGGGAGGGAAGTGTTCTGGAATCGTTCACCCCCGATTTTTACCTGCCGGAATTCGATCTTTACGTGGAACTGACCACCATGAAGCAGGCGCACGTGACCAAGAAGAACCGCAAGGTGCGACTCCTGCGAGAACTCTACCCGCACTTCAATGTCCAGATCTTCTACCAGAAGGATTTTGAAAATCTGATCTTCAAGTACGGCTTAGCCGAACGGCCGGTGAAGGTATGAGCACCGCCCTGCTCCCCGGACTGGAACGGGTGCTCTTCACCGAGGAGCAGATCGACCAGCGCATCCGCGAGGTGGCCGCGGAAATCTCCCGCGACTACCAGGGGAAAACGGTGAAACTGGTGGGCGTGCTGAAGGGGTCCATCTTTTTTCTCACGGCGCTGGCCCGTCACATCGAAGTGCCGCTCAAGATCGATTTTCTGGGCATCTCCAGCTTCTCCAACAAAAGCGGCGCGCCCGGCGTGGTGCGCATCGCCAAGGACCTGGACGACACCATCGAGGGTGACGACGTGGTGCTGGTGGAGGACATTGTCGACACCGGCTTCACCCTGCGCTACCTGCTGCAAACGCTGGCCGGCCGCGCGCCCAACTCACTCGCGGTCTGCACGTTCCTGGACCGCAACTCGCGCCGCATCGTGCAGGTGCCGGTGGACTACCGCTGCTTTGAGATCCCCGACCGCTTCGTGGTGGGATTCGGCCTCGACTACAACCAGCTCTACCGCAACCTGAGCTACGTGGCGGTTATGAAGCCGGAGAAGAGTGTGTAGCTTCGCCAGTTTCACGAAATCTTTCGGATACTGTCATTGTCCTTTCTCATCGCCGGGGCTAAAATTAAGAAAGCTTAAGGAGCGCGCATATGAGGTCCCGGATTCTGTTCATTTCCGGGCGTCATGAAGATGCCCGCCGTCTCTCGCAAATGCTGCACGCTCTCCCGTTGGTTCTGGTCCACGTGGAGACGATGCTGCAAGCGCGCGCCAAGCTTCAGCAGGAAGACTACGACGTCATTCTGACGGAAGCCGCTCTGCCCGATGGAAACTGGCTGGATGCGCTGCATCTTGCCCGCGAATCCCCACGAGAACTGGAAGTCATCGTAACCGACCCGCTGGCGGACGCCCGGTTCTGGGCCGAAGCGCTCAACCTGGGCGTGTACGATCTGCTGGCGCAGCCTTTTTATGAGCCAGAGGTGCGCCGCATTTTGTGCAGCGCCTGTTCGGGGCCGTCGTTCCAGCCCTGTCCGGCGGCCGGCGTATAACGGTTTCTCCGCGAACAGCACGGCTGTTAAACTCATCAATAGGCGTGTATTCGGGTCCTCTAAGCAAGGTTGCCGTGGCGGGCGCGCTGGTCGTGTTCCTGGCCGGCTGCCGCAGCGGTCCTCCGCATGCGCCCGCTATTGGCGAGGCCTATGTGGGGCCCGCCGATCTCAAGATCCGCGGCGACATCCCCTTGCAGTCTCCCACTGTCGCCACTGTCAAGCACGGCGACCGCCTGGAGATTCTCCAGATCAGGCGCCGCTTCCTGCGCGTGCGCACGCCCAACGGCGCGGAGGGCTGGACCGACGAGCGGCACCTGTTGGCCGCCGCCGACATGGCCGCCCTGAGGGATCTCTCCGAGCGGGCCGCCGCTATGCCAGTGCAGGGGCAGGCCACGACCTACAGCGACCTCAACGTGCATACACAGCCCGCGCGCGAATCGCCCAGCTTCGTGCAAGTCAAGGAAAAGGAAACGGTGGATGTGCTGGCCCACGTGGTCATGCCTCGCGCGGGGACGCCGCGCAAACCGCTCATCGCCCCCTCGCCGAAGAAGCCCAAAGCGGCCGCCAAGAAATCGGCCAGGGGCGAGGCCAAGTATCCTCCGCCACCCATGCCCAAACCGCCCCCGCCTCCGCCGGATTGGCTCGATCTTTCGAAGACCGATCAACCCGACGAAGCGGCGCCAGCCGAGGAAGAGGCTGATGAGAAGCCTGCTCCGGTCGACGAGTGGAGCTTGATCCGGACGGCCAGCGGGCAATCCGGTTGGGTGCTCACGCGCCGCTTGGTGATGGCCATCCCCGACGAGGTGGCGCAGTACGCCGAGGGACACCGCATCGTTTCCTATTTCTCGCTGGGCGAAACGCGTGATGGCGATCGGAAGAAGGCCACCTGGCTCTGGACCACCATCGGCGACGGCACGCAGCCGTACGATTTCGACAGCTTCCGCGTGTTCGCCTGGAGCCAGCGCCGCCATCACTACGAAACTGCGTACATCGAGCGCAACCTGAAGGGTTACGCCCCGGTGCTTCTCCAGGAAGTGGAGTTCCCGGCGCGCGGCAAGGTCCAGGGCGAGGCCGCCAGGTACCCGGGCTTTTCCATTTGTATGGAGAAGAAGGACGGACAGAGGTACCGCCGCGAATATGCTTTGCTGAACGGCATCAAGGTGCGGTTTGCCGGGGAACACCCATGCGAAGCGGCCGGCGCCCCGGTGGTCACGGCGAAAATGGCGCCCTCCCAGCCGGCGGCCGCGGCGCCCGCGCAGCCGGCGGAGACCTTTGCCCAGCGCATCAAGAAGCGGCTGCGCGCCATCACGCGGCGCTGGTTCGGAGGGTAGCGCCGTGAGGGTACCACACGTTGCGGCGGCTGAATCGGTGTGCTATTCATGAGTTAGACTATTGATCCAACTGGAACCGCCCCGCTTAGGCCACTAGCGGCGGCGAATCATAATCTCTTCAAAGGATGGCATCCTGTGGAAGCTGTCAATCGCAAACTTATTCGTCCGTCTCTTAACGAGATCAAAGAACAGATCGCACCTCCCCGCCGGGCCCCGCAGCAGAAGAAACCTGTTCCGCCGGATCAGACCAACGCCGAGAATTTCTACTACGTGAAACAGATGCAGGCCAAAACTGCTATGGTCTTTGTTCTGCGCGATGGAGAAACGCTTCACGGAACCATCGAGTGGTACGACAAATGCTGCCTGAAGGTGAATCGCACCGGCGAGCCCAACCTGCTGCTCTACAAGCCGAGCATCAAGTACATGTACAAGGAGGGTTGAGGCGGAAAAACCGCGGAAAGACTATGTTTTCAGCCGCTTGCGCCGTGCCAGACGGTACTCTCTCCGTTCTCCGGCCTCGCGGAAACGCCGTTTCTCCTCTTCGGTTTCCGGAATCACGGGCGCAATCGGCGCGGCCCTTCCATTCTCATCCAGCGCCACGAACGTCAAGTAGGCCGAGCACGTATGCAACCGCTCGCCGCTCATAAGATTCTCGGTGACCACCTTGACTCCCACTTCCATCGACGTGCGGAAAACGCGGTTCACCGAGGAGTTAAGGATGATCAACTCCCCGATACGGACCGGGTGCAGGAAATGCAGGCTATCGACGGAAGCCGTGACGACGGGCTTGCGGGCGTGCCGCATGGCGGCCATGGCGGCCGCCAGGTCCACCAGGTGCATTACCTTCCCGCCCAAGACGGCGCCCAGGCCGTTGGCGTCGTTGGGTAGCGCCAGTTCGGCGTATTCGGACACCGATTCGCGTACCGGCTTGCCTTCCATCACTCCCCCCTCGCCCCCTGCCCTTTCCTTCGCAGATAGCTTTCCACATATGCCTGCGCCTGGCGGCTCACGGTCTCGTCGGGAGGAGGATCCACGAATGCTCCCCACGCCAGGGAGTACTCCAGCGGCCCGTGCGCAAACGGATGGTGATCCCGCTCCAGGACATAGTAGATTCGCAGGGAAGCGCCATCGTCCCGCGAGACCGTAAAGCGCACCGCGTCGGGACCCTCGCCGGATGGGAAGCGGGCGCACGTTCCGCGCGCATAGCCGAGGTTGCAGAGCCGCCGGAGCATGGCTTCGTCCGGCTGCCAGGGCAGATCGGGAACCGCGCGGCACACGCCTGCCCATGCGTCGCCCAGCGGCAGCATGGCCGTGTGCGCGCCGGCCTCGTAAACCCGCGGTTCCACCGGATAGAAGTAGGGGCAGGACATTTCGGAGGTATAGTAGCACAAGACATGGCGAGCACCCGGCTGGAGACGCTGAAGAGCATGGTGGCGCAAAACCCCGCCGACAGCTTCCTGCGTTACGGCCTGGCGATGGAATACCGCAACGCGGGCGATCTGGAAAGCGCCGTCCGCGAGTTCCGTTCGTTGATTGCGGCCAATCCGGACTACGCCGCCGCCCACTATCACGGCGGCCAAGCGCTGGAGCGTTGCGGGAGGCTCGAAGAGGCCCGCGAGCTGTATCGGAAAGGCATCGAAGTCACCACGCGCAAAGGCGATCTCCATGCGCGCGGCGAAATACAAGCGGCGCTGGAGCTGCTGGGCTAGCGAAGTATTCAGAGCCGACAGGCCACGGAAAACGATGGCCTGTTCTACCCCAGATCGTTCCGAAGCACGATACGATACCGGGCTTTGCCGGCCTCCAGGTGCGACAGCGCTTCATTGGCCCGGCTCATGGGAAACTCCTCGGTGACCGGACTGATCTGGTGCCGGGCGCAGAAATCCAGCATGGCCGCCACCGTGGCCGGAGATCCCGACGGCGACCCGCCCACCGACCGCTGTCCTACAAGCAACGAAAACGTTGGAATCGGCAGCGGCTCGGGTACCACACCCACGATGTGAAGGCGCCCTTTGGGGGCCAGCGCCGAAAGATATGCCGTCCAGTCCAGCCCCACGTTCACCGTCGAGAGAATGAAATCGAAGGCCCACTCCGATTGCTTCAACTGTTCCGCCGAATGCGTATCCACCACGTGGTGGGCGCCCATGCGCCGGGCCTCCTCCGATTTCGAGGCGGAGGAGGTGAAGGCGGTGACATCGCATCCCCACTTGTTCAGGAATTGCAGCGCCAGGTGCCCGAGGCCGCCGATTCCGATTACGCCCACCCTGTGGGTGGGCAGCACGCCGCATTGCAGAAGCGGGTTGAATACCGTGATCCCGCCGCAAAGCAACGGTCCAGCCTTGGCCAAATCGATGCCCTCCGGAATCGGCGTGGCCCAGCTCCAATGGCAGCGAACTTTGGTGGCGAACGCGCCGTGCCTGCCGACGATAGTCTGTTCCAGGCTCTGGCACATGTTGTGATTGCCGGTGAGGCACTGGCGGCAGTGCAGGCAACTGCCGGAATTCCAACCCAGTCCCACCGTCTGTCCGATGTGAACCGACTTAGCGTCGCGCCCCATGGCGGCAATCTTTCCAACGGCTTCATGCCCGGGGACGAATGGGTACTGCGTGATCTGCCAGTCATTATTTAACATCGAAAGGTCGGAATGGCAAATCCCGCAGTACTGGACGTCGATTTCGACCTGCTCGTCTCCCAGAGGCCCCGGGTCGTAGGAGAGCGGCCCCAGTTTTCCCCGCGCCTGCCGCGCACCCAATGCGTGAATCTCAGACATGTGAATTATTTCCTCCCTGGGTAGATGGTAGCAGGCGTTACAGCGCGCTCAAGCTCACGTCCGCTTCCAGTAGCCCCGCGGCCGGCGCTAGCGCGGCCTCTCCGTTGAGGGGCTCCGCCGCCGGCTGAAAGCTGAACCAGCGGGCCAGTTCCTCATCGCTGGCCCGGCGGCGGCTCATGATGAGACGCCTCTGTCGCAGGACACGCCGGAAGCCCTTCGCCACTTGCCAGAAGGCCACCAGCGACCGGGGTTCGGCCAGGAGGCAGCCGCCCACCACCAGAAGGTCGCGAGCCGTCATCGGCAGCCAGTACCGCCGATACAGATCCGGCGTGGCGTTCTTGATCCGCATCAAGAAGCGGTTCTTCACGGAATGCATGTTGATGAGCGCGGGGACCTGCCGCCGGCTCCCCGGCCTCACCGTCCGCACGTGATAAGCCACCGCCGCCGGAGTATAAATGCAGCGCCACCCCAGCAACTGCGCTCTCCACGCCACATCTGCGTCTTCGCGGTAGGCGAAGAAGTACGGGTCGAACAGATCGCCGTCCACCGAAATGTCGTCTATCATCTGGCGGCGATAGAGGGCCGCCGCCGCGCTCGCGCCAAAGACGTACTGGGCGTTCTCGAAGCGCTTGCCGTCGGGCTCGTACCATCCCCGGTCAAAGTGCCGCATCGCGGGCGTGAAATACATCCCCGTCGAATCGATCCGCCGCTTCTCCAGAGGCTGGAACCCGGGACCGATGGACAAGAGCTTGCCGCAAACCGCTCCCGCGTCCGGATCCATCTCGCCAGCTTCCACCAAGCCCCGTATGAATCCCGGCTGCATCAGCACGTCCGGATTCAGGCACAGGACCCATTCGGCGGTGTTGGTGCGAATCGCCTGGTTCTGCGCCGCGGCGAACCCCTCGTTGCGGTGGTTGCAGATGAGGCGGATGCAACCCCGATAATCCCGCAGAATCTGCAGGGTAGCGTCGGTGGATGCATTGTCCACGACCACCACGTCCACCTGCACGCCCTGCTGCTCGAAGATGGCATCCAGACAGCGACGGATGTACCTGGCGCTGTTATAGGTAGCGATCGAAACGCAGACGGTCGTATCCGCCATGTCTAGGGGCTCAAATCAAAGACCCTGCGGAGCCGGATTCAACTACACTGAAGTTTCCCCGAAATGGTGTAGTTGAAAATATGCCGGAAAAGGTCTTAGGGTTGAGCGAATGCCGTACTTTCCGCTGGGTGCAGAGCTTGTGGGCATGATGCGGCAAGAGCGGAACGCGGCGGCGCTGCGAGACGAGGTAGCCAGGCTCTTTGAGGAGGCGCGCGACGACGTATACCGGTACCTGCTCACGTTGGGGCTTCATCCTCCGCGAGCCCAGGAGGCTGCCCAGGAGGTGTTTCTTCGGCTGTATGCCACTTTGCGGAAAGGAGACAGAATCGAGAACTCCAGGGCCTGGGTTTTTCGGGTGGCCCACAACCTGGGGCTGAAGATCCGGGCCCGGCAGAATTCGGAGGCGCCTTACGATCCCCGTTGGGGGGATCAATTTGCAGGGCAGGCCGGAAATCCGGAGAGCGAGTTGTTGGAACGCGAGCGTATGTCACGGTTTCACAGCGCGGTGGAGGGCCTCTCGGAACAGCAGCGGCGATGCCTGTTCCTGCGAATGGAGGGCTTGCGCTATCCCGAAATCGGGTCCGCGCTGGGCATCAGCCCTTCGGCTGTGGGAGAGTTCCTGCGTCGCGCCATGGTGCGGCTGAAAAAGGTGCGATATGAGTAGCTTGGACGTGCGGCATCCGGACGAGGGGCAACTGCTGCGCTACCTCGACGGCGAGCTGCCGGGGCGCAGGGCGAGGCAGATCCGCAAGCACCTGCAAGCCTGCTGGCATTGCCGCGCCGAGCTCGAGGAACTGCAAAACACGGTCAGTGATTGCGTGCGTTACCGCAAGAACGTTTTCGGGACCTGCCCGCCGCCGCCCGATCCCTGGCAGGACCTTTCCCGCGGCTTCGACCGCATCGACGCCTCCCTGGTCCGCGAGTCGCTGGCGGCCCGCCTGGCCAGAGTCATATCCGTGCCTCGGCCGGCTGTCCCCTGGGCCGTGACTGGCGCCATCGCGGTGGCGGTTCTGTGCGTCATCGTGTATCAGTTGCGCGAGACGCCTTCCGTGCAGGCGGCCGCGCTTTTGAAGAAAGCGGTCGCCGTGGCGGATTCCCGGCCACGGCCCGCGCGCCGCATCCGCATCAGCACCCCATCGCAGCAGTTGACGCGCGTCATCGGCGTGGGTCAGCCCGTTTCCGATGCGCCGGCTGTCGAGCGGCTCTTCCGCGCCGCGAATTACAGTTGGGACGATCCGCTGAGCGCAAAGTCGTTCCAGACGTGGCGCGACCAACTCCCCGTGAAGCAGGATGAGATCGCGACCATCGAGGACTCGCAGTCCCCAGACCGCAACAGTTACCGCGTTCATACCACCACCGATGCCAGCGAGCTGGTTTCGGCTACCCTTACGCTCCGGATGACCGACTTTGAACCGCTCGAAGGGCGGTTCGAGTTTCGCAACCGGGACTGGGTGGAGATGACGGAATTAACAGATCAGCCAACACTTCCCGCAAGCACAGTGGCTGGAGCCACCGGCGGCATGCCCCGTCAACCTGGCATGCCGCCGGATCGAGGAGAACCCTCGGCGGCGCCGGTTTACGCCGCGGGCGTTGCTGAAGAACTGCAGGTGGCCGCCGCGCTGCACCAGGTCGGAGCCGATTTGGGGGACCCGGTCGAAATCACTCGCGACGGCGGGCAGATTTTGGTCAGCGGCACGGGCATTCCGCCCCAACACCAGAAACAGATTCACGAGTTGCTCGATTCCATGCCGGGCGTGGTGGTGCGGTTCTCCGCACCGGGCGGGGTGCCCTCTGGGCCCGGCGCGCCGCCGGTCCAGCCGGAAACGCCGGCGCCCCGTGATAACGCCGGCTCGGCGCCGCCGCCATTTCAGGCCCGGCTGGAAGAACGGCTCGGAGGACGTCCACAGTTCGAGCGCTTCAGTTCGCAACTCCTTGACGGGAGCGACGCGGTCATGTCCCGGGCGTACGCCTTGCGGCGTTTGGCGCAGCAGTTCTCTCCCGACGTGGAGCGGCAATTGAGCGCCGAGGACCGCCGCCTGTTGCGCGATCTGGGCCGCGAGCATGTCGCGGCGCTCGCCAGACAGTCTGGAGAGATGGATGCCGCCCTCAGCCCCATACTGGCTTCTTTAGGCGGCGCCGCGGCCCCCCGCGAGGCTCGCCTGGAATCGTCCGCCTGGCAGCCCGCCAGCGAGGAGTTGCTGGGCGCGGCCCGGCGGGTGGAGACGGTTCTCGCTGTTCTGCTCGGCATGGCGCCCGCGGATAACACGGCTGGCCATATCCCGTCGCAGCTCCTGGCGGCGCTGGCGCAACTCAAAGCCAGCCAGGAGCACTGCCAACGTCTTCTGTCGTACGATGACGTTAGGCAGAGCAGATGAATGGGCGCCTGATCTCAGCCATCATCGCGTGTTTGGCCTGGGGAGCGCCGGCATCCGCTCAACGGCTCACCTACTTATATGGCCGCGTCCTGGATCCTTCGGAGGCCGCGGTCGCCGGAGCCTCCATCACGGTGGTGAGCGAGGACACGGGGTTCCGGCGTGTCACCGAATCTCAGCCGGACGGCGAGTATGTCGTCGGTTCCCTGGAGCCTGGAGTCTGCAAGATTACGGTGCGGAAGGAGGGCTTCCGTACCATGGTCCGCTTTAATGTAAGGCTCGAGGCCTCGCAGCCCACCCGCGCGGATTTCCTTCTCTCCATGGGCGCCATCGAGGAGACCATCACGGTCGAAGGGACAGCGCCGCTGCTCAGCCCCGACCAGGCCTCCACCGAGACGCGCGTGTTCCACGACGAAATCCAGCGCCTGCCGCTGAACGGCCGGGGATTGCTGGCCCTGCTGGAGTTGTCGCCCGGCGCCAACGTTACTCCCGCGACTCGCGGCGAAGCCGGCCAGTTCACGGCCAATGGGCAGAGGCCCAACTCCAATTACTTCACGGTGGATGGGATCAGCGCCAATACCGGGGTGGCCGCGGGTGGCCTGCCCGCGCAGGCTTCCGGCGGCGTGCTGCCGGCCATGAGCGCCTTCGGCAGCCTGGATTCGTTGATGCCGCTTGAGGCCGTCGAGGAATTCCGCGTGCAGACCTCCAATGCGGCGCCGGACGTGAGCCGGCTACCGGGGGCGGTTGTCGCCCTGACCAGCCGGTCGGGTTCCAACGAGCTTCACGGGTCGGTCGTATACCGCTTCCGGCATGAGTTGCTGGCGGCCAACGACTGGTTCGCAAACTCCGCCGGCCAAGGGCGCGCTCCCTTGAGGATGGACGATGTTTCGCCGTCGCTAGGCGGTCCCATACGCCGCGACCACACCTTCTTCTTCCTTTCCTACGAGCGGCTGGGGTTGCGTGGGCCGTATGTATGGCAGCAACCCGTGCCCGCGCTTCCCGAACGACAGGCAGCCCCGGATTGGGCTCAACCGGTGCTGAATCTGTTTCCGGCGCCCAACGGCGCCGCGCTGGGCAATGGACTGGCCCAATGGAACGGCCGCAACATTCGGCCATCCAGCCTGTATTCGGGGCTCCTGCGCATCGATCAGGCCATCACTTCCCGCGGCACGTTTTTTGGGCGGTATAACGATTCCCCCTCCGCCAACGAATTCGGCAGCACGCAGGTGAACCGGCTGGACTTGCGCTTCCAGAGTCTCACCGTTGGATTGAACGTGCGTCCGGCGGCCAAGGCGGTGCTGGATTTTCGCGCCAACGAATCGCAGGCTAGCGCTCAATCCACCTGGACCCTGGCGGGCGCGTCGAGCCCCGACGGATGCGCGCTCGCATCACTGACTTCTTATTTTTTGACTCCGTGCAATTCCCTGGTGCGATTTGCGATCAGCGGAGTAGGTCAGGTGGTCTCCGGCCGCGAGGGAGACCGCCGGCAGCGCCAGGTCGAGATTCTGCAATCCGCCTCCTTGAATGAAGGCCCGCATGCGCTTCGGTTGGGCTTCGATTACCGCCGCATTGTGCCGATTCGCCGCGACGCGACGGGAACCCTGAGCGTGATCGCGAACGACGTGTCCGCCGTCGTGAACTCGAGCAGTTTCTGGATTGCCAGGTCCCCGGCGCTGAGCGAGTCGACGGTTGTAACGGAGTGGTCGCTGTGGGCGCAAGATACCTGGCAAGTATCGCGGCGCCTGACAGTTACGCCCGGACTCCGCTGGGAATTCACTCCGGCGCCGGTGTTCAGCGGTACGGTATACTTTTTCAACCCGGCCAATGGCAACGTGCAGCAGGAGCAGCAGCCGCTCTGGCCGGCCTCTTATCGAAACTTCGCGCCGCGTCTCGGCGCCGCTTACCGTCTCGACAACGATGGCCGGACTGTTTTGCGCGCGGCCGCCGGGCTGTTTTACGACTCCAGCCTGAGCATCGCCACCGACCTGATTAACGGCGGCCCGCTGAGCATCTCGTCGTTCGTCAGCCAGATGCACGCCCCGTTCTCCACCCAATTGAGCTATGGCCTGATGTCTGACCTGCGTATGCCGCGGCTGGTGCAGTGGAATGTGTTACTCGACCACGCCTTCGGCACGCACGACGTGGTGTCGTTGGGCTACGTGGCATCCACCGGACGCTTCCTCCTCCGCCGGGAAATCGGCGGCGCCGGCAACACTCCAACCTTTCTGACAGCGCTGACCACCAATGACAGCCAGTCTGAGTACCAGGGCCTCCAGGTGCAGTACCGGAGGCGCGTCGTCGAAGGTTTCCAGGCGCTGGCCTCTTACGCCTGGTCGCACTCCATCGACGATGATTCGAGCGATTCCTTCCTGGTGTGGGCCGGCGCCGGGACAAGTGTGGCCGGTGACCGCGGATCTTCCGATTTCGACTTGCGCCATTCCTTCACGGCCGCGTTGACCTACGAGTTTCCGGCCCGCGCGGCCGGAACCGGGCGTCTTCTGGGTGGCTGGGCGCTGGACGCCATGGTCCGTGCCCGGACCGGTTTTCCCATCACGGTCCTGGAGAGCGAGCAGTACATGGGGATCGCGCTCGCCAATGCATTCCGCCCTAATCTCGCGGCAGGCGCGCCGCTCTGGATCACGGACTCCAACGCGCCGGGCGGAAGGCGCATCAACCCGTCTGCATTCCAGGCGACTCCGTCCGGCGTTCAAGGCAGCCTGGGACGCAATGCCATGACGGGCTTCGGGATGTCGCAGGTGGATCTTGCCGTGCGGCGGGAGTTTCGCCTGGGCGAGCGGCGCACGCTCCAGTTCCGGATGGAAGCATTCAACTCTCTCAATCAGGCGAACTTTGCTGACCCGGTAACATTCTTGAGCAGCCCCATGTTTGGCGAATCCACGTCCATGTTGAACCTGATGCTGGGCACCGGGAGCCCTGGCAGTGGCCTGTCGCCGATTCTGCAGACCGGCGGCGCCCGATCGTTCCAGGCCGCTCTGCGGTTCCACTTTTGACTTTAATGAGGGGCGGGCGTTGCGGCCTCCCGATTCGGCGCGATTCGGCCTACAAGCTGAGTGAGCCGTGCTAGAATCATAGATGTTTCAGTTAAGATCGGGCCGTGGCGCAGCCTGGCTAGCGCGCTTGCTTGGGGTGCAAGAGGTCCCGGGTTCAAATCCCGGCGGCCCGACCAGCCTTTTCAATAACTTACAAACGGTTTTCCGCCCGCCCTGAAGACCTGCTGTAGATGATTTTGTAGACACGTTTTCCCTTCAGTTCCAACGCCTGGGTCGTTGGCCAGTTTGCTCGTCCTAGTCTTTTGATGCCACATGATCCGTGTCACGGCGGGCATAGCACTCGGCATTGCCGAGCGGGGCAAGGGACTCTCGCCCCTTGCCCCGCACCCCCATCCTCGCTAGCGGCCGCCCGCCTCCGCTTCGCTCCGGACGCCGTCCACAGATTTCTCTTGACGAAGCTGAACACTTCCCCGACAATCAAAAAGCCAGCGTCGCTTCGCTCCGATCGTGTACACCTTCGGCCCGGAATGCCGCTCGGCTTCCCTCCGGAATGGCGTTCGGCTTCGCCGGAATCCGCAAATGCGAAACACGCTCAACTCCGAGAGAACTATCGGGGCGATTGTTCACCAGAACAGGCGTCGGATACAGTTCATCCTACGTCATCCGGATCCTCCGCCAACTCGCCATATTTGTTCAGCCTGAGTGGCTGCTCTGCCTTGTGAGTTTCGCCTCCTGCGACGGATTCAACCAGCTTGTCGAAGTCAACTGGTTGAGAATGGTCCAGTTGCTCGGCAATTTCTTGGTCTTTGGGCTTGTTTTGGTTCTCGGAAGGCCTAACCTCTCCCAGGGAGCCTAATCGTTCTCCCATTTATTACTATATTAATTATTTTAATAGTACAATACCATGTTCTCTCTTTACCCGCAAATGCCGCGTATTTCCAGTCGTCTTCGACGACCGATGTCGCTGGTGCGCATAAAGGTCTCGTCTCTGTTGCAGAGAGCCATCTTACGCGGCGGCTGCTCGGAAGCCTGGTGCGCCGGGCCGCGGCGCTGCTGCTTGCCCACGGGATAGCCGGCAGAGAAGTGAGCCGGGCGAGGGAGCGAGCGCATGTCTGCTGGAGGAACCTATTTGAAATTGGGTGCTTCCAGGTTTTCACGCAGGGGGGCGCTATATAGTGGACCCCTTCCTGGTTGCAGGAGTTTGGGATGGGGAACCACAAGCTAGGCGCCCCATGTGCACGCGGTTGGGGGTATAATCGCTTGAGGACAGCAGGCCAAACCGGTAATCCAATACAATCAGTTCTCTGTATTAGGCCGGGGGACTCAAGCTCGATGAACTTCAGGATTTGGCGTTCCTACAAGGAGTTGGGGCCAGATGAAGGGGGCAAGATCATCTTCGCAAGAGGAGTTCTCGATTTCATCGAAAGCCAAGTCATCCAGGCGCGGGAGGAACTAGAGACCGGCGGTTTGCTGCTGGGGAGTATCGGCCCCAGAGCTCAGCGAGTGGTGCTTGCCGCTAGTCCGGCCGGCCCGGCCGCATTACATCACCCTGTGATGTTCGAGCGCGACCTCGAGTTCTCGCAATTCATGCTGAATGAAGCTTACGATCTCCATAAACTCGAATACCTCGGTGAGTGGCACAAACACCCGAGGACATGCACAGAACCCAGCGGAGGAGACGAGGATGGCTGTAGATCTATTTTGACGGACCCCGCGTACAAAATCGCTGGGTTGATGCTGTTCCCGATCTTCACCCTGAAGAGGACAGGAGGCGTTGATCACCATTATTATTGCATGGATCGTTCGCTGACCTATCGCGTCTTTTGCCCCATTATCGAAGACCGGGAGCACTTCATGCCGACAGTGCTGGACCTGGAGCGCCGATATCTGGCGCGGCCTCGGTGTAGTCCTTCCGCGAGTACAAACACGCAGGTAACCCTCGTGTTCAAGTCGGACCTCTCGCTCGACCGAACCGCTGTGTCGCCGCAATGGTACGACTCCGACGCAGGCCGGCGTTATCTCCTAGCCGCTACGACAAGTCTGAGGGCAAAGGGGCTCGATCTGGACACGCGAAGCCTAGCCGACGGGAGACTCGCCTTAATAATCAAGGGGCCCAAAGGACAACAAGTCACGGTAATCTGCGACAAGAACCATCCCAGCCAAGCTCCCGTCGTGCAGGTGACCGCTCCGTCTTCCTGGGACGGTTCCTCGTCGCTCGCAGATTTTATGGCCGAGATCCACCAGTTCTTCTCGCGATGTGGCCGTGATCATCTCGACGTCTCAGGGTGAGAGGCTTCTCTTCATGATTGTGGTGCGACTGAGCCTGCCTGGGAGTCCCCGCTACAATCTCGTCCACGAGATCGCTCGTGGGCCCATCCGCGACAAGTGGACACCGCAGAGGCAGACGCACTTTCACACAAAGAACGCTTGTCTCCGCGGGAGTCTTTCCACGACGCTCCGCGTCGGCTGTGGAGGTGGACTGGAGTGAGTGCCCTCACCTGTCCTCGTTGTGCGCGGCCGATTGCGGCGACGGACCTACGCGTTTGCCTCGCGTGTCAGGCGAAATTCTGCTCATACTGCGCGCGCAGTCCAGCATTGGCTGCCGCCTGTTGTCCTAGCTGCCAATCGGAGAAGATGCAGGCACCATTCGTGCCTTTCTCTGATGTGCAATACGAGCCTCAATGGTACGAGACGCCGCCAGGACAGCAGCGCTTGGCGCTCGAATACGCTGAGATCAAGAGGCGGGGAGTCGCTGGAGTCACGACTGCTATTCTTCCTGATCGGCGTTTACTCTTCCGCTTCCCATTACGGAACGAACGTGACGCCAAGTTTCTGACGGTGATCACGCGAAGCAACCATCCGACGTCCTACCCCGAGGTCATACTGGAGTCAGAAGACGCGGTGGTGATTCCTGAGCGAGATTTGTCGGGCTTGCCTCGTCGCTTGTACGTGGTCGTTCAACGATCCCAGGCACTGGACAGATATCAACGCGCCGTTTCCCGTCGACCTATTGCCACCGTTGATTATTTCGAATGTTATCGAACTTGGCAGGATTTCGACTTTGCCGCCGCCCCCGGGGCCACTCCTTGGTATGGCACGGACCTCGGCAAAAGACGCTTGTCCGACGAGATCTCGGCATTAAAGAATGCTGAGCTGAAGTTTGAATCGCGGCTCTTAACTAGTGGCGACGTGGCGTTTGTTTTCGATGGGGCGCTTTTGAATAGGCCCGAACCTGTGGTCGCGGTCTTTCCATCAGAGTACCCGAACGTGTCCGCATCTATCACTATCGGCCGCGAAAGTGTGCAGCTAAGTAATCCGATTGATCGCCACAGCCCGCCGTTTTTGGGGACGGCGCCACTCCTCGTGGAAGTGTTGGCGTTGAAGTTGGGAGAGCGCTGGTGAATTCTGTTGGAGTTCATTGGATGTGCGAAGGCGATTCTGCCATGATTCCGAGTGTTTTGGAGGTTAACAGAAGATGACTGCTGACGATATCGCAAAACAATTGAACGAATCGAAGCCGATTAACATCACCCCCACTGGTGAGATTATCAAACCGGAAGAGACCGTGCAGACCTCTGAAGGCCCAGTTGACAGAAACTCTGGACAGCCGGTAACTCAGCTGAAGCCTCAGCGATGGTACTCATGGTTCCGCTCGAATCCGCGCCGGCTGGTCGATGAGAAGGAAGCGATGCAGAAACGCTTCCCGGATTTCCATCTGCATCAGTTGCCGGTCGGCCTGACGTGGGTCGGTTGGCTCAGGCCGCAGAACGTCTCGACGTCCTACAAGATCTCCATCGTGTATCCCGACGATTTTCCGTCGCAGGCTCCCAAGGTCTTTACGGTCGAGCCGAAGGTGTCTGCCCCGAAACACCAGTATGGAGATGGCAGCCTGTGTCTGATGTATCCGGGTGACGGTTCTTGGAGGACCAATACCACTGCTGTGCAAATCGTGACGATGGCTGCCGCCTGGTTGTTCTGCTACGAGTATCATGAGCGGCACTGTCCGACGCGCTGCAAGATAGCGTGTAAATACTGGCCTGGGGTTGAAGCGCCGCATTTGTAGAGATCCGCTAGATCAAGATGCCAAGCCTCACGAAGACAGTAGTGTTCAAGCGACTCGAAGGCATTTTCGAGACGGATGTCCTGTCGGATCGAATGGTAACAATCATTGGCCTCGGGACGGGAGGCTCTCTCGCGGCCGTCGAACTCGCGAAGTGTGCGGTCGGGAAGTTTCGCCTGATCGATTTCGACCGCCTTGAGGCCCACAATGTTGTTCGCCACGCTTGTGGAGTCCGTGATTTAGGTCGCCTAAAGACGGAGGCGGTGAAAGATGTGATCTTAAACTTCAATCCATTTGCGATTGTCGAGTGCCACGATGTGGACGTTCTGGATCGGTCAGCAAACCTTCTTGAGCTCGTGATTGGTTCCGACATGGTCCTAGCTTGCACCGATTCGGAGCGATCGAAGTACGCGATCAACCGCTGCTTGATGTCACTCTGGTTTCAGCGGCAGATTGCCATTCCGGCTGTTTACGCAGGAGCATACGAGAGAGCTTTTGGCGGCGACATTATGCGAGTCATGCCAGGGGAGTCGCCCTGTTATGACTGTGTCATTGGTTCTCTTCAGCAGCTTCCCTTTATGGAAACCATGCCGAAAAGTGCTGTTCCATATTCAGGATTGGAGAACTCTGAAGGATTTCGGGCTGCGCCGGGGCTGGGGCTGGATGTACACTTCATCGCCCTGATCCAAGCCAAGTTAGCCCTGATGACACTCCTTCGGGGCACGAACACAGTCCTGAGCGACATCCCATACAACTTTCTGTTCTGGGGCAACCGCAAAGAGTGGATTTTCCCGGAGCCCTTCAAATGCATTTTCGCTCGAACCGAGAACAGGGCAGATTGCAGTACCTGTGGGGATGGTGCCCGGACCGCGTTTGGCGTGGACAGGACTAACCTGCTTAGCCAGAGCGAAGAAATCGTGAGAGAGGCTGCTCTCGCTCGAGATGTCGGGCCTGGGCCCACGACCATTGTGGAGGTGGAACTGCCTCCCGAGCTTAGAGACTACAAACTATAGCCGCACTCGCGCTCGACATCGAGATGTGGATGGACCGAACCAGACTAAGCTGACCGGAGCCTTGAATGCCTCGGTTGAATCGATCAGGCGGACCGATGAGAGCGCGTGGGTCTGAGCCGAATGCGCCTCGGACGCCATTTCAGTCTTCATCTGGCGGATCAGGCCGCCGTCCGTTTATGACTGTGAGTGGTTTGTTGGCGCTGGCTTTCTCGGCGCGTCTATCTATTGTCACAGGGCCGCACTTCACAGTGTGTTTTCCGGGTGATAATTGTGAAAGTAAAGCGGCGGGAGCATACACAGCAGAGCTCGTGACGAGGATGTAGAGTACGTCCAAGGGAAGATTGCCGTGCCGAAGCTGAACAAATACGGGGAGATCATTGACGAAAGTGGCGGACCGGCATCTGAGTCACCTAGTCGCTCGGTGTCAAGCTCTCCTGGGCGCGTAGGCCCACCTAGTGGACCGGGCGGGAGGAGCTCGTCTTCGTCTCCAGGCATCGCGATTTTCCTCGCGCTGCTGGTCATCGGCGCGATAATCGTTGTGGCCGTGAAGCAGCATGAGGGGAACAACGGCGCCCAGATGAACACTGCGCCCCAACCGTCTACTATCGTTTCGCCAGCAGTCGCTTGGCCATTCGACTCCGAGTCCTTGGCACCGAATTTGTTCGTCGCTGCGGTGAATGGTCGGGTTGAGGGGGTTGTGTTCTTTGAGAGTGGTGCCGAAATTGTGCCAAAGCCCAGCCGCGTATACGCGACCGAATTCCAGCAAGAAAGACTTCGTTATCTTAATTGGGAACTGGCGCTTCGCCATCCCTCTCGCTCTTACAGGCAGTCGTTTACAATCGTTGCTTTCCTTTACAGTCCAGACGGGAGTATTCGGGGTCAGCAGCAGTCTCCGACATATCTCGAGCCAGATTGGACCAGTTCATACCATTCGAATCGCTGGGGCCAGGAAGCTGGGCCGTGGCTGCCAGGAACATATCGCCTGAGCCTCTTTGTTGACGGCGTCAAGATTGCCGCCGGAAGTGTTAGTATCAAATCGGCTTCTTCTCCAGATGCAGGGGCAGTTCATCGGGCCGCACTTTCCCACCTCGTAGAAGCTCGCACACTCTACGAGCAACGTCAGTACAAGGAGGCAGTTGCCGAGTGTGATGCAGCCGTCCGTGACGAGCCGGACAACGCGGACGCAGCAGAGCTACGCTCTCAGATACTTCGGACTATGGCTATCTTGGGGATTCAATAGGAGTTGCGATGCGGCGAACATGGTTGAATGCCGCTGTGGTAATTAGCCTTTGTCCTGCGTGCACTAGGGGCGCGCCGCACGATCCGCAACATCCGCCCCTGAGCGCGACCGCCATTCGTGAACTGGTCAGCAATCGCATGCCCGATCTTGCGCTTGCGGGCGGTGCTATCGGCCTGTTGCTACTAACCGCTACGCTATTCGGTACAGAGTGTGTCGTATCCGCCGCGGCCGTGCAGGAACTTGCGCCCCTTGCGCTCGCGCAGATTGAGGCCTTGATTGATCTCAAAGGAATGCCAGATGCTGCCTTGGCTGGCGAGATACAGGACCGGCACCTAGCGTTCCCTATAACGAGGAGCACGATTGATGCATTAAGGAGTCGAGGCGCCGGGCCAAGAACTGTGGCAGCCCTGGAGGCATTCCTGCCGCCACCGCCCACAATCGATGACTTCCATGCTGATCGGGAGATCGTCTTAAGAGGTGAGTCTGCAACTCTGCGGTGGTCTGTGAGCGGTGCGGAGCGCGTTAGCCTCGCCCCGGGATTCGGCATGGTGCCATTTGTTGGCCAGAAGATGCTCCAACTAACTGAAGATACGCAGGTGACGCTGGCTGCTGAAGGTCCAGGAGGTTCCACGTTCCGCACAATCAGGATCGTGGTTACGTCGCCCCCGCCACCCGACATTCGGTCGTTCCGGCCAGAACGACAGGCCATCAAACAAGGCGAGTCCGTTGTCGTCAGCTGGTCCGTGACAGGTGCGACGCGCGTTCGGATTGACCCGGATTTCACTGATCTGCCCTTGGAGGGCTTACGAATGGTTGGTCCGGATCAAACCACTCAATATACGTTGACGGCCGAGGGGCCTGGCGGCTCCAGCACAAGTGCGTTTCTCATACGCGTCTTGCCAAACACCAAAGATGCCACGATACGCGAGGAGTACGGCGCCAAGGCAGTTCGATTGCCAGTTTCGGGAAACCTTTGGCGCTTGATCGTTCCGGCCGACCGTGCGTTTCACAGCACTGCATTTCAGGTCTACGGAATGTTCGGTTTTGTGATTAATCCAATTGCTCCTGGCATCCAGTTTGTCCTTCGAATTGGCAAACGGGATTTCATAAACAAGCGGATTTTGCAGTTGGGTGACTATACTGAAGCTCCGGGAGAAGTCTGGATACAAGTCCTGGAATCTCCTACCAACAGAGCTGAATTTCGCGTTCAGTTCTATACTCAGAATATGGCACTGCAGACGAGTCAGGTTATGGCGGCAGTTCACAAGCATTCATTCGGCTCATCGTGTCGCGGGGAATTCACCTTTGCTGATGGCACACTGACGTTCACGTCTCAAACCCATACGCTGCGCTTTTCCCGGGCGACGATTAGGAGTATCGTAAACGATGAAACTGCGCCCCCCAGGAAAACCAGAGCGGGTCCGCAAGGGGGATGGACAACGATTGTTGATACAAACGGAAAGCGGTCGGATTTTCAGATCTTGGGGAAGATGCCACTCGAAACGGAGCGAATCTTACAAGGGTGGCTAAAATATGGCCGGTGAATGTGATATGACCTACATGGACGGAATCGCTTATGGCACCGTGCCTTACACCTCAATCAACACGCCAAGGGCCTTGCAAGAGGAGGGGCGATGGTGCGTACGATGGTGGCAGCCGCAATTCTGATGGCCTCTGTTGGAATTCTCTCGGGATCAAGCCAAGCGAGGCCGCAGAACACAAGACCTAGACCACCACTGAGCCTGGACGCTGTGCGCGCGTTGGTCGAGAATCGAACCCCGGACACTGCAATCGCCGGAGAGATCCGAGACCGAGGCCTCGGCTTCGTTTCGACAGAAGAACTCGTCCAGGATATTCGCCAGCGAGGCGGGGGCCCACTCACAGTCGAGGCCCTTCGCACCCGGATCCCGCGAGCCACGTTAACAGTGGACACGGGTCTGCCCGAGTGCGATGTCCTACTAAACGGCGAACCGGTCGGCAAGACTGGGCCCGATGGGGTGGTGAGCATTTCAGGCCTCAGTGTCGGAAGTTATCAAGTATCTGTTCGCAAGCGGCGGTACTTTGACCACAATGAGACCGTGTACCTTTCGGTGAGCGGTGCGACATCGAGCGCTCGCCTCACCTTGGCCGTAGGTTCGCTGAACCTGACGACTAATGTTAGCGGAGCTACCCTAGAGGTACCAGGGTACGGCTCATTCAATGGTTCAATTCTTGGCCTTGAGCTGCCTTCCGGAACCTATGTCGTCTCGGCCAAGGCCCCGAACTTCACAGCTACTAGGCGCAGTATTACGATCACAGCTGGCCAGGTTACTACGGAGACCCTTCAGCTTGGGGCAAGTGTGCCTGATTTCATTAACTCGATGGCCACAGCCCTTATGCACAACAACTCCGAGGCTGCTCGGGATGTGGCTCACGAATTACTAAAGCGCGTGCCGGATAGTGGTTACGGATATCGGACTTTGGCCGAAGTCGCTGCCAATACGGGCGATAAGGCTGAGTTCCTGGGAAACCTGCGCCTGGCTATTGAGAATGGTGTGACAGTGTCTTTCCAGTATTTGCATGTTCATAACGCGAAGACGCGTCACCCGGTGAAATTGGAAATCGGCGGTAGCTCTCTACAACTAGACACCTTCGCTTTTCCGTGCGGTCTGGCCCGCTACAGCAACTTGGCGCTCTCACTTCATGACGCTAAACTCAACGCGCAGAAAGGCAAGGAACCATCACTTGAACTGGATCTTGACGTGCCCCGTCATGGCTGGGTCAAGGCGCAACTGGTATCTATGAGGCAAGTACCCGGTGCTATCAGCAAGCAGGACGAGTATGATGTTCTGCGCAGGTTGCTCCTCGACGTGAAAGCGGATAGACTGCGCGCCCGCCGGCCACAGAGTCAACCAATTAAGTCGCCGGTTCCTTCTCCCACTGGACCTTTCCCGCCACAGGAGACCTGTGCAGTCTCTGTCCCAAGTCAATCATCACCATCGCTGCAAAGCGAGCCTGGCTCTGCGGCTCCGTTGGCTCCTTCACCAGCAGTTTCCTCAATACCTGCAGCGTCTTCGGACACTGTAGCTTTGCCTCCAACCTTTTTGAGGTTGTTGAGCAATGAACGGCACGGTAGCCAATGGTTGGTCGCAGTTCCGAAGACTGGGATGTGGTATGATACCGGTATACCTGTAGCAGCCAACCAGGAGTTAATTGTCCGCAGGGATCCAGGCGCGCTCTTTTCGCTTCGAGTCGGCGATCACACTTATGATGAGCCTCCTGTCTCGATGACGGCGGACTTTAGCGACACAGTTAAGCTTCGTGTCGCCGACAGGTGTAGCTGTTCCTCTGTGATTCTTACGGTGATTATTCAATATGAGGAACGCCCGCGCGACCTGCGGTTCTGACCAGCAACCGTGCGGCTGCGAGAATTGCAGAGGTAAGTAGCAGGCAGTAGAACGGCGCGGATTACGGAAACCCACGCCACACGCCTACGGCGTGGATCGCGTTCACTCTGCCTACTCGGATCTTCCTTGACGGCACCGCCGTCACTACATTCGTCGGTGGTTTGCTGGCTGGTCCGTTCGCACGACCCCCAAGCATGAGCCTGCTCCGGAAACGCCTTCCGCGACGGTGGTCGTTTCGATCTCCTTGCCTCCGGTGGCCGGCACGCTGCTGCTGGCCAGTCCGCTGGTCGTCCCACCTACTGGGAGGAAAGACCCACCGGCGCTTGGCAGGTCTGTGGTCAGTTTGTTCGTTTTTGTGATAAACTGGCGCTGGGCCGTTCGGGGTACGAACTCAGCCGACCGAGAAGGGTAGTTGGAGTTTGTCATAGCAACCGGACGGCCATCTCTACGTGACAGGTCGCCGCTCCGAGAGTCAGACGGTTCGGTACTCGGACCATCGGGACATCGCCCTAGGCACGCTGGCGGGGCATCGCGGCACTCCTCAGCGCCAGGGCGCCACAACAACCCCCGCCGGAAACCGTTGTGACCGCCAGGCACCTTTCAACCGATTTATCCCTCGCCTATGGGGAATGCCGGATTGCGCTCGCTATGTCCCACGGGGATCTCCACTTGGACTGCCATGCAAATTTTCCCTCCCTGTCTGGAGGACACAACGTCGTTGTGATCGGGACCGCCGGGTGGTTCTGGACCGGATTCTCCCTCGCCTAAGCGGAGTGACGGATCGAGCCCACTCTGCTCTATTCGAGATAGGTTGATCCGGCTGTTGGCGCGCCGAAATCGCTCGCGCCCGGCGCGGCTGGCCTACGTCCTGCACAGGTGCCGCTAGACTCCAAGGGATTCGCACGAGGTCGGCGGCGGGCGCAATGGGCGCGGCAGGATCGGGTGTGGGCGGCTCCATTGGCGCGGGTGCGGCCGGCAAGTGGCCTTGGATTCTGATTTGTGCGCCCTCGAAGATGACGGTTTTGACAACTGTCCGCAAGAATTCCCTAAGCTGTTCTGGCTGTAAACCACGAAACCGCTTTCGGGCCTCCTCACAATATTCCTCTACAGATTTCTTGATCGGCTCTACCAGCACGAGCGGCGGGATGGCCAGCAACTCCGCCCTTCGGGCTTCGGACGCAGTCCTGCGGGTCTTAAGCTTTTCCAGTTCGGCACCGAGCTGGGTGGCGGTGATGATTTCAGAACGATAAGCTTCCAGCAGCCGCGACTCCTCGGTTTCAATTCGCTTCAGTTCCGTTTCCGCTTCGGATAGTTCCGTTTGCCGGACTGCTTCGGCACCGGGATCATGCCTATTCAGCTGCTCTATTTGCTCCATCACCAGTGAGGGATTCTGGATCACTCTCTCGGTGGCCGATATCACGGCTTGGTCAAGAATGTGCTCGCTGATTGATGGCTGCTGGCGGCAGCGGCTCAGGCAGCGGTAGTAGAATCGACGGTGGCAGGGGTCGCCGACATAGCGCGCCCCGCAGCCGCCGCACTTCACCAGCCCTTTGAGCAGGTAGAAATGCTCTTCGTGGCCGGGGTTGAACGACCGGTTGCGCTGAAGGCGTTCCTGGACCCGCTGCCAGCGGTCACGTGCGACCAGGATCAGTGAAGCCGGCAGTTCGACCGGCAGCCATTCCTCACGGGGCCGTTTGCGTCTGCTGCTCTTCATTTCCCGCCGGTACTTGGATTTCGCCTTAGGAGCAGTGGGCTCGCACGCCTGGAATTTGTTGTAATGCCAGACACCGGCGTACATCTCGTTGTGTAGGATCCTCAGCACGGTGGAGCGGCCCCAGCGCCGTCCTTTTTGCGGCAGGATATCGAGCTCCCTCAGCCGCGCAAGAACCTGCCTGGAGGAGAGGCCCTCCACATCCACCCACTCAAACATCCGCCGGACTGCGGATGCCTGGACAGGGTCCAGCTCCAGGTAGCCTTCCTTGCCGGCTAGCCTGTCCTTGGGGACATAGCGGTAGCCGTAGGCGGTATTTGAGCCGAGGTACAGCTTGCGCACCTCTACCTTGTGCCGCCTGCCTCGGCGCGTGCGGTCGGCGATCAGTTCCCGCTCGAACTCCGCGAAGCTGCCCAGGACGTTCACCATGAGGTTGTAGGTCGGGCTGGCCTCGGACGGCAGCTTGCGGAAGATCACCCGCAAGCCATGCTTTTCCAGATCGCGCTTGATGATTCCCAGGTGGGCCACGTCGCGGGCCAGGCGGTCCACGTCATTGATGAGCACGGCCTGAAACAGGCCGCCGTGCGCGTCGTCGCGCAGGCGGTCGAGGTCGGGCCGCGCCATGATGCCGCCACTCCAGCCTTCGTCCTTGTACACGCCGGTGACGACCCAGGCCTGATCGCGTGCGAAACGCTCCAGTTCGGCAATCTGGGAATCGATGGTCTGGCCTTCCCGCTGCTCCTCAGTGGAAACGCGGGCATAGATCGCCAGCCGCATTCCGGCGGATTTGGGGTCGATCATGGCGTTGTGGATTACTGCTTTTTGGCGGTCTGAACGTTACAAGATCAGTGGGTTTTGTCAAGCTCGGGCAACTTCTGGCGCGTGTCTGCCGAATCTTGGCGCTCTGGGGATTGGCGGAACAGCATGAAAAAGGCCTTTTCGACGGCCTTGGGATCGGCGTCCGAGAGAGTCTCCCAGATGGCTGTAATTGTATTTTGGCGGCGGGGCTTGGGCATCGAAAGTCTGTAAAGGGTAATCCGAAAAGGGGGATTTGATAAGGCGGGAAAATCTGCACGCCAGTCCAGGGCGAGTTGCCGTGCAGATCTTCCCGCCTTTTCGTTTGGGCGACAGAGCGCCATCATCCAGCGCCATGATTCTCGATGTCGTCCTTGAATTCATGATCGATTTGCTCAAAACTCTCCTCGTTGAGGAGCTTGGCCGCCGTGTGCAAAAACACGGCGCCCGGCTTGTGGAGCGCCGACGCCAGCGGCGACTTATCCGCCAAGCGCTGCACAGGTTAACCACAGAACGGGAGGCCAAACGGTAATCCCCGGCAAGTTTTCCCCGCTTTACGGTTCTTGCCAAATTGCTACATTGACCATACCGAAAAAACGGCTATGGAGAAAAACCAACAACAAAATCAAAACAGCCTGTTTATCTTCCGAAGGAGGATGGGGTTCTCGCAAAAGCACGTGGCCCGCTTGCTTGGGTTTCGGCATACCTGCATGGTGTCCCGCTACGAGCACGGCCGGTCCCTGCCCCCGCTGAAGACGGCGTTGAGCTTGGGGATTATCCTGCGCGTGCCCGTGGAGTTCCTGTTCCCCGGCCTCTATGACTCAATGCGCGAAAGCATCCGCGCCGCGGAAGAACGCATGGCTAGGCCGGTCCAGCCGACGCTGTTTTCCGTTCGACATTAACGCTCCCTCCCATGCAAGGCATTCTCGACCGCGTTGCGGCGCAAGCCCACGGCAAATTCCGCCCACAAACCATCCAGGACTTCTTTGCGCTGCACTTGGCCCAGAAACTCGGGGATGCTCCGGCTGCCCGGCACTACCGCGAGCTCGTGGACCAGCACTCGGAGGAGCGGCTGCTTGCTGCTTATCGTCGCACGCTGGAGTCGAATCCCGCGCCGCCCGAGCTTGCCCGCGCCTTCCATGCGACCCTGGGCGGAATCCGCGGTAGTGGCAATGGCGGGCACCCGTACCGGCTGCTGGCAGTCAGAGTCGAGCGCCGTTCTGTGGCGGTGGCGTTTTTCATTGGCACGCAGTTGGACTACGTGCAGATCCACCACCTGCCCTCTGCCCGCGACAAGGCCGGGGCAAGCGCGGTCGGCTTCATTAACTCAATGATGAGCCATTTGAGAGTGGAATCCGCAGCGCTGGAGCAAGTGGCCCAGACGAGCGAAAGCCAGCGGGTCTCATTGAGCGCCATGCTCCACGTGGCACTCACCCGGCATGGCCTGCCGGTGTGGACGGTTGACAAACAAGATCTGCTGGCCAGCTTCGGCCACCCCTGCCCGCAGTCCCGGCGCGAGGTGAGGGAGGCCGTGCGCACCATCTGGCCGGTACTCGCCACGGACGGCAGCATCCTCGATGCCGTCGCTTTAGGCCTCTATGTCCAAAGCGAGCGATTGTTTGTCAGCCAGGACTGAGCGAGCCGCCTTACACCGGCTTGTTCGAATTAAGAGTGGAAGGAAATTGATTTCATGATCGGCCCCATCCCATACATCGGCGGCAAGAACCGGCTGGCCGCTCAGATCATCGCAATGTTCCCCGAGCACACTGCCTATGTCGAAGCCTTTGCCGGCGGCGCGCAGGTCTTCTTCCGCAAGGAACCGTCCGAGGTAGAGGTGCTCAACGACCTGGACTACGACATCGTGAACTTCTACCGGGTCTGCCAGTCGCACTACGAAGAGTTGGTCCGTTATCTGCGCTTCACCGTCGCCAGCCGCCGCTGGTTTGACATCCTCAAAGCGACCGATCCGGCGACCCTCACCGACATCCAGCGGGCCGGCCGGTTCCTGTACTTGCAGAAGAACGCCTTCGGCGGCCTGGTCGTCAAACAGCACTATCACTACGGGGTGACCAAGTCGATCAACTTCAACCCAATCCGGATTCCGGCCATAATCGAGGCGGCGCATAAGCGCCTTGCCAACGCGCAGATTGAATCCCTGCCCTACGAGCAGATCATCGAAAAGTACGACCGCCCGACCACGCTGTTTTACTTGGACCCGCCCTATTGGGAACGCAAGCTCTACAAGTTCAACTTCAAAGAGCAGGACTTCCTGGCTTTGGAACAACGGTTGCGCAAGGTGGCAGGCAAGTTCATTCTCTCCCTCGACGATCATCCCAAGGTGCGGGAGATCTTCCGGGCGTTTCACATCCGGCGCACCGAGATCTACTACACGGCGCAGCGGCGGAATGGAAACCGCTACGGGGAATTGCTGATCACCAACTTCCGGCCGGCGGGAAAGAAAAAGGACCCGGTGGAATCCGGATCCTAGAGAGCGCCCAGCCTCACCCAAGCAGCAGGTAGAGGTCGTAGAGGTTGTGATGAAACTGGAGGCTCTGAACGAGGGAGAAGGCGGCGTCCGCGACATCAGTGGGTGTGCTGTCTTGCGCACGTTCCGCTTCGGAGTCTGCGGCGGCCTGATAGAAAAAGTGGCCGCAGACCAGCAGGGCATGAACGTAAATGGCTGGATGGACAGGATGTCCGAACAGCCGGTCGTTCAGCGCTTCAATCCTCCTGGAGATTCGCGCCAACTCTGTCTCTGGCACTTCCTGTTGGGATGCAAACCAGCCCCCACTGGTGGCCTCGGGAACGATGACCTCGGCATAGACGGACGCGAACGGTTCGAGTTGCTGCCGCTGCGCGGGATCAGGCAGCCAAATGGATGGGTCCTGCATGGGTCTGTATCTCCTTCCTGAATTCAGGAAGCCGGGCGTAAGCCCCGACTCCCTGGATTTGGGAAGGAGGAGCGACCCGCAGGACGCGCTGGAATGGTAGCAGGCAGTGGGTTATCTGTAAACACCGGCCACCGTCGTTAGCAAGACGGGATAATAGATAAAGAAGCCGTGGCGGACATGCCCGCTGAATCCAAGCTCAGTCCCGACCAACCGGATCGATCAGCCAAACTATCGGAGTTTGCGCCCGCGTTTGCCTGGCTTCTGGCCAAGGGCGTGTCCTCAGAACGGATCGCCTGTCTCTTTCACACCAGTTCCGTCAACGTCCGCGTCATTGCCCATCGGTGGCGGACATCGGACGATTTTTTGGCAACACCCCGGCCGGCACTTCACAAACAGGTGATGCCCGCGGAAAAGGAGGGCTTGGGAATACGCCCCGGCCATGACGAGGTGGTAATAACCCGCGCTAAGGACGCGGCGTTGGATTCGCTTCATGCTCAAGTCGACGCGCTGGTCTTCCAGCATCGGGCTGATTACGGTTTTCCTACAGGGGCGCGAAAACTGCGCCGGTTAATTCCTCTGGTCGGTTATCCGGCGGATGTGCGGCGGATCCATTTGGCAGCCTTGATTCACCACCACATAGCCTGGTTCCTGGTGCACACCGGGGCGTGCCGCTCGGCGATGACCGAGGCGGCAACCGCGATGAACCTGTGGCGCGCAGCCTACCAGGAATCGCCTCAGCCCTTGTACGCCGATGAGTTCATCGGGGCTGCGCTGATCGAATCGCACGCAGCCCTGCTGATGCGGCAGCCCCAGGCCGCTTTCGTGATTCTCGAAGTGGCCGCGAGCGCGGCTCCCCACGGGAGCGCGCTGATCGGCTCAGATCACTACCGGCAGCGAGGAATTGCCTGCTTTCAGATGCGCGAGGATGAGCAGGCCCGCCAGAATTTCGAGATGGCGGGACAGGTGATGGAAAGGCTGGGCGAAGCCGAGAAACCCGCAAGCGTCGTGCTAACCAGTTCCAGGCATATCAATCTTCTCGGCGCTCCAAATTGGGATCGCGCCCAGGAAGGTTTGAGCGTTGCCGAAGTCGCTTTCGGACCGGACAGCCTGGAGTACTCGATGAGCTTGCATTGGGCCGTGGCCTGCGCCATCTGTACCGGCAGTCAGCGAGTTAAGGTACGCGCCCAGGAGATGCTCAACAACCGCCGCCCGCCCGCAGACCATTTTGCGCACCAAACCACCATCGCAAGGTTGCTCAGCCTTACGCCTGATCTGGGACTGGACGACCGCCTGCAAAAAGCCTGGGTGCGCCGCGCGCTCTACGAGAACGCCCGCCGCAATTTCTAATTTTTTTCCGAGCGTTACAAAAACCGGCGGGGGTGACCCTGGTCGATTAGCGGATAGCGCCGCATCATTGGGCTGTGCCAAGCGAACAAGGTGCAGCGCCAATGGACGATTTTCAATCCGAAGTCAGCTATTTTCGATATTGCCGCAAGCTAGACGGCACGCTGGAACCGGTCGATGTCGCCAAACGAAATGACCGATTAGTCCCGCGTTTCCACCCTTCGATTACCGAACCGCCCCCGCCCAGCGATCCCGAAGACTCCGACGAATACCGAGAGCTGGTTGAGGAGGTAAGCCAGAACCTCAACCCGATTGAACGGCGAACATGGCTTCGGCTTTTGGACGGCAGATCCGTTCTCGACATCGCGGCCGAGGACGGCGTGAGCCGCGCCGCCATTTACGAGCGCATCCGTGGTAGCGCCAAACGGGGCGGCATGATCGCCCGGAATCCGTACTGCCTGATTTGGTGGAACCGGCGTCAGGGGCAGGAGGGGTGCTAGTGAGCTCGCAAATCACCAGCCGGTACTTGAGAACACGCGGACTCGGCGTCAATCGCATTTACCACGGCGATTGCCTGAAAGGCATGAGGCTGTTGCCGGAGCGTTGCGTTGATATGATCCTATCCGATCTGCCCTATGGTATTACCGCCAACGCCTGGGACTCCATTATCGACCTAGACCGGCTCTGGTCTGAGTTCAAACGGATTATTCGTCCGGGTGGCGCAATTGTCCTGACCGCCCAATGTCCCTTTGACAAGCGGCTCGGCATGAGCAATTTCCCTTGGCTGCGCTACGAATGGATCTGGGAGAAATCGCGGGCCACCGGATTTCTGAACGCCAAGAAGGCCCCGCTCAAGGCGCATGAGAACGTGCTGGTCTTCTACGACCGCGCCCCGCGCTACAACCCGCAATTTTCCAAAGGTAGGCCGTATCGCATCGCCAGGGCTGCCCACTTCAGTCCCAACCAAGGCCAAGTCATCGGCGCGACGGTCATGGACAATTCCGGCTTCCGCTATCCCCGCAGCGTCCTGAAGATCGCCTGCGAGGCTCACACAGTCCATCCCACACAAAAGCCGGTGGCGCTGTTTGAATATCTAATCCGCACGTATACCGATCCAGGCGCCCTGGTGCTCGACAGTTGCGTGGGGTCGGGCACCACGGCCATAGCCTGCATGAACGCAGGCCGCCGATTCATCGGCTTTGAGCTGGACAAAAGGTTCTTCCAGATCGCCCGGCGCCGGATCGAGGCCCACCGGCGTAAGATCCACACACTCTCATGACCTCATTAGTTGAAAAACTCATTGCCCGCGTCTGGAACCAAGTTGCCGCAAACGCGCTCGAGAAAGGTTCCGAGGAAGGCGAACTCGACTTGGGCATCGCCGTGGTGGATGAACGAGCCACCCGCACCCGCGTTTCTCTGCCGCAGTCCAAGCGCGCCGAACATCTCGCCGTGCTCGGCAAGACCGGCCAGGGGAAATCGTTCTTCCTGCGGCACCTGGCCGGCCAAGATGTGCGCGCTGGGCGGGGATTCGTATTCTTCGACCTGCACGGCGACACCATGCCTTTTCTGCTGCGTTTCATCGCGCGGGAAGAGGTGCGGCGGCGAGCTGATCTGAGCACCCGCCTGATCGTCGTGGAGCCCGGCGACCCGGAATTCTCCGTCGGGCTAAATGTGCTGGAGCACGGCGCATCGGAACAGATCTTCGTTAAGATCGCGGAATTCGCCGAGATACTGAAGCGGCGCTGGTCCCTCGATCACCTCGGCGCACGCACCGAGGAATTGCTGCGGAATTCCCTGCATGTGTTGGCTGACAACAATTTCACCCTGCTGGAGCTCACGCCCTTTCTGATAAACGCCGCATTTCGGGCGGTCTGCCTGACCCACTCCACCAACCCCGAGGCCCAGGACTACTTCCGCGCCCGCTTCGATCAGCAGAGCGAAGCCATGCAGGCCGTCTTTCGGGACGCCATTCTCAATAAGGTCAGCGGCTTCACCGCCGATCCCCGCTTCCGGCACATCCTCGGGCAGCGGCGTTCGACGTTCTCGCTGCTTGATGCCATCGACAGCGGCTACTGGGTGGTTCTCAACCTGGACAAGGGCAGGCTCGGCGAACAGGCCGCCACCCTGGGCAGTCTGCTGCTCACCAAACTCAAGAACGCGCTTTTCTCCCGCAGGCAGCGCAGCTTGGTGACCTTCTATTGTGACGAGATCCAAAATCTGATCGCCTACGACAGCGGCTTGGACACGCTATTGTCCGAGGCCCGCAAGTTCGGCGTTGCGGTCGTCTCCGCCAATCAATTTCTCGACCAGTACCCGCTGCCGATGCGCGCGGCGGTTCTAGCGGTCGGCTCTCACGTCTTCTTCCAGCTCTCCAGCATTGACGCCGACAAGATCGGCTCAGCGCTGGACGGCGGGAAGCGGTTGGCGGAACTCCTGAAGAATCTCCCTAAGCGGCACTTCGTTTTCAAAAGCGGCTACCAGCGCTGGCGGCAGGTCATGGTGCCAACCGTGCCCGATCCGCAGAACGATTATTCCGGCCTGTATAACCGCTGCCGGGCGCGGTGGGCGCGCAGGCGCGCCGATATCGAAGCCGACATCCACGCCCGTCACCAGCAGGCCACAGCCGGCGCTAACGAGGTGCTCAATGAGTGGGAATAGCGGCAAGGCCGGTGTGGTGATCCAGGAGCGGGACCGGCGGCTGCTCTCCGAGACAACCGTCATGCGCATCTTTGACCGGGAGCTGGCCAAGCTCGTCGCCGGGTTTGGCTCCAATACAAGGGCAAACACGCGCCTGCTGAAACTAACCCGTGCCGGGCTGCTCAACCGTTTCTTTGTTGGCACCGTTGGCGGCGGCCGCAAGGCCATCTACACTCTTTCGCCCAAGGGCGGCGCGGTGATCGGCTCCGAGTTCCGCCCGATCAGCCGCCGCCACGGACACACCTTGGTCGGCGATCTGTTCGTCGCGCACCAGATGCAGATCAACGGAATCTATGCGGCGTTGAAATTCCGCCCCCTGCCCACCGGCCTGCGGTTTGTTCGTTGGGCCAGCGCCCAGCGGCCCATCGGTGGCAGCCCCGGCTTGGTGCCTGACGGGTACTTTGAGATCCAAACCCCCGCCGGCATCCGCGCGCACTTTTTGGAAGTCGATCTGGGGCACCAGGCCATGAAGGTCTGGGAGCGTCGCGTGCGGGCATACCTGCAACTGGCCGTCTCCGGGGAGTTCGCGCGCATCTTCCGCCAGCAGCGCTTTCGGGTGCTGGTGGCCACCACCTCGCAGCGGCGGTTGGCGAGCATCCGCGTCACCATCGCCAAACAGACCGACAAGCTCTTTTGGCTTTCGGACCTTCCAACCATTAACCGCGACGGCTTGTGCGCTCCCATTTGGCTGCGCCCAAGGGGAGATCAGGCAGTCGCACTCTTTTGAAATCTATGCGCTATTGCAACCATTGCCACCGCATGACCACCGGCGAGCCGCTGTTCTGCAACTTTTGCGGGCGCTCGTATGATCTCAAGCTTTGCCCGCACCGCCATCCCAACCCGCGCACCGCCGAAGTGTGCAGCCAGTGCGGCTCGCGCGAGCTGTCCACGCCCCACCCACGAGTGTCGGTGTGGTTTGTGCCGCTGATGTTCCTTTTGAGACTCCTGCCGGGCTTTGCACTGCTGCTGGTGACGCTGGCGTTTTTGGCCGGGCTGATACAGGTGCTGGCGAGCAATCAGCAATTGCTGTTTCAGTTCATGCTGCTGGGGCTTTTGATTGCATTTTTGTGGTGGCTGTATTTGAAGCTGCCAAGGTTTATTCGGAGGGCACTGTCCAGGTTGTTCCGCGGCACGGAGCGGAATGAGCATGAGGATTAAGCGGAATAGAGCTAGGGAGTCGGGGATGACCGCGCGCGCAAGAAAGGCCGATTTGCGGCAGTTTTGGCCGCCCGGCCTAGGGCAGCAATACCCTAGCCATTACCCGCGCCATCCTGGGGTACCTGGCGGCCAACCACCGGCATCCGGAGCCGACTCCCGGCTCGGCGTGCCTCTGGATATCCGCCAGGTCGCGCGCCTCGTTGGCTGCTCGCCCTGGAGCATCCGGAACAAGTGGATCCCCAAGGGGCTCCCGCATTTCCGCTCCGGGGCCAGCAGCAAACTGATCTTCTACACGGATCAGGTTGTGCGCTGGATTGAACGCCAACAACAAGGAGGAATCAAACGGTGAGCCTCTTAAAGCGAGGCCACGTCTGGTGGTCGTATTTCTACCTCGATGGGGTGCGCCATCAAGCCAGCACCGGCACCAGCAACAGGCGACAGGCCGAGACCATCGAACAGAAGTTCAGGGATGAGGCCAACGCCCGCAGCCACCAGCTTGTCCAGTACGATCCCGATCTCACGTTTGCCGCCGTGGCGTCGCGCTTTTTGGCAGACGCCGAGGTCCGCCCGCACCATGTCTGGCACCTCAAATCTCTGCTGCCGTTCTTCGGCGACACGCAGGTACGCCTGCTGTACCGCAACATGGCGCGCGACTACCGCGTCTGGCGGCAAAAACAGAAGCCAAGTCTTACCGATGCCACGGTGAACCGGGCCTTAAGCGTCCTGCGCCACATTCTCTACTGGGCGGTGGACGAGTCCCTCATCCAGGCCAACCCGATGGCCCGTCTGCCGCTGGTGAGAGAACGCCGGCTTAAGCGTCCAGTCATGAGCTTGGCCGAGGAGGAAGCCGTCTTGGCTACCCTTCCGGATTATCTGCGCCGAATCGTCATCACGGCGCTCGATACCGGGATGCGCCGCGGCGAGATTCTCAAGCAGCGCTGGGAGGACGTGGATCTGACCCGCAGGCTGTTCTTGGTCACCAAGTCCAAGACAGCCGAAGGGGAAGCCCGCGAAATCCCGCTTACGCACCGCCTATTCGGGCTGCTGGCCAAGCGGCCCCAGCAGGACGGCTGCGTGTTCACCCTGAACGGTAAGCCGCTGGAGTGGATCCGCAAGGGCTGGCTCGGGGCGCTCAAGCGCGCCGGGCTCCGCCACTTTCGCTTCCACGACCTTCGCCACACCTTCAACACTCGCCTCATGGAGGCCGGAGTGATTCAGGACGTTCGCATGGCTCTTATGGGCCATTCGGCCGGATCCAAAGTCCATTCGATTTACACCCACGTGGAGCTGCCCATCAAACGGGATGCCATCACAAGGCTCGAAGCGTGGGTTAGACAGCAACAGCAGCAACAGAGGAAGGAGAATCGCAATGCCCGCACCGAAAGCAACCGATCCGAAACCGGCCCCGGCACAAAAGCCCGATGGCCGCAAACCGTGGAAGAAGAAGACGCCCGTCGAGGTGGTCTTGGAACAGGCCGACAAGCTCAAGGCCGAGATCGCCGAAATGGAAGAGGCGCTGAAGGCTAAGCGACGGCAGCTCGAGAAATTCGAGCAGGCCAGGAAGCTGTTTGAGGGAGCCTGAGTCGTGGATCTCCTCACCGACGATCTGCGCAGCCGACTCCCGCCGCAACACGCCCAGGAAGCTGAAGGCGATCCCATGGTGTACGCCTGCTTCCGCCTGCCCGGCACGTCCCTGGCCTGGTACCCGATTGAAGGGCAGCCCGAAGGCGACGATTTCGTTTTCTTCGGATTCGCCTCAGGGCCGAACGCCGGATTTTGCACCTTCCGGCTCTCCGAGCTGGAGGCCAAAACAAACCTGTTCGGCGAGCCGGTCGAACGGGACGCCAGCTTTACCGAGGGCAGACTCACCGATGTAGTGCCCGCGCCCGATTTGTGAGGGCGCGGGATTGTGGAGACCAAGAACGCCTCTTGGTCTCCTTTTTTTGTGGCCGCCTTACACCGGCTCGCTTCAATGGTAGTGGAAGGCAAACAGCCATTCCGATCCTGTAAACGAAAAGGAGAAACAACCTGATGAAACGCCTCTCTGTTGTGGTGGCCGGCACCGGCCAGATCCGCGATGTCGAGATCCGGCCGGGCACGACCGCCGGCGACATCCTCAACCAGCTCGGCCTGAAGGATTATCTTTTGTCCAAAGGGCCGAATGACCCATTTTTCGCCAACGCCGACTCCGTGTACGACAAGGTGACGGACGGCGAGAAGATCTTCGCTTCGACCAAAGCCGAAGTCGGGGAGCACGCGCGGTGCGCGTAAACGATCTCGGCATCAGGCCAGCCCCCGCCACGCTCCGGAACCTGTTTGCCCGGTTCGGACGGGGGCACGGCCCCGCCATCCCAGTCCAGCGCCGCCAGATTCCGTACTGGCAGGAACGGGGCTGGACCCGCAACGGCAACCGGTATTTGGGTGCGTACCAGACGCAATACGGGGCGTTCAGGGGCGAGATCATCGAGCATCGCGGCAATGATATTGAGTTCTTTCTTTTCCAGCCCTCGGCCGAAATCCGCCGCCACAGCCATTGGGCCTGCTTCCAGGATCGGGGTAGCAACTGGTACCTCGTCCACATGGGCAGGCGGCCCAAGGATGTCAGTTCGGGAATCTTAGCTATCGAACGGCTGATCACCGAGGCATTTCAAGCATGACAAGGAGCAATCTTGTGAACCAAGCGGTAATGAGCCAGGTAGAAACAGAGCGGCAACGACTGCTGAAGAAGCGAGAAACGCTGCTGGAGGGTTTCAACAAAGCCGCCAGCGCGGGCAAGGGCAAGCGGCTCTCGGAACTGTACATCAAGATTCGCCAGACGAACGAATTCCTGAAGTCTCTGGAGCAGATCGAAAACCGGCGAGACGCGGGAGCGACCGGCGGGCGCCGTCGCTATGCCGTCAGCTCGCTGTTCTTGCACGAGAGCTTCAAGAAGCTCACCGCCGACCGCGACGAAGAGTTCTTCTTCATCACCGGCAATGAGGTCGGCGGCGTGTTTGTGCTCGATCAGTGGGCGGAGTTCGCCCACCAGAAACGCAGCGTGGTGGGCGTCACCGGCGACGCCAAGTCCACCCACAAGCTGCTCATCAAGCTGGAGCAGTTCGGCCACCGCCTGCTGGCGCACTTTCATTCCCACCCCGGCAATGGGCCGGATTGCACCAACCCTTCGGGAATCGATGAGAGTTTCCAGCGGCGGCTGGAAAGCGCCGGCCACGTGGCGGTGATGGCGATCTTCAGCCGGGATGGCTTTATCCGGTTCATCCGGCTGGATCAGAACGTCGATATCGAAATCTACGGACAGCGAGTTGAAAACCATGCACCCGGCGTCTTCCGTCTCACAAACCTCGATCAGGCTTAAGGGCAAAGCCATCCCCGGCGCGGAGGACCGCCAGCGGCTCATCCCGGGCTTTGACCAGGAGGCATTCTCCAGGGCTTCGGTTTGCTGCGTAGGGGCGGGCGGCATCATCTCCCACATTGCGCCCACGCTGGTGCGGAAGGGAATAGGCCGGATGACGCTGCTGGATCGTGATATTGTCGAAGCCAGCAACCTCAACCGCCAGATGTTCTACGAAAAAGACATCGGCAGGAACAAGGCGCTTGCCCTGGCCGAGAACCTCCAGTGGGAATGTATCGCCGCGACCGACATCCGCGGCTATGCACTCCGGCTGGAGGATGCCATCGAGCGCCATATCGATCTTTCCTGCGACGTGGCTGTCTGCGGGGTGGACAACAACCCAGCGCGAGTCGCAGCCAGCCGCTTTTTCCGCTTCAAGGGAATTCCGGTGATCTTCGCCGCCGTCAGCCGCGACGGCGACCACGGGTACGTTTTCGTGCAGGACAAACACGGGCCGTGCATTGGCTGCCTGTTCCCAGACATGGCCGATGACGACCGTTACCCGTGCCCTGGCACGCCGGCGGTTGCCGACATCCTCCAGGCGATTGGGGCGCTGGCGCTGTACGCGGTTGACACGTTGTTGATGAACCGGCCTCGCGCCTGGAACTACCGCCGGGAATGCCTATCGGATGGTTGCCTTGACGGCGGCAGTGTCCTGCCTGCCCGTGACGGCTGCGTGTTGTTTGCGCCGCCATCTTGACGACGGAAGTCTTCGCTGATCCAAAGCCCACGACCCTGGTTCGAGCTTCACTTCTACCAGAGGAATGGGTTAGCGTCGGTACCCGCACGGGGATCCTACCGCATGTGCGTTCCGAACTTCGATTCTGACCACAACCACATCGCCAAATGAGGCTGCCAATCAACAAAGTCGTCCAGGGCAACGCCCCAAGGACCCTAAAGCTCCCTCCGAATCGGGTGAACATCGCGGTTACAACGCCGTACTGTTGTCCACGTCTCGGTGACGGGATTCGGTGAGAGTCTATTCAGGTACGACATTAGGCGAACTATGACGCACAAAGCTATAATCTGGTTCGGAAAGGTGTTTGCGCAAGCGCGGCTCTGCAATGATTGCGTCACGCTGCGTGCGGAACGTGACCGAGACCAAGCGCAACCTTTTCGGTCCGGAGTTGGCGCCATGAATATCTCCATCCTAAGGGGATGTGGAATTTCAGAGTCGTTCTTGGAGACAGTCGCCCGTTGCGCGGATTTGGAGCGGCATGCGTTGGGATTCTTGCCGAGGTCAACCTACCAAGAACACGCGGTTGAGGGCAAGCTTTACGTCGCCACTGCTGCGGAGCTTGGTCAGGACTCGTATGCCGGACATCTCTTGTTCGGTGGCGTCTTCCCGTTCATGCGCGTGTTTCAGGTTTACGTCTTGCCGAAGTACAGACGCCAGAAGGTGGGTTCGCGGCTGGTTCAGGCACTTATCCGGGAGGGGGAGGAATCCGGATATCTAAGCATCTCGGCAAGGGTTGCAGACGATCTACAAGAGGCCAACGCATTTTGGTCGCACGAGGGTTTTGAACTAATGCGTACCAGACCGGCTCGTTCGCCGGGACGCCACATCCATATTAGAGTTAAGGAACTCGATACTCCGCGGTTGTTTGTTATGCCGCAGAGAGCCGAAGCCGAGAGGATCGAGATCGCGCTTCCAAATCCTCCGGTCGCACCTCTGTACGTCATCGATGTAAACGTTTTCCTCGATCTGATCAAGAATCGGCCTAACGCTGCCGAGACGCAGCGCCTAATTGCGGCGGCGTGGAACCGGACAGTTGAGCTGCACGTCGCAGAGGAGTTCGTTAAGGAGTTGGAACGTTCGTCCCTCCTTCATGGGGATGATCCCGTTCTGCGGATGGCGATGGCGCTTCCTCGACTCCCGAAAGTGCCGGAGCCGCTGCTGGCTGGAATATCGAAGCAACTTGAGGATGCGCTCTTTTCCGGGCTCGCCCTTCACTCCCATGACGTGTCGGATCTATGCCATTTGGCGACCGCCATTCATCACGGAGCGACCGGCTTTATTACCGGCGAGAAGCGAATTCTCAAACGTCGGGCGGAGCTGGGCAGGCAATTCGGACTGGATATCATTAGTGCAGCCGAGTTTGTAGAATTCATCCGGCCAATCGAGGTGGCACCGCAATGGGATGTCCGATCCACTCCTGGCGGCGACGCGGTCGAAGTCTCGGAACTGCTCGAATCCGAACGAGAAGATATTGCGAACTTCCTGCGCTTGGTCGGAGTGGACGAAGCGACAGCCCGGATCGCTCTGGCACCCGGCTCGACAGGAGCGTTGCGGCGGCGGATGAAGATTCGCTCAACCGCGTCGGGACACTATCTCGGCTTCGCATCATGGAACATGCCACACAAGCTTCGGCATCACCTGGATGTGTTTGTTTTCATCGATGAGGACCACCCCGATGCCGCGGCCCTGGCGCATGAACTCTTCGCCGAAGTGCTGCGCGATACCACTGGGGTCGGGCCGGTCCTGATCTCACTGCGCACGCCGGAAGGCCACCAACAGGTGCGTTGGGCTGCGACTACATTTGGTTTCAGATCTGGACTATCTGCCAAGACCTCTGATCCGACCCATCTGCAGAAGATAGCCATAGGAGGCGTGGTCGCATCTGCCAACTGGGATGAGGTTAGAACGCGTCTCTCTGGGTTGGCGGGCATCCAGTTCAGCGCTTCCCCGCCTGCGTTTGAAGGACCATCGGCCCAAATGAATCTTACTGACGCTTCCGGCCGGGTCGTGGCCTTGACCTTAATGGAACTGGAACAGTTGTTCACACCTGCCCTGTTTCTCCTCCCCGGAAGGACGGGCGTTGCCGTGCCCATCCGGAGGCGCTACGCCGAGCACCTGTTTCCTGGCTCAGCTCAACTGCCGTTGACGGCTCGTGGCGAAGCTGGCCTCTCGATTGATCGAGTGTACTTTAGAGGTCCCCGAAACACCGGCCTCTTCTTTCCGGGTGCGCCTGTCCTCTTTTACGAGTCGCAACAGGATCACGGTCGAGGGGCGATGTTCGCCTGCGCGACCGTTCGGAATGCTCGGGTCATATGGGCCGACACAGTTTCAAAACGATATTTGCGCAAAGGTGTCTTAGATGAGCAGGAAATACAACATATCGCAAAAGGGGGTCTCGTATCTATGTTTCACTTTGAAAACATACTTGTTTTTAGACATGCAGTTTCGCTGAAGAGTCTTCGGGAACTTGGATGCGCTGACGGAGCGAATTTTGTAACGGCCCGCCGCCTCTCGACGGAAAGCCTGGAATCGATTCTCGCGGAGGCAAAAAGCCTTGCACTGTAGACAGGAGATCCTCATTTCAATCAGGCCCGAATACTCGGAGCAGTTGCTCGACGGCAAGAAAAGCGTGGAGCTTCGTCGGCGACCGGTTCGTGTCCCTCCGGGCACACGTGTCTGGATATACTCCACACTGCCCGTGGGCCGCCTCGACGCGGTTGCTGAAGTTGAGGCTGTCTATGAGTGGTCGCCAAGTGAAATTTGGGATCAGTATGGGCACGTCAGCGGCGTCACACAGTCAGCCTTGGAAAGCTATTTCAGCGGAGTTGACCAAGGGTGCGTCGTCGTCTTCAAGCGAGTTGTGCCGATTCATCGGCCCTTGTCGCTCGGGCTTATGCGTAAGCGGTTGGGCAACTTCAATCCTCCACAGTTCTTCAAAAGGCTCGATCACGATAGCCCTGAGCTCAACTTGTTCTGCGCTGCGATGGCACGATGCGATCTATCCGCCATTAATCCGGAATGCGGCGTTGATGGTCGCGGGCGGCGACTGTCGTAGAGCAAGCGCAGCCCTGTGAGGTCACGCCATTTGGCCGCGGTTCCGCAAGGACTCTCAGTCAATTTCAGAAAACGGACCCCGTTTCTTGAGGGTGTAGATGTTTTTGTAGCGGCGAGCGCACCAGAGCTCAACAAATAGCTACAAGGCTCAACAAGGCCGACGCAAGTTGTTTGCGCGTAAGCGGTTGAAAACAGGCCTCTTGTCCAATTCCGCGAGTTCGGTTTGGGGTGTCGGCGGTCGTTCCTTGTAAATATCTGAAAGGAAATGCCTTACGATGGACCGCTTGCCTATGCAACCGGGTCCACAGCTACAAATGTTGCTACAAAAGTGCTCATCCGGGTACGGTAGTTGCCGGTTTTAGGGGCCGCCACGTTGGTCGGACCTCTTGCTTTTGCGGCCGATCTCTTGTCCGCACCGCCGGCCCCACCGTTCCGTTCTGAAAGCCGGCTGCTGCGGGGTCGGGCTACGGTTGTGCCGGCCGTGGTGCTGTCGAGGGGTCAATTGTGAAGGTCGCTGCGTGGGATCCCGCCGGGTACTGCTTGTCCACGAACGGCGTCCAGGAAGCATCCTCGTAGAGCGCGTACTTGCCGTCTGCGGTGCAGACCAGCACGACCAGGTTCCTTCCAGTGGATCGTGTCAGAATCGTGTAGCCCCGAAAGTCCCGCTCAAGTTCCGGCTTCGCCTGGAAAACGGCCTTAACGAGTTCGTCGTTCGGGTAGTGTTCGATTTCGGCGTGCAGAGCCTGCGTTAGCCGCAATACCGACGGTCCGAGCGCCAGCGGTGGCAGAGACCGAAGTTGTTTCTGACACCCAGCAAGGAGCAATATCGTTGCAGTCAGCGCCAGAAGTCGTGTGCGGCTCATACGGCCCTCCAGAATAGCGGCGTACCGTCGGGCACTCCCGTGTCCAAATCACCGTTGGGAAGGGTGAACAGACGGGGATTCCGGCCTTGGATGGCAGCACTGAGTTCGCCCCAGTACCGCATTGTAGCTGCGCGGGCGCGGTCAAAAACCGCGTCGTATGCAGTCAGCTCGCCGGATGGGGTGCTGAGGTCGTCGATGAATGTCCGGTCCAGCTCGTCAAGTTGGGGGTACAGCAGTACGAGGTCGTCCTCCCCCACGCGCCGCGCCAACGGCGGCAGACGGCCGCCCTTCGAGGCGACATCATTGATGAGCGCTGTGAACCATTTGTGCCATTCGTTGGGATCGGGGTCTTTGACAGGGCTCTTGACGCCCAGTGCCATATCGATATCGCCGCGCGGGATGGCGTTAAGGACGCCAAGCCAAAGGGAGGTGACGGCGCGATTGAGGACGCCGCCTTCCGTGCAGGCCATTAGGCCGTCGCGCAGGTATTCCGCGCTGCACACGTCCTGGTGAAGAATGCGGTTAAAGATATACACGTCTTGGTTCAACTCACAGCGCCGGTGATAGGCCTCGTGGCCCTCATAGCAGCCCACTTTCATCGCGATCACCGGATGGACCGTGAGGTCCGCAACGACGTGCGCGGCGTAGCCGAACAGCCACGCGACGCACTTCTGTTCGTCCTGGCGATCAAGGGGCGGATGTTCCAGGAGGTAGCGGATGCCGTCTCGGACAAGATCCGCGGTCTTGTAGTAGTGCATCACGTTCGCCCAGCGGGCGGCGTGCTTGTCGAAGATCGTCAGTGAAGGGTAGTCCGGGCTCACCCCGCCGAGCTCGCAATAGTTTAGAAACTCGCCGAGCGCTTCCTTGATCTCCGGACCGAGACCAGGGATGGCATCCAACGATTCGACGCAAAGCGCGTCGACCAGGGTCATGTGCGCAAAGGTTCCGGGCATTGTTTTCGCGGTTTCTCCTTCAAGACCTTGTTCCCCCTGAATTGTAAACCCTTTTGCGGCCCCACTCGGCAACTGCAAGATCGGAGCCAGTATGATGGCCACAATCACCGGAAGTCGGACGCATGGCTGGTGCGGCGCTTGAAACGGGCAATCAGAACCTTTACGCTTGGTAAGGCAACAACGGGTAGATTCGGCGACGATCTGTTTTCTGCTGCAAGCCGGTGGCCTCAGGGCGCGTCGTAAGGCAACTGTGGTCGTCTACTCCCGAAAGGCAGGCAATCCGAAATGGGTGTTCATCGAGTACCCACTGTTGACAATCCCGGCTCGATTGACGTGAAGACCAGCAAGGGTCAATATCTGCGGTTCACTGTGAACGCTGGCGGTCCGATTCCGATCTTTACGTTTACCGCCAAGAATGGCGACAGGGAGGCTAAGGATTTCCCCGGCCATCCCCAAACCGTCTATCAATGGGATCACCTCAAGGATCCATCGCAAATCCAGCAACTGGACCTGTTGGCGATCGATTTCTCGTTCTTTTCCAACCAGAGCTATCGATATAGGGTGGAAGTCTGCGATGACGCCGGAAAACCGCTCAAGACGGCTATGGATATCCAGTTCACTGGCGATCCTACTGACACCGCCCCGGAATCCTTCAATGCGATCATCGGATGACTCGACCCTATGCAACGAATTATAATCGGAGTCGCATTCTTGTACGCTACGTCCTCAGCCTGGGCGCAGACGACGCCGGCTCCGGAGCGTCCGCCCGGCACTTTTGATCTTTGGCTCCAGGCCCGCATCGACTCAGCGGTCAATAAGGCTCGGATCGGAATTAACGGTAAGAGCACGAGCAAGCAGACCCAAGGCCCGAGCACCAACGACCGCTCGACTTCCCTGGTCGATCACAGCTCGGCGACTGATTTCATCAGCACCGCTTTGAATCTCGTGCCGGTCAGCGGCGCCAGCACGTCCAGTGCTTCATCCGGGGCCAGTGCGGGCAGTAGCGGTACGAACAGTGCCGGAGCGAGCACGGGCTCTGGAACAGTGACGGCGACGCTTTACAGCTTGCTGGCCGGGCTGGACCACATTAGCCTGACCGACCCACACTTCTACGCCGCGCACACTCCGGCGCGTCAGGTTTCGTTTACAGCCGGTACGGCGCAGTCGAGCTCCACGACCGACAACAGTTCCAAGCCGGGCACCGTGGTCGGAATCAAGGTTACCCCGGTGAACGGGCGTGATCTCTATTCCAAGAAGGGCCAGGATGCGGTTGCCGAGGTACAAAAGGCCCTGACGAAGGCAGCGGTTGCCTACCGACCTCTGGCGATCAGGGTTCGGAACCTGATCTTCCTGGCCTGTCAACCCGAGGGAGTCTGCCGGTCCGGGAAACTCGACAGTCTGGACATATCCGACTCGGCGGTACAAGCGTTTGCGGCTTTCTGGAACAAGTACCAGACCAACATGCGAGGTCTGCGGTTTTCCCAAGACAATTTGGATCAGATCGACCAACTGATTCAAGGCTCGCTTGCTGCGTTCACAGATTACCAGACCATCGTCGAGAAATCCTATGACCGCATCCACCAAGGTCAGCAACTGGCTTTCGCCTACACAGGAGTGATCCGCTCCGGAACTGGCTATAACGATCACCGCGCCGAGCTGGTTTTCGACTACGGCCTGTCCGACGCAATCACGTGGACAGTCAACGGGAGTGGCGACTACATCGACCGGAAGTCGACAAAAGCGTCACGTGGTGGCACTGTCTCGATGGAGTTTCTGAGTAGGCTGACCCACGAGAGTGCCGATCCCAACGGCCCACGCTCGATCATGCTGTCGTTTTCGGGCCAGGCAAAGTGGCTCACCATGACCAAGCCGCAGTACGCGTGCCAGGGTGCACTCACGATTCCCATCGCCAGTGGAGTCGAGATCCCAATCGCTTTCCGTTGGGTCAATCGGAAGGTGCTCCTCGACCAGAGTAATACTGAACTGCACGTGGGCCTCAGCATCGATGCCGGCCGGGTGGCCCAGTTGTTCAAGTAGTCTTCACGATCAAGCAGGCACGAAACCTGCTGCAACAGCGCCAGCGCGACCTCCTGGCGTTGCAGGGTTGATGCTGAAATGGTGGTTCGGGTGGTGAAGTTCCAATGTGTGGCGGAGATGCTCTTTCGAAACGTGCGTGTACCTTTGAGTCATGACAATCGAAGCGTGTCCGAGGACCTCTTGCACTACCCTGATGTCGGCGCCGTTTCTTAACAGCAGCGTGGCGACCGTATGGCGGATCATGTGTGGGGTGACTTTCCTATCGATTCCAGCCTCGGTGGCGAGTCGGGAGAGGACCCGAGCGACACCTTGCGTAGAGAGCGGCCCACCGAATGAGTTTACAAGCAGTGCACCGTGACTGAGCTGAAGTTTCGACCTCTGGCTGATGTAGTTCCTGACGACCTCGATGGACCGTTTATCTGGAAGCACGGCCAAACGTTGCCGGGCGCCCTTTCCCTGAACCAGGAAGATTGCCTCATCCTCGCGCCAATCGGGAAGGCTTAGGGTGACCAATTCCCCAACGCGCATGCCGGTCGCAAACAGGATTTCGAGTGCCACCAGATTGCGCAACTGACGGAACTGGCGATTTGACGGCTTGGCCAACGCTTGGTCCGTCATGCTGACTCCGAGCCAGGCCCGTTCCAAGAGCCGTTTGGCATCCGTTGCCGTGAGGGTGCGTGGAAGCCGGTATTCACGATCCAGATCGAGTCGCACCTTCCATAAGGGTGATGCCGCCAAGCCGCCCTTTCGCACCCAGTAGTTGAAGAATACACGCAAGGTTGCGAATTTTCTGCGAATCGAAGCTGGGGCATACCTATTTGTGACCAAATCCTGCGCCCAGTGCTCCAGGCATCCAGCCTCAACGTCCTCGAGTCCTTGGCATTCCGGTGCGTGAGCACGAAATTGCGCCAGGTCCGTCTTGTACGCAGTCCGCGTCTTGTCTGTTCTTCTGCACGTCGAAAAATAT
Source organism: Bryobacteraceae bacterium (assembly GCA_049510555.1). Taxonomy (GTDB): domain Bacteria; phylum Acidobacteriota; class Terriglobia; order Bryobacterales; family Bryobacteraceae; genus Fen-178. The sequence goes on from JBEKYW010000015.1 coordinate 82,744, forward strand.
CCGGCAAGGAATTGCTGGACCGCTGCTTCAAGTTGCATGTTATTGATCCTCCATGAGATAGGTGAAACAACGCATTGAGTCTTGGCAGGCTAGCACAAGGCGGGTGGGGGGTGCATTTTCGGGTTCTGGCGGGCAGATCGGTATCAGGGGCGGTTTGTGAAATTGTCCATCTTCGTCCCTATTCCATCCAACTGGGTCTTGAGGTTGTTAGAATTGTTGGGAAGCTGAGCAAGCTGCCGCTGCAAGTGGACGCGGCAACCGGCGGATAACAAGAAATTATCCGTCATTCGACCGGCCCCCTGGGGAAGCGGCTCGCTACTGTGATTGAAGTTGACGTCTTAATTGTCGGCGGAGGCCCCGCTGGCCTCATGGCGGCCGAGCGACTGGCTGTCCATTGGCGTGTCGCGCTGATCGATCGAGGCATCCTCGGCAGCACAACAAAGTACTGGGTGACCTCCGAACGCAGACTGGCGATGCATGGGCTCGCTCATTGCGTTCTTCGCAAACCGCCAGGCGTGATCTTGGGCACGTTCCTTGGTGGATGGCTCAGGGTCCGGGGCGACCTCGCAGTTGTTGATGATCACGCGCTCCTGCAAACAATTCTTAGCAGGTGCTGCGATCGGGGCGTCCAACTTGCGGAACAATGCACGCTGCTGAACCTGAACTGGGCGAAGGATTCCGTATCAGCACAGACCAGCTCCGGAATGTACCGAGCCAGATTGGTGATCGATGCGAGTGGAGGGCTATCGCCAATTGCGAAGACGTTCCGGCTTCACCGGCTGGCCGGATTCTATGCTGTGTACGGTGCCGTCCTACAGAGCGTTGATCTCCACACCAATGACATTGTCCTGGCCTACATAGATCATCTAGGTGACCCTCCCCCGATTCTGGAGGTCATTCCGCGTGGAGTCGATAGCGCATATTGCGCGGTCTTCATCTACTCGCTGGAATTGACCAAACCCCAAGTCCTGGAGGGAGTTTTCCACGCGTACTGTAGGAACAACAGGTTTTTTTCGACCACCTCACGCACTCAGATCACCGGGCCCAAAATGGGGGCAATCCCCATAGGAAGAATGCGGCGGCGTGACCTTCCAGGCGTAGCTGCTATCGGCGAGGCTGCTCTAGTGCAGCCACCTCTGCTTGGCACCGCGTTCAATGAGATCCTGAAGTACAACGACCCTGTTTGCTCTCACTTGTCAAACGTCCTCGCAACAGCAAGAAGATCGCCCGGTGCCCCGAATTATCGATATCCCCTTATCAAGCGTGCACAGGATCGGCTCCAACTCAAAATAACCGAGATGCTGCTGCGTGGCAACGTGGAAGTGTTCGATCGACTGACACGTTTCGCTCAATCGCTTCCAGAACAGACTGTTTACAACCTCTGCTCGAACGAACTCACTTGGTCGGAGCTCATTGGGGTCGCGCTGCGGCTGCCACGGTACATGCTCTCGTCTACGGACCAGCTTGACCATGTGTGAACACACTCTTCGCGAAGAAGGAAGCAACATTGACCAAGACAGGCAGCAATGTTCGAACGGCAATGCCAAAATCAAGAACGTAGTCAGGCGTAGCGACGATGCGATCGAAAAGCTGTGCCAGCGTGTTTGTTCGATTGATATCGTCTGACTTGAGGTCATGGAATCGCCCAAGAAGCTCATCCATGTCTTCCTGGCAGGACAGGAGCGTCTTTTCTTTCTCGCGTCGAATCAGTTTGTGGACGACGATGTGGGGATAGATCATCGCGACCGTGCACGTGGGTACGTAGATAACCGGCCAAAAGAGTCTGACAGCCGCAACGTAGGCGGTTGAACCTGTCCAGTGCTGATCTAAGGTGCCCAGGACCGCGAAAGCGTAACCAATGGTGACGAGCAACGTGAACGAGCTGAAGTAGCTGACAACGCTTCTGAGCTCCGGGGTCCGTGCTGGCGCATAGCGAAACGCCTTAATGTCCTGCTGGAGGAGGCCGTGAACAGCTACGATGACTTCGATGGTATGAGACGTTGCGGCGCCCGCGACGAAGCAGATGCAGGCACACGTGGTCCACATGAAATAGAGCAGCAGCCCACGCGCAGGAAAACCGAGGGAGACAAGGCTAGCGGTGCCGAGGACTCCAACAGCGCAGACGATTGCCGTCTGAATTCGCGGGCTGCTCACGGGGCGGTGAGGCGGCGCACTGCCTACCGTCAGATTGGCAATGCGGGACTCGAAAACCTTAGACCGAATCATCAACAGTAGCCAGGTTCCGATACCGATCAAGAAGAATCCTTCAAGGTGGCCCCATTCCTGTAGGAATGTCCGGGTAGTGCCCTGAATCGCGGCGATGGCACCACCGAGGGCCGTCCAGGCTGCGCCAACAGCGGCGGACACCAGCCAGGACAGCCCGTAGGCCGCCTCAGGCTTCGGAGAAGCCTCGGGCTGCCCGAGTCTACTGGCCTTTACTTTCATGTATCCCGCCGTCCGGAATCGTGACGGATAATTTCTTGTTATCTGGCAGGTCAACCGGGCGGGCCGCCGATTCCTCGAACGCTCTTGTTGTGCGTTGCGCGGCGCTTGGCGAACGATTCGGCAAAGTCGCGACTGTATGTTATACTGCAACAAAGAGTTACCGTTAATATCCGCCGCCAACCCCTCAGAAATCGCACTTGACCCAGCAGATTCCCCGTCCTCTCCGGCCGCGGACGCCCCATCCTCTCCCATGCCTACCGAGCAGGAAATCATTGACTACTACTTCGACAGCAAGCTTGATTATCAGCTCTACAACCTGAGCGCCGACAACCTTTCGATGCACTATGGGTTGTGGGATGACGCTACCGCATCGCACCGCGAGGCGCTCTCAAACGAGAATCGGGTGATAGCAGGAATCGCCAGGATCACCAAGGCCGACCACGTGATCGACTTTGGCTGTGGATATGGCGCCAGCGCTGTCTGGCTTGCGAGCCATATCGGGTGCCGGGTCTTCGGGATTACGTTAAGCCAGAATCAGGTCGACGAGGCCAGACGGCTCGCAATCAAGCACAATGTCAGTCATCTCGTGGCGTTTTCCAGGATGAACTACCATCGGACGGATTTTGCGGCCGGTGCTTTCGATGTCGTCATGGCTATCGAAAGCATCGCGCACTCTTCTGCGAAGGAGCGCGTCCTCGCTGAGGCATATCGCATACTCAAGCCCGATGGAAGAATCGTAGTCGCCGACGGCTTCTTTGGCAAGCCAAAGAATGGGCGCACAGAAGCAGAACAGGAGATCGCGCGGGCCTGCTTTGAAGGAGTCCATGTGCCACCACTGCCGGAACGCTACGAATTTGAGGAATGGCTTGCTGAGGCCGGCTTCGTGGGTATTCAATGGATCGAAGAAACACCGGCCATCCTCCCGACCGCAAGACGCGTCAATCGGCTCGGTAGAATGCTCATGCCGGCCGCGAAGGTTTTCAGCTTTCTGGGGCTTGGCGCCCTGCGGCCCATGCACATGCGCGCGTTCATCAATTAGTATTATGCGTTCCGTGACGGACTTGGTGTTTATGGGGTATATCTCGGGCGGAAGAACCCAACGGGAGCCCGGCGGGGCAACGCGAGGGGTGGTGGCACGGCTGAGTCGACCAAATCAGCAATGAGTGGCGTAGAAGTTCCGGCATAACCGCGTCCGAAAATGTAGATGATTTTGTAGCGGAGAGCGCACCAGGGTCCAACAAGGCTCTACAAAGTTCAACAAGGGTTTGGCAAGCCTTTTACCTGTAAGCACTTGAAACCAGGCCTCTTGTCCTATTTTGACAGGGCGGATTGGGGTGCAAGAGGTCCCGAGTTCAAATCTCGGCGGCCCGACCAGAGTTTTCAAAGGGCTCTAGGCTCTACGCCAACAACGGGGGCAGACCCTGATCCCAAACCTTCTAAGAACATAACACCTTGACTCGAAGTCTGTAGTTTTCGAAGTTGCGGAAGCCGTAGGCTTGTGCTGACCGACAATGCCGGTGGCGCTGAGACGGACGCCGGAGCGTTGGGCGAAGACGAAACGCCGGAAGCGCCGGTCAACCCGATGTCGCGCACCGGCGACATCTGGACGATCGGGCGGCATCGGATCATCTGTGGGGACTGCCGGGATTCCGGCACCGTGGCGCGACTGCTCGACGGTGCGCGCGCCAACGTCGTGATCACGTCGCCGCCGTACGCCACGCAGCGCGAATATGATCCCGCAAGCGGCTTCAAACCGGTCCCCCCGGAGGAGTACAGCGATTGGTTTCGCGATGTGGCGGCCAACATCGCAGCGATTTTGGCCGCCGACGGCTCCTACTTCCTCAACATCAAGGAACATGCCGACGACGGAGAGCGCAGCCTCTACGTGAAGGACTTGGTGATTGCGCACCGGCGGCAGCGGGGATGGCGCTTCGTCGACGAGTTCTGCTGGCGCAAGACCGACAATGGCGTGCCGGGCGGATGAGGCAATCGCTTCAAGAATGTTTGGGAGCCGGTGTTCCACTTCTGCAGGCAGCCGGAGATCAACTTCCGGCCGCACGCGGTTGGCCACGTCTCCGATGACTGCTTCGATTACTCGCCGGACAATCCGGTATCGAGATCCGGCAGCGGTCTGTTGGGGACCGGTGGCGGATGTGATGCAGCAGACCGCTCTGGAAGCGTTGCACAAAGAACTGGACACCATGGTGCCGCGGGCCCAACAAGTGATCCGGCAAGCCAAGCAGCGAGTGTTCGGAGGAGATACGCACGTTATCGAGAAACTGGCCGGCAGCTTCGACCTCTCACCGAAATCATCTGCCGCCAATGAATCATTCTTGCGCCGGAAAGTAACTAGCGCCTGTCGCTCTCCGGCTCTGTTCCCACTCAGCGCGCTCCATCAAAAGGACCGGCAAGGAGAGGTCCCCTGATTGACGGGCGAACGGGATTACGGCGTTCACCCGGCGGGATGCCGGGAAAATCCAGGCTGAAGAGTTGGATCGGACCGGTCCCCGGCGCGATCCCCCCGGTGCCATACCACCTGCCGGAAACGGTCGAAAGTGCGAAGGACTCCACAACCCGTGGAACCAGGTCCTCCCGGAAGCGCAGAATCATGAGGTGTCCCGAGTCGCCGGCGCCATCCGCGGGGTTTGCGCCACATTGCGTGGCCAAGTCGAGCTGCTGCCAATTCGCAAAAAGCTCCAACACTCTTTGCCCCCGCGCCGAAGAGGATTGCGGGTAATTGCGCTGCCAGTACCACCCGCCATCGCCCGCTGGGTCGATCCAATGCCCCGAAAAGACGGCGGTGAGGTTGGTAAACGACTTAAACCCGTCCTGCCAGGTTCGATCGCTCCCGTTCCACATCTCGTGCGCGCTGTTTGAGGCGGGGGCGGCCCCCATGGCGTAAGCGTCGGGACCCCAGCAGTTATTGGCGCCGCCGGTTCCACGCGACGCCCGGTTACTCGGGGCGTTCGGATCTGAGGAGAAGCTCGCCTGGTCGGAAAGGTAGGAATGCGTGGTGATCCAGCATTCGTGGTCGGGATGAGCGTCGTGAATGTTCTTGGCCCAGTTCAGGACTTCCGACCTGGGAAAGAACTCCAACCCGATCATCAGGATTCGCCGGTTCCCTATTTTCATCCTGGTGTATGTGTTCGCGCCAGATGAACTGTAAGATCCACCCCAATACGCCATGTCGCCCGAGCCGGCCAGGGACATGCCGGAGCCGAGCACCGAAGCCAGCTTACTGGCGCTGAACGGATTGCTCCCCGTCCATACCCCATCGAGGTGCGCGTCGTCGCGGGAAAAGCCGGCATTGCACCCGTTTACCCAGTCGTGATTGCCAGGCGTCATCTGCCTGTGGATGCCGGCCGCGTCCAGATGGCTCCAGGCCTTCGCCGCAATCAAGCCTTGACTGCCATATACGGGATCGGCGGAGTTCACGCAGTCGCCCACGCCGATGGCCGCCTTGATGCTAAGCGGCACTCCGTCTACAGGCAAGTTGCGATTCTCGACAATCCAACGCATCAGATTGTCGTAGCCGGTGGGCCCAGTGGAACAAACCGAAGTAACGGCCAGGTACTGCGGATCGGGCACCAAGACAACGCTCCACGGAGCCGCAGTCTCGGCCAGGGCTCTTTTCCGGGTCGCGAGACCGATCGCAGCCGCACTGGCGGCCATCCGCATGAACCCACGGCGCGTAAAATGAGAATGCGCACGGGGGTTCTTTCCGGGCAAATAGTTGTGCACTGCTACTATCTTACCTCATTTACCTCATTCGGCCTAATCTGCTATTGCCGATCTGGCTGCCAGGACGCCGTCTGTCCGTTAATCGTGAGTGTAAACGGCCCGGTGAAGTTACCTTGTGACGGGGCGGAAGGGACTGAGGCGTTGACTTGATAGGGTCCCACAAACCCGGGCGCGTAGCCAATACCGCCGAGCCATCGGCATGCACCACGCCCCAAATGACGGGTATCGACGCTTGCACGGCCATATCCACTCCGGTCTCCCAGCTCAACTTACCTGAGGCACGTTTACCGCCGTTTGAATTCGAGAGGTTTGTGGGCGAGTCTGCCGCGAGTCGCACCCAGCCGGCCTTTTCGCTCAGCTATATGTGCTTTCCAAAGGCAAAGTCTGCACGAGCCGCCCTTGATTGTCAGGACCGATCAGGCCCCCAGTTCCTGCAGCGTGCGCAGGAAAGTAATGACACCTTCCCGGCTCAACATGCCGAGGACGTGGTTATCGCGTGTGACGGGCAACTGGTTGACTCCATCGCGGTCCATCTGTTGGAGAGCGGTCCACAACTGAGTGTCGGGGGCGGTGCGTTTCAACTGCTCCAGGGGAAGCATGATCTGCGCCGCGGTGGTTGTCGCCCAGTCATGCCGCGGCACTTCCTTGATCCGGTGCAGAGTGATCATGCCAACGGTGTCTGCGTCGCGAGTAACCAGGAAGCAACGCTGCCCGCCGCCGAGGATGTGTTCATCCACCAACTGCTGCAACGTCAGGTCCGCAGGGACGGTGACGCAGTGACTGCTCATGGCTTGCGAAACTGTGTGGCCGGCCAACAGGCCCTGGAACATCACTTGATGCACCTGCTGTGAGGCGGCATTGTCGAGGA
>JBEKYW010000016.1:0-83468 GCA_049510555.1 Bryobacteraceae bacterium
CGGCGTTTTTTCTGGCTCAGACTCAGGACCGCTTTGATCTGTTCCAGGTGGCCAGCGCCTTCCTCAATATGCTGGTGTTTCTCCCCTGCTGCCTCATGCTGCCGGCGCTGGGTCTGGCACGCCGGCCGCGCATCCTGCCGCTGGCGGCGCTCTTCGCCTCGAGCCCGGTAGTGATGCAGAACGCCACGTACACGTGGACCAAATCCCTCTCCGCTTTTTTCGTGGTCCTGGCGTTTTGGTTCTACCTGGCGGGCCGGAGGAAGAACGACTGGGTGCGGATGGCGGCGGCATTCTTAGCTCTGTCGGCCGGGCTGCTGGTGCACTACTCGGCCGGTCCCTATGCCGTTTTGCTGGGCCTCGATTATGTGCTGCGGGTATTCTGGAAACGGCCCCGCAAATGGCGGGAGCTGGCCGCCATTGCCGTCCCCTGCGGGCTGCTGCTGGCCACCTGGTTCGCGTGGTCGGTGGCGGTGTACGGGGCCAAGGTGACGTTCCAGTCGAACACCTCGGTGGCTAGCGCGGAGAAATATCAGGGCGGCAACCTATCGAAGATCGGCGCAAACCTGGTCGATTCGATTGTGCCATATGTGCTGCGAAGCGGGCTGGTGAATACCGGCCAGCCGAATCCCGCGGGCGTCGTTCGCGACAACGCATTCGCGTTTTACCAGGTGAATCTGATCTTCAGCATGGGCCTGGTGGGCGGCCCATTGGTGGTGTGGTTGCTATGGGGGTTCGCGCGGCACCGCGCCGCCGGCGCGCGCGAATGGCGATTCTGGCGCGTGTTGATACCGGTATGCGTCGTCGTGGGGGTGGGCGTGGTCGGCGAGAGGAGCCGATTCGGCGCGGCCCATCTGACCTTGATTCCGCTGGAGATTCTGGGGCTGTCGCTGATCGCGGCGGCCTTTCCCTGGCGGCGCATTGCCGCGATGGCCATCGTGGCCGGCTGCATCGTCGATTGCGGGTTGGGAGTGTTCCTGCAAGCCCGCATCGAAGCGCTCGGCGCTCAGGCATGGATGAATTGGTTCATGAAGCACCGGTTTGCCCTGTGCCGGCGGTCTCTCAGCGCACTCGCCAAGTATCAACCCCCGGACGCCGCGACTCAGCAAGTTGTGTCCCACGCGCAAGCGCAGCTCCGGCAGCATCTGAACGACGACGCCGTGTACTGGCAGGGTTGGTGGGGGCGTCACGATTACACTTTGGCATTCCTCGGCGACGACGTCGCCGGTGTATCCGGTGAGGGCGGAGTCGTGCCGCAGGCCGTGCTTGTGGTCTTATTCCTGGCCCTGATGGGTGCGCTGGCGCGCGAGATGCGGCCCAGGCCGCCACGCCGCGTCCCGCAACGCGCCCGTGCGCGCGGTTCACGCCGGTGATGCGGAAGTCCGCCGCCTCTTCCTGATGTTAGATTCGAAGTATATGCCGGCCAAGCAGCGAAAGCGCCCGCTAGCGGTTCCGCCAGCTCAAGCTGCCGCTGAGGCGCACCGCCCAACCATCGCATTTCTGGAGCGCCACGCGCCATCCGCCGTTCTGGTCCTGGTTCTGATTGCTTCCGTGCGGATCGTCTGCACCTACACGGTTTTCAACCACACCTCCGACGAACCCAACCACATCGCCTGCGGGATGGAATGGCTCGACAAGGGGATCTACACCTACGAGACGCAGCACCCGCCATTGGCCCGGGTGGCGGCGGCCCTGGGGCCCTATCTTCTGGGCACTCGATCACAGGGGGCTCCGGCGCACGACAGCCTGGAGGTTCCCAAGGAAGGGACGAAAATCCTTTACCACGGCCACCACTACGACCTGACGCTGGCGCTGGCGCGTCTCGGAATGCTGCCGTTCTTCTGGATCGCGTGCCTGGTGATGTACGAGTGGGGCAAGCGCTACTTCGGCGCGACGATCGCGGTGGCGACCGTGTTCCTGTTCAGCTTTCTGCCGCCCGTGCTGGCGCATGCGGGGCTGGCCACCACCGACATGGCGCTGACCGCTTTTCTGGGCGCTGCGTTCGTTTCCGCCCTGGCATGGCTGGAACAGCCCGGCCCATTGCGCGGGGCACTGTTTGGCGCATGCACCGCCGGGGCCATGCTCTCGAAGTTTTCCGTCCTCGCGTTTCTTCCAGCTTCCCTGGCGGCTGCGCTGGTTTGGTTTATCGTCGCGGAGCGTCCCAGTCTGAGCTGGCTGGCATCCGCCGTGAAACGCCGCCTGCCCTCGTTCGGGTTGGCCGTGCTGGTTGGGTTGGTGGTGATCTGGGCCGGGTACCGATTCTCGTTCGGCAAGACCGGCTTTGCCGGCTTCCCGCTGCCTGCGCCGGAAGTGTTCAGCGGCATCCGAGTGGTGATGCGGCACAACGCTACCGGCCACCCCACCTATCTGTTGGGCAAGCGCGATATCACCGGCTTCTGGTATTTCTACCCGGTGGTGCTGGCGGTGAAGACGCCGCTGGCATTCTTGTTTCTACTGGGGTATGGAATGGTTCTGGCGCTTCGGAAACGAAGCCCGTACCAGCGCGCCTGGGTTCCGGTGAGCTTTGCGGCCGGCATCCTGCTGGTGGGCCTGGCGAGCCACATCAATATCGGGGTGCGTCACATCCTGCCGATATACATGGCGTTTTCCATTCTCGCGGCCATCGCCGCGCTGCGGCTGCTGGAACTCGCGCGCGCGCGACAGTGGGTGAGGATTGGGCTGGCGCTGCTAGTAGCCTGGTTTGCCGGCTCTTCTTTGCTGAGTCATCCGGACTATCTGCCATACTTCAACGAGCTGGCCGGAAGCGAGCCGGAGAAGATTGTGGTGGACTCCGATCTGGATTGGGGCCAGGACATGAAGCGGCTGGCGAAGCGATTGCACGAGGCCGGCGCGCGAGAGCTGACGTTCAACGAGTTCCTGATTGCGGACTTGCAGCGCGAGCACGGCTTTCCCCCGATCCACGAAATGGATTTGGCGAACCCTTCTCCCGGTTGGAACGCGGCCGGCCTGACTTACTTGAAATTAGCGCGACTCGGTCTGTGGTACTCCTATCCGCAGGTCAGGATTTGGCCGGAATACATCACGCCGACGGAGAGGGTCGGCAAGGGCATTCTGCTTTGGTATTTCCCTTACCCTGCGGAGCAGAGCCGATAGTAAAGAAACGCGCCGCGCATATTACGATGGCGAGCGTGCCCGCCAGGTACGCCAGCCAGAGCGCCATCAAGACCGGCTCCGATATCACGGCCGCTTTGTAAACCACCAGCCGTTGGAGCGCGTCCGCCACGCCCACTCTTCGCAGGTCCGCCAGGTGCAGTGCGGCGAGGGCGCCGTTGGCTTTATGCCGGATCATGCCGGTGTAGTAAGGTATGGCGACGGCGTGCACGGTGTACAGGTCGAGCAGGGCGAACAGGAGGACTCCGCCGAAGACCACCCAGCGGTGAACCCGGATCGGCAAGATCGCGCACAAGCCGGCCAGGCAGAGCGCCACTTCCGCGCCCACAACGGCGTACAGGTACCAACCCCCCGTGGTCGCTATTCCCTTGGTCACGTAGATCAGCAGCACGTCGTAGAGCAGCCCAATCCAGAACGCGGCGAAGACCATCGCCAGAACGCGAATGGCCGGCTGGCGCAACAGGCGAAACAGACCCGCGGCGGCCAGCAGGATCACGGCATAGAACACGTGATACATCCAACTGCGAACGGTCAGCGCGCTCCAGCCTCCGCAATAGAGGTGCGAGAAGAGGATGGCATCGATGGCGGTCCCCCAGGGGACCGTTGCAGCCCGCCCGAGCAGGGACGCCTGGCTCATCCCGCGCAACATCAAGGACTCGCTCAATCCGGAGAGTGTCCCGGTGGTGAGCAGGTTATGCGCGTACCACCAGCCCGCGATCAAAATGCTCTCCGAAGCGACAATCAGGGCACACCAGATGGCGGCCAGACGTCTCCCTCGCGCCTGCCAGAACTCATATCCGAGCAGCAGCGCCATGGCCAGAGCCGCGGTCAGGAAATAGGCCTTTGCGAGCAGACCGAAACCCAGCACAAGCCCCAACCAGGCAGCCGGCGAATAGCGTGGTCCGGCGCGCATCCGCTTGAGCGCAATCCAGGTGAGGAGCGTGAACAGCACAACCGCGACACATTCGTTGCCGACGCGCGCGAAGTCGATGGCAAGTTCGGGCATGACGGCAGCCACCGCGGCGCAACCTAGGGCTCTGGCATCGTCGCGGAATGTTTCGCGGCCAATCCAGAAAATCAGAGGAATAGCCAGCGACGCGATCAATGAGCCGAGCCATCGAAGCGCCATCACTTGCGCCGCCAGACTGCGGCCGCTCATCAGACGCAGTACCGGCGTCATCATCCAGTGGTAAAGCGGGGGTTGAAAGGCTTCGTAAGTGGTTAGACCGCCGGCGCTCGCTTCCTGGCTCCAGTGAGCCGGAATGGCTTGAAACCGGGCCTCCCGCAGTTGCCGGGATTCGGCCGCGAGACCCCAGTACTCATCCTCGGTGGCGTACGGGGGCGGGTAATGGCGCATGTCCCAGGGCAGGGGGGCGAGTTGAAGCGCGGCCTCGACATCTCGGGGGATGGGACAGCCGCTCGCGGCGAGCAACTCGCCGCGCACAGCCATCGCCCGAATCACGGCGAAGTGCCCCCATTCGTCAAAGCCCTCCCAGAGCGGGAGCATGGCCGAATAGAAGGCCAGGCGCGCCAGGAAGCAGCCCCAGATCAGCGTCAACCACCATCGCGTGCGCATGGGAGCATCGATTATCGCATGCCGGCCGCCGCGGGACCGCGCGGTGTCCCCAGCCGGCGCGCCTGCGATAACGGACCTCGACACCTGATACAATTTGCGCAGGGAGAAACCATGAAGGATAGCTGCTTCCTGTGCAACCTGATCGGCAAGCCGGTGGAGATCGTCTGCAAAGACGCGGCGGCGGCGCGCGAAGTGCCGCCGTTGGTTCTGCGGGAGATTTCCGTGCTGGGAGTCGTCGGCGAGAACCGCGAGGGATCTCACTTCTTCCCGTGGACGGAAGTGGCCGAGATCAGGCCGTCCAAAGCCGAGGTGGGCGCGGAGGACCTGGCGCTGGCGATGTGCGCCGATTCCGAGCCGTAGTATCGGTCAGATGGTCGTGGCGGTGAACCCGCCGTCCACGCGCAGGATCGACCCCGTCACAAAGGAAGCCGCTCGCGGCGAAGCCAGGTAGACCGCCGCCCCCACCAGCTCGGAACTTTCGCCGAAGCGCTTCATGGGCGTATGGCCCATGATGCTGGCCACGCGGTCTTCGGTGAGTATTTTGCGATTCTGCTCGGCGGGAAAGAAGCCGGGCATGATGGCGTTCACCCGAACGTTGTGCGGCGCCAGTTCCTTCGCCAGGAACTGGGTGATCTGGTTCACACCCGCCTTGGCCACCGAGTAAGTGAACACCTTCGACAGCGGCGGCGAGGATGAGACCGAAGAAATATTTATGATGGAGCCGCCGCGGCCGGCATCCACCATGGCCTTGCCAAACACCTGGCACGCCAGAAAAACGCTTTTCAAGTCGATGTCCAGGATGCGGTGCCACTCCGCTTCGCCGATCTCGAAGAACGGCGTGGCGGAGTTGACTCCCGCCGCGTTGAGGAGAATATCCACGTGGCCGAACCGTTGCAGCACGGTATCCAGGGCCTTCTGCAAATCGGCCTTGCTGGTGGCGTCGCATGGGATGCCGATGGCTTGCCGTCCCAGCTCGGCGATGGCTTTGGCGCGGGCCTCCGCGGCTTCCGGGATCACATCCAGAACGGCGATATCCGCCCCGGCCTGCGCCATGCCGGTGGCCATTGCCCCGGCGAGGACACCGCCTCCTCCGATCACTACAGCCACTTGGCCGGTCAGAGAGAAAAGTGCGTCTTCAGACATACCTAGATGGTATCAGCCAGCGGGGCTGTGCCTCAGACCGGCAAGCAATGCTCGACGCGGAGACGCGAAGACGCGGAGAAAAACGCGGAGAAGAACTCAGAGAAAAAGGACTGATGCGTGGGTCGACGCTGCACGCCGCTGCCGGAGGTTCGAACGCGGAGCCAGCGGAGGATTCGGCTCGGGGCGCGGCCTTGGGGTGGGGCGGCGGGCCTCAAAAGAATCGTGCATCATTACGCGAATCCCTCTCTGGCACCGCGTGTCTCCGCTCCCTCCGCGTTCGAACCCGGGGAAGAGGAAACTCTCGATCTCTCATCCCCTCCGCGTTCTTCTCCGCGTCTTCGCGTCTCCGCGTCGAAATGGAACTTGACTCATTCGCATCAAATTCGCGGGTCCGAGTACTCTAGCGAGGTCTGAGAGTCCGGCGCTGCCCGTCAGTCCACCAAGGCGTCCGCCAAATGAGGCTGGTAAACGCAACGCGGGTCCTCGGCCAGGAAATCGCCGGTCAAAGCGTAGGCCCGCGAGCGCGACCCGCCGCAGATCTTCACGTATTCGCAGATGCCGCACTTGCCTTCGCGCTGGCTGGTGTCGCGCAGCGCGCGGAACAGATCCGAGTTCCGGTAAACATGGGTGAGCGAATCGCGCAGGACGTTGCCGCCGCTTAACGGGAAAAATCCGCTGGGGAAGATCTCGCCGGTGTGCGAGACGAACACGAAGCCCTTGCCGTCGCTCACGCCCGCGGTGCGCCACGCCACGCCCTTGGCGTGTTCGTTTTCGGTGACGCCGCGCTCAGCCTTGATGCGCTGCGCCACGTAGCGGCGATAATGCATGGCCTCGGTGGTTTTCACGCCGAAGGGCGCGGTCTTGGAAAGCTCGTACATGAACTCGAAGGCCTGTTCGTATTCGGGCGCCAGGAGATCGTCGCCTTCTTCCGCGCGGCCGGTCACGATGAGGAAGAACAGGCTCCACATCCTGGTCCGCACCTGCCGGGCGATCTCGGCCACCTCGGGGAGGCGCGCCATATTGCGCCGCGTGACGGTGGTCTGAAGCTGGGTGTCGAGCCCGATATCGCGCGCATGCCGCAAGGCGAACATGGCGCGGTCGAAGGTGCCCGGGATTCCGCGGAAGTCGTCGTGCGTGGCGGCGTCCGGCCCGTCGAGGCTGATGGCCATGCGCGAAATGCCGGCCGCCTGGAAGCCCTCGATGGCTTGAGCCGTCAGCAGCGGCGTGGCGCTGGGGGTCACGTTGGTGCGAAGCCCGATCTTGACGCTGTAACGGATCAGATCGTAGAGGTCCGGCCGCTTGAGCGGGTCGCCGCCGGTAAATACCATCATGGGTTCCCCGAAGGAGCGGATCTCATCGAGCAGCCGGTATCCCTGCTCGGTGGTCAGCTCGCCCGGGTTTCGCTGCGGTTGCGCGGAGGCCCGGCAATGCACGCACGCCAGGTCGCACGCCTGCGTCACTTCCCAGATCACGAGCATCGGGGCTTGATCGAAGTTCATCCAGTCTCCAATCTGAGCGTAATTCGATTGTATTTCAACGTGCCGGCGCCGACAAGCCCTCCGGTGGGTAGGGGAAATAATACAGCAGGACGGATTTGCCGACCCGCTCCAGGGGCTTGAACCGATCCGGCCAAAGTGTGGCTTCGGGATGCTTATCGGTCAGCCCCAGCCGGAATTCTTTCCAGTAGGTCACTTCGACGGCGTTCCAACCGGGGCTGGGACGTAGCACACCCACCTTGTCCCGGACTGGCGGGAAACCGTGATTACGCTCGAGGTCAGTAAGGATCATCGGCAGGAACGAGACCTCTCGCGCGCCGACCTCGTGTAAGCGCCTGGCGAGGCGCTTCATGTCCTGGCCCCAATCGAGATCGGAATCCACCAGGATCTTCTCGGGCTCGCTTCCAGCCAGCTCGTTGAAATAAGCCAGGTAATCCGGGTGGCTCAACAGGGATGCGCCGGCCAACCAGATCACCAGCAGCGCAAGGACGATTCGCACCCACTTGCGCGTCTCCGCGATCTCCAACAACCGGACCACCGCGACTGCCGCCAAAACCGCGAATCCGATGTAGACCGGCAGGACATGACGCAGGCCGATATTGATTCGTGTGAACCAGCCCACCAGCAGAATGCCGGCCGCAAACGCCAGCGGAAGCCACAGCCGCCGGAAACGTTCCTGGCGGTGCCGCCCTCGCAGCGCCAGCCCCACGCCGAAACCGAACAGGGTCAGGAATGCCAGCGGCGTCTTGACCGCCAGTGCTACCTCGAAGAAATACCACCAGCCGGTCATGCTCCGCTGCCCCAGCAGGTAGGCCTGGTGCCCGCGGGCATTGTGCCACATCACCTGTTGGATGCCGCGGTAGAGCTCCGGCGCGGGCAGGCGCAGGTTGGTGAACTCCACCTTGCCAAACGAAAAGCGGTAGCCCGCCCAGATCAGCAGGCAGGCTACCAGGACCGCCAGCGCAAACGAGGGCAGGCGCTCTTTGACGGCGCGCGCCAGCCAGGCCACTTTGGGGCGCTCGGAAAACAGATACCAGGCCACTGCCACCGCCGCGCTGGCGGGTAAGAATACCAGGCAGGAAAACTTGGACAGGACGACCAGCCCGGCGCCGGCGCCGAACCATATGGCGTGAGCGCGCGTAGGCTGCTCGACCCATATCAGCCCGGAGAGAAACGCCACCCCCAGGAAGGCCGTGAGCCCCATGTCAACGGTCGCCAGCCCGGCGTGCCCCAGCACCGGCGGCAGAAAGCTGAACAGGAACACGGCGAGCGCTCCCGCGGCCGGGCCGAAGTAGCGTCTGCCCCACCAGTACACCACCACGCACGCGACCCAGAAAAACGGCAGGATGCCCAGTCGCGCCAGTGCAAGCGTAAGGTCGTAGTGGTGGTCACGGTAGAGGATGGCATTACCCTCGTAGTAGAACGACCACGGGGTCGCCCTGGCCGTGCCCTGAGAGCGAACGCCCAGCAAATACGGTCCCAAAGCCGTTGCCACGCGGGCCAAGGGAGGGTGCTGCGGCTCCCACTGATAGACGCCTTTGTCCAGCCACTCCATGCCGCAGGCAATGTGGGCAGGCTCATCGAACGTGTGGCTAAACACCGTATAGGTGGCGATGATCCGCACGGATGCGATCAGCATCAGGGCCAGAGAGATCGCCAGGCTGCGGCGCTCCAAGAAAGCCAGGATTCTCGCGGACGCGGAAGGGGCAGCCATGGCAACCGGCAAGGCTCGGCGGCGCTCCTGCCGCTTTCCCGACTGGCGTTTGGTTCCCACTCACTTAAAACTTAGCACTCTCCCAAGGGCGCCCACTGGCTTCGTCGCGCTGGTGGCATCGGAAAGCGATAGCCTGGATAATGGTGTGGCGCGTCACGTAGCGGGTCGCGAATGAAAACCGGCAGGCAGAAAGAAAGACCTCGAATCAGTCCCAAAGAAGCCGCTCCCGAAATTTCCATGCCGGTTGTCAGCCAAGGGGACTGGCGGCGCCACGCGCTTCCGATATTAGCGCTCTGGGCCTTCGCACTCCTGGTCTATTCCAATTCCTTTCGGGCGGGCTTCGTGTTCGACAATAACTCGACGATTTTGCGGGATTCCCGCGTGCACGCCGCCACATCCGAGAATCTCCACCTGATCCTGACCGAGGAGTATTGGTACAAGACCACCACCACTTTGCTTTATCGTCCACTGACTACCCTCTCTTACCTCTTGAACTACGCCATCTTGGGCAACGGCCCCCATCCGACCGGCTATCATTGGGTCAATTTCGGGCTGCATGCCGTCAATATCGCGCTGGTCTACCTGCTGGGCCTGCTGCTGTTCCGGGAGATCGAGCTGAAGGAGCGCCTCGCATTGGCGCTGGCCGCGGTCTGGGCCGTTCATCCAGTCCTCACCGAATCCGTCACCAACATCGTGGGCCGCGCCGATCTGCTGGCCGGCTTGGGCGTGCTGGCGGGGCTGCTTTGCCACATCCAGGGCGCGGTTCGATCGGGCCGGCGCAAACTCGCATGGCTGTCGGGCCTGGCGCTGGCCACCGCCGTCGGGCTGTTCTCGAAGGAGAGCGCGGTGGTGGTGCTGGCCGCCATGCTGATTTACGACTTCACGTTCGGAACCGCCGCGGGCCGTTCTCACGGCGCCTGGCGCGCCCGCGCTCCCGGATACCTGGCGCTGGCGGTGTCGTTTCTGGTCTTCTTCCACATCCGCGATCAGGTTCTTGCCAGGCTTCCGGCCGGGCCGGTTCCGTTCGTCGACAACCCCTTGGTGGATGCTGGTTTCTGGACCGCCCGGCTCACCGCCATCAAGGTCATTGGAAAATACCTGTGGCTGCTCGTCTGGCCCAGCCGCCTGTCCTGCGACTACTCTTACAACCAGATCCCGCTGTTCACCTGGCGATTCGACAATGGGGAGGACTGGAAAGCGCTGGCCGCCGTGGCGGCCTGTGCGGCCCTGGCAGCGGTGGCGATTGCCTGTTACCGCCGCAGCCCTTGGCAGGGCGGCATTGCGCCTCCGGCGCAGCGGCCCTGCTCAATTGGAGCGAGTAACAGTCAAGACCGGTTACCGGAGAGCAAACCGGTGTTCTTTTTCATTGCGTTTTTCTTTGCTGCCCTGGCGCCCACCTCCAACATGGTGATTTTCATCGGCACCATCATGGCGGAGCGCTTCCTGTACTTGTCCTCGATCGGGTTCGCCGGCTGCCTGGTCGTGGCGGTCTACGCCGTTTGCCGCCGCCTTCCCGCCAGGTGGCCGGGCGCGCGCCTCGCCGCGCCGGGGGCGCTGGCCCTCATGGGCGTTGCTTTCGCCGCCCGCGCGCACGTGCGCAACTCCGATTGGCTCGACGATCAAAGCCTTTGGAGCAGCGCCGCCAAAGCGTGCCCCGCCAGTTACAAGCCGCACACGTACGTGGCGTCTTACCTGTTCGCCGCCAAAGAGGCCCGGCTGGACACGGCCATCGGCGAAGCTGGCTGGTCCCTGGCAATTCTCGATTCCCTGCCCGACCAACTGAACACCCTCCAGCCCTACGTGATCGCCGGCCTCTGCTATCGCGCGAAGGGAGAGACGCTGGCATCCAACGCTGCGCAAAGCCGCTACTGGTTCCAGAAATCGCTGGACGCGCTGGTGCGCGGGGAGAGAATCGACCTCGGCCCCAACCAGGATCTTCGCCCGGAGGTTGTGGCGCGCCGCGCGTGGCTGGCCAATTCCGATTCGTCCGAGTTATACCTGGCACTGGGCAGCACGTATCTGCGCGTGTCCCAGCCCCGCGAAGCCTTGGAAGCGTTCCAGCGCGGCCGCATGCTCCGGCCGGACCCGGAGTTCTTCGAGGGGATGTCGGCCGCGTACCGCGCCATGGGTGACCCGCAACAGGCCGCCATCGCGCTGATGGAGGGTCTCGGCGTGGACGCGAGTCACACGCAATTCGTCTCCGAGTTGGTGCGCCTGTACCAAAAGACCGAACCGCAGAGCTGCGCCGTTCGGAATGCGGGGGGCGCGGTGGGCCTGAACCTGGATTGCCCCTTGGTGCACAGCCAGCTCTGCACGGCCTCTCGAAACGTGGCGCTGCTGTACCATCAACTGAACCAGGACCCCATGGCCGCCAACACCGCGCGCGGCGCCATACACGATCTGGGCTGCCCGGTAGAGCTGTTCCGGTAGCGCCGGCGGCGGAACGCCTGATGCGGGTCTTCGCCGCGGGTGGGGTTGTGCGAACTGGAACACCGTTACAATGAAAGGTTCCCATGGCGACCCGCGGTTTGTTCATCACCTTGGAAGGCATGGATGGTTCCGGCAAGACCACCCAGATGCACCGCCTGGCGGCCCGCCTGCGCGCACTGGGCCGGACCGTGCTCGAGACCGCCGAGCCCGGCGGCACGCCGATTGGGATGAAGATCCGCCGGATCCTGCTGGATGCCGCCAACCAGGAACTCAGCCCCACCACCGAAGTGCTGCTCTATTTCGCCTCGCGGTCGCAGAATGTGGATGAGTGGATCGCAGCCGCGCTGGACCGCGGTGAGGTGGTATTGTCCGACCGTTTCACGGATTCCTCGCTGGTTTACCAGGGCTGGGGCCGCAACCTCGGCGTGGATGCCATCGTCGCGCTGGAACGCATCGCCTGCCGCGGCCTCAAGCCCGACCTCACCCTGCTGGTGGATATCGACGCTGAAACCAGCCTGGCGCGGGCCCGCGCCCGCAACCTGGCGCAACCGCACTGCGAAACCCGCATGGACGACCAATCCATCGAATTCCACCGCAGGGTTTACGAGGCCTACCACGCGCTGGCCGCGCGCGAGCCGGAGCGCGTCAAGGTGGTCAACGGGCGCGCCGATGCCGACGCCATCGAGCGCGAAGTCTGGAGCATCGTCGGCGCGTATGTTTGACAACTTCTGGGGCAACCCGCACGTCACGCGTGCGCTGGAGCAGATGATCTCGCAGGGGCGCCTGGCGCAGACCTTGCTCTTCTCCGGCCCCGAGGGCGTCGGGAAAGCGACGCTAGCCCGCCGGCTGGGCGCGCGCCTGCTGGGCCACCCCGAGCAGATCGAACAGGACGATCTGAGCCTGCCGGGCAATCTCGAGACGGTTGCCGCGCGCGAGAAATGGCCCGCCGAGAAGCGCAACGAGGACCCGCTGCTGTTCTCCACGCACCCCGATTTTGTCACCTTCGCGCCCGATGGGCCGCTACGCCAGATCTCCATCCAGCAGACGCGCCTGCTCAAGGATCGCGCTCAGTACCTGCCCCACAAGGGCAGCCGGCGCGTGTTCCTGATCGACCACGTGGACCGGGCCAACGACCAAGCCGCCAATTCCCTGCTCAAGACGCTCGAGGAGCCGCCTCCGCACCTGATTCTCATCATGACGGCGGAAAACGCCTACGACCTGCTGCCCACCGTCCGCTCGCGCGCCGTGCCGTTCCACTTCGCGCCGCTCTGGCGCGGCCAGATGGAGCAGTTCGCCGGTGCGCGCGGCCTCGACCAGCCCGAGCGCCGCGTGGCGCTGGCCGCCGGCAGCCCAGGCCTCGCTGTTTCGCTCGATCTGGAGGCCCATGACAAGCGCCGCGCCGCAATGCTGGCGCTGGTGAAAGTGGCCGCTAACCTGGCGCCGTTCGGCTCGTGGGTTCCGGTTTCCGAGGCCATCGGCCGCAGCAAGAGCGAGAAGCTCGATCTGTATCTCAAGGCGCTCTACGAACTGCTGCGCGACCTGTTGATCTTGCGCGAAGGCGGCGGCGAGATCCACAACCAGGATATCCGCGGCGATCTGGAAGCGCTCGCCGGCAAGCTCCCGTTTTCCTGGATCCGCAAGGCGGTCGGCCGGGTGGATGAAATCGCCCAGCTCGTCCGCCGCAACATTCAGAAGACCATCGCGCTCGATTCGCTAATCGTCGAGCTGCGCGCAGTCTGACGCAACTGCGGGACCGCGCCGGGATTGTGAGGATTGCCAATGCCGTCGCCATCAGCATGAAGTGATCTTGCCGAGCGTTTCCCAGAACTCGGGGAACGAGACCGATGCCGCTTCCGCCCCGTGAATCAGCGATGTGCCGTCGCCGCCCAGCGCCGCCACCGCGAAGGCCATGGCAATACGGTGATCGCCGAAGGAATCGAGTTCGGCGGCGCGAAACGTCTGGCGGCCGGGAACGATCATTCCGTCCGGTAGTTCTTCGGCTGGGACGCCCATGCGCCGCAGGTTTTCGACCACCGCGCGAATGCGGTCGGTTTCCTTCACGCGCAGCTCGGAGGCGTCCCTCACGGTGAGCCCTTCCTCGGTGGCGGCGCCCAGCACCGCCAGCACCGGAATCTCGTCAATCAGCGCCGCCGTGAGGCCACCCGCGACGGCGCCGCCGCGCAACTCGGAATGCTCCACCAGGATCTCGCCCACCAGTTCGCCGTTGCGGCTTTGGAGATCGAGGATGCGGATTTTCGCTCCCATCCCGGTGAGGAAGTCGAGCAGCGCCGAGCGCGTGGGATTCAGCCCCACTCCGCGAATGGCCAGCTTCGACCCCGGCACCAGCAGCGCCGCCACGATGAAGAAGGCCGCTGAAGACAGGTCCGAGGGCGCCACCAGCTCGCGACCCGCCAGCTTCGGCCGACCCATCACGGTGATCTTCCGAGCCGCGGTGGTGATGTCCGCGCCGAATTCGCGCAGCGCGATTTCCGTATGGTCGCGCGACCGCACCGGCTCGGTGACCGACGTAGCGCCCTCGGCGAAGAGGCCCGCCAGCAGCACGCAGGTCTTCACCTGCGCGCTGGCCACCGGAAGCGCGTAATCGATGGGCCGCAACTTCGCGCCGTGGATTTCCAGCGGCGGAAACTGGTCTTCGCGCGCGCGGATGTGCGCGCCCATTTCCGCCAGTGGCGTCATGATGCGCCGCATGGGCCGCCGCGAGAGCGATTCATCGCCGCGGATGCGCGCGCGGAACGGCTGCGCGGCCAGAATGCCCGAGAGCATTCGCATGGTCGATCCGGAATTGCCGGCGTCGAGATCGTGAGCAGGCTCGCGCAGGCCCTCGAGCCCCTTGCCGCGAATCACGAACTCGGCCCCCGCGCCCTCCACCTCGATTCCCAGCGCCCGCACGCACGCCAGCGTCGAATGGCAATCCGCGCCCGTGGAGTAGTTGCGGATGCGCGTTTCGCCCTCGGCGATGGCCGCGATCATGGCGTAGCGGTGGGAGATGGACTTATCGCCGGGGAGCGCGATGCTGCCCGAAATCGCCGAAGCGGGAAAAATCTTCTCTTGCATGTCCGGAATCCTCCATTCTATCCGGGAACAGCATCGCATTCGGCACCGTACACTATATTCAGGATGATGGCGCTAACCGGCCTCATGACGGAAGCTCTCCTGCTCGGTGTCTCGTCGGGTCCGGTCTGCCTGGCGTCGTGCAGTCCCGTTCTGGTGCCCGTGCTGGCCGCTGAACAAAGGTCTCCGCGCGGCACGGGCGCACTTCTCGCGGAGTTTCTCGCGGGCCGGCTGGCCGGTTACCTGGGCTTCGCCTGCCTCGCCTGGCTCCTGGGCCTTTCGCTGCGCCTCCAGCCGCGCGGCCACGCGTTGATTTATGGCCTCGCCGACCTGGGACTGGCCGTCTTTCTGGCGGGGTACGCCCTCGCCATGCGCACGCAGCCGGCGGAGTCCTGCGGCCAGCCGTGCCCCGCCGCCCGGGCGCACCTCTTTGCGCAACGGTACAAGAGTTTCGCACCTGTTATTCTCGGATTTGTGAGCGGGCTGACGTTGTGCCCGCCGTTCGTCGCCGCCGGAGTGCGCGCCGCGGAAAGCGGGGGGCTGGCCCATGCCCTCCTGTTCTTTCTCTGGTTTTTCTTCGGCACATCCATCTGGTTCGCGCCCTCGGTGGGGCTCGGCATGCTGCGCCGGTTCGCCGCCGTCGGCGTGGTGGCGCGGCTCACGCTGTTTCTGCTGGCCGGTTACTACGGATACCTGGCCTTAATTGTGTTAGGAAGGGTCTTCTTGCATGCCTGATCGCGTCTTACATACACCTCGCAGGAGCGTCGGGAAATCTTTGCTACTGACCTTGCCCATCCTGCTCTGGTCGCTGCTGATGTTCTCCCGCGCGCTGATCGAGCCGGGGCGCGCCCCCAAGCTGGCCGCGGGCGTCACCCTGGTCTTCCTGGTGGCCCTGTTCTTCCAGATGATGCGGACGCTCGAAACGCACCGCTGGCGCCGCTATTTCTTCGTGGCGTTGGGCTTCCTTTTTCCCGTCGGGTTCATCTGGCAATTGTTCGCCTTGCGCGGCTCGATGAGCATTCCGGTGGAGCGCATGCTCTCCGGCGACACACCTTTCTGCTTCCTCGCCATCCCCATGATGATCCTGCCGGCGGCCATCGCCAAAACGGTCATTTTCCCCGGATCCATACTGCCGACCGCGTCCAACCCGCACGCCATCGCCGCCATGGTCGCCATCTGGCTGGCGGCCACTTTGGTGCTTGGAAAAGGGTGGTGCAGCTTTGGCTGCTTCTTTGGCGGGATTGAAGAGGGCTTCGCGGCCATTCCCAAGAAGCCGCGCATTCGCCGCATCGACCCGCGCTGGCGATGGATGCCCTGGGCCGTGCTGGCGGCCATCGTTCTGCTTTCCGCGGCCACGCTGGAGCCGGTGTACTGCATGTGGCTGTGCCCCTTCAAAGCGGTCACGGAGTACCCCGCGGTGCGCTCGTTCGAAACGGCCGTACAGATGGGAATTTTTGTGACCTTGTTCCTGGGCCTCGTGGTACTGCTGCCGCTGCTCACCAAGAAGCGCACGCAGTGCAGTTTTCTCTGCCCCTTCGGCGCGTTCCAGTCCATCTTCAACAAGACCAGCGCCTTCGACATTCGCATCGATCAGTCGAAGTGCACCCCCTGCGTGCTCTGCGAGAGGAGTTGCCCCACCCTGTCCATCACCCCGGAGGCGGTCCAATCCGGCAAGCCGCTGATGTCCTGCATGAAATGCGGCGCCTGCGTGGATGCCTGCGTCCGGGACGCGGCCGTGTGGCACATCAAGGGAACGGAAACCGGAGCTTCATCGGAGAGAGCGCGCCTGATGCACCTGTACTCCGCCTGGGCTTTCGCCGTGATGTTTGGCGGGAGCATTATTGCAGGCACCCTCGAGAAGCTCTTCGGAGTCCTGGTTTGAAGGAGGCCCGTTATGAAAAGACTACGCTCCATCCTGGGCAATTCCGGCGCGGTGCTCACCCTGGTACTGGCGGTGCTCGCTCCGTTCCTCCTGTTCGGATGGTTCCAGGGGGCGATTGGCGCCGCGCGCTTGCACATTGACCCCACCTACTCGGGCGGCGAAGTCTGGTGCGTGATCGAGCGCGAAGGCTACCGGATGGTGGTGAACCACCCCGTGTCGCGGAGGTTGCCATGGCAGCGCATCGGCCCCTTTGTGCAGATCACCTGGACTCCCGCGGACCGCCTCCCCGCACGCGTCTCCGAGCAGATAGACATCGATGGCGACGGAACACCCGACGTGCTGGTGACCTTCGACAGCAAGAACCTCATTGTGGACGTGACACCGCTGGGCGCGCGCTACCGGGCCATGCACAGCCAGGGCGTGACTTCCTTCTCCGCGCTCATCGCGCGGGTGAAGGACGGGATCGTCGTGCGGATCCCGCTGGGCTAGCACGTCATTTCGGAAATTCGCTCACGTATTTCGGCCTCCGCTCCCTCACGGTCGCGGCTCAGTGACGGGGCGTTCCCACGGAGCGGAGGGTCGCCCGGTTACCGGATTTCGGTTCCCAGCAGCTCGGCGAGCGCGCGGCCAACGCGTTTCAGGACCGGCGACGCCAACCGCAGAAGCGGTCCACGCACGAGCCGGCGGTTGTCAATCGCCCGGAGCTGGTCCATCAGCAGGTCCGAGTCGCGGGACAGGCCGCCAGCGGCTGGAATGCGGATTCTCAGCGGCTCCGCATCATTCACGAGTTTCGTCGTGAGCGGAATCACGTATGTGGAGGGGTGCTGTGCGTCGAGCAGCGCTTGCGCCTGAAAGATCAGAACCGGCCGCGTCTTCCCCGGTTCGGTCCCGCGCGGCGGATTCAGATCGGCCAGCCAGATCTCGCCGCGGTCAGGCATCCGGATCTCGCTCGATGGCGGCGAATTCGGCGTTCACCCGCATACTCTCCTCTCGCACCCGCCTGGAGACCTCCGCCAGCCTCTCCGCGCGCAGGCGCGCGGCCGTCTTCCGATTCATCCGCCGTATCGCAATCCGAATGTACTCGGCCCGGGAAAGCCGAAGCCGGTTCGCAATCCGGCCGCTCTCCTCAAGCAGTTCCTCCGGTAGCTTCAGAGCAACTGACCTCATGGATATCTCCTAGAGATATACTATCACGATTGCCGGAGCGCATACCGGAACCCTGGGCGCCGGATCAAGCGAGCCCTCTTGCCGCCTCAAGAGGCTCAATATGGTAAGGGAGACTAACACTCAGGATGAATGGCCGCTCGTAAGATCAGACACAGGCAAGCGGAGGATATCGCCGCGCTGTCGCGTATGATCCTCCGTTATGCCAACCGTGGCGCAACTCGCATCGAGTTCCTGCGCGAGATCTCAAAGATGCTCATGCAATACTGCCGATGCGACGCCGTGGAACTGCGGCTGCGCGATCCTGGTCTCCAGTATCGCTGCCAGGCCAGTGAACACCCCGAACGAACGTTTCGTTTCGTCATCATACCTAACGATCGAACGGCGCGAAAGTCCGAGAAGAAGCGGCTCACGGACGGTCCCTACCGGTCAGTCGCCATAGTGCGATTCGCCGTAGACGAAAAGACGGTCGGGTTTCTACATCTCAAGAGCCTGCAAACACGCTTCTTCACCCGGGAGAAGGTGGAACGGTACAAGGGCCTGGCACAGACGGTTGGCCTGGCGGTGGCCATCCGGCAAGCCCAATGGGCCTTGCGGGAACGAGTCAAGGAATTGACGTGTTTATACGGCATCGGCCGCCTGGCGCAACGGGCCGCGCTTTCGTTAGAGACGACTCTCCAGGGCATTGTGGAACTTCTGCCTCCAGCCTGGCAGTTTCCCGAAACTGCTTGCGCCAGGATCATGCTGGACGGACGCGCCTACACCACGTCCGGCTTCCGCGAGGGGCCCCATCGTCAGGCGGCGGACATAACCGTGAGCGGAACGCCGCGAGGCTTTGTCGAGGTGGTGTACACGGAAGAGAGACAGGAGTTCGCCGAGGGACCATTCCTCAAAGAAGAGCGCAGCTTGATCGACACGGTGGCCCAGGAGATTGCATTGATCGTGGAGCAGCGGGAAGCCGAGGAGTACCGGTCGAGGCTACAGGTTCAGTTGCGGCACGCGGACCGCCTGGCTACCATCGGACAGCTTGCCGCAGGAGTCGCTCATGAATTGAACGAGCCGCTGGGGGGCATCCTGGGGTTCGCGCAACTCATCGGCAAGGACCCCAAGCTTCCCAGGCGAACGGCGAACGATGTGGAGAAGATCGTGAAGGCTGCTCTCCACGCGCGCGAAGTCATCCAGAACCTTCTCATTTTCGCGCGGCAAAAGACCCCGCGGAAGACCCAAGTGAATCTGAATCGCATTGTGGAGGAGGGGTTGTACTTTCTGGAGTCTCGCTGCGCCAAGGCTGGAATCGGCCTTTCTTGCGTGCTCGCGCCCGATCTGCCGGACATCAACGCCGATCCCTCGCAGTTGCACCAAGTCATGGTCAATCTCTTGGTTAATGCCATACAGGCAATGCCGGAGGGGGGAACTCTGACTATTGAGACCCTGGCCGGCCAAAACTGCGTTTTGCTGGTGGTGAAGGATACGGGAGTAGGTATGACTGAGGAAGTCAAAGAGAAGGTTTTCACCCCGTTCTTTACGACCAAGGACATTGACGAGGGGACAGGCCTGGGTTTGGCGGTGGTCCACGGGATTGTGAGTTCACACGGTGGTTCGATTCGCGTCGAGAGTGCGACTGGCGAAGGCGCGCGGTTCGAGGTGCAGCTTCCAACCGGCGGCAACGCCAGAGCGGAGAGCCATGGTTAGAACAGGGCGCACGGCTGAAAAGGAACGGATCCTGGTGGTGGACGACGCTCCGGACACCTTGGAGGTGCTCAGGCGAAACCTCCAATCGAGGGGATACCAGGTTCTCATCGCTCCCGCGGTCGCCGAGGCACTGGCCATTCTGGAGAAAGCGGCGGTCGATCTGGTAATCACCGACCTCAAGATGCCCAAGGTGAGCGGCCTCGAACTGGTGCGGCATGTCCGCGAGAACTTCAGGGACACCGAAGTCATGATGATCACCGGCTATCCTTCGATTGGGGGCGCGGTGGACGCGGTCAAGACCGGGGCCGACGAGTATCTCTCGAAGCCCTTCACCGATGACGAGCTGTATTCCGCCGTGGAGCGTGTTCTGGACAAGCTGCGCACGCGGCGGGCGGCCCAGGCGCCGCCGTTCCGGACGCCGCATGCGCCGCAGGGACTGATAGGCGAGTCGGCGGCCATGCACAAGGTCTTCGCCGCCATCGCCAAAGCGGCGCCCACCTCGGCCACGGTGCTCATCACGGGCGAGAGCGGCACCGGCAAGGAACTGGTCGCCCGAGCCATTCACTATGGCAGCCCGCGCAACTCGGCGCCTTTCGTTCCGGTGAACTGTGCCGCCATCCCGGAAGGATTGCTCGAAGCGGAACTCTTTGGATACGTAAAGGGGGCGTTCACGGGCGCCACGGAGACTCGCGCCGGCTTTTTTCAGACGGCCGACGGCGGCACCATCTTTCTGGACGAGGTCAGCGCCACGGGGCCGTCCATGCAGGCCAAGCTCTTGCGGGTTCTTCAGGGGCGCGAGGTGTGCATGGTCGGCTCCACGCGTTCCCGGCCGGTGGACATACGGGTGGTGGCCGCCACCAACAAGGATCTGCTGGCACTGGTGAAGAAGGAGGCTTTCCGCGAAGACCTCTACTTCCGTCTCAATGTCATTACCATCGATCTGCCGCCACTCAGAGACCGGGGCGACGATGTCCTGCTTCTCATTCATCATTTCGCTAGCACGTTCGCGGCGGAACTGGGCAAGCCGGTCCCCGCCTTTTCCGACCGGGCGCTGCAAGTCCTCCGGAACTACCGTTGGCCGGGGAATGTGAGAGAACTCGAAAACGTGGTCCAGCGTCTGGTGGTAATGACCGACGGAGAGCTGATCGACGTTCCCGACCTCCCCTCGCTCATGCGTTTTTCGGCGCTGGGAAAGGGCGGCTTCGACCGCACCCTGGCGGAAGTGGAAGCCGAGTACATCCGCAACGTCCTGGCCAGTGTTGGCGGCAACCGCACTCGGGCGGCGGAGATCCTCGGCATCGACCGCAAGACGTTGCGGGAGAAGCTGAAGAGTTACCAACTGAACGCGGAGTGAGTGGAAGCCATCTCCCGAATGGCACGGGGCCGGTTTAAGGAAAGGGGCGCGAGACGGCCATGTGGCGGTCGCGATGTCCATCAGCGACCGAACCCGACTTGGCGTGAGTAATCTCCGGTGGCGTGGTAAAATCAGCGTCGCAAATGCCGACGATCAGCGCGTTCTATGGAATCTTGATCCGGATGTTTTTCAATGATCACTCGCCGCCACACTTTCACGCTCGATATGGCGAGTTCGAAGCCACTGTCGACATCGGCACCCTGGAGGTGATCGAAGGCCAACTGCCGCGCCGGGCCTTGAACCTGGTCCAGGAATGGGCGATGATACATACAGAGGAATTATTGGAAAACTGGCGGTCCTGCCGCGAGAAGACGACGCCGACGAAAATTGAGCCGCTAGCATGAACGGAGTATTTGTTCAATGTATTGGGATGTGGTCGAAGTCAAACCAGAGCCGCACTATTGCCTCTTCGTCCGATTCAAGGACGGGGTGACGGGGCGTGTGCAGTTGCGGCCGGAAGAGCTGACCGGTGCACTCGCGGCGCTGCGGGATGAGCAGCTTTTCGAGCAGGTCTTCATTGATTATGGCGCGGTCGCGTGGCCCGGTGAGATCGATTTGGCGCCGGACGCCATGTATGCTCAGGTCGTCAGCCACCGCGATGAACTGCAACAGGCGGGTCGCGGGAAGAGTTGCCGCTGAACGCAAGCCGACGTGCGGGGAGTGATCCAGATTATCACCACACCACGCTGCAAGAGCCGCAAGAGCGTTGTGCGTGGTACGCTCTAAGGGCCGGGCCTCTTGGCAACTGAGGTGCGCGTTTTCAGATGAACACCGAGTCGGATTGGGTGAAGTCGATCATACCGAGGTTGCAGGAGAGTCTCCTGGGGTCCTCCACAAACACCGTGCGCACCGCAGTCGTTCCCCGGGGTGCGGCTTGTCTATCGACATATCGTGTCTCAGTACAAGGACAAAAAGCCATCTGGAGCCATCCCCTCGGGCTATTATGAGACAGATATTCTCGTTCGGGACGAGTTGGGCGACGACGTCTGGGTGCCGAGGGTAGTGATCGAATGTAAGCTGGCCAGCGTCACAACGCACGACGCACTCACTTACAGTGCTAAGGCGGATACCCACAAACAGGTTCACCCATACCTCCGCTACGGGATACTGATTGGGAAACACGAGGAGAGGGCCGTGCCACGACGCCTGTTTCGCCACGGTGCCTACTTTGATTTTATGGCGGCGTGGAAAGAAGAACTCCCATCCGACGAGGAGTGGGACGGACTCATCGACGTACTCAGGGACGAGATCAAAGCGTCACGGCGGATCGAGGAACTCGTGAACGAGCAACCCTCTTGCCGAAGGTATTCTCTCGTGCATCGGCCTCTAAAGCTGATTCTGCCACAGTGACCTCGGTAAGAGCGTTGGTGTGGTCTGCGGGTTATCCCAAAAGCCGACTCCTGAAAGCGGGCTTTTTGCCATTGAAAGGTCGTGGCCGGAAAGCAGGAAAACTTCGTCCGAAACCGATTACGTTTTGGTCAGCTCACCTGTCCGCGTACTCGCCACCGCTGACCGGCAGCGCGGAGCCCCAAGCACCGTTCCCGATTCGATGTCGGTGGGCGCTGTCTTCACTCGCGGGCGCGAACTCGGGCTAGCCTTTCGCGGAGGATCGGTGAAAGGCCGGAATCGATCTCCGGCGTGATGAGGCCGGCTTCGTCCAGATCCTTGAGATGGGCTTCGTCTTTGGCGCGAAAGCTCGTCAGCTTCATGCGAACCAGGTCCGCAAGCGGGATGAGCCGAATTCCCTGGAGCCTTCGATAAGGTCCGAGTTCAGGCGTTCGCTCCGGGTATTCCTCGCGCACTTTCTCGCCTGCGAAAACCAGGTGAACTGCCCTCCGGGCCGATGGCTCCTTCACCTGCACCAGCATGTCCACTCCAGCCACATGGCGATATTGCAGCCCGAATGCCTCGACCACTTTCGCGATCTTCGGCAGATCCTCGCGCCGGACAGCGATAGCGATGTCTTTGGTCAGGCGTCCGGCATCCGGCTCCAGTTCTTCTACATAGAGGTAAGTGGCGAGGCCGCCAACCACCCGATAATCGAGTCCAGCGGAAGAAAAAGCCTCCTCCAGCCGCTGTGCCAGGTCGAAGAGTTGATCCACACGTTTCTCGAAGAATGTGTTGACGAAAATCGCCACTCGAAAACCTTCCTGAATTGTCTCATCCCTCGGCGCCGCTCGAGGGCCGCCGGGGTGTTTTTCCCCGGAGGTTCAAAACTCCCCATGGCGCCACCCCGGGCGGAAGCGTTCTGCCCCAGTGCCCGTCCTCGCCGGCCCGCTGATTCCGCTTGGCTTGCCGCCGTGCCTCGTGTCCCGGCGTAACTGGCCCCGTACGTGCCTCACGTGGGGTGCGGGCGCCGGCCGGCGCTGGGGGATTGCGTGGTGTTCGGTTGGCCGGCCGTGGGGCCGGTCGCGGCTCAGCGAGCCGCAGCACCAGGTTGCCGCATTCGCCCGGTGCCGGCGCGGCGCCCGCGTCAGAGGTGCGAGATGTTAAAGGTCAGCACGACACGCGGTATTTGTTCGGCCTGCAAGCACGATCTGGTCTGCATCTATCCAAGAGATTTCGACCGGCCCCCTTTGCAGTGCGAAGAGTTTGAACTGGGCTTCATGCCCGCGGAGATTGCCGCCGCCAGGCAAAGAGAAATAGCGGAGCTCGAGGCCCTGGCGCGCGCCCCCCTTCCGAAACCCGAGGATTCGCGCGAGTACCTGGGTCTGTGTGTGAATTGCGAAAACCGGGAAGCCTGCATTTACCCCAAACCCGAAGGCGGAGTCTGGCGTTGCGAAGAGTACGAGTAAGACGGCCATGTCCCCGGAACACGTTTCAGGTATCGTGGGCAAACACAGTGGCAAGCGCGGCGGGCTCATCGCCGTCCTTCAGGACATCCAGTCGCGGTGCGGCTATCTTCCGGCCGACGCGCTGAAGACCATCGCCGCCCAGACCGGCCGCCCGCTGGTGGACGTCTATGGGGTCGCCACTTTCTACCGATCCTTCAGCCTGAAGCCGCGAGGCAAGCACGTTTGCTCGGTCTGCCTGGGCACTGCCTGCCACGTCCGCGGCGGGCCGGTCATCGCCGGTGAATTCGCGCGCGAGTTGGGCGTCGAGCCGGGCAGCACGACGCCCGATAGCGAATTCACGCTCGAAACCGTGAACTGCCTGGGAGCCTGCGCGCTCGGGCCCATTGTCGTGGTGGACGGCCACTATTTCTCCAACGTGACCCCGGTAGGCGTCAAGGAGATCGTGGAGCGGGCGCGGAATGGCCTGGACCACGTCGAGGTGAGAACCGATCAACGCATCTTTCCCGTCGAGGTGAGCTGCGCACGCTGCAATCACAGCCTGATGGACCCGGAACATCCGGTGGACGGGTACCCCTCGATCCGGGTGACGATGTCGGTGGGGCGCGAGCATGGTTACCTCTGGCTGTCGTGCCTGTACGGAAGCTACAACGTGGAATCCGACCATGAGATCCCGCTGGACGCGGTGGTCGACTTCTTCTGCCCGCATTGCCACGCGCATCTCATCGGCTCGTCGGGCTGTCCGGAATGCCGCACGCCGATGGTGCCGATGATTGTCCGCGGCGGAGGCATCGTCCAGATCTGCTCGCGGCGGGGTTGCAAGGGACACATTCTCGACTTAGGCGGTCCCGTTTTCTGAGCCGGCAAGGAGATCACGCGGGTATGGAACGGCTTCTCTCGATCGACGGCTTCAAGTTGCTCCAGCAGCGCATCCTGGAGGATCGGAACACCAAGGTTCCGGTGATCGTCATCTCCGCGGGAACCTGCGGGCAAGCCAGCGGCGCCAACGACCTGATACGGATTGCCAAGCGGATGATGCTGGCCAATGGCCTCGCCGAGAAGATCTCCCTGCGCATCACCGGCTGTCACGGGTTCTGCCAGACAGAGCCGTCGGTGCTCGTCGAGCCGGAGGGCACCTTCTATCCCCGGCTGGGAATCAAGGAGATGGCTCGCATCGTCGATGCCGTGAGCCGCGGAGAAGTTCTCCCGGACCTGTTGTGGAGAGATCCCAAGACGCGCCGCAGGGTCCGGAAGCAAGCCGACATTCCCTTCTTTCGGAGACAGACCCGAACCATCCTCTCGCGCAACCAAAAGATCGATCCCATCCGCATCTACAACTACATCGAGAATGCCGGCTATGCGGCGTTCGTCAGAGTGCTGGAGTTGGGCAAGCCCCGGTGGGTGGTGGGAGAAGTCAAGGCATCCGGACTGCGCGGACGCGGCGGCGCCGGCTTCCCCACCGGCCAGAAATGGGAGTTGCTGGCAAATCAATCCAACGGCCGGGAAAAGTTCGTGGTTTGCAACGCGGACGAAGGCGACCCCGGCGCCTACATGGACCGCAGCGTCCTGGAGGGCAATCCGCACAGCATCATCGAGGGCATGCTCATTGGCGCCTACGCCACCCGCAGCACCCACGGAGTAGTCTACGTGCGCTCCGAGTATCCCCTGGCCATCAAGCATCTGGTCATTGCGCTGCGGCAGGCGCGCGAGCTCGGCCTCTTGGGTGCAAACATTCTGGGGACCGGCTTCTCATTCGACATCGACATCGTCAAGGGCGCCGGCGCCTTTGTGTGCGGCGAGGAGACGGCCTTGATCCGCTCGGTCGAAGGAGAGCGGGGCGAGCCCCGCCAGCGGCCTCCCTACCCCGTCCAGAAAGGCATCGATGGCCAGCCCACCGCCATCAACAACGTGGAGACCTGGGCCAACATTCCCATCATTATTCTTGGCGGAGCGGCCGAGTTTGCCCAGACCGGCACTCCCCACAACAGCGGAACCAAGATTTTCAGCCTGGTCGGCAAGGTCAGGAACACCGGGCTCGTCGAAGTGCCCATGGGCATCACCATCGGCGAAATCGTCGACGAGATTGGCGGTGGCCCTTCCGGGCGGGCGCCCATCAAGGCCGTGCAGACCGGCGGCCCCAGCGGCGGCTGCATCCCCGCCGCCATGTTCGACCTGCCCATCGATTACGAGAGCCTCACCAAGGCCGGCTCCATCATGGGTTCCGGCGGCATGATCGTCATGGACGAGAACACCTGTATGGTGGATGTCGCCAAGTATTTCATGAAGTTCCTCAAGGACGAGTCGTGCGGCAAGTGTTTCACCTGCCGCAAGGGAACCCAACGCATGTGGGAGATCCTCGACGATATCACCGCCGGCCGCGGAACGCTGGAGCAACTCGACCTTCTGGAGGAACTCGCGGAAGTGGTCAAGGGCACCTCGATGTGCGGGCTGGGACAGACGGCCCCCACTCCGGTTCTGAGCACTCTGCGCTATTTCCGCGACGAGTACGTGACTCACATCGAGCGCAAATTCTGCCCGGCCAACGTGTGCCGCGACCTGTTCACCTACCGCGTCATTGTGGAGAAGTGCACGGGGTGCGGCGTGTGCGTGAAGGTGTGTCCCACGGGCGCCATCACGGGGCCGAAGAAAGAGCCGCACAACCTGGACCAGTCCAAGTGCATCAAGTGCCGCGCGTGCCACGAAATCTGCAAATTCGACGCCATCGCCGGCGACGCCATTATCGCCGTTCCCATGGGGTGACCAAGCCGGAGAGAAATCGCATGACTACACTGACCATAAACGGTTTGCCGGTGACGGTGGAGGAAGGATCGACGCTGCTCGAGGCCGCCCGTTTCCTGGGCATCGAGGTTCCCACCTTGTGTCACATGGAGGGCCTGACGCCGCTGGGCGCTTGTCGCCTCTGCGTGGTGGAGATCGGCGACTACCCGAAATCCAGGTTGGTGTCCGCCTGCACCTATCCGGCCGAGAACGGGTTGAAGGTGCGCACCGGTTCGTCGCGCGCCATGCGCGCGCGCCGGATGATCCTGGAGCTTCTGCTGGCTTCCTGCCCGCAATCCAAGGTCATCCAGGATCTGGCCTCGGCGTACGAAGTGCGCCAGCAACGATTCCGGCAGGAGCATGAAGATTGCATTCTCTGCGGGCGGTGCGTGCGCATGTGCGCGGAGCAGATGATGGCCCACGCCATCGGCTTTCTCGGACGCGGCGAGAGACGGAGCATCGGCACACCCTTCGGCGCTCCCTCTGAAACCTGCCGGCTGTGCGGCGGATGCATGTATGTCTGCCCGGCCTGCCAGTTGCGCTGCACCTATAACGAGCCCGATCGGGCGATATGCGGCGGATGCGCGAACCTTAGCCCGCCGTGTCTCGAAAAGAAGCAGTTCGACGATTTGATGTGCTACATGGCGCCCTGCGTGGCCTGTGAAATCCGGAAAGATTGAGAACCGCAAAGGAGAGATCGCGATGTCACTTTCGAAGATAAACGCCTCCGCCGCCACTCTGACCAAGAATCGGACCGAGGGCTCCGTCGTGCCGGCGTCCGGAATGTGTGTGACCTGCGTGGACGGGTGCG
This sequence comes from Bryobacteraceae bacterium, assembly GCA_049510555.1. GTDB lineage: Bacteria > Acidobacteriota > Terriglobia > Bryobacterales > Bryobacteraceae > Fen-178. Next base: position 27,094 of record JBEKYW010000016.1, read on the forward strand.
TAGGCATGTGCGAGATCGGCAAATCCGCGTACCGCGGTCACGAGGTGATTTATCCCCAGCCCTTCGGCGTAATCACCACCGCGGGTGAGAAGACCTACCCGGTGGATTACTCTCACTTCAACATCATGGGCACGGCCGCGGGCGCGCACGGCGTGGCTGCCGACAGCGATCAGGCCGTCTTCCCGGTGGTCAAGCTAGAGGTCGCCATCGGCCGTGACAGGGGAATTCAGTTTCGTTATCCCTGGATCATTCCCGGCATCGGTTCCACCAACATCGCCAAGAACAACTGGGAGGGCCTGGCCATCGGCTCGGCGCTTGCCGGCACGGGCCTGACCATCGGCGAAAACGTGGTGGGAATGGATCCCGAGGCCGTCGTCAAGAATGGCCGGGTGGTGGATACCGCGGATCTCAAGCGCAGGGTATTGCTCTACAGGGACTACCAGCGGGACGGCTATGGCGCCATCGTGGTGCAGGCGAACATCGAAGACACGCGGCTCGGAGTGCAAGAGTACGCCATCGAAAAGCTGGGAGTGCGATGCGTGGAGCTGAAGTGGGGCCAAGGCGCCAAGGATATCGGCGGAGAGGTCAAGATCAACTCGCTGAAGAAAGCCCAGATGCTCGATGAGCGTGGTTACATCGTGCTTCCCAATCCCACCGACCCGCTGGTGATCAAAGCTTTCGAGCGCGGCGCCTTCAAAGAGTTCGAGCGCCATTCGCGTGTCGGAATGGTGACAGAGGAAACGTTCGCGCAACGGGTCGAAGAATTGCGCCAGGCCGGCGCGAAATACATCTTTCTCAAGACCGGCGCCTATCGTCCAGTGGATCTGGCGCGCGCCGTCGTCTTTGCTTCGAAGTACGAATTAGACCTTCTCACCGTGGACGGCGCCGGCGGCGGCACTGGCATGAGCCCTTGGCGGATGATGAACGAATGGGGCGTGCCGCCCGTTGAGCTGCACTCGCTCCTTTACGGCTATGCACGGCGGCTGGTTTATCAAGGGAAACACCTGCCGGCCCTCGCGGTTGCCGGCGGATTCACTTTTGAGGACCAGATTTTCAAGGGCCTGGCCCTGGGAGCGCCGTATGTGAAGCTGGTGGGGATGGCGCGCGCTCCCATCGCCGCGGCCATGGTGGGCAAGACCATTGGCCGTGCCATCGATGAGGGCCAACTGCCTGTCTACATCGAGCGTTTTGGCAGATCGCGCGACGAGATCTTTGTCACCGCCAGCGCTCTGCGCCAGGAACTGGGCGATTCGGTCTTCGAGACGCTCCCGGCCGGCGCGCTGGGTCTTTATACCTACTACGAAAGGCTCGCCCAAGGAATGCGCCAGCTCATGGCCGGAAGCCGCAAGTTCTCGGTCGAGCACATCAGCCGGGATGACATCGCCACCCTGACCCGTGAATCCGCCGCGATCAGCGGAATTCCGTACGTCATGGACGTGGACAAGGCCCAAGTGGAAGACATCCTGGATGCCGCCGCGCGCGGATAGATTCTTCGCTTTCACCGGAACGCATACCGGAACCCGTTCTCCGCAATCCCCCGCAGCTCGGCCTCGCTGAACCCGAAGGCGCGCGCGGCCAGCCGGTATTCGCCCACCAGCGTGCAGCCGAACATGGCCGGGTCGTCCGTATTCAGCACGATCGGCACGCCCGCGTCATATAGCCGCCGCAGCGGGTGCCGCTCCAGGCTCTCCACCACGCCGGTCACCAGGTTGCTGGTGATGCAAATCTCCAGTGGGATGTCCCGCTCGCGCAAGTGGCGCATCAATTCGGCATCCCGCACTGCCGCGATCCCGTGGCCGATCCGCTCCGCGCCCAGCTTCAGCGCGGCCCACACCGATTCCGGCCCCGTGCTCTCGCCCGCGTGCGCCACCAGCCGCAGCCCCGCGCTCTTGGCGAACGCGAACACTTCCGCGAACCGCGCGGCGGGTCCGCGCTCTTCGCTGCCCCCCAGCCCGAACGCCACCACGCCACTCTCCATCCGCTCCACCGCCATTTCCGCCACCTGTTGGGCCTGTTCCACGCTGAATTGCCGCACGGCATCCAGGATCCAGCGCGTCTCCACCGGAGAGCCGGCCGCGGCCTCCGCGATCGCATCGAAAATCGGCCCGAACTCCTGCCCCTTCCACAGCACCACGCCCGCCGCCAGAATGATCTCCGCGTGGCGCACGTTTTCGAAGGCCAGCCGCTCCAGCAACCGCCGCGTGACCAGCGCGTAATCCTCCGGCGTGCGCAACCGCTTCCCCACCGCGCCGAAGGCTTTGAGAAAATCTTCGAAATCCGCGTAGTCATAGAGCGCGCGCAGTGCTTCCAGCGGCGTCCCAGGGTCGAGTTCGTGGAGCGTCTCGGGCTCGACCGAGCCTTCCAGGTGCAGGTGCAGCTCCGCTTTGGGCATTTCCAGCAGAAAATCGGCCATACTTGACTATTGAACACTTTCCGGTAACTACGCTTGACCGTTACTCGGTCAAATGGAGCGGGCTGCTGCGCCAGAGGCGCAATGCCGCCCTGCCAAGGGCACATGACTGTTGAAGAGATTGAAGCGATCGTGGGCGGATATCACGGGGATGCCTTTCACATTCTCGGGCCACACGGCATCCGCAAGAAGGGCGGGCAGGCCCGATGGGAGGTTCGCGCGTTCCTCCCCCAGGCGGAATCAGCCGAGGTTCTCTCCGGCGACCAGCGCTGCGGCATGGCCAAATTGCATCCGCAGGGCTTCTTTTGCGCCACTCTCAATGGCGACCTCCAGCCGTACACGATTCGCGCCCGCCTGTGGGACGGCCGCGAAGCCGCCATCGACGACCCCTACCGCTTCGGCCCGCAGATTTCCGATGCCGATCTCTACCTGCACACCGAAGGCACGCTCCACGAGGCATGGCGCACGCTGGGCGCGCACATCGTCGAAGCCGATGGCGCCCCCGGGGTTCGCTTCGCCGTGTGGGCGCCCAACGCTGAATGCGTCACCGTGACCGGCGAATTCAACGACTGGGACACGCGCCGCCATCCCATGCGCCGTCGCGACGGCGGCATTTGGGAAATTTTCATCCCCGGCCTCGGCCAAGGAACGGCGTACAAGTACCACATCCGCTCCCGCTTCGCCGGCTATCAGCAGCTCAAGGCCGACCCGTACGCCTTCTACTGCGAGACGCCGCCGAAATCCGCCTCGGTGGTTTGGGACATCACCAGGTATCAGTGGCAGGATGCCGCCTGGATGGAATCGCGCGGCCAGACCGACTGGCTCAAGCAGCCCATTGCCGTCTACGAAGTGCACCTGGAATCCTGGCTCCGCGGCCCCATGGGCCAGCCGCTCACCTACCGCGAGTTGGCCGTCAAGCTGGTGGAGTACGTGAAGCAGATGGGCTACACCCACATCGAGCTGCTGCCCATCATGGAGCACCCCTTCTCCGGCTCGTGGGGCTACCAGATTGTCGGCTACTTCGCGCCCACTTCGCGCTTCGGCACGCCCGACGATTTCCGATACTTCATCGATTGCTGCCATCAGGCCGGCATTGGCGTGCTGGTCGACTGGGTCCCCGCGCATTTCCCCAAAGACGCGCACGGCCTGGTCTTCTTCGACGGCACCGCGCTCTATGAGCATGCCGACCCGCGCAAGGGCGAGCACCGCGACTGGGGCACTCTGGTCTTCAACTACGGCCGCAACGAGGTGCGCACGTTCCTCATCTCCAACGCCCTGTTCTGGCTGAAGGAGTACCACATCGACGGCCTGCGGGTGGACGCCGTGGCCTCCATGCTGTATCTGGATTACTCGCGCCAGCCCGGCGAATGGATCCCCAACCAGTACGGCGGCAACGAAAACCTGGAAGCCATCGATTTCCTCCGCCGCTTCAACGAGCTGGCCCACACCGTTCCCGGCGCCGTCACCGTAGCCGAAGAATCCACCGCGTTCCCCGGCGTTTCCAAGCCCGTCTATCTCAATGGCCTGGGCTTCACCATGAAGTGGAACATGGGCTGGATGCACGACATGCTGGCCTACTTCAGCCACGATCCCATCTACCGCAAGTATCATCACAACAACATCACCTTCAGCCTGCTCTACGCCTTCCACGAGAATTTCGTGCTGCCCATCTCGCATGACGAGGTGGTGCACGGCAAAGGCTCGCTGCTGAACAAAATGCCCGGCGACGAATGGCGCCAGTTCGCCAACGCGCGCGCCTTCCTCGCTTACATGTGGGGCCACCCCGGCAAGAAGCTGCTCTTCATGGGACAGGAGATCGGCCAGCGCGAGGAATGGAACTACAACACCGGCGTGCGCTGGGAACTGCTGGAATTCGACTATCACCGCAAGCTCCAGACCTTGATGCGCGAGCTGAACCGCCTCTATCGCGCCAGCCCCGCGCTCTACCAGGTGGACTTCCACTACACCGGTTTCGAATGGGTGGATTTCCACGACTGGGAGGCCTCCATCATCGCCTTCCTGCGCCGCGCCGAGGACCCCGACGACTTCATTCTCTTCTGCTGCAACTTCACTCCCGTGCCGCGGCAGGGCTACGAGTTCGGCGTGCCGGTGGAAGGTTTTTACGAAGAGATCCTGAACACCGATTCCGAGCTGTTCGGCGGATCGAACATGGGCAATGGCGGCTGCGTCTCTTCGCGCCCCGTGCCCAAGCACAACCGCCCCTACAGCATCGCGGTGACGCTGCCGCCCCTGGCGGTGGTGGCGTTCCGCAAACGGTAGCGGCCCCAGCAGAACTTCGTGTATAATTGCTCCCGTTGACTGGAGGACAAACGAATGCTGCTACGACTTTCCATGCTGGTTTCTCTCTTGCTGCTCGGTTTCACGGTCGCCTGCACGCAGGCGCCGCCCCCGGATACACACGACGCCGACGTTCAGGCTCTCAAAGATACCGAAGCGGCTTGGGCCAAGGTGATGGCGGCCAAGGACTTCGAAAAAAGTATGAGCTATTACGCGGATGACGCATCGCTGCTGATGCCCAACGCGCCGGCCATCAACGGCAAGGACGCGATTCGAACGGCTTTTAAGCCGATGTTCGACGATCCGAATTTCTCGCTCCCGTTCCAGGGGTCACGCATCGAGGTCGCCAAGTCCGGGGATCTGGGCTACACGCAAGGCACCTACACCCTGACCGTGACGGATCCGAAAACGAAAAAACCCGTCACCGACAAAGGCAAATACCTGACGGCCTATAAGAAGCAAGCTGACGGAACCTGGAAAGCCGTGGCCGACATGATCAGCTCGGACGTGCCGCTGCCCGCGGGCAAATAGGGCCCCTACTGCACCACCAGCGGCTGCCGCGGAAACGCGAACTTCCGGCCCACTTCGTCGATTACGTTGAGCTGGCAGGTGTACCGTCCCGGCGCCAGCCCCTTCAGCGGCACCTGGAGCTGCACCGGCACGGCGTTCGGCCGCGTGGCCGCCAGCTCGGTGGCGCGCAGCGGCCCGGCCTCGAACGCCTTTGCGCCCTTCTCGTTGAACAGGCTCATGCTCACCGCGACACGCCGCGCGCGGAGATTTGCCGGGTCCGGCGCTGCATCGTACACGTCGAATGAGATGTACATGTTCTGGTTGCGCCGGAAGACTTTGGTGACGCTCGGCACCACCTTCTCCTCGCCCACCACCAGCGGGTTCGACCTCGCCAGTTTCCTGGCGCCCTTCTCCTTCTCCGCCGCGCCCACCGCGGCTTTCAGCGGCTCGCGCTGGTTGCTCCAGATCACCGAACTGGTCTTCAGCACCGCCGAGTCGGCGGCCAGGTCGGGCACCACGAAGCGCATGTCGAATGTGCCCATTTTGCCGCTCAGGTTTTCGCGCACCAGGAACTTCATCCGGTACTTGCCCGGGGCCAGCGTAAAGCCTGCATCGTAGTGGAAGTTCCGGCGGCTCAGTTTGGCGGCGTCACCCGCCTCGAGCTTCACCTTGATGTAGTCCCGCACCGTGCCTACGGCCACTTTGCGGTCGTCCAGGATCTGCCCCAGGAAGTCGAACTCGGTCTCGCCGCCGCCGCGCTTTTGCGCCAGGTCGATCACCGAGCCAGGGACCTTGATCGAGACCGGAACGAAGTACGCCGTCGGCGTGATGCGGAAATAGTCCACCTCGACTGCCAGCGGGATGTCCGTCACCGGGTCGCCCGCGTTCATCGCCTCCTGGAGCTTCTGCTCCTTGTCCTGGCCGTTGAATTTCCCCCACACCTTATCCGCGTAGTATCCCTGGCGAAACTCCAGCTTGGCCGAAAGATTGTCGTTGAGCTTCACCGTGATCTTGCGGTACTTGCCGTCGGCCGCCAGGTTCGTCGAGTAGTAGCCCAGAATGTAATAGCTGCGGTATTCCTGCTGCGCCTCCACAATTCCCAGCGAAAGCTCGTTGCTGTCGAAGAAGGCCTTTCCACCCGTGTCCGACGCCAGGGTCGCCAGCGTCTCCTGCGAATTGTTGATGCTGGCGCGCTGCGTGTTATATACCGAGCCGCTGTAGATGCCGCTGCCGCGCGAGGCCGCTTTGCTGGCGCCCCCTCCCGGAGGATCCGCCATCAGCCCCCGCGCATCGATCGGATAAATCGCCACGTTGGCTTTCACGGCCGCGTTGATGGACGCTTCCAGTTGCGCCTGGTTGTCGACCCCGGTCCTGGCCACGCCGCCCGCGAAGTAAATGAGAGCCTTCTTCTCCGGCAGAGCCGACAGTTTTTTCGTCGCGTCCTCGATGGCCGCCAGCTTGCGGTCGGTGTTGTAAATGTTGAACTCGGTCTCGTCGGCCACGAACGCCGCGCCGGTGTCCTCGCTGTCGTCGTCGGCGGTGTCCGCCATGTCGGCCAGCTCGCTCGCCTCGCCGATCGGCAGGGAGTTGACGATGTCCTTCAGTTGCGTGCGATTGTCCGTGAAATCGGTCTTCACCTGGAGCACCGTCGAGTACAGCATGATGGCCACCAGGTCCGCCGTGCTCATCTCGGTGTCGATGAACTTCAGCGCCGCTTCCTGCGCGCGCAACTGCTCGGGAATCCCCATCGACGAAAAATCGAAAAACATCACCATCAGGCGCTTGTCGTGATACTGCACCTTGCCAGGCGTTTCCGTGGTGATGATGGTCTTGGGAGGCTCCGGTATGGCGTTCACGTCGTCGAGCGTCGGCGGCGGTTCCGGCGGCGCGGGGTCCATGGCGAGTTTCTGAATTTCGAAAACCGAAATCTTCTGCGGCTTGCCGTCCTCGAACACCGTGAAGTCGTTTTGTGTGAGGTTGTCGATGGCCTTGCCGGACTTGTCCTTCACGGTCACGTCCACAATCACCAAATTGGCATTCGCCGTGAACGTGACTCTTGCCCCCGCGCGCGGCTGCGCCGGTTGTTGCTGCGCCGCGGGCTGCTGTCCCGCCGCCGAAAGCGCCAATAGCGCGATTACGCCGCAAATTCGCATAACTAGAAATTGAACCTCAGCGTCAGCGTGACGCTCCGCGTCGCTGACGCCGCTGTCGCCAACCCGTAGGTGGCCGCGTTAATCGTGGTGCCAATGTTCGTCACCACCACGTGATTCAGCGCGTTGTTGGCAGCCAGGCGCAACTGAAGCTGGCGCCGGCTGTCTCCGAATCGAAACGCGCGGTTGAGCGAACCGTTCAAACCGATCTGGAACAGGCCGGGGATAGTGTCCCGTCCCGCGTTGCCGTACTGGCCCGGCGGCGGCGTCGTAAAGGCGTTGAGGTTGAAGTAAGGGAAGTTGCCGGCGTTGATGTTTTCTCCCGTCGCCTGCGCCCGCCCGCTGCCGAACGCGGCGGTCCCTCCCGTATTCGCCAGGTTCCCCGATACTCGCGCCGTCAGCGGCGTGCCGGAAGTGGCGTTGAAGTTGCCGTTCAGCGTCCACCCCGTGAAGGCCTTGGTCTTCCAGCCGCCGTTCCGCCACAAACCATGTATGCCCACCGGCGATGAAAGCATGTAGCCCACTGTCAGATGGTGCCGCTGGTCGAAGCTCGACAGGCCGCGCTCCAGGCGCAAATCCTGGGGGTTCTGGGCCACCACGCCGCCGCCACCGCCAAAACTCGAAGCGTTGTCGATGGATTTCGAGAACGAATACAGCGCGTTCGCCGCTACTCCCCGCCCGAAACGGCGCGTGATCCGCACCTGTCCCGAGTGAAAAATGGAATTCCCCTGCGAGGTTTCGTAAGTAAAGCCGGTGGCGTTGCTGATTTTCAGTTGCTGCTGCGCGTTGAGCGGCGACGATCCCGGCGCCGCGCGGTTGGGCTGCTCGGTAATGTCCAGCCCCGTGCCCTTGGTGCCGATGTATTCCAGCTCCACCAGCAGCCCGTGCGAGAAGGTTTGCTGCAGCGCGAAGCTCCACGTCTGCGCATACGCCGGCTTGTAATTCTTGTCGATCGCGTAAGTGTTGGTGATGGTCTGCGACGGCTGCGTCGGGAAGCCGTTCTGCAGCGTCAGTGGATCCGCGGTGCTGGTGGTGAGCGAGGCGTTCTTCGCAAACGGAGGTTGTGCCGCCATCCTCGATGCGAACCCGCCGTAAGCCGAGCCGCTGAAGAAAATGCTATAGCCGCCGCGGATGACGCGCGCGTGCTTCTGCGACGGCCGCCACGCGAAGCCCAGCCGCGGCGAGTAGTTGTTCGTGTCCGGGTTGATGAGGCTCGAGGGATAATTGCCCGAGTAAGGCCCGGCGCTCGCAGCCGGCGTCACCACCGCCACCGCGTTCATCTGCGGGCTGAGGTCGAGGTTCGCCAAATGCCCCTGCAACTCCGTGTACGGAGCGAAGTACTCATACCGCAGACCAACGTTGAAGGACAAGCCTGGCCGCACGCGCCAATCGTCCTGCGCGTACCAGTTGGTGGCCCAACTGCGGAAGTAATTGTTGGCGCTGCCCAGCCGCAACGAGCTGGTCTGCGGCAACCCCAGCAGAAAGTCGGCGAAGTCGAACCCCGTTCCCGCCACCGGCTGCCCGTGGCTGTCGATGGCACTGGTCAGCAACCCGCTGAAGCTGAACGACCCGCGCGAATTGGCATACGACAGGCTGTTCTGTTGCAGCCGCCGGTAGCCCAACCCGAACGTCAGGTTGTGCCTCCGGCGCGCCACGTACGTGATGCCTTCCGTGATGTTGACGGTCTGGTTGCGGCTCACCGACGCCGATCCATCCGAGAGGCTGCCGAAGTTCGTGAATGACAGGCTCGGAGGGCCATAGTTGATGGGGTCCTGTGAAGTTCCCGTGATCCCCAGCTCCGCCGCCACGTTGTCCCCGTCCGCGAAGTATGGCGTTAGCTTGCTGATGTTCCGGCTGAACGTGATATTCAGGCTGTTGTTGAACCGCGGCCTGAAGCTGTGGCTCCAGCCCGCCGACGCGCTCAAGCCGTAGCCGCTGGTCGTGTCCTTAAACCCGAAAAGCTGCGGGCCGGTCGCATCGTTGCGGTTGTACTGCTCGTTGAAATTGAGGCGGTCCTTGGTGCTCAACGGCGCGTTAAACCGGACGCCGAGGCTGTCGCTGACCCTCGGAGTGGACATCGCCAAGTGGTAATTCTGCACGATCCCGGTGTACGTAGGCAGCGGGAAATACTTCAGCAGCCCGGCCGCCGCCGGGTTGAATCGCGTGACTGGTATCGCATTGCCCGGGAACGGCGCCCCGCTCAGCGGATCGTAAATCGTGACCAGCGTGGTGGTCATGGCCTGCGAGAAATCGCCATTCCGCTCGGCCAGTGTTGGCACCGACGATGTCAGGCTGCTTCCGTTGCGCGTCCTCTGACCCGTGTAATTCACATAAAGAAGGTATTTGTCCGAGATAATCAGCTTGGGAATGCGCAGCGGCCCGCCGACATTGAAACCAAACCTGCCCGAGCCGGACGACGGTTTGGGCGCTGCCTGGCCGTTCAGTGAAAACGGCGCCGCGTTCAGCGCCGAGTTGTTCACGTCCAGGAATACCGAACCAGTGTATTTCGGCTGAGTGCGCCGCCGGTTGCCGAAGGCCGCGAACTGCCCGTTAAACGGCCCGCGGCGCTGTGCGTTGGCTCCGCCTCTGCCGCCGCGTCCGCCACCGCCGCCGAAACCGCCGCCGCCGCCGCGGCCACCTCCGCCGCCTCCGCCACCTCCACCTCTTCCACCCCCGCCTCCGGGACCGCCGCCTCCAGGACCACCACCAGGGCCGCCCCCGCCCATACCAGGCGCGCCGCCCAAGCCGTCACCAAATCCGTTTACAACACCGGCCGCGCCGAAGCCGTTCATGCCCAGCGGATCGGCACTGGCACCGGCGCCCATGGCCGCCATCTCCGCGATGCCGCCGCCCATCATTCCAGGACCGCCCGGGCCACCGGGGCCTCCCGGCCCGCCTCGGCCACCCATCATTTCCATCACCCGGTCGCGCCTGGCCTGTTCATCCGCCGCCGCTCCCAGGCCGCCGCTCATGCTGCCGTTCACCACGTACGCCTCATTGGCGTCGGCATTACCGCCCAGGTCGGGAGGCGGTGCTTCCGTCTCGGCCGACGCCAGCGCCTGCGTACCCTCCTCGGTGGCCGTCACGGACATGTTCTGGAAGCTGGGGCCTTGCTGGTTATTCGGTCCCCGCCCACCGGATGGAGCATTCGCCGCCCGTGCTGGGCCGCGCTGCGCCGCCCGCGCGCGCGGAGGGGAACTGGGTGCTGGCTGAGCCACTTCCTTCTTCGGCTCGGGTGCAGGTTTTGGCTCGGCTGGAGATGGAGGTGCGGGCTTGGCCGCTTCGCGAGCCACGGCTACCGGAGCTGCCGCTGCTGCCAGCGGAGCGGTCTCCGAACCAGGCCGCGGCATCTCCAGGGTCCAGTCCTTGCTGCTCGGGTCGTCCCCTACGGTGACTTCGCCCCGCAGGGTCTTGAACCCGAACATCTCAATCTGGATCTCCCACACTCCGGGCGTCAGGTCCAGAACGTAATGTCCGCTGGCGTCAGTGTAGACGACTACCTTTGCTCCCCCCTGCCGGACGGTTACCGTGGCTCCGGGAATGAACTGGTCCGCGGCGCGGACGGAACCGCTATGCTGGGCCGCGGTGAGAATCCAAGGGCTCAGCAGCGAGACAGCGACAAAGAGGGGGCGTAGCACGGGACTCTATCAGTACTTCCCTCCTGCACGGAGTTAGTTCGCCTTTTTCGCCGTGAACTCGATCGGCGGAGGCGCGTTGTCCATGCCTTCCATCGTGCGCGTGAACTTGATCTCGTTGCCGGAAACCTTCCCTTTGAACGTGATCTTAATGTCGTTGCCGCCGAAGTTCCGCACTACCGTGAAAGAAATGTCGTCGCCGCTGGTCTTTCCGTCGGTGATCTCCACGGGGCCACCGCGGCCGCTGTCCATCGTGCCGGTGAGCTTGGTCCCGTCGACCTTGAAGACAAAAGTGTTTTCCGATGTGTTGCCGCCGCGTCCCGGAACCTGCGCGGTCCACTTCCCCGTGACGTCGGCAGCCGAAGCTGCGAATGCAAAGATGCCCAGAAGGGCAGTCAATAGTAATGTTCTCATGCAAGCTAAGATGGTTTCTGCCGGGGCGAAAGTTACAGGAAAACGCTCTTTAAAGCCCCTTCTTCGCCAGGAACGCGATCAGGTCGATCACGCGGCAGGAGTAGCCCCACTCGTTGTCGTACCAGGCGACCACCTTCAACAGGTTGCCGTCCAGCACTTTGGTCAACTGCCCGTCCACGATGGAACTGTTGGGGTTGTGCAGCATGTCGGTGGACACCACGGGATCTTCGGTGTACGCCAGGATGCCCTTCAACTCGCCCGCCGCGGCAGCCTTCATCGTGGCATTGACTTCCTCGCTGGTGGCCGGCTTCTCCAGCAGGACCACCAGATCCACCACGGAAACGTTGGGGGTCGGCACGCGCATGGAGTACCCATCCAGCTTGCCCTTCAACTGCGGCATCACCAGCCCGATGGCTTTGGCGGCGCCGGTCGTAGTGGGGATCATGTTCAACGCCGCGGCGCGGGCGCGGCGCAGGTCTTTGTGCGGGAAGTCGAGCACGTTCTGGTCGTTGGTGTAGCTGTGGATCGTGGTCATCGACCCCTTCTGGATGCCGAACTTGTCGTACAGCACCTTCACCACCGGCGCCAGGCAGTTGGTGGTGCACGACGCATTCGAAATGATATGGTGCTTGGCCGGGTCGTACGCCTTGTCGTTCACGCCCATAACGATGGTGATGTCTTCGTTCTTCGCGGGGGCCGTGATGATGACCTTCTTGACCGGCCCGCGAATGTGTTTGCAGGCCTCGTTGGCGTCCGTGAACTTACCCGTCGACTCGATCACGATTTGCGCACCCACGGACGCCCAGTCGAGCTGCGCGGGGTCCTTGGTGGCGAACACCTTGATCTTCTTCCCGCCGACAATAAGGCCGTCGGCGTCCACCGTGACGTCTGCGCCGAGCGGTCCCAGCACGGAATCGTACTTCAGCAAGTGGGCCAGGGTTTTCGTATCGGTAATATCGTTCACCGCCACGAACTCCATGTCCTTGCGGTCGAAACCGGCGCGGACGATATTCCGGCCGATGCGGCCGAAGCCATTAATGCCAACTTTGACTGCCATTTTTTCTCCTGTTCAGATGAGGGATCGAGTTAATACTAAGGATATCAGGAGGCGCGGATCGGGTGGTAGCGCCGTAGCGCCGGTGGTCTTGCCACCGGTGTAGTTACCGCTGGAACACCACTTTCCCGCCCACGATCGTATACACCACGTCGGTCGCCGGAATCTCGTCTTCCGGAATCGTCATGATGTCGCGCGAAAGCACCGTGATGTCCGCCAGCTTGCCCGGCTCGAGCGAGCCCTTCAGCTTCTCCTCGAACGCTGCATACGCGTTGTTCCACGTGTACGACCGCAGCGCCTCCTCGCGGCTCATGCGCTGGTCCGGATAGAACCGCGATCCGTCCTTGAGCTTGCGGCTCACCGATGCGTAGAACGACGCCAGGGGGCTGACGTCTTCCACCGGCGCGTCCGTTCCGTTCCCCACCACCACGCCCGATTTCATGAGCTTCTGCCACACATAAGCGCCCTCCTCGGCGCGCTGCGGCCCCAGCCGCAGAATCACGTACGGCCCGTCGGAGGTGCAATGAATCCCCTGCATGGCCGCGACCACGCCCAGCTTCCCGAACCGCGGAATATCGGCCGCGTTCAGGTGCTGCGCGTGCTCGATGCGCCACCGCAGGTCCTTCTGCTCGGGATGCGCGCGAAATGTCTGCTCGTAGATGTCCAGCGTCTCGCGGTTGGCCCGGTCGCCGATGGCGTGAATGCATAGCTGGTACCCGTGCTGGATGGCCAGTTCCGCGGTCTTGCGGATATCGGCCGGGTCTTCCGTGTTCAGCCCGCGGCTGTCCGGTTTGTCGGCGTACGGTTCCAGCAGCCACGCGCCGCGCGAGCCCAGCGCGCCGTCCATCTGCCGCTTGATGGCGCGGATGGTGAGATAATTCCCGCCCGCACCGATGGTCTTGTAGCGGTCCAGGTTCGGCTCCAATTGCTGGTTCGATGTCCGCAGCATCACCCACATACGCAGCCGCAGTTCGTGGTTTTCCGCCATGCTCCGGAACACGTCCACCGTGGGGAGCGGCGACCCCGCGTCTTCGAACGTCGTGATGCCCTTCGCCACGCACTCATCGGCCGCCGCCCGGATCACCTTGCGGAGGTCCGTGTGCGCCGCTTGCCACTGGCCGTAGACCCGGCTGACCAGCCCCGACGCGCGCTCGCGCAGCAGCCCCGTCGGCTCGCCCTGCTGGTCCTTCAGAATTTCGCCGCCGGAAGGGTTCTTGGTGCCGCGGGTGATGCCGGCCAGTTCCATGGCTTTCGCATTGACAAACGACGCGTGCCCGCTGGCGTGCGTCAGCAGTACCGGGTTGTTGGGCGAAACCGCGTCGAGCGACGCATGCAGCGGAAAGCCCTCCACGTTTGGCTCCGGCGCGCGGTCCCACTTGGATTGGTGCCAGCCGCGGCCCACGATCCAGTCACCCGGCTTGGCCTGTTTAGCGGCGCGCGCCACCTGCGCCACGATGTCGCCCCACGTGCGCGCCTCGCGCAGATCCAGCCCCATGCGATATTCGCCGACCCCGGTGAAGTGCCCGTGACCCTCGATGAACCCCGGAATGGCGAGCATCCCGTGCAGGTCGATGACCCGCGTTTGCGGCCCGATCCATTTAGCCGCGTCGCTGTTGCTGCCCAGCGCCGCGATCCGATCCCCCCGCACCGCCATGGCCTGTGCCGCCGGCTGGGCGGCGTTCATGGTGACGATCTTCCCATTCCGCAGCACCAGGTCCGCGGGTTGACCGAAGGCCGCTGCCGCCAGCGCGGCGCAGGCTATGAACAAGAATGTACGCATGGCCACCAGGATACTGATTCCCGGCGCGGCGCGTCCATGGGGGTCAGGGGGCTACATTTTCAGTGCGGACTCGTCCCGAGGGCTGTGGGGCAGATTGACAATCTGCGGCCGATTGTCAATCGGCCTTGTTTTCGCCCTGTGGAAGGAGTCCCGCTTTCTTCCGTGTGAGAGATTCCGGTCGAGGGGCGGCAGGGACGGCCTCTCTCCGTCCCTGCCGAGGTTACGACTCAAACTACCAATTCAGCCGCAGCTTGAAATCGATTTGCCGGTATCCCTGCTTCTCCGGGTTGTAATTCGCAATTATCGAAGTAAACATCCCGAAGTTGGCAGCGCTGATGTTGGCGTTCGGATTGTTGAAGTGCTGCGTGTTGGTGATGTTGGAGATCTGCGCCGTGAACGTCGTCTTGAGCCGCTCGGTGATCGCGAACGACTTGGCGAGGCTCATGTGGCCGACATGGATCGGATAGCCCTTCAGCACGTTCCACCCGCAGTTGCCAAAATGGCCGGACTGCGGCACCGCAAACGCGGCCAGGCTGTACCACTGGTTGAGAGTTTGCGTTCCGGACCAGGGGTTGCCGACGCAATCCGGCATGCCGCCCGATGTGTTCGTGCCCGAGGGGTCGGAGCCGCTGAAGCTGGGGTTGTAATGCTGCCCGGAGGCGAATTCGGTAACCGCCTGCACACCCCAGTCGCCAATCACGGCGTTGACGATCCCGGGGGCATTCGCGAGATGCTGCCGGCCCTTCCCCACCGGCACCGCCCAGGTTGCGTTCGTAGCCCACTGTGTGCGCCGTTCGTTGCCGTCGGTGCCCCAGTTCAGCGGGTGGTACGGATCCTGGAGATTGTAGTAATTCGAGATGTTGTTCGCCCAGGTGATGTTCGAGTCGAACGTGAAGGCGCCCGCTCTCTTGGTGACCGCAAACTGGAACGCATCGCGGTGCCAGGAACCGTCGTTGCGAATGACGTTGGCGGTTGAGAACTGCGGGTACGGATTGCGCGAGGTGGCGAATTTGGTCGTGCTGGCCTGAGGCTTGTCGATGTTTAACGTGTAGTTCTGCCCGGCGCCCTGCATGCCTAGCAGGGAAAGGCGGAATCCCAGGTTGCCCACCTGCCGCTCCATGGTGAGGTTGTACTGCCGGAGCACGCCTTCGTCGGTCTTCATGGGAAAAGCCGTCACGCTCTGGCCCGCCACCGTAGCCGCCGACAGGCTGGTCGGGTACGGGTTCGGGAACGCAAACAGCGGCGTGCCGTTGACAAGCTGGTTGTTATACGACTCGGTCAATTGGAAGGGGCCGGCGCCGTTCACGCGGCCGCTGTTGAGATATCCCCACGATTCCGTGAATTCGGCATAGCCGCCGCGCAGCACCATGTTATCCGAAAGCCGATAGGCCGCCGAAATGCGAGGCCGGATGTTCTTGAGCTTGGGCGAGGGGATGACTTGTCCTTCCACGATCGTGATGTTCGAGGGATACAGAGGGCTGATCTTGGACTTCGTCCCGGGCGCGACAATGACATTTCCCGTCGTCGAATCCCAGTTCCACATCAGACCGTCGTCATACACCGGCGTGCCGTAGTAGTCCCACCGCACACCATAGTCGAGGGTCAGTTTCGAAGTGAGCTTGAACGTGTCGGTGAAGAAAAGCCCGGACTGGTTCTGATGTACCGTGCGGTTGATCAGCGGGGTCAGCCGCTGGCTGTTTTGCGGAACCCCCAGCAGGAAATCCGCGAAAGCCTGGCCTGTGAAAGTGCCATTGAAGGTGAAATTGCCGTACGTGGTTGAAGAGATCGTGCCCAACAGCCGCCAGAAGTGACGATAATCCCCGCCGAACTTCATGACGTGCTTGCCCTTCATCCAGGTCAGCGTGTCCTCGAAGGTGTTGATGCCGTCGTCGGTCACGACGAAGTTGGTGGCGCCACCGTCGTTCCGAATCGACAGGCTGGTCACGCCGGTGATGGCAATTGGCGGGAAACCGACGCTGTGCAGGCCCGGCAGATTGGTGCCCTGCAGTCCCAGGGTCTTGTCGATATCGTCGCCGAACGGCGGCGTGACGCCCTTGTCCGGCGCCCCCTGCGTGAGCAGGTCGGTCGTGCGGCCGAAGGTGAAACTGTTGACCAGGGACGGCGAGAAAATGTGCGTGTCCGACACAACCGTGTTCCGGTGGTCCCGCGTCTGGGTGCTGTCGAACAGCTCACCCACGCCTTGCGTCCAGATATACGGCGTCTTGCGTATCATGTAGCGCACATACAGACTGTTGTTGTTCGTCAGTTTATGGTCCACGCGAATGAAGGGCCAGTTACCTTTGTACAACTCCTGGTTGAAGGGGTGCAGCCAGCCGTAGTTGTTGGTGAACTGGTTCCAGGACTGGTTCGCCGGCGGGTAATACTTGCTCACGATGCTCTGCGAGATGCTGTTGACGCGGTTCGCCGGGATCTGGTTGCTGGGGAACGGCGCGTTGTTGTTGTAAGGATCCTTGAGGACCGTGTTGAATTCGCTGAAGTCGCCGGCGCGCATCTTCACGGTCGGCACGCTCGCCTGTATGTAAGACCCCAGCGGGATATTCTGGTACATCCAGCCGAAGAAGAAAAACGTGCGGTCCTTGATGATGCGGCCGCCCTGATCGACCTCTCCCTCGTGCAGGATATAGGGCATCCTCCGGGGGTCGAAGAACCCGCGCGCATTGAAAGCCGCGTTTTCCTCTTTCCAATACGCCGAGCCATGGAAGGCGTTGGCGCCGCGCTTCGAGATCAAGTTGAAGTTGGTGGCGCGAGCGTTGTCGGCCCCGCCGTTCTGTGCCGTCACCTCGACGGTTTCGAAGAAGTTCGGGTTATCGTTCTGGTCGGCGGTGGTGTCGTTGGCGACGCCATCCAGCGCCCAAGTCTGCTTGTTCCGGTCCGCAATACCGGCCATTACCAGGCTCCAGCCATTTCCCTGGATGGCGGGAGTGGTCACCAGCATTGCCAACGGAGACGGATAAACATCCACCGTCGGCACGTCGGCATACCGAAGCTTGGCATTGATCAGACCGCTGATGGTGCCGCTCTCGGTCTGAATCAGGGCTGCGCCGGCCTCCACAGTGATCGAATCGGTGGTGGCTCCGACCGCGAGCTTGATATCCACGCGCCGGATCTGGCTGGGGTCGAGCACGACGCTATCGGCAAGGAACTTCCGAAAGCCGGTCTGGTTCACCTCTATCCGGTACGTGCTCGGTTTGAGATCGGGAATCTCATAGTTGCCGCTGGCGTCCGTCGTGACACGGCGGGCTTCGACGTTTGTGGCCAGTTCGGTGACAACCACCGTGGCATTCTGTACGACCGCACCCGAGGGGTCTGTCGCGGTCCCTCGAAGCGCCGCTTTCTCCGTCTGGGCAGAGAGCGTCCCAGCGGCAAGTGACAAAACCAAAACCTGCATCAACTTTGAAGGCATTCTATCCTCCCACGTTACTTCTAGCTAACCGTTAGCGGTATAACTCCACGAATCGCACTGAAAGCGTTTTCTTGAACTGTAAAAACGTTTTCATCGTTGGAAGGAATATATCACCATTCTCGACGCTAGACAAGAGAAAATCAGGTTCTTCTGTCCGTTGCCGGGCGTCGCGTGGACTTCGCTCTGCCCGTCGACTCGCGGATGATCAGGTGGGTGCCCATGGTGAACTGGGCGCCTTTTCTGTTTCCGCTGATCGACTGGAACAGCGCATTGCAGGCCAGACTGGCCAGTTCCGAGCGCAGCAACCGGACCGTCGTAAGCGGCGGCTCCGTAAACTGAGCCATGTAGATATCGTCGAAGCCGACGACCGAAACGTCTTGCGGCACGCGAAGGCCGGCCTGGCGTATGCCGCGCAGGGCGCCGATGGCGGTCAGGTCGTTGGAGGACAGCACGGCCGTGGGCTGGCCGCGCCTTTGCAGCAGCCGAGTGACCGCGCTCAGGCCGCCATCGATCTTGTGATTGCCCTCTTCCACCAACCCGTGGCGCCCCGCAAGTCCGCGCCGGCCCAGGCAGTTCAGAAACGCCTCGCGCCGTACCCGGGCCGATTTCAGGCTGCTCGGTCCGCTGATGAACGCGATACGGCTGTGGCCCAGCGCGCAAAGATGATCGACGGCTTGCGTGATGCCTTGCGCGTAATCCACCTTAACATTGCTGGTGCTGATCCCCACTTTGCCCACATCCAGGAAAACCAGCGGAACGTTCCGGCTGGCGAGCTGGCCGATCAAAGAACGGTCCATCTCCGATGTCATAATGGCGACGCCATCGACCTTGCGATCGATCATCCGCCGGACACACAGGGCCGTTCGCGATTTGTCATAGTTGGTCGAGTTGACCAGCACGTCGTAGCCCTGCTGCAAGGCCACATCCTGGAAGCCCCGGATGAGTTCGGGGAAGAAAGGATTGGTGATGTCGGAGACCACCAGACCCAGCATGCGGCTGCGACCCGACACCAGCGATTGCGCGGCGGTGCTGGGCCGGTAGTCGAGCTCTTCCATGGCGCGCCAGACCCGCGCCGCGGTCTCCGGGCTGACAGGCCCGCTGTTGTGCAATGTGCGAGAAACCGTGGCGATGGACACCTTGGCCCGCTTGGCAACGTCTTCGATGGTCACTCTGACGCTCCCTCCGCGACGCTACCGTCCAGTTCGATATATATTAGTCGTGTCGGCCGACCGGCTGTGGGGCAGGATGGCATCCTGCGCGGCGGTTGCCAACCGCCGCTGTTGCCGTGTTCTACGAGGCTCAATAGATATGAAGATAGCGCACCAAGACCCGTTGCGCATCGCCATTCAGGTGGCCGTCTACGTGGCGCTCTACTTCGCCACCGCCTATTTCTGCTTCGGCCCGCTGCTGCTCTGGATCGGCGGATACTTCACAGGCACCATCGCTACCGGTTTGCTGGCCGCTTGGTTCGCCAACTGGCTGGCGCTGCGCATCTACGAGAACCGCCGCGTGAGCGATGCCGGGCTGTGGCTGAACCGGGCCTCGGCCGACAACCTCTTGTTCGGCCTGATCGGCGGCGCCGGCGCCGCCTGCCTGGTGCTGGCGCCCCCGCTCCTGCTGGGAGCGGCCCACATCGCGCGCACGCCCGCGGAGCAGCCGTCCGCCGGCGCCATGGTCTACGTGATTTTTCTGCTCGCCGCCGGCGCGGTGGGCGAGGAACTGTTTTTCCGCGGCTACGGTTTTCAGCTTCTGCTGGCCAGGTGTGGACCTTACGCCACCATCGTGCCGGTGGGCGTCGTCTTCGCCCTGCTGCACGGCAATAACCCCAATGCCACCTGGTTCGGCATCGCCAACACCGGCGGTTTCGGCATTCTGTTCGGGTACGCTCTTCTCCGCAGCCGCGACCTGTGGCTGCCCATCGGCCTCCATTTCGGCTGGAACCTTACATTGCCGCTGTTCGGCGTGAACGTCAGCGGGCTTAGAATGAAAGTGACGGGCTACGAGATGTCGTGGACCGCCGGCAGCCTTTGGAGCGGCGGCGAGTACGGCCCGGAAGCCAGCCTGCTGACTACCGCGGTGCTGTTCGTGCTGTTCGCTTACCTCTGGAAAGCGCCCATTCGCCGGCAGCCCTCGCCGCTCACCAACCCGCCAGTGGAAAGTGCCGCATGCGAGCCTTTGCCGCCGCCGCCATCTTGAGCCTGCTGCCGTCGCTCTCCTGGGCCGGCAACAAGCTCACCTTCGATGACCGCGTCGAGCTGACTCGAGGCCTGATGGCCGAGTACGGCACCGTGAAGGTGCTGCTGCCCCGCTCCAGGAAACCGCTCGAATTCGACGCCCAAGGCGGATACGACAAGGGCCAGTGGGCCGCCGTCGCCAAAGAGAGTGGCCCGGCCGCGCGCACCGGCGACCTGGTCCAGGTCACCAAGGTCGAGATCGGAGACGACCGGATCGTGCTCCAGATCAACGGCGGCTTCAAGGGCGGCCGCAAGTGGTATCAGGGCGTGCAAGTCGGCATGGGCGGCGCCACGGCCCCCATCTCCCGGGGCAACGACTCCAACGCGCCCGGCGGCACCTCCATCGCGGTACTGTTTCACAAACCCCTGGAGCCCATCAAGGCTGCGGAGATCAAGAAAATGCTGGCGCCAGTGATCGACTTCGAGCGCCACAGCGTCACCGAAATCTACGCCGAGACGCTGCCGCCCGAAGTGCAAAAGGCCATCCAGGAAAAGCGTGTCACCGAGGGCATGAACCGCGAGCAGGTGGTCATGGCGCTGGGCCGCCCGGCCCACAAGTCGCGCGAAACCAAGGACGGCCTGGAGCTCGAGGACTGGGTCTACGGAACGCCTCCGGGCAAGATCATCTTCGTGACCTTCAACGGCGACAAAGTGATCAAGGTCAAAGAATCCTACGCCGGCCTGGGAACGCAAGTGGCCGACCACCCGGTGGTCCGGTAGTGTGCTATAGTGCTACCAGGTAATACCCGGGAGCACTTGCGATGACGACACCTTCTACAACCAGTCTGAAACTCGATAGCGCGATGAAGGAACGTGTACACCGGCTCGCCTCGGCGCGTCGCCGATCGCCGCACTGGGTCATGCGCGAAGCCGTCGAGCAGTATGTGGAACGCGAGGAGAACCGCGAGCAGCTCCGGCAGGACGCGCTGGCCGCATGGGCCGACTATCAGACGACCGGTCTCCACGTCACGGCCAAGGAAGCCGACGCCTGGCTGGCCAAACTCGAAGCGGGCAAGCACGCTGTCATCCCAAAATGCCACGTCTAAGGTGGTCCCCACCGGCCCTGCTGGATGTGGCCCGTCTCCATCAGTTTCTGGCTCCCAAGAGCCGGGATGCCGCACGGCGCGCCGTCAAGACGATCCGCCAGGGTGTGAAAGCGCTCGGCAGGCACCCGGAGATCGGCCGTCCCGTCGAAGAGTTGCCGCCGGAGTTTCGCGAGTGGGTGATTGAATTCGGGCATGGGGCCTACGTCGCCCTGTATCACTACGACGGGAAACAGGTTGTGATCCTGGCGGTCCGCCACGGACGCGAAGCCGGATATTGAGCTAAATCCCCCCGAAAGGAAAGGCAACGGGATTACCGGAAAGTGCTGCACACGCCGAAGTCCGCTACCACCCCATGTTTCATAAACGGTCCTTTGTGGGACCACCGCCGCGCGGCGATTCGAGCACTTTTCCGATGACCCCGTTTTCCACTCCTGACGAATGTTTCGCGAATGATTACCCTTCTGGTACGCTGCAATCTGTGAGATCCACTGGGACCGAATCCCGACGCGATTTCCCGCGTATGTCGTTTGCAGAACTCCTGGGCGCACTGTGAGGTAGCAGCGTATGGCGACGGAGAACCTACAGGAAATCGGTCTAATCGCCTACCACGCCGTATACGGGATCGCCCGTCGCGATGTGGCACGCGCCGAGGAAATGCTGAACGAATCGGATGAGGGCTTTAATAGGCGCACCTTCGTTCGCGCGATGTTTGCCTTCATCGAGGCGGATGTTTGGGGGCGCAAGCGGATCGCCCTATTGCTGCATGAGCGCAGCGCCGCGAAGCCAATTCTCACCATCGCGGAAGTTGCGATTGCTTCTGAGGAAATTGCCAACCTCAAGGAGGATGGCAGCGCGAGTACCACTTCGCCTCGACTGAAATTCTTGCCGAACCTGAAGTTCTCTTTTCGCGCGTTTGCTGCCGCTTTTGAGGTTCAGAATTACTCGCTTGAAATCGCCGAGGCCGGCTGGTCCGATCTTCGAAACGCGGTGAGAATCCGGGATCGTCTCATGCACCCGAAGGGCGGTAACAGCTTCACAGTGTCGGACGACGAAATTGCGGTCTGCACGCGGGCACTGGGTTGGTACGACGCAGCCTCCTCGCGCCTTTTCGAACTTGCAGCCGAGGTGCTGACGGAGTAGACCAGACCGTCTTGAAACCCTGATATGTGGGGTTCTCGGAAACTTGGCGGACCAGTGGCCCCCTTCCCTGCCCCTGAGGGCGTCTCTCAAACGGTAAGTTTCGGGACGCGAACCGAACCCCCGTTCGAGGGATTATCGGGGGCGACCGCGAAGCGCCCCGTCCTACTCCGTTGCCCGAAGTCGTTGCAGCCCGGCGACACGCTCACGGTCCGGAAGCTCGACCGGTTGGGCCGCAGCTTGCGCGGCCGCATAAAGGAGCCGCATCTCGCCCAGCACCGACGCCCGGATCAGCGGTTTGAGCCCGTTCTTAGAGACCAGATCCACCTTGCGGCCGAGCAGTTTGGATAGATCCAGCATCAGGCCGGCATAGTCCATCAAACCAATGTGGGCTTGAGGGAGAAACTCGACGAGCAAGTCGATGTCGCTATCCGCGCGAGTCTCCCCGCGCACCGCCGAGCCAAACAGCGCGAGCTCCCGCACCTGGTATCGCCGGCACAGGTCGGCAAGGCTGCTCTCGTCAACTTCCACAGGTCCCACACTGACCATCAAACTTGCTCCTCCCGGTGTCCATTATCCCGCCGGCTGCCTCTACAATGCCAGCCGCCGCGGACGCGGCCTATCCACTCTCCCTTTCAATCTCTCTTCCCGCCTTCGCATCTCCGGCGTGTCCTCAATTGCCAGCGCCCTGCTTGTCATTTTCAGCGCCGTCGCATAGTCGCGCTCGCGGTGCTCGTAGTGCTTGGCGAGTTCCTCGAGCGCGCGCACGCGGTACGGGTTGCGCGATTCCGCCAGTTCGGTAACCGCCGCCAGCGCGGCGTCCTCGCGGCCCAGGCGCTTCTCGACCACGCTGATGTCCCACAGCGTCTTGAACAGCAGGCCGTCCGGCAGACCCATCTCCACCGCGCGGCGAAACAGGCGTAGCGCCTCTTCCTGGCGCCCGGCCTGGAGCAGCCAGCGCGCCAGGCCGATCAGGTCCGCGCCATGGCGCAGCGCCGCGTCCTCCGGCCGCCGGAAAGCGAATGGCACGATGGCGGTCAGACACGCCAGCGAAAGAATGTCCAGCGCGTTGTGATGGAAGATCGGGACCAGCCGGAAGGCCTGCTTCGTGCGCAAATATTCGAAGTAGCAATACGGGATCATCTCCCCCGGCAAATCGCCCTGGCGCTCTACTCCGAGGATCTGGTTCTCGAGGTCCACCAGGCGGCAGCTTTCCAGGCGCAGCTTCCATAAGCGGCGCGCGCCGAACAGCAGGTCCAGGTGCTGCATGCGGTCGAATGGATGCCGGGGCGCCCGCGCCATGCGGTAGCGCGTCTCCAGCAGCGGCTGGTCGTAGGCCTTGCCGTTATAGGTGATGAGAACGTCGAACTGCGCCAGGTGCTCCGAAAGACGCCATAGCAGCGACGCCTCTTCGCCGTAATCGCGCATGAAGAACTGGCGCAGGCGGAATCCCGCGGCGTCGATGGAGCCGACCCCCACCAGAAAGGCATAGGTGCCCGTGCCGCCCGCGAGGCCAGTGGTCTCGGTATCGAGGAAAGCCCATTTCAAGGGGTGCGCGCGCGCGATCGTCCCGGCGGAGAGCGGCTCCAGGAGATCTTCCGGCAGCTCCGCCAGGTCCGCTATATCCACGCTGCCGTGGCGGCGGTGGCGCTCCCAGACTTTCTCGGTCTCGAAGTGCTCGCCATAGGGCGTGCGCACCACTTCGCCACTCATGAGATCTTCGATGAAGTAGCGGGAGGGCAGCTCGTCGCGCCGCCCGGCAGGCGGACCGGGGGCGCCCGCCGCATACTTGCGGTCGATGCGCGCCATGCGGCGGCGAAGAGCGGCGAGCTGTTGCTGGATGTCCTCCATGCTTCGCTTTTTCTTTGCCCAATATACCGCACTCGCGGCTGATATAGTCAAAAGGTGATCAAGAGCGCGGTTGTTCCTGTCGCCGGGCATGGGACCCGGCTGCTGCCCGCCACCAAGTCGCAGCCCAAGGAGATGCTGCCGGTGGCGCGCAAGCCCATCGTCCAGTATGTGGTCGAGGAGTTGGTGTCGAACGGCATCCAGCAAGTCCTGTTCGTAACCGGCCGTGGCAAGTCTGCCATCGAGAATCATTTCGACCAGGACCCCGAGCTGTCCCGCGCCCTCGCCGAGGCGAACAAGCAGGATCTGCTCAAAGAGATGCACTTCGAGGCCCTGAAGGCGAATTTCTTCTATACCCGCCAGCGGCTCCAGAAGGGCCTGGGCGACGCCATTCTCTGCGCCGAGAACTTCGCCGGCGAAGAGCCTTTCCTGGTGGCCCTGGGCGATTCCATTCTGGGCCTGCACGCCGTGTCGCGCGCCGTGAGCCGCATGGCGGATATCTTCGAATCCAAGCGCGCCAGTTGCGTCATCGCGGTGGAGGAAGTGCCGCGGGAAGAGACCTCGCATTATGGAATCGTGCAACCGGAGGGCGAGGTAGACGACGTTTTCCGCATCGTCAACCTGGTGGAAAAGCCCGCCGCGGAAGACGCGCCCAGCAACCTGGCCATTGCCGGCCGCTACGTTTTTTCGCCGATGATTTTCGACATGATCCGCCGGGTGGAACCCGACCAGCGGGGCGAGATTCAGCTCACCGACGCCATCCAGTTGATGTGCGAGGAAGGGCGCCGCGTGCTGGCGGTGAAGCTCTCGGCCGAAGAAAAGCGTTACGACATCGGCAATTTCCCCAGCTACTTTGAAAGTTTCGTGGAGTTCGCCCTCGCCGACCCGGCTTACGGCGCCGAGTTCCGCCGCGTGCTCGAGCGCCTGCTGGCGAGATCCGCTGCAACGGTTTGAGCAAGACCCGGCTGTTCTTTCTGCTGCTGTTCGCGCTGCTGGTGGCGGCGCGGATGTGCCACGTCGAAATCCTCTGGGAAGGCGACACCCTGCCCATGGCGGCGGCCCGGCAGATGCTCGGCGGCAAGGTGATTTACCGCGACATCTGGTACGACAAACCGCCGCTGGTGCCTTCCGTGTGCCTGCTTTGGGGCGCGCGTGCCGGCTGGGCGCCGCGGCTGGCGGGAGCGATCTATGCGCTGCTGGCCTGCTGGATCGCCTGGCGGTTTGCGCGCGATTTGTGGTCCCGCCGCGAAGGGCTCTGGGCCGCGGCCTTGCTGGGTTTCTTTCTGACGTTCGATTTCGCCTCCGCGGTGATTCCTCTGGCTTCGGACCTCCTGATGCTTGCGCCGCACCTGGCGGCGGTATGGCTGGCGTGGAAGGGGCGCCCCTTCTGGAGCGGCGCGCTGGCGGGCGTGGCGTTCCTGATCAGCCCCAAAGCCCTGCTGGTGGCGGCCGTCTGCGCCCTGTGGAACCCCGCGGGGGCGCTCGTCATGGCGGCGGGCTTCGCGGCCGTGAGCGGCGCGGCGGCCGCCTGGTTATGGAGCGCCGGCGCACTGGCGGCGTACTGGGACGAGGTATGGAAGTGGGGACGCCTTTACGCCGCCAGCGCACCGGTAGCGGATCCGCTGCGGAACGCGATGGTCAGGACGCTGGACTGGATGGGGTTTCATGCGGCCGTGGTGGTGAGTGGCATTGGCCTGCTGGCTTGGGCAGGCCGTAGGCCCGTGGCCGATCGCGCGGGCTTGCGACACTGGATCGGCTGGATCGTGGTTTCCCTCGCCGGCGTGGCAGCCGGATTGCGCTTCTTTCCGCGTTACTACTTTCAGCTTCTGCCGGTCCTGGTGTTGTTGGCCGCGCGCGGGTTCACGCTATTAGGACGCAAGCGCGCGCTGGCGGCGCTGTTGCTGCTGATCCCGCTGGCACGATTCGGGCCGCCGTACCTGACGGCCATGAGCGGCGCCGAGTGGCGCGACACCGCCATGGACCGCGACAGCCGCGCCGCTGCCGCGCTCACCCGGCAACTGGCGCAGCCGGGCGACACGCTTTTCGTCTGGGGATACCGTCCCGAGGTCTACGTCTACACGCGGTTGCCGGCCGCCACCATGTTTCTCGATTCGCAGCCGCTGACGGGCGTGCCGGCGGACCGCCACCTCACGCAATCGGAGCCAGTGGAAACGGAGGCCCCGAGTGAGCGCCGAGCCGCGTTGGCGCGCTCGCGGCCCACATTTGTGATCGACGGCCTGAGCGCGTACAACCCGCGGCTGGCGATCACGAGCTACCCGGAGTTGCGCCAGTGGTTTGGGAATTACCGTGAAGTGGCGCGCACCAGTCAGACGGTGATTTACCGGCGGGTTTCCGAGTGAGGAGATTCCGCGGGTTGTTCCGGGCATCTGAGGGCGGAAGCGATTGAAAATGCACGGCAAAACAGGCGGGTGTCCCCTTGGGAAAGAATTTTCCGCTATATCATTTGAAAGGAGACCCTTTTTCTATGAAACTGTTCCTTATGAGACTGCGATTGCTGGCATCTGTATTGTTGGTTTGCGCGGCCGCGGCGCTTGGCGAAGCGGCCGAGCTCAGCATCAGCGTGCCACTCTACGAGGGCGCCAAGGCCATCAAAGGGACAGCGGCGACGGCCACAGGCCGCGTAACCGCCTGGGTGAACCTGCGAAAGGCGGAGGACGCGGAGATCGTCAACGGCTCGTTTGAAGTCCGGCTCAGCCATCCGTTACAGTCGGGCGACCTGGTGCAGGTCAAGGAGGAAGTGGGCGGGAGAACGGTGGAGTCGGAGGCGGTGCGGGTGGCGCGCCAGTCTTCGCTGGCCGCACTGACGCTGAATCCGATCAAGAACGGCGATTCCGTCCTGACGGGCCGTACGGCGCTGGCCGGGGCATCGGTGAACGTAAGTGTGAATGGAGCTTTCGCCGGACACGATACGGCCAACGAGCGGGGCGAGTTTAAGGTCGCATTGCAGGCAGCCGTGAGCCAAGGCAACTTCGTGGTGGCGACTGTCAGCGCCGGCGGTGAAAGCCAGACGGCCAGCACCGAAGCGGGCGCCGCCGCGCCGCGGACGACAGACAAGAAGGTGAAGGAGCGCCCCATCTTCGATTTTTACACCCCATTCGCGCAGGAATCGGAGATTCGAGGGCTGCAAGAGCGGTTGCGCGACTACAGAGCGGGCCGGGTGAAGGACGCAGGGCCGGTCGTTAGGGCGAAGAAAGGCGGGCCTCCGGTGGGCTGCACGGTCGGGGAATTTAAGAAAGACACGGAGGACCTGAAGACCAAGCTCGAGACAAGGCTTAAAGAACTGCAAGGCGCGCTCGCTAAGGCGTTGCCGGAAGAAAAGAAGTGGCCGGGCGGCCGGAAGAGAGAACAATACGAAAGAGAAGTCCGCGCCATCCGCGCGGCCATCGCGATCACACAGGTGGAGATCCACCGGGTTCCGAATGGAGTTTGCCCGCTGCGGCTCAGCCCGTTCAATCTGGTGACGATTTATGAACACACGGACCGGGAGCGCATCCTGCACTACAGCCCGGTGAACGCCGACCTGGAATCCGAGACGTTCGCGGTGGACAAAAGCAGCAAACTGCGGATCGAGATCAACGCCGACACGCTGGCCTCCGATGCGGTATTGGGGCAACTGAAGATGAGCGCAACGCTGACGGGCAGCGACGGGAAATCGGCGAAGGTGGAAGTGATCAACTACGCGCAGATCGATGTCGATCCGAAATCGCAGAAATCGCAGCAGGGCGTGAACACGCAAGCAGCGCGAGACCTGAAGGGCACGATCGAGGATCTGTATTACACCACGGAGGACCTAGTGGCGAATCTTTACGGAGAGGATCCGCTCGACTGGAGCGCGAAATGGTGGACGGACCGCAACCAGCCCGGCGTGGCCCAGGCGCTCCTGCAGAACATGGACAAGAGCAAGATCGACGGACTGGACCGGGGGTATAAGTATAAGAAGGACGAGATCGTGAATATCGTCAACGCGCTGACCGCCAGCCCGGTGCTGGTGCGCATGGTAGCGGAGCCGGTGTTTGGGATGAACTCAGCGACCATGAAGGCGCTGGCGACGGACTTCACCAAGAATCTGGACATCATGCTGGGTGCACAATACAAGCCCGACGCGGTGGACGCGGCCCGGCTGGCGGTGGTCCAGACCACGCTGGCCGTTTTCAACGACCTGATGTACACCCAGGACTACATCGAGGGGCGGGAACTGATTGCGCCGTCTCTGCCGGACGGCGAGGCCGCGGACGAGGAATTCGACGAGATGTACCGGCAGGAAATCGAGCAGATGAAGAGCCGGATTCTGCCGGGCGAAATCGATCTGCCCTCCTACCAGGCACAGGACGGCGGCCAACTGGTGCTTCAAATTCAGATGCAAAGCGCGAGCGATTCGGCGGACGGGGGCGGAAATTCTCTAGGCAGCCCCGCCACCAGTTCGGCATCGTTCACGGTGCAGATCAAGGACTACCGGACGCGCGCGGAGGTGGTGGATTCCGCCTTTTACATCAGAAGGCTGAATGACGTGCCGGATGCCAACGGGAAACTCACCCGCGTGAATTTCCCGGCGGCGGCAGGCGTGACGCTGGACGTGACTTTCCGCAACCGGGGGCCGTTCCACGGCCTGCTGCACAAGTGCGCGGACCAGACCGGAGTACTGCACGAACTGAACGGCGGCACATGCAACGGCGACCAAACGGAACTGCTAGTGAGCAATGCCATCAAGCGGAACCGGTTCTTCACGGCGCTGGCTCCGGGACTCGGTGTGAACGTGAGCCTGCTCAGCTTTCCGAATCCGGGCCGCCTTCACTTGAATGCGCAGGGCCAGCCGGCGTTGAACAGCCAAAACCAGCCGTACGACGTGGATTCGCCGGCCGCGGTGCAAGTGGGCGCTGGGTTCGTAGGGTCGGTTTTCGGCGGGATGGTGCAATTCACGTTTGGCTGGGATTTGAACGTGGAGGCGCCGCGAGCCTATTGGGGCGTGGGTTTCAGTTTCACCAAAGTGGCGCAAGCGGCAGTGACAGCGGCAAAGAAGCTTTGAGAGATACGGCCGTGGAGTTGAGGACGAAAGCGCGGCATCGTGCCTGAACGGCGCTCCACCTTGCCCTTCCGCGTGCCCGCTACCTACTTCCCGCTCCAGCACGCCGCCCGCTTGCCGAGGAACGCTGACATGCCCTCTTGCGCGTCGGCGGCCAGGGCGTTCATCGACATGACCTCTTTCGCATAGGCATAGGCTTTGGGCTGGTCCAGATCGATCTGCGTGTAGTAGGCCTGCTTGCCAAGCGCCACTGCCAGCGGGCTGGCATCCGCCACTTTCGCCGCCAGTTTCCGCGTGGCCGCGGGCAGGTCAGCGGCGGGGACCACCTGGTTGATCAGCCCCCAATCCGCGGCGGTGCGCGCACCCACCAGTTCGCCGGTGAGCAGCATCTGGAGCGCGCGTTTGCGGCCGATGGCGCGGGTGAGCGCCACCATGGGGGTGGTGCAGAAAAGCCCGATTTTCACACCGGGCGTGCCGAAGGCGGCCTCCTCGGCAGCTACCGCGAGGTCGCAGGTGGCCACCAACTGGCATCCGGCGGCGGTGGCGATGCCCTGCACTTCGGCGATGACCGGCTGCGGAATGGCCTGGATCTTCATCATCAGCTCGGTGCAGACATCGAAGATGCGACGGTATTCGTTGATATCCCGGCCGGTCATCTCGGCGAGGTCGTGGCCGGAACAGAAAACGTTTCCGGCCGCGGCCAGAATCACCGCGCGGATTTCACGGTTGCGGCCGATCTCATCGAGACAGCCAGTCAGTTCCAGCATCAGACCGAGCGAGAGCGCGTTGCGGCGCCGCGGCCGGTTCAGGGTCACAACCGCGACCAGCCCCTCCTGCGCCGTACAGATATTCTCAAAGTTCATGTAGTTTCCCCCATGACAGCCCGAGGGAAATTGTACTGCAACCTAAGCCGATTCGCCGCAAGACGTTCCGGTTCTGTACCTGAATCGTACCGGTACTTTGGGTTCTGTTCTGCCGGAGATCGGCCGCTTAGAATCGCACCACATGGCATATCGGTGGTGTGGATTGGCCGTAATTCTGGCGGCGCTGCCGCTCGGCGCGGGAACGGTTGACGTCTCCGCCCAGGTTTCGGCCTTGCTCGATACGGGCAACACGCTATCGTTCACGGTTCCATCCCGGAATTTCAGTATCGACGCGGCCAGTTTCGGACTCCCGATATACCCCACCGAGGTGGGCTTTGTATTCGTGTCGGCACCGGTGGATTCGCTGGCGCAGATCGCAGCGGTCCTGGAATCGGGCGACGGCTCGGTTTCGGTCTCCTTCGGCGCGCCGCTGAGCTTTGTCCCAGGGATGTTTCAAGGATCCCGCTATCGCGGACCAGTCTCCATTCTCGAAGGCTCGCTGCAACTCTCCGAGACGCTGTCCCAGGAATTGTTCGGCAGTTCACCGGCAGTCCTGACTCTGCTCAACACGGGACCGGGTGTGACCGTGGGGCTGCCACCCTACACCTTGCGGCAGGACATGAACGTAAGCCTGGGGACCGGCGGGTTCAGTGTGGGCGCGCCGCCGGGCATGGTCACTCTGGATCCGCCAGACCCGCTCTTGGGCAGCATCGCCCTGATGGATTCGTCGGACCCACCCGGCCACGCGCCGGAACCCGCTTCGCGAGTGCTGCTGCTCGGCGGAGGGGCGCTGCTCTGGGCGCTCGCGAGGTTGCGAAGCTCATAGCTTTCGCGTGGTGCCGAGGGAGCTTTCGAGCGCGATTCGGACAAGCTGGCTGCGCGTTCGCACGCGGGTCTTTTGAAACAACTGCTGCAGCGTGGCCTTCACCGCGCCCTCCGATACGCCCAGCCGGGCGGCAATCTCTTTGTTCGTGAGGCCCTCGAATATGCCCCGGAGCACCTCTTGCTCCCGTTCCGTCAGGACCTTTTGAAAGGTCCGTCCCTCGCGCTGATGGATTCCGTCGGCCATGAGGTGAATGACTCGCTGGTCCACCCACATTTCTCCGCTCGCCACCAGCCGGATGGCTCTGGCCAGCGTGCCCGGAGAATTGTGTTTCAGAAAGATACCCGATGCGCCCAACTGCAATGCGATGGACGATTCCGCCGCATCCATTCCGGCGGTCACCATCAGGATCTTTCCCGCATAGCCGGCCCGCCGGGCCGCCGCGATGAACTGGCTTCCGTGGTCCTCGCCGAGATCGAAATCCAGCAGAACTATATCCACGGGCGAGCGCTGCAAAACCTCTAGAGCCTCGGCGGAGGCGCCGCAGTTGCCCACCATCTCGAAGTCCGGTTCCGAAGCCAGAAGGCGGCTCAGTCCCTCTCGAAACAGGACGTGATCATCGAGCAACAGCAGCCGGATGCGCTCCCTGTTTGCTGGTCCGTCCATAATCCGTCTCATGAGAACCGGCGACCGCCAGATCAATCACAAAAGAACATCCTGGCGCCGCTGGATCGTAGCGAAGGTCACCCCGAAAGGATCGCACAAAGGCCCGCGACAGATATAGCCCGAGTCCCGTGGAATCGGCGCCCTTCTGGAAGGGTTGAAACAGGTTGCCGGCGGAACCGATGCCCGGTCCCGAGTCGGTAACTCTGATGGACACGACGCCCTGGCCTTCCGAAACGGAGATATCGATTCTCTTCAGGCCGGCGCCCTCCAAGGCCCGCTCGCTGTTCTTCGTGAGATTCAATAGAACCTGCAACAGACGGTGGCGATCGGCCCAAACCGGAGGGAGTTCCGCAGGGATGTCCCAGTGCACGGCAATATCGGCTTCCTGGCAATACGGCTCCAGAACGATCTTGAGATCATCCAGGGTCTCCAGAAGGTCGATACCGCTGATCTCGGAATCGCTGGCGCTTTGTTTGAGCTCCAGAGAGGCAATCTTATTGAGCGTTTCGACCAATGAGCCGAGCGCTTCAAAGTCCTTAGTCCCATTCAGAGCGCCGCTCCGCGCGAGGTTCTCGTAGATGACCGCGATGGCGCCGCACACGTTGCGAACTTCGTGCGATACAGCCCCCACCAGAATTCGCGAGCCGGTCATGAGCTGCTCCAGGCCCAGCTCTTCCCGTTCCCGCATCTCTTCCGAGGCGTCCACCACCAAGGCGGCCAGCCTGGGGCCTGCCGGCGTGTTGTAGGTAGAGAAGAACACGTTGGCCGGGAAGACATCGCCGTTTTCCCGCTCGCCGCGGCATTGCATTTCGGTCCGGAATGTCTGGGGCGTCTCCCCCACTAAAGGCACGCGTCCCAGGGCCGGAATATAGCGGCGGATGCTTCTCCCAGGCAGTTCCCCGGCCGGCACGCCGAACAGACCGTGCGCCGCGGAATTCGCCCTGAGGATCAGGCTGTCGGCGCTCATGGTGAGAATAGCGGCGGGACTGCTGTCGATGAGGAACTCCAGTTGCTCTTCCGCTTCGCGGCGGGCAGTCGCTTCTTCTTCCACCCGGCGGAGGTTTTCCATCTCCTGCCGGCGGCTCCTGGTGATCTCGTAGGCGAACAACCCCGTGCCCGCCAGCGACGTGAAAACCAGAATGTCTTGTGGCAGCGCCACGGCTAGCGTAAAGGGGAACGGGTCGAAGAAATCGGAAAGGAACGTGCAGACAAGCGCCGTCAGCAGAATCTGCCATCGCGGCAAGACCGTTCCCACAAGCAGAATGGGAAACAGGTAGAGGAAGCCGAACGCAATGTTGAGGTCGACGCGCCAGTCGATGAAAGCGACGATCGCGATGAGAAGTCCCGCCCGGCCCAGCACCACGGGCTTGGACCCTTGCAAGTAACGGAAAATCATGCGGCGGCGCCCTCGCTTCGATTGTAGGTGCAATCTCTGTCCCAAACCAAGGCCTCCACCCAAAAGATAGGTTCCGCTCCGCCAAAAGATAGGCGCTTGGCGGGGCCGGGATGACGCCAAAATTGTTTATTGGAGCTGTCTTTACAGTTTGCGGGGCAACCGCTCGTTTACACTCGCGGCTCGGTACGGCGCCTCATTCCGAGCCGCGACAGTTATGGAGCGGATCCGCAGTGCGGAGGTTACATGTGCGTCTGTTCATTGGGCTTCTGATCGCGGTCTGCCTGACCAGGGGCGTCCGCGCGCAGAAGGCTTTCACGTGGCAGGAGATTCGCGACAAGTTCGAAGCTGCCAATCCGGCTCTGCAGGCCGGCCAGCTCGGCATCGATGAAGCCAAAGCCCAGGAGATCACGGCCCACTTGCGGCCGAACCCGGACCTCACCACCACGCTCGATCAGCTCGACCCCTTCACGCCCAATCCCTATCGCCCCCTGGCAAACACCCTGCCGCTGATCTCGGCCAGCTACCTGCACGAGCGGCAGCACAAGCGGGAATTGCGGCTGGAGAGCGCGCAAAAGGGCACCGCCATCGCGGTGTCGCAACAAGCAGACCTGGAGAGAACTCTTCTGTTCAGCTTGCGGAGCGCATTTGTGCAAACCCTGCAAGCCAAGGCGGTCCTGGCGCTGACCAGGGAGAACCTGGCGTACTACGACCGCCTACTGGTGGTGAGCCGCGACCGTTTCAAAGCCGGCGACATCGCGCAAGTAGACCTGGAGCGCCTCGAACTCCAGCGCGTTCAGTTCGAAGCCGATGTCGAGACCGCTGAAACCAACCTGCGCACGGCCAAGATCCAGCTTCTGATGCTGATGAACGACCGCACGCCCGTCGAGCAATTCGACGTGACGGGGCCTTTCGAGTTCCCCAACCGCGTCCTGCCATTGGAGGCACTTCGCGGCATCGCCCTGGACACGCGACCGGACTTGAGGGCCGCCGCGCAAGCCATCGACAAAGCGCAGACCGATCACAAGCTCGCGGTGGCGAACGGGTCCATGGATCCCACCTTCGGAGTGGACGTGGGACGCAATCCCCCGATTCCGGCGTACATCGGTTTCAGCGTCACCGTCCCGCTGCGCATCTTCGACAAGAACCAGGGCGAGAAGCAGCGCACGGAACTCGACGTCCATCGCAATGAGAGGCTGCGAGACGCCACCCAGGCGCAGGTTTTCAGCGACGTGGATTCCGCCTATGCCATGGTCAACAGCAATCTGAACCTGCTACGGCCGTACAAGTCGAAATACCTGCAACTGGCGGCTCAAGTTCGCGAGACCATTTCCTATTCCTATCAGCATGGCGGAGCGTCGTTGCTGGATTTTCTAAACGCCCAGAACGACTACCGTACGGTCCAACTGAACTACCTGAACCTGATTGGTTCTTACATGACCGCCGCGAGCCAGTTGAATCTTGCGGTGGGCCGCGAGGTGATCCAATGAAGCGCGCCGTTCTCATGGAAGCCGGCTTCTTGCTGGCGTCGGGTTTTCTCCTGGCCGGCTGTGGAGCGAAGGGGCAGGTGGATCCGGCGGCCGAGGCGCCGCCGCCGGCGCAAGTCGTGCAGGAACAGGATGCCGGCATGGTCAAGGTGGACCATCCGGAGCAATTTCCGCTGGCCACCGCAAGCGCCTATGTTGCCGCGCCCGAGCTGAACGTGACCGGGGTTGTCAGCGCCGACGTATCCAAGAATGTGCCCGTGATTTCGCTGGCTTCCGGGCGCGTGGTGGACATTCGCGCGCGGCTGGGCGACACGGTCGCGAAAGGCCAGCTCCTGATGCGGGTCGAAAGCGCGGACATTTCCGGCGCCTTTTCCGACTACCGCAAAGCGCAGGCCGACCAGACCTTGGCGCGCGCGCAGCTCGATCGCGCCAGGCTCCTTTACGAGAAGGGGGCGATCGCGGCGAAAGATCTGGAAGTCGCGCAGGACACGGACGACAAGGCCAGAGTCGATGTGGAAACCACTCTCGATCACCTCAAGGTGCTGGGAGTGGACGTCAATCATCCCACGGCGGTGGTGGATATTGTCGCGCCGGTCTCCGGGGTGATCGTCGAGCAGAACGTGACGGCGGCCTCGGGCGTCAAGACTCTCGACAATTCTCCGAACCTGTTCACCATCGCCGATCTCTCCCACGTCTGGATTATTTGTGATGTGTACGAGAACGATCTGGCGAATGTGCACCTGGGCGAATACGCCGACGTCCACCTGAACGCCTATCCCGGCAAGGTATTGAAGGCGCGGATCAGCAACATCGGTCCGGTCCTCGACCCGAATGTCCGGACGGCGAAGGTCCGGCTCGAAGTGGGAAATCCGGGCCTCATGCGCATCGGCATGTTCGTCACGGCCACCTTCCACGGCCAGCAGAAGGAGACACACGTGCTGGTTCCCTCCTCCGCGGTGCTGCACTTACATGACCGCGATTGGGTCTATGTGCCGGCCAGCGGCAACACCTTCCGCCGCGTCGAGGTGACGGGCGGAGATATGCTCCCCGGCAATATGCAGGAGATTCGGACGGGCATTCAACCGGGGCAGCGCGTGGTGCAGAACGCCCTCGTCCTGCAGAACACAGTGGAGCAGTGACCGGACAATGATTCGCGGCCTGGTTGATTTCGCGCTCAATAATCGTTTCTTGGTTGTGGTGATCGCGATCCTGTTGTTCGGCTGGGGCGTCATCTCTTTTCAAGCGCTCCCCATCGAAGCTTATCCCGACGTAGCCAACAATTACGTCCAGGTCATTACGCAGTGGCCCGGCCGCGCGGCCGAGGAGGTGGAGCAGCAGGTCACGATTCCAATCGAAACCGTGGTGAACGGGTTGCCACACTTGCAGCATCTGCGGTCCGTCTCGATCTTTGGCCTTTCGAGCCTGACGCTGATCTTCGATGACGAATCCGAGAACGATTGGAACCGCCAGAAGGTGCTGGAACGGCTCACCCAAGTAAATCTTCCCCAGGGTTTGCAGCCGCAAATTG
This sequence comes from Bryobacteraceae bacterium, assembly GCA_049510555.1. GTDB lineage: Bacteria > Acidobacteriota > Terriglobia > Bryobacterales > Bryobacteraceae > Fen-178. Next base: position 62,835 of record JBEKYW010000016.1, read on the forward strand.
GCACGGACTGGAGTCCCGTCGGGCAAATCTTCTTCTACACGCTAAAGAGCACCAACCCGCAATACGACGTGATGGACCTGAAGTCGCTGGAAGACTGGGTTTTGGAGAAGCAGTTCAAGTCGGTGCCGGATGTCGTCGATGTGTCGAGCCTGGGGGGCGTGACGCGCGAATACCAGGTCCGCGTCGATCCGGACAAGCTTATCTCGTACGGGGTCGGCATCGGCCAGGTCGAGCAGCAACTTGCGAACAACAACGTGAATGCAGGCGGAAGCTTCATCGAAAAGGGCCTTCAACAGGTGAACGTTCGCTCCGTCGGCCTGGTCAAGACTGTGCGCGACATCCAAGAAACGGTGATCAAGGCCCAAAATGGAACGGCGCTGCGGGTCAAGGATATCGCCAGTGTGATGCAAGGCCCGAAGATCCGGCTGGGCCGGAATGGGAAGGCGATTCACCGTGAGGATGGCCGGATCATTGATAACGATGACGTGGTCGAAGGCATTGTGCTCTTGCGGAAAAGCGCCAACGCGGACTCGGCGTTGGACGGCATACATGACAAGATGAAGGAACTGAATGAACGCATCCTTCCTCCCGGCGTGAAGGTAGTTCCGTTCCTCGATCGCAGCGACCTGGTTCACTTCACCACCCACACGGTGCTCCACAACCTGACCGAGGGCATGCTCCTGGTGGCGCTGATCCTCTTCATGTTCCTGGGGAACGCCCGCGGCGCATTCGTCGTGGCGCTGACGATTCCGTTCTCCCTGTTGTTCGCATCGATCTGTCTCGACCTCAGACATATTCCCGCTAACCTGTTGTCGCTGGGCGCGCTAGATTTCGGCATGGTCGTGGATGGCGCTGTCGTGATGGTCGAGAACATCGTGCGGCACATGGGACGCCAGGACGTGTCCAAGCCGGCTATGATCCGCATTCGCGAGGCTGCACACGAGGTCCAGCGCCCCGTCTTCTACGCCATCGCAATTATTATCACGGCGTACCTGCCGATTTTCACTCTCGAGAGCGTGGAAGGCCGGCTGTTCAAGCCCATGGCCTGGACCGTCGCTTTTGCATTGCTGGGCGCGCTGATCTTCTCGATGGTGATGGCGCCGGTGCTGTCGAGCTTCGTCTTCCGGGAGGGCATGCGAGAGTGGCGAAACCCGCTGATGACGTTTCTGACGGCGCGCTACAAGTCAACAGTGCGATGGGCTGTTCGCAACCGCTGGTCGATTGTGAGCGGGGCCGTTGTCTGTGTGCTGGCGGCGGGCTACCTGTCGACCAGCGGCTTGATTGGTTCCGAATTCCTGCCGCACCTAGATGAGGGCGCCATCTGGGTACGCGGCACTTTGGCGCCCAGCACCGGACCGACCGAAGGGATCCGCCTCGCCAACCAGGCTCGGGTGCTGTTGTCCTCCTTCCCGGAGGTCACCGTGGCGACGAGCCAGGTAGGACGGGCCGACGACGGCACCGACACCACCGGCTTCTTCAACACCGAATACTTTGTCGACCTCAAACAGAAGGAACAATGGCGGCCCATCTTCCACCAGAACAAGGAGGAACTGATCGCCGCCATGAATCGCCAATTAGAGAAAATCCCGGGAGTGATCTGGAACTTTTCTCAGCCCATCGCCGACAACATGGAGGAGGCCGTGAGTGGCGTCAAAGGGGAACTTGCGATCAAGGTCTACGGGGACGATCTCAAGTTGCTCGAAGAGAAGGGCGACCAGATCGTCAACGTGATGCGCCGCATTCGGGGGATTCAGGACCTGGGGTTGTTTCGGGTTATCGGTCAACCCAATCTGAACCTCGTAGTGGACCGCCAGAAGGCCTCGCGTTATCAGATCAACATAACCGATGTGCAGGACGCGATTCAGACCGCAGTCGGCGGCAACGCGGTAAGCCAGGTCCTGCAAGGCGAGCAGCGCTATGACCTGGTTGTCCGCTATCTTCCCCAATACCGCGACACGCAAGAGGCGATCGAAAAGATTCGCTTGTTGTCGCCGTCCGGAGAACGCGTGTCTCTGGCCCAACTGTGCACGGTTCAAACGGTGGATGGGGCGTCGGAGATCTACCGCGAGGGCAATTCCCGCTACGTCGCTATCAAATACAGCGTGCGCGGCCGCGATCTTGGCAGCACCGTAGAGGAGGCGATCCGAAAAGTGGGACAGCAGGTGAAACTGCCAACCGGATACGGGATCGATTGGGCCGGCGAGTACGCCAGCCAGAAGAGGTCCCAGAGACGCCTGATGGTCGTGCTTCCCATCACGATTCTGGTGATTTTCATTATTCTGTATACGATGTTCCACTCGTTTAAATGGGCGACGCTGATGCTGGCGAACATGGCGATGGCTCCCCTGGGCGGTCTGCTGGCGCTGCTGCTCACCGGGACGCACTTCAGCGTATCCTCCGGGGTTGGCTTTTTGGCGCTATTTGGCGTGTGTGTGCAAACCGGGGTGATCATGCTCGAGTACATCAACCAGCTTCGCGCCCGAGGCCATGACATCGCCGATGCCGCGGTGGAAGGGGCAGTCCTGAGGCTGCGGCCGATCATGATGACCACACTGGTCGCGACGCTCGGCCTGTTGCCGGCGGCGTTATCGCGCGGGATCGGCTCCGATTGCCAGCGCCCCTTCGCGATCGTCATTGTCGGAGGGCTCCTGGTAGCGATGCTAATCAATCTCATCCTGCTGCCCACTCTGTATGTGTGGGTGGCCGGCGCGGGCGACGCGCTTCCGGCACCCGAGGCGGAGTTCGATGAGCAGGAATAAAGGAATGGAAGGTCGATGAAGCGGGAAGAAATTCGGGATCGCATTCAGGAAATCGGCATCATCCCCGCTATTCGGGTGTCCTCGGCGGAGGACGCTCTATTTGCCGCGGAGGCGGTCGCCAGTGGCGGAATTCCCATGGTGGAACTTACGATGACAGTGCCCGGAGCCATCGAGGTGATCTCCCACCTGGTGCGGAGCGGACCAGAGTTGATCGTCGGTGCGGGCACGGTCTGGAACGTGGAAATGGCGCGCCGTTGTCTGGATGCCGGAGCCAAGTTTCTGACCAGTACCGGGCTGGATCTGAAGATCGTGGAGTTCGCGGCCCAGGAAAATGTCGTCATCTTCCCCGGCGCACTGACGCCAACCGAGGTGATGATGGCGTGGAAAGCCGGGGTGGACTTCGTCAAGGTATTTCCGTGCTCACAACTCGGAGGAGCCGCGTATATCAAAGCGCTCAAGGCGCCATTTCCACAAGTGCCGCTGATCGCCTCCGGAGGCGTGAACCAACAGAACGTCGCCGACTTCGTTCTGGCGGGAGCTACCGCGGTTGGCATAGGGGCGCACTTGATCCCGAAAAAGGCTATCGAATTGCGGCAACCACACCGGATTCATGAACTAGCGGTCAGGTTCGTGAGCACGGTGCGCGAGGCTCGCAGGCAAAGGGCATCAGCACGCTGACCATTTCCGCCTGAGGGCCGGGCCGGAGAATCGCTGGCAAGCCCCAGGAGGGGGATTCCATTCCCTTGTGAAGGGGCCTATAATCCCAATTGGGAGAATACCTATGGGGACTCTGGACGTTCCGGAAGTACTCATCGGGTTGGGCCTCTTGGCCGCGCTGGCGTGGGCTCTTTACAACTGGTCGCATCCCCACCCGAATGCGCCCAAGTAACCCGCTTGCATGCCCGGAATCCGGTCCCGAATTCGGCGGCGCCAGCCGTTTGCAATCCACTCCGGCACCTGATACCATCTAGTTGGCAGATCGGAATCCTCCCCTTGAAGTGCCCAAATCCAACCAACGGAGAAAAAAAATCAACTGAATGAGCTTTACCGTATTTCTTGGCAATCTTCCCACATGGGTCACCGCCGATGACATCAGGCAATGGCTGGCCGCCGAAGATCTCGTGGCCGATGCAATCAAGGTGATCCGCAACCACGAAACCCAGGAATCCAAGGGCTTCGCATTTGTCGAAGCGCCGACGGCCGACGAGATGCAGTCCATCATCCGCCGCTTCGATCGCGCGCCTTTGGAGGACCGGCTGTTGCGGGCCAATGCGGCACAGCCCCCGAAAGGGAAGGAAGTGCGAGGGCCGCAGCCAGCCGTGGCGCCCAACGCCGTTCGCACCCCGCAGCCGCGCCCCGACCGTAAGAAGCGCGGCGGCCGGCAGAGAGAGCAGACGCCCCGCAGCGCCTTTGCGAGCGAGCTGGCAAAGGTTCTGTAAGCCACGCCGCGGCCGCCCTGGCATCGCGGAGAAAGCTTTTTCCAGCTCCACACCTGTGAACCGAGGGCACATTGGACTTCATCGTATCTCTTTTTCCTTCAATATTTTAGAAACGGCACCCGGCGTGCATTGAAGGGCGGTATGAAACACGCCTGGCTCGGCGGCCTGTTTGTGGGCGGCCTGCTTTTCGCCGGAACGCAGGACTCCGAAATCAACGTCAACACGCGCTACACGGTGGATACGGTCATCGTCGCTGGCAAGGGCTGGAAGACCGACCTGGTGTCGGATCAGAACCAGAACCAGAAAATGAGCTCCGGCCTGCGCAAGGATCTGCTCGCCCTGATCGGGCAGAAGCTGAATCCCTCCGCGCTGGACGGCCTGGCCGCGCGGCTGAAGAAGGAGTTGGCCGCCCGCGAGGTGAGCCACCACGTCCTGCGCGGCGACAGCCCCGAGCACGTGCGCGTGGAGTTCGAAGTCAAGCCGTTCCGGTACTCGGTGGATGCCAGGCTCACGAAACTCGTCTATAACTCCAAACAGGGCTGGAACGGAGGCGGCGACGTCAGCTTCACCGTCCAGCAGAACTCGTTTGGGTTTGGCATGGTCAGCGACGGCGACTCGCTCGATGAGCGCTACGCCGGCATCTCGGCGCGCTACGAGAACCGGCACGTCGGCACCGAACGGGTGCGCCTGAGATTCCAGTTTGACAGCTTCCACGAGCAGTGGAACAGCAGTACGCTGGACGCGCTGGCGGCCGGCGGTTCCAAAGAGACTTCGGGTGCCTGCCGCACCCGGCAGAATTTCCAGCCGGCGGTGACCGTCGCGCTGGCAAAGCCCCTGACCCTGGAAGTGGGGGCGAGTTTCGAACGTTTTGGAGACCAGTATGCGGCCGCGCACACCGAGGCCTCCGACGCCCTGATTGCTACTCTGCGCTATCATCGGCGCCTGGAGGAGTCGGACAACCAGCACGACCTGGACGCAAGCTACAGCTTGGGCGCGGCCACCAAAATTCTGGACAGCGACTTCGTTTACACGTCGCATTCCTGGAGCATGCGCTACCAACTCACCCACGGCAAGCACGTGTTGAGCGACTCCCTCTCGGCGGGCGTTATTACGGGACGGGCGCCGTTGGACGACCGTTTTGTGATGGGCAACAGCCTCTACCTGCGCGGCTGGAATAAGTATGAAATTGACCCCTTGGGCGGAAACCGCATGATTCACAACTCCGTCGATTATCATTACGGGCCTTTCAGGATTTTCTACGATACGGGCGCCATCTGGGACGAGGGCCAGGCGGCCGTTCCGAGGCATTCGCTCGGAGTGGGCCTGCGGGAGTCGGTGTTCACTCTCGCGGTGGCGTTTCCGGTGCGTTCGGGTCACGTCGAGCCGGTCTTCATGATGGGCGTTATTCCTTAATGCCGGGACCCGCGCGGGGGTCGCAGATCAGCCGCCGGAGCTGGCTTCTGGCCGGCCTTACGGTTTCTCTGTCCCCGGCACGGGGCGCCCAACCGATTGAAGTCACGTTCGATGGCGACAATCTTCACGTATCCGCTCCCAGCCTGCACTTCCTCACCGGAAAGCCGCTGGAGCGGCTGAAGGACGCCGCCACCGTGGTGTTCCTTTCCCAGCTCACGCTGTTCGGCGAGAACCACGACACCGTGATCCGCCGTGTTCCCGGCCGCTTCGTGGTGAGCTACGATTTGTGGGAGGAGAAGTTCTCCGTGACCCAGTTGGGGAGCGCGCCGCGCTCCACCTCGCACCTGCTGTCTGCCGCCGCCGCCGAATCCTGGTGCTTGGAGGGACTGGCCATCAGCGCCTTGGGCCTGGCGCAGGACCGTCCTTTCTGGCTGCGGTTCGAGTTGCGGCCGGCGGAGCAGAAGGACCTCGCCAGCGGGGCGGGTGAGCCGGGCCTCAGCCTCAGAAGCCTGATCGAGATGTTCAGCAGGAGGCCCGGGCCGGACGATCTGAACTGGACGCGGGAAGCGGGTCCGTTGCGCCTGGAGGATTTGCGCCGCGCGGCGGGCCGGGGCGCGCGAAACGGGTGAATCGGCTTCGCAACAGGCTCATTCTGATCTTTCTGGCCGCGACCCTGGCGCCGCTCGCCGCCACGGTATGGATCACCACCTCGCTGCTGGAATTCAGCCTGGAATTCTCCTCCACCACCGAGCTCGACCATATCGCGAAATCCCTGCAACGCACTGGCCACCAGTTTTACCAGCACGTACGCGACGATCTCAAGCAGCAGGCGCAATCGGGCGCGCTGACGCCGAAAAAATACGCGCCCGAGGAGCGCGCCAACTGGCCCCCGGCGGTAAGAGCGTTCGCCGACAGCGAGGAGCCGGAGCAGTTCTTGCCCGCGGGTCATGAGGGAGACCAGCTTGACTACCTGGTGCGCCACGGCGGCGAAGTCTGGTCTTATTCGGCAAGCTTGGGCGGCATGGAGCGGTTCACCGTCGACCGGGAGATCCGCGACGCGCGCGCCCTGGTGGATAACGCCAAGGAGCACGATTGGCGCCGCGGCTTCAAGCTGGCGTACGTTCTGCTGGCGGCCTCCATCTGGCTGGTGTCGCTGGCGCTGCTGGTGTACCTGGCGCACCGCATCAGCCGGCCGATTCAGCAATTGACCGCGGGGCTTTCCGAGTTGGCCGCGGGGGACTTGAGTGCGCGCGTCGAGGCGCGGCGCGACGACGAGATCGGGCGCGCCATCCAGGCCTTCAATCACATGGCGGACAAGCTGCAAGAGAGCACCGAGCGGCTGGTCTATTTGCGCCAGCTTGCAAGCTGGCAGACGCTGGCTCGCAAGATGGCGCACGAGGTGAAGAACTCGCTCACGCCCATTCGGCTCACGGTGGAAGAGATGATGGCGCGCTACGACGAAGCCGACCGCGGCTTCATCGAGCAGGCCACCCAGATCGTGGTGGACGAAATCGAGATCCTCGAGCGGCGCATCCGCGCCTTCTCGCAGTTCGCCACCGAGCCGCCCATGCGGCCCGCGCCGGTGGACGTGAATTCTCTGTTGCAGGAGCGCATCGCCTTCCTCAAGACGGCCCATCCCGAAGTGGCCTACGACTGCCGGCTGGCGGACGGCGTCCCCACCGTGGTGGCGGACCAGGACTTGATCAAGGGCATCCTCACCAACCTGCTGGAGAACGCCGCCGAGGCCGCCGGCGAGGGCGGGCGCATTCTGGGGATCACGTCGGCGGAGAACGGGCGCGTCCAGATCGAGGTGCACGATTCCGGGCCGGGGCTGAGCGAGCAGGCGCGCGCCTCGCTGTTCCAACCCACCATTTCCTTCAAGAAGCGGGGCATGGGGCTGGGCCTTTCCATCGCGCGCAAGAGCGCGCTGCTGTCGGGCGGGGACATTGTTCTGGTGAAAGGAGAACTGGGCGGCGCAGGCTTCCGCGTGCTGCTGCCGGTGGCGACGAATGGCATCCAAACGCGTCCTGATCGTGGATGATGAGGAGAATATCGGCCGCTCGCTGCGCATGATTCTGGAGCGCGAGGGCTATTCGGTGAGCGTGTGCCGGAGCGCGGCGGAGTTCGGCCGCCACGCCGACGCGCAGCGCGCCGACGCCTACCTGCTCGACATGAAGCTGCCCGACGGCAATGGCATCGACCTGCTGCGCACCGTGCGCCAGAACGCCATCTCGGCGCCGGCCATCATGATCTCGGGGCACGGCACCATCGCGGACGCGGTGGAGGCGACGCGCGCGGGCGCGTACGATTTCCTGGAGAAGCCGCTCGGCCGCGACCGCGTGCTGCTGGCGGTGAAGAACGCGCTCGAGCAGGCCGGCCTGCGGCAGGAGAACGAGCGCCTGCGCGAGCTGGTGGGCGGCGCGCCCAAGATGATCGGGTCGAGCCCGGCGTGGACGCGCGCCGTCGAGCAGGCGTCCATGGCGGCGCGGTCCGACGCGCGCGTGCTGCTGATCGGCGAATCTGGCACCGGCAAGGAGCTGCTGGCAGCACACATCCACAAGTCCAGCCCCTTTGCCTCCGGCCCGTTCGTGAAGGTGAACTGCGCGGCCATTCCGACGGAGCTGATCGAGACGGAACTGTTCGGCCACGAAAAGGGTTCGTTCACCGGCGCCACGGCCGCGCGGCGCGGCAAGTTCGAGCTGGCCGACGGCGGCAGCATCTTTCTGGACGAAGTGGGCGATCTGCACGGCGCCTCGCAGGCCAAGCTGCTGCGCGTGCTGCAAGAGGGCGAGTTCCACCGCGTGGGGGGAGAGCAGATCATTCGCGTGGCCGTGCGCGTGATTTCCGCGACCAACCGCGACCTGGCAGCGCTGGTCACGGCCGCCAAGTTCCGAGAGGACCTGTTCTACCGCCTGAGCGTGGTGCCCATCCGGGTGCCGGCCCTGCGCGAGCGGCCGCACGACGTTCGCCTGCTGGCGGAGTATTTCCTCGAGGACTTCTGCACGCGCAATAATTTCAAGCCGAAGAAGCTGGACGAGACCGTGTTCCCGCCGCTCGAGAGCTACCCCTGGCCGGGCAACGCGCGCGAGCTGCGCAACGTGATCGAGCGCATGGCGATTCTGACGCCGGGCGAGCGGCTCACGCACGATTCCATCCCGGTGGAGATCCGAGTGCAGCGGCAGACGGGCGTGAAATCGACGATACAGGAAGCGCGGGAATCGGCGGAGCGGGAGCACGTTCTGCGGGCGCTCGAGGAATCCAACTGGAACGTCTCCGGCGCCGCGCGCGCCCTGGGTATGGAGCGCACCAACCTGCACAAGCGCATCCGGGCCCTGGGGCTGAGCCGGGGGAAATAGGGCGGGATTATACTTGAGTGAGTGGAAGAAGGGGAGAACCCAATGGCCGCTGACATACAGCACGCCCATCACCTGCTCGACCAGCTCGGCCCCGGCCAGCTCACTGCCGTGGTTCGTCTGCTGGAAACCATGGTCTCGCCCGACGAGGATGGAGACACCCTGAGCAATGCCGAGCGTAAGGCCGTCGCCGAGGCCGATGAATGGCTCAAGCAGAACCAGCCGATCCGGCATGAGGAAGTGCTGGCGGAGTTCGGGTTGACTATGGCCGACTGGGAAAAGATGGGCAAGGAGCCATTGCCGGAAGAAGCGCCGCACCGCAATGGCTAAGCGCATCGTCTGGACCGCGCAGGCCAAGGCCGACATGCGCGGCATCGAGCAGTCCATCGCCTTGCAGATCCTCAAAACGCTGGCCCGCTACGCCCTGAGCGGCGAGGGGAACACTCGCCAGCTTCAGGGCATCGAGCCGCCTCTTATCCGTCTGCGCGCCCAAGACCATCGGATCTTTTTCCGCGACAAGGGCGAGTACCTGGAGATCTCCCGCGTGCTCGATCGTAAGGAGGCGTACCGCTAATGGGTTACGAAGCCAGGAAGACCGAACACTCCGGCACCAAGCGCGGCAACGGCGCTTACTGGGGCTACAAGTCGGAAGCCAAGAAGGAAAGCAATCGCATTCGGCGTGAGAACTGGAAGCGCGAAATCCGCGACGATACCATCGAGGTTATGCCCGAAGAATCGAAGAATCAACAGGTCCCCCGCCGGTAACCCAAAACGCCACTACCGCGTGCCATTCACCCTCGAAGAAGATGCCATGCGCATCTTCGGCGTCCGTCATCGCTCCCAGGCCTACAGGTGATGGCCACAGGGGATCCATGGACTATCCCCGGAACTCTTGGGACTCTCTGTAACTGTCTACGTGGGCGCTGGGCAGTGCGGTTGGGCTAAAGCCTACCTGCTGCGATTGCGGCGGCGCTGAATCGCGGACCCTAGTACGAAGATGAGAATGGCGTTCAGACCACCGCAGACAACGGGAAACACGAGGAGGGTTCCAACCGTGGATACGAACGGGCGAAGCAGGGCCTGGGAGAGAGCGGATGAGAGTGAACTTGTCGCGGCGATCGCCAACAGACTCCAAGGCGCTGTCAGCACCGCTATTGGGATGGCCCCGTCGCCAATCATGTCGAATCCGGCACGCTGCATGGCGAAGAACACCAGAAGCACCGCGATCCAGTACGCGGCCGCGATTTTCGCCGGAGTCGTCAGTCGCGCCGGCGTCAACCGGTACACTCGTCGAGTACTCTGCCGCCGATTGTCCAGCCGCATCTTAGGCGTCCACCGGTGTTCGCGCTCGCGCCCGTCTGTAACGAAAAGTTCGCCCGCAAGAGCGTCTCCCCGGCAGTGATCAGCCGGTTCAGGCGGTCGTAACCGTAAACCTGCTTCCGAAAAAGGGACCGGGCCGGTTCGCTCACTCCAATCCGTCGACTCGGCACGCCGCCATTATTGCGCGTTCCGTAGTCGTAAACCAGGTACATCAACTTGCCAAGGTAATCTCGCGCACCATCATAGCTATTATAAGGTTGGGGGTGACATTGATCCCGGATTGGCCAGCCGAGCGCCGCAAGATGGTGGAGGTGCAACTGCGCCGGCGGGGCATCCACGACGACCGCGTGCTCCGCGCCATGGGGGAGATCCCGCGCGAGGAGTTCGTGCCGGTGGAATCGCGGCTGGAGGCGTACCAGGACGATCCGATTCACATTGGCCACGGGCAGACCATTTCGCAGCCGTACATGACGGCGCTGATGGCGGAATCGCTGGAGCTGGCAGGCGCCGAGACCGTGCTCGAAGTCGGCGCGGGGAGCGGGTATGCCGCGGCCGTGCTGGGAGCCCTGGCCTTGCGCGTGGTATCGGTGGAGATTATTCCCGCGCTGGCGCAACTGGCTGGTGAGAACCTGCGGCGGACGGGACGCGGCGCCAATGTGACGGTGGTGTGCGGCGACGGTTCCCTGGGTTATCCGGAATCGGCGCCATTCGATGCGATTTCAGTGGCGGCGGGCGCTCCGGAGATCCCGGCGGCTCTGCTCGAGCAACTGAAAGATCCCGGCCGGCTGGTGATTCCCGTGGGCGATTTCGGCGACCAGGAGCTGCGCGTGGTCTCGAAGCAGCACGGACGCATCGATTACCGGGTGTCGGTGCTTTGCCGCTTCGTTCCGCTGCGCGGCGGAGAGGGGTGGGAATAGATGCGCCTGCGCGCCGCGGGAGACAGGCTCAAGGTCGAGCACAGCATCATCGACGGCGTGCGCGGAATTCTGGAGGAGCTGCTGGCTGCGAACCCCGCCATCCGCTCCGTGATTCCGGGAGTGATCCGGCCGGTGCGCGACGCCAAAGGCAAGGTGAAGGTGCGGGTGACGGTGCCCACGCAAAATGGGTGGAAGGCCATCGCGCTCAGCGCCGGGGCGCGCCAGGAGCTGTTTATCAGCACGGAGCTGCGAAAGGAAGATCTGGAGGCGGCGTTGAAGCGGGCAGGGGCGGTGGTGGGATGACTCCCACGTGCAGAGCCACGATGCCGCCGGTGAAGCGTTCGTAACGCACTTCTTCGAAGCCCGCGCAGCGCATCTCTTCCGCCAGCTCCTCAGGCGAGGGAAACTTGCGGACGGATTCCGGGAGATACGTGTACGCATCGCGCCAGCCGGAGAGAGCGCCACCGATCAGTGGCAGGATGCGGCGGGAATAGAAGTTGTAGAGCGCGGCGAAGACGGCGTTCGGCGGTTGCGAGAATTCCAGAATCGCGGTCATCCCGCCGGGGCGAAGCACGCGGCGCATTTCAGCGAGGCCCGCTTCATAGTTCGCCAGGTTGCGGAAACCGAAGGCTACCGTGATGAGATCGACGGAAGCATTTCGCAACGGGAGGCGGAGGGCGTCGGCTTCGAACAACTCCGCGCGCGCGCGGCGGCGGGCGATTTTCCGGCGCGCTTCCGCCAGCATGGGGTGGCAGAAGTCGGAGCCGAGAACCGGCTCACGGCATTCCCGGCCCAGGGCCAGCAGCAGGTCGCCGGTGCCGCAGCAAATGTCGAGGACCCGCGCGCCGGGGTGCTCCAGAATGTGGCGCGCGCGGCGGACCGTGCGGGCGCGCCAGAGGCGGTCGATGTTGAAGGACAGCACGTGGTTGGCGGCGTCGTAGCGGCGCGCCACGCGCGCGAACATGCCCCGCACCCAGTTGGCGGCTTCCTGCTCGCTGCCCGCGCCCTGGGGAGCCGTGCCTTTCATGAGAGGGCGGACCGGATGGATTCGAGCACCCGCTTTTCGTCCATGTCCGAAACCACCACGACCTCGCCGATCCGCACGGGCACCACGAAATGGACTTTGCCTTGCACCGTCTTCTTGTCGTGCACCAGACGCGCCAGGAGGTTGGCGGCCGGGACTCCGTCGAGCGGCGGAATGGGGCCGTAGAGCTGCAACATCTCGAGGATCTCGAGGCTGTCTTCGGCCGAGAGGTGGCCCGTCATCTGGCCCAGGTAAACCGCAGCGCGCATGCCGAACGCCACGGCCTCTCCGTGAAGGAAACGGGTGTATCCGGTTTCAGACTCGAGCGCATGGCCGAAGGTGTGGCCGAAATTGAGGATGCGGCGAAGGTCGCTGTCGCGCTCGTCCGAGGAGACCACCTCGCACTTCATCCGAACCGCATCGGCGATGATGCGGTCGACGGCTTCCGGCTGGCGGGCCAGCACCTCCTGGCTGCGGTCGGCGAGAAAGTGGAACAAACCCAGCTCGCGAATGATGCCGGCTTTGACGACCTCGTAAAGGCCGGCGCGGTATTCGCGTTCGGGAAGCGTCGCCAATACCGCCGGATCGATCAGCACTGCGAGCGGTTGGTGGAAACTGCCGATAAGGTTCTTGCCGCTGACCAGGTTGACGCCGGTCTTGCCGCCAATGGAGGCGTCCACCTGCGCTAGCAGCGTGGTGGGAATGTGCAGCACCGGAATGCCGCGCATGAAAATGGCGGCGAGGAAACCGGCCATGTCGCTGACAATGCCGCCGCCGAAGGCCACCACCAGGCTCGAGCGGTCGCCGCCGCGGCGCACCATTTCTTCGGCGAGATCTTCCACCGGCGCGAGCCGCTTGCGCTCTTCGCCGCCGGGCAGGTGGAGCACTTCGTAAGTCAAGCCCGCAAGGCCGCGCTCGAGCGCTCCGCCCTGGTGCCGCCACACGTCTTCGGTGGAGACCACGAATACCTTGCCGGCCTTGGCGGGGATGTATTGCGCCGCATGCCCGATGACGCCACGCTCCACCACCACGGAATAGCGGCATTGGGGCGTTTCGACGCCAAAAGAAGGCATACGCAAGTTGTACCATGGCCCGCTCCGCAGGTGCGATAGAATGAAGTCGCACCAACCATGAGACCAACAATCCGGTCGACGACAGTGATCTGCGTCCGGCGCGACAACAAGGTCGTGATGGCCGGCGACGGGCAGGTCACGCTCGGCAACGAGGTGATCAAGGCCTCGGCGAAGAAGCTGCGGCGGCTGTATAACGACAAGATCCTGGCGGGTTTCGCGGGCTCCACGGCCGACGCCTTCGCGCTGTTTGCGCGCTTCGAAACCAAGCTGGAACAGTTCAACGGGAACCTCCCGCGCTCGGTGGTGGAGCTGGCCAAAGAATGGCGCACGGACCGCGTGCTGCGCCACCTGGAGGCGCTGCTGCTGGTGGCCGATACCAAGAGCACCTACCTGGTGAGCGGAACCGGCGACGTCATCGAGCCCGACGAAGGCGTCGCGGCCATCGGCTCGGGAGGCCAGTTCGCCCTGGCGGCGGCTACCGCCCTGCTGAGCAACACCAAGCTCTCCGCGCGCCACATCGCCGAGCAGGCCATGGAGATCGCGGGCAAGATCTGCATTTTCACCAATGCCAACGTCACCTACGAGGAACTCGAGTAGCCATGGTGATCTATCTCCCCGCCCAGTCCGTGGATGAGGAACCGCTGCTGGACGAGCTGACTCCCCGCGAGATTGTCCGCGAGCTCGACAAGCACGTGGTGGGACAGGGGGAAGCCAAGCGCGCCGTAGCCATCGCTCTGCGCAACCGCATCCGGCGGCAGAAGCTGGCGCCGGAAATGGCCGAGGAGGTAATGCCCAAGAACATCCTCATGATCGGCCCCACCGGCGTCGGCAAGACGGAGCTGGCGCGGCGCCTGGCGCGCCTCGCCAATTCGCCGTTTCTGAAGGTGGAAGCCAGCAAGTTCACCGAAGTGGGCTACGTGGGCCGCGACGTCGAGTCGATGGTCCGCGACCTGGTGGATATCGCCATCGACATGGTGCGCGAGGAACGCCTCGATGAAGTGGCCGACCGCGCCGAGATCAACGCCGAGGACCGGCTGCTCGACTTGCTGATGCCGCCGCAGCCCGAGCCCAGCGAAAGCGTCGAGCGCACGCGTGAAAAGCTCCGCGAGCGGCTGCGCGAGGGCAAGCTGGACGAGCGGCTGGTGGAGATCGACGTCAAGGACCGCGGGCCGACGCTCGAGGTGACCACCAACACGGGCATCGAAGACATGGGCATCAACTTGAAAGACATGCTGCCCAACCTCTTCGGCCAGAAGACGCGGCGGCGCAAGATGCGGGTGGCCGAAGCGCTCGATTATCTGGTGCAGGAGGAAGAACAAAAACTCATCGACATGGACCAGGTGACGCGCGCGGCGCTGGAGCGCGTGGAATCGAACGGGATCATCTTTCTCGACGAGATCGACAAGATTGCGGGCCGCGAATCGGGCCACGGGCCGGACGTGAGCCGCGAGGGCGTGCAGCGGGACATTCTGCCCATCGTGGAAGGCACCACCGTCAATACCCGTTACGGCTTCGTGCGCACCGACCACATTCTGTTCATCGCGGCGGGCGCTTTCCACGTCTCCAAGCCCAGCGACCTGATCCCCGAGCTGCAAGGCCGGTTTCCCATCCGCGTGGAGCTGAAATCCCTCTCCGTGGAGGACTTCATCCGCATTTTGAAAGAGCCGAAAAACGCGCTGGCGAAGCAGTACACGGCGCTGCTGGAGACCGAAGGCATCAAACTGGTGCTGACCGACGACGCTCTGGAAGAGGTGGCGCGCTTTGCCGCCCAGGTGAACGAAGCTTCGGAGAACATCGGCGCGCGCCGCCTGCACACCATCATGGAGAAGCTGCTGGAAGACGTCTCCTTCGCGGGTCCGGACCTGAAGAAGAAGACCGTCAAGGTGGACTCCGTTTACGTGCGCAAGCAGCTTGCCGACATCGTGAAGGACCAGGATTTGAGCCGGTACATTCTGTAGCGCGGCCGACGCATCGTGTACGGCGCGCCGGCAGGCTGGTGGGGACGCTCAGCCCTCTTTCGATCGAGCGAATCGCACTCGGCGAACATTCCGGCCGCGACCATCACCAGCGCGACCAGCGGCGAGAATGTGGCGCCCCCGCCCACCGGTGTGATCGAGCCACACCTTCAAGCCAGTTTCAAGACCGTGCCGGACTCAGGCTTTGGCTTCCCGGTTGGCCCGGTCCCGCAACGCGCGCATGTAGGCGACGCTGTAAGCCAGGGCGGCCCGGCTGTAGGCGTCACCTGGCTCGCCTGCGGCGCCAGGACCGCGGCCTGCCGGCGGTGCGGCCGCGGGAGCGGCGCCGCCCCCCATCCGTGGAACATGATCGGGAATCACAATTCCGTCATAGTCAGTGTCTCGCAGAGCCTTCATGATCTTGTACATGTCGTAGTACCCGTTGTCCATGAACGTCTCGATAAAGTGCGGCAACGGGGCAGTGACGTTGCGAAAATGGATTTTGAAGATCTTCTTTTGAGGGCCGAAGTAACGGATCATTTCCTCCGGATCCTTGCCCGTCAGCTCCTTGCCGCCTTCGAGCCAGCTTCCACAGCAGAGACAGAGTCCTACGTTGGGACTGTCAGCGATTTCCATCGCCCGTCTGTAGCCTTCAAAGTTTCCAAAGATACAGCGCGGGACGCCGGCCAGCACGGGCGCCGGCGGGTCATCCGGATGAATTCCGATCCGCACGCCCGCCTCTTCCGCCACCGGCGCCACCTGCTTGATGAAATAAGTGTAGTTCTCCCAGATCTCTTCCTTGGTGAACACCCGGCCGTGCGAGAGAGGCTCCCTGTAAATCTTCCCGCTCCAAACGCCCTGCCTGTTGGGGCTGGCCATATCGAGTTCCCGGGTGTCACACCCGCGAGTCTTCGCCCGGCCGCTGCTCCAAATGCCGTTGCCCATATGGGCATAGGTGGTGTAGTAGATGCCAGCCTGGCCCAGGTAGCGAAGGTAGTTCTTGTACTCCTCGATCTTCTGGGCGCGCCCCGGCAGGTTGAGCGTCACCTCCGGCATGTTGTGGAGACTGCCGCTGGGTCCCACGCCGCTGCCGACGTTGTACACCTTGATGCCGGCCGACTCGTACCGCTCGCGCATCCGGGTGAAGCCCGCGACGTTGGCGGTTTCCGGCGTCGCCGGAAGGCTCACGTACTCCACGCCGATCTGCGTCAGGAACAGCAGGTCGTCGTCGGTCGGATCGGCGCGGTAGGAGGTTGCGATCTTGATCCCCGGAGGAACCGGGACCAGCCTCGCAGCGCTGCTGCCGGCGGAAGACAGCCATGCTGCCCCCGCAACCGCCATCTGGGAGAGCTCTCTTCTACTGACATCCGACTTTCCACCCGGACGTTCTTTCGCGTTCTCAGCATTACTCATAAGCTCATCTCCTTTTAGCCAGAATTACCATTCTGATCCCCTGGACTGCACTATGGTACACCGCACCGCTTCCATTGGCGTCGTTTTCTCATCCTCTCCATCCCCGACTGACTCCGGTGGCTCCCGTAAGGGGCGCTTTCTTCGCACGGCACGCAGGAATGACAGGCGGTATATTGACCGTTGATGAGGAGGCTTTACACATGAAACCCCTGTCTCGCCGCGACCTGATACGCCTAGCCGTCGCGCTGCCCGCCGCCGGCCTGTTCAACCGCTATCGCGCGCTGGCCGCGCCGAATCTGAACCGCGTAAAGATCACCAACATCCGCGCCATGGCGATCCAGAACATCGCCGGAAACTGCCTGATCCGGATCGACACCGATGGCGGCCTGACGGGCTATGGCGAAGCCGGCGCCACCGGCCCCATGGCGCGCGCCCGCATCGAGACCATGCGCGGCCTGCTGATCGGCAAGGACCCTCTGGCCATCGAGGTGCACTTCCAGAACATGACCTCCCTGATGCACACCTACATGGCGCACATCCCCACCATCAGCGGCATCGACATCGCGCTCTGGGACCTGGCCGGCAAGATCATCGGCGCTCCCGTGGCCACGCTGCTCGGCGGCCCGTTCCGCGGGTCCATCCCGATGTACTCCCACGGCATCGGCCTCAACATGCTCGACAAGGCCTCCTGCCGCGACTGGGCCCAGCGCATCAAAGCCATGCCGGAAGGCTTCACCGCCTTCAAGAACAACATCGACACGGTGCTCGGTGTCCCTGCGGCGCGCTTCGCCGCCACGCTCACCACCCAGCAGCTTCGCAACGTTGCGCGCGGTTACGGCAACTGCCGCGAGGCGGTGGGCGACGATATCGATATCGCGGTCCACTGCCACAACGAGCTCGATACTCCCAGCGCCATCGCCGTGGCCAAGGCCGTGGAGCCGATGAATCCGCTGTTCCTCGAGGATGCGCTGAACCCTCCGTTCTCCGAAGCCTGGATGGCCCTGCGCCGCTCGACCCGCGTTCCCCTGCTGACCGGCGAGAAGCTGGAATTGGTGCGCGGCTTCAAGCCGTTTGTGGACAACCAAGCGGTGGACATCATTCATCCGGATCTATCGTTCGCTGGGGGATTCACCGGCACCAGGAAGATCGCCGATTATGCCGCCGTTTTCCGCACGCCGGTGGCACTGCACAATGTCGGCTCGCTGGTGCTCACTTACGCAAACGCCCACTTCGGCGCTTCGATCCAGAATTTCTACCGCTCGGAAAGCCAGCTCGGACGGCCGAATCACTACATCGAAGGGATGGCCGCCGGCAGCCCGCCCGAGGTGCGCAACGGGCTACTGACTGTCCCCACGACGCCGGGTCTCGGGCTGGAAATCAACCCCGACTTCCTGAAAAAGAACCTGGTGGCCGGCGAACCATATTGGGGATAGGAACTGGTGACTCACTTGTGGGTCACTCGAGAACCGTGCCAGACGATTTCAGAACTTGAGAATCGGCCTTACGGGCTCCCGTATCACGCCTCATCGGCCGCATGCCTGACGTGAGATCCCCTTTTCCCAGGCAGAGCATCATGATGGGCGTTATCATAAGGGCGAAATGAAGCCCTTCTTCCTCGCGATCCTGCCCGCGCTGAGCATCGCCCTGGCCGCGGAAATGGTTCTGACTCAGCCCAAGGAGCTTGCCGCACAACTCGCTGCAAAGGCTGCGCCGCCGGCCATCTTCCACGTGGGTCCCAATCTGCTCTATCGCGGCAAACACATTCCCGGATCAATTCACGCCGGCCCCGCATCCAGGCCCGAGGGTCTCGAGGCCCTCAGGCAGGCTGCCGCCAAACTTCCGCATGATCGCCAGATCGTCCTGTACTGTGGATGTTGCCCATGGGACAACTGCCCCAATATCAAGCCGGCCGTCGAACTGCTCCTGCAAATGGGTTTCACCCGCGTGAAAGTGCTTTTCATCCCAGTGAACTTCGCCAAGGATTGGATCGACCAGGGTTATCCCGTGGAAGCCGGAACGGCGAAGCGGTAACGGTCGGCCCATCGGCCCACGAAAGAGCGGCCGACTCGCTTGGCGGTCAACCAGTCACTTGCAGACGGCCCTCACTGAAAAGAAAAGACTTGTTGACGTAGGAGGGGCATTCGACGCCCAGTCAGGCCAATCCCGCCAGCGGGGCCAAGGGCTGGGCGATGGACTGAAACCGCACAAGGACGGCGGCGGGCTCATCTCTTATCGAAACCAGAGGCATGAAGCCCGATTCCAACAGGCTTTCGGCCTCCTGCTCAGTCATAAAGATCTCCGCGCAAGGCTTGGCGACCGCCTCTCCACCCTCCTGGTAAACGTGCATGGGAAGTCCGTCAACACGACGCGCGAGCAGCCGGCCCGGTTCCCACCCGTGGGACAGAAACGACTGGCCTATGAGGTGTGCGCAAAAAAAGGCCGGGTTGCCCCACAGATAAGCGGAGTGGTCGCTCTCTGCCATTTCCTCGAAAGGGAAACTCTCGATGGCGCCGGTAGCCTTCCCATAGGGAAGCCGAAGCAAGAATCTGGGCAGAGCCAGACCCAGCCAGCGGGCTTCGTTCGAACGCCGCAGTTCCCACCATGCATGGTCTGCCTCCTTACCTTCGGATAACCGGGCCTCGCCAAGGAACGGTGCGCCCAGCGAACTTGCCATGCCTGCCAGCCGCCGCAGCACTTGGGCATCCCCTTCCGATTGGCCGAAGGTATAGTTTCCCGCGATCACAGCCCACGGCCCCGTCTTCCGGAGCTCCTCTTGCACAGCATCCATCTCGTGGATCAGGTCCGGCAGTGTGATGTCCAGTATGTAGAGTTTGAGGTCGCCGTCGGTGTCCAGGTCCCGGACCAGCATAAAGAGAGCCCGCCATGCCGCCTCAATTGCCTGCATGTGGGGATGGTGCAAAATGCCCCGCAGCAACTTGGTGGCGAACTCCTGCCGCCTGGCTGCGCGTTGTTGCTTGGCTGGATCCTCGCGCGACACCAGGTGGCCCGCGGTAACCCTGCGGATGAACGCGCTGAGATCATCGACGTCTTCGACCGACGCCGGACGCTCAGCGTCGTGCTCGGCCAGAATCTCGTCCAGCAGCCCGGAGGCCGGCACTTCCCGCAGCGCAGCCAGGGACGTGGCGGTAACCGGATCCCCGCGATCCAAGAATTGATCCAGGTTCTGGAAAATCGCTGCGGATTGGTAGATGCGGTCTGGATGGAAATCCTCGAATTCCCGAAAGGATAGGGTGATGCCATGAAGATCGAGGGTGACCTTCATCCCGTTGAGGACTTCATCGAAGTTGTCCCGGTCGATCCGACGGGGCAGGATAGACGGGGACGATCCCTCCCGCCAGCTTCGCCCGCTGAAATCGCCCACCAGGAGTATATGGAAGGGCCTGTCCGGCTCGAGTTCCACCGCGTCGGAAGCATCCTTCGTTCCCAGATGGACCTCGGTGAACCTGGAATCAACGATTCGCGACATCGCTTCCTCTTTCCTTGGACATCTATGGGCGCCTTCTATGGGACCACTTCCTTGGTGAAATGGCAATACCTGAACGACAGCCGCAACATGGCGCTCCGCACTGGCTACCGTGAGGGGCCGGAGGCAACCCGCGGTCCGGCAGGCAAATTACTGAACCGATGAGAGTTGTTTGTTGTTGAATTGGTGGGCCCTGCAGGATTTGAACCTGCGACCAACGGATTATGAGTCCGCTGCTCTAACCGCTGAGCTAAGGGCCCGCTCGATTCATTGTGCGGCGTTTGCGGCTTCCACCGCAACCTCGCCGGAAGCCGCTGCGCCCGTCTCTCCTAGCGGCAGCGCTTTCGAGCGTTCGAATGCCCCTGGCGGTCCTGCATCCCTCGGGCTCGAACCCGCCAGGGATTCAGCTCCATATATTTCGATGAATCCTTCGCCGTGAATGCCCTCGAGCAGGCTTTCGGCGGCATAGCGCCGTAGCTGATTG
>JBEKYW010000017.1:0-81609 GCA_049510555.1 Bryobacteraceae bacterium
CTCTCCGTTCCCAAAATGGAGTTGTTCGCGCTTCACCCGGACAACCGCCGCTTTGCGTGCAGCGTCAATGAGGGGTCCAAGAGCGAGCTGTGGGTGCTGGAGAACTTCCTGCCAACGGCCAAAGCGGCGAAATAGACGCGCAACGTGGCGGGCGCGGCGGCAAGCGCCCGCCACCCAAGCATGGAACGGCGCAATTCATGACATTTCGTGACAGTTCGTCGCGCCGTCAATGTGCTAATCTTTTCACCATTCGGCATGGACGGGCGGAAGCGGTTGACGCGAGCGATTTTCATTTACCTGTTCGCTATTGCCGCGCCCGCCCTGGTCCTCTTGTACCTGGGTCTCCAATCAGTCCAGCGGCAGCACAAGGCGATCCGCACGCTGGCGGAGTCCAACCGGGTGCTGGCGAACGAGAAGGTCGCGGCCGAACTCGAGCGGCGCGGCGTGGAACTGGCGTACCAATGCCTCCTCGAACAGCAGCCCTCGCCGCCATTCCGGTTGCGGCCTCCCATCGTGCGGCACTATTTCGTGATCGAGAACGGCGCGGTGGTCTTTCCGCGCCTCCTCACGCCTCTCCCGCATGAACCGGACGGGGCGACGCAGGCCTTCCGCGACGCCGAGACGTTGGAAATCCGGGAGGGGAAGATCCGCGAGGCTCTAACGGCTTACCAGGCGATGTACGACGCATCCACGTCCAAGCCCGTCAAGGCGCTCGCGCTCAGCCGGGTGGCGCGCTGCCAGGAGAGACTCCAGGACCGCCACGCGGCGGCCATGGCGTGGCGGACACTGGAGAACGCGTACGGCGATCTGTACGACCCTTTGCACCGGCCCTACGCGCTCACCGCCCGCTTGGAGTTGAATCACCTGGACGGGCTTTATGAGGATCTCACACAGGACCGATGGGACCTCTCCGCCGAACAGTTCGACTACTATCTCGGGCGCCTGAATCGCAAGCCGCCGCCGGGGAACCGCTTCGATCTGGCGCGGGAGTTGGGCGAGCGCTTTCGGCCCGCCGCCCCGCTGCGGGAGGGCGAGATATACTCCTACACGCTCCCGCATGACAAGCTGTACTATCGCGGCGGCCGCGGCGACCTGGTATTCGGCTTCGCCGTGGATGACCACTGGCTCCAGCAGAGTCTTCTGCCCGCGGTGCGCCGCGGACTGGGCCTTCCGCAAATGGAAGAGCCGGATTCCACGCGCGGCCTTTGGGTTTATGGCGGCGTCACAGCGGCGGTCCTGGCCGTGCTGCTGCTGGGAATCCTCATGTTGGTCCGCGACGTGGCCCGTGAGACGCAGATGAACCGGCTTCGGGCGGAGTTCGTCGGCGCGGCCTCGCACGAGCTGAAGACTCCCATCACGTTGATCCGCCTCTACGCGGAGACCCTGCTAGACGGGAAGGATTTTCCAGAGGAGGAGCGGCGCGGCTTCTACGGAATCATCGCCCGCGAGAGCGAGCGGTTGGGCCAACTGGTCCAGAAAGTCCTCAGCTTCTCCCGCATCGAGCGCGGCGAAACGGAATACAGTCTCCAGGAGGGCGACCTGGGCGCCGTCATCGGGCAAACCGTCGAAGTCTATCGCCGGTATCTCGAGCGGGCGGGCTTCGCGGTGGAGACCAGCATGGCGGAGACCCTGCCCGGGTTTCGCTTCGACTCCGGCGCGGTGTCGCAGGCGGTGGTCAACCTTCTCGATAACGCCGTGAAGTATTCCGGCGAGTCGAGATTCGTGGCCGTCCGCTTGCGCCGCGACGGTGGTGCCGCCGTTCTCGAGGTAGAAGACCGCGGCGTGGGAATCCCGGCCGGCCAGCGGGAGAAAATCTTCGAGCGTTTTTACCGCGCTCCGAATGGGGGCGCCAAGGGTGGGTACGGCATCGGTCTTTTCCTGGTGCGACACATCATGGAGGCGCACTCCGGGCGCGTGGAGGTGGAAAGCGAACCCGGCCGCGGAAGCTGCTTCCGGCTGGTCTTTCCGGTGACGGCATGAGTCAGAAAATCCTGATCGTCGAGGACGAAGCCGAGCTGGCGCGCGGCCTGGAAATCAACCTCCGCCAGGAGGGCTATTCGGTGGTGAAGGCCGCCACGGGCGAGGCGGGCCTGAAACTGGTCTTCCAGGAGAATCCGAACCTGGTCATTCTCGACGTGATGCTCCCCGGGATGAACGGCTTCGACTTGTGCCGCCTGTTGCGGCAGAAGGGCTTCGAGGCGCCCATCATCATGCTGACCGCCAAGGGCGAAGAGATCGACCGCGTGCTCGGGCTGGAGCTCGGCGCCGACGACTATGTCACCAAGCCGTTCGGCCTGCGCGAGCTTCTGACTCGCATCCGGGTGCAACTACGCCGCCTGCCGAAGCGCGCTCCCGCCGGGCCGGCCAGATACCGCTTTGGCGCGGTGGAAATCGACTTTGACCAGTGCCGCGCCACGCGCCACTCGAAGCCGCTCGATCTGACCGGCAAGGAGTACGACATCCTCAAGCTGTTGATCCGCTGCCGCGGCGAAATCGTCACCCGCGATCGCCTGCTCTCCGACGTGTGGGGCTACGAGGCTTCCGTCAATACCCGCACGGTGGATAACCACATTCTTCGTTTGCGACAGAAGCTGGAGGAAGATCCGGCCAACCCCGCGTATCTCCTCTCCGTGTACGGCGAGGGGTACAAGTTCGTGGGGTAAAAGCGTGACAAAGCGTTACGGCGCCAATGACAAATTCACTTTCCGGATGCGGCACAATCGCGGCATGAGACGTATCATTCTCTTCACAGCCATTGCCGCGGCGCTCAGCCTGTTGGCGGCCGACCGCGCGCGCGAAACGAAGTTACAGCAAGCCATCGACCTGATGGGAACCAAGGGCGACTTTCCGGGAGCCATCAAGCTGCTGGAAGACGTGGCCAAGAGCTCCGACCGCAACCTCGCGGCGCGTTCGCTGCTCTATTTGGGCGATTGCCGTCAGAAGCTGGGGCAGCAGGAATCGCGCAGGCCCTACGAGCGCATCATTCGCGAATTCGCGGAACAGAAAGACGTGGTTGCCGAAGCCCGCGCGCGGTTGACGGCACTGGGCGGTCCCGGTGGCGCCGGTGGACCCGTCGCGCGCCGGGTTCTCGCAGACGCCTCCGGCGTCAGTGGGGTCTTGACCGCGGATGGCAAGTACATCAGAGGTATAGACTGGGACACGGGTGACGTGGTCCAGTTCGAAGTTGCCAGCGGACAGAGGAGCCGAATCACAAATAGGGGGCCCTGGAGCAAGGATGAGGTGTCCTTCGAGTACCAAGCGTTCTCACGCGACGGGAAACAAATCGTATACGACTCCGAAGTCCTTTCGGATGCGAAGGACTGGTTCTATCCACTGCGGATTAGAAACCTGGATGGTTCGGGCCTTCGCACACTTTACAGTCAGAAAGACTGTTGCGTCCACCCCTTGGACTGGTCGCCTGACGCGGGGTCCATCCTTGCATCACGCGATCATAACAAGGCGGTTGAACTAATACTGATCTCGACAGCGGACGGCTCGGTGCGCGTCCTGAGGAGTATTTCGAGCGGGTGGTTTCAAGGGGCCAGTTTCTCGCCCGATGGGCGATTTGTCGCGTTCAGTTCCGTGGGTGAGGGCAGCCCACCCAATGGCGACATCTTCCTGATGACCGCCGATGGCCGGAATGAGGTCGTTGTTGCCGGGCATCCCGCGGAGGATGAACTGCTTCGATGGACACCGGACGGGAGAAGCCTTGTCTTCCTCAGCGACCGCTCGGGGACATGGGACATCTGGACCGTCCACATCACCGGGGGGAAGCAGCAAGGAGAACCGGAACTGCTGAAAAAGGACTTCGGCTATCATGTGTGGGATGTTCTTGGCTTTGCACCCGACGGCTCCTTTTATTACAAGACTGACACCCCTTTAGGTGGCCTCTACAACGGTGCGGTCGACCTTGAAACCGGTAAGGTACTCGTGCCACCCGCGCCGGTCACGACGCGGTATACCGGCCCACCGTCACAGCCAATATGGTCACCCGACGGCAGGAACTTGGCCTACATTTCACGCCGGGGTTCTATCGTTCCCGGAAACAACATCCTCACGATCCGGTCCGCCGCAACCGGGGAAGAGCGCTTTCTATCGCCGCGTCTTCGTTACATTAACCAGATCTCCTGGGCGCCGGACGGCCGTTCCGTCATCGCGATCGGGGTTACCACGGGGGCGGAATGGGGAATCTTCCGAATTGACACTGAGACAAGCGAGATCACCAAGCTGGCAGGTGGCGACCGGTGGTCCCCCAAGCTCTGCCCGGATGGGAAGACCCTGGTGTTCGCGTTTGGGGCAATCATCACGAAACGCAACCTCGACACCGGTGAGGAGTCGGAAGTTGTCAACGAAGGGATAGGAGGGACAGCGCAATTCTGGTACGACCTCTCGCCGGACGGCCGGGAAGTGGTGTCCGACGCGAAAGGCGCTGTAAAGATCGTGTCCCTCAACGGAGGGGAGCCGCGGGAGCTATTTCGCGGTTTGGCGCAGCATTACAGGCTGAGGTGGACGAGGGACGGCCGTTACATCATCGCGGAGGCACGCGGCGCCGCAAGCAGTGAAATCTGGCGGGTTCCGGCGCAGGGCGGGACGCCGCTGAAGCTGGACCTCTCCGTTCCAAAGCTGGACTACTTCGCGCTTAACCCGGACAACCGCCGCTTTGCGTTCAGCGTCACTGAGGAGTCCAAGAGCGAGCTGTGGGTGCTGGAGAACTTCCTGCCCGCGGCCAAATCGGCCGCTAAGTAAGAGAAGGGGGACGGGCCGGCCGCCGGCCCGTCCTATTGCGTCCCCCTTCGGTAGGCCTGCGTAAGGTAGCAGAGTGTGCCTCCTATGCTTCCAGTGGTTTGGCTGCAGCTCCGAACCACGAACACGCACCCAGAAAACGGATGGGCGGCTTCCCGCATCGTTGCCGAAAACTCACCGAAAGTTGGCGTGAGCTATTTCTTCCGGATTTCCTCGAGCCGTTTCTTCAGATACTCTTGCTACTCTTTCCGCAACTCGGGGTCGCGCGGGCTGCTGTAAATGTCGCTCGATTTGTAGATGCCGTCCTCGTGAACCCCTGGTCGCGCCGCGCTTCGAGCCGCTCTCCGTAGATTTTGGAATCGCGCGACTCGGTGGTATCGGCGTAGCAGCGGATCTTGTCGCGGAACTTGCCGCCGAGCATCTGGTAAACGGGCACGTTGTAGGCTTTGCCGGCCAGGTCCCACACGGCCATTTCGACGGCGTAGACGCCGCCGCCCTGGCGCGAATGCCCGCCGAACCGTTTGATCTTGCGGAACACCTTGTCCACGTTGCAGGGGTTCTCGCCGAGAATGCGGCTCTTCAGCATGAGCGCGTAATTCTTGCTGGCGCCATCGCGCACTTCGCCCAGGCCGTAGATGCCCTGGCTGGTGTCAATGCGGATGATGGGGCTGGTCATGGGAGCGCGCGCCAGAACGAGCACGCGCATGTCCGTGATCTTCAACTCCGAAGGCTTGGAGTTGGTGTTGACGTTCTGGGGCAGCGCCTCGAGCGTCTCCTCGGCCCAAAGGCCGGCCCCCAGCGCCGCCACGCCCTTCAAAAATGAGCGCCGTCCGCCGGCGCCCGGGTTGGGAAATCTCATGGCTGTGTCCTTTCCGAAACCGGCACAAAAACCACGCACACCGGCGCGCCGACCTCGACCTGCTGCCCGGCCGGCGTCAGGCGGCCGGTCGTTTGGTCGCGGCGAAAAACCACCACATTGTTGGAGTCCTGGTTGGCGGCCAGCAGGTAGGAGCCGGTCGGGTCGATGGCGAAGTTCCGGGGAGTCTTGCCCTGGGTCGGCACGTGCTCGACGAGCTTGAGCGAGCCATCCGCGCCAATGGCGAATACCGCGATGATGTCGGCGCCGCGATTGGAGGCGTACAGAAACTTGCCTTTGCGGTCGGCCTCGATCTCGGCCGACCCGTTGACGCCGTGAAAATCCGGCGGCAAGATGGAGGCCGTCTCAAACGGCCGCAGAACGCCCCGTGTCTGGTCGTAGTGAAAGGCCGTTACCGTGCTATCGAGCTCGTCGACAGCATAACCA
Source organism: Bryobacteraceae bacterium (assembly GCA_049510555.1). GTDB lineage: Bacteria > Acidobacteriota > Terriglobia > Bryobacterales > Bryobacteraceae > Fen-178. Next base: position 6,047 of record JBEKYW010000017.1, read on the forward strand.
AAGCGGCCCGAGGGATGGAAGGCGAAGTGTCGCGGTCCGGCGCCCGGCTTGACGCTGACGAAGGGCGGGTCGGCCGCCTCGAGAGTGCCTTTGTTCAGGTCCGGACGATACACCAGAAGCTTGTCCAGCCCCAGGTCCGGCACCACCACAAAGCGATTGTCGGGGGAGAAAAAGACACCGTGGGCATGCGGTCCCGCCTGCCGCCGCGGGTTCACGCTCGACCCGCTGTGTTGCACGAACGCCGTCACTTCCCCGAGTTTGCCGTCGCCGCCGATGCGGATGGCAGTCACGCTGCCGCTGTTGTAGTTGGCCACGATGGCGAGTCGCCCGGTCTTGTCCACCGCCACGTGGCACGGCCCGGCGCCGCGCGAGACCACTTGATTCAGAAAAGTGAGCTTGCCGGTTTTCGGATCGATGGCGTACGCCAGCACCAGCCCCGTGGGCTGTCCTTCGTATTGCGAGATTTCGCCGACGGCGTACAGAAAGCGATGGTTGGGATGCACGGCGAGAAAGCCCGGGTTGCTGGTCGCCGCCACCAGGCCGATCGGAGTGAGCTTGCCCGTGTCACCCGACCAGCGGAAAGCGCAGATGCCTTTGCTGGTCCCCACATTCGTGTACGCGCCGATGTAGGCGAAGTAGTCCTTCTTGGCCTGTCCGGCCATCGGTCCGGCGAGTAGCCCGAGAGCCAGCGCCAGAGTGAACATCGGTCTCGACATCATTCTCATGTAACTCATGTAAGGCTCCTATTCATGACCGCTCGCTTTCTTCTCAGCCTCTGAGCGCCCCGCCCTTGCGCTCCACCGCCTTAGGCCCCCAGGCGCCGGGCACGAAGAAATCCTGCCACCCCAGCTTGCACTCGTTCACCATGCGCAACCCGTATTCGCAGCGGCCCAGGTCGGCTGGGCCTGTGTTATTCGTTCCGAACGTGAACTTGCACCCGGCTTCCTTCGCCGTGCGCACGAACCGCGGGCTGGGCAGGCGATAGCGATCGTTGAGCTCGATGGCCACTCCGTTGCGCGCGGCGGCGCCGACGACCTGCGTCATCCGTTTCTCGGTCCAGAGCCGGTCGTAATCTCTCGCAAGCAGGGCCGGCAGGAAGGTCGGGTTGGCGTAAATATCGATTGGCTCCCGTTCCAGAATCCCCACCGTCCGCTCGACCAGCGTATCCATGAACTCCCCGGCATCCGCGATGCTCCCCACTTCCTCGGGAATCCACAGGCGCATGCGCCGTCCGCGGTTGTCGGTCCATGTCATCGAGTCCGAGAAGGTATAGTCGCACAACGCCACCGCCCGCCGGGAGAACATCTGCGTCCATTCCCGGCCCTCGCCCTGCATCGCTATGAACACGGGCTGACCCTTGAGACCATCCACGAAACTTCGGACGCCCTCGTCGTTCTCCGTGGGGAACCCTTTTCCGCAGTTCACCGCGATTCCATACTGGATGCCGTCTTTTCGCGATTTCGCCAGCGCCTCCTCCAGCGTCAGCCCGCCCTTCAAATGAACGTGGAAGTCCACCATGGGGATGTTGTGGGTGCCCATGGTCACGATTTGCCGGAAGACGTCGTCTACCACGGGGGCGGCTCCTGGGGTGGGAAGGTCATCCGGGAGCGGTCGGACGCGCACGCTCCGAAACCGCGCCTTCGACCCGTCATTGTGGCATTGCAGCGCAAAGGTGCCGCGGTCGAGGTAACGCTGGCGTTGATCGCCCTCCGCTCTGACCGGCGGCACCGGCTCGGTGTAATCCACCAGCAGCGTGCCGTTGAGCCGCACCTGAATGTTCTTGCCCCGTACCGCCGTATAGATCTTGAACCACTGGTCATCGGGAATGAGTTGCTTGTAGATGTTGCGGAGGCCGTAGAGCGAACCGGTCTTCTTTCTTTCGCGGTACGTGCCTTCGCCCGTCGCCGTGTTGTCGATCTGGACCTCGAAGCCTTTCAGCGGGAAGCCCGTTTCCTGGTAGGTGGTGTGAAAGAAGATCCCCGAGTTGCAGCCGGGGCGCGCGAGCGCCGCGACTTCGATCTCGAAGTTCCGGAAGTTGGCGCCGCGCACCGGACCCGTGTAGAACAGGTGCGACCTCGGCCCGTCGGCCACCAGCTCGCCATTTATCGCTTTCCAGGAACCCTGGTTCTCGCTCGGGCGCCATCCGTCCAGGTCGCGCCCGTTGAACAGCTCCACCCAACCGTCGTCCGCGGCCGTGAGTCCCGCGGCCGCCATCGCTCCCACGAACGCCCGCCGTGTCAAATCGGCATTCCACATAATTGCTCCTCAGATTCTGCCGAACTCTGCTACTGCCTCTTTCAGGTCCTTTCCACGGGCTCCCGAAATAGTGTCCGCTCAGGATTCACCACCAGCCAAGCGAGAGATCCCACCACGCCCAGGGCTGCCGCCACCAGGAACGACGCCGCCCAGCCAAAGTGCGCGGCCACCAGCGGAGTGAGCGAAGCGGTCACGACACCGCCAAATTGCCCGACCATATTCATTACGCCGGAAACGGTTCCGGCTGAAGGGCCGGCGATGTCGGCCGTCACCGACCAGAAAGAACTCTGCGACAGATACAGGGCGCCAGCGCCTCCCGCCAGCACGATGCTCGCCACGCGCGCATCCCCCGCCAGCGTCCCCAGCGCGATGAACAGCGCCGACAGCCCCATGCCGGCCACGGCAATCCCGCAGCGACCCGTGCGTTTCCCATAGCGCTTCGTCAGGCCGTCGCTGATCCAGCCACCTAGGGGTGAGCACGTGGCCATCGCCACAAACGGAAGCATCCCGTAAAAGGAGCTCGACTTGAGGTCCAGGCCGCGCACCTTGCTGAGGTAAATGAAGAACCAGGTGAAGAAAATGTAGGCGGAATAGCCATAACTGAAATAGCTCAACGAAACCACCAGCACCTCTTTGCTCTTCAGAATCGTTCCCCACGGCACCGCCTTTGCCGAGGGTCCGGCCGGCTGGTCCAGCAGTCCGGACCGGATGTGGGAGGCCTCTTGCGGGGTCACCCAGGGATGTTCCTCGGGCCGGTCCCGCGCCAGCAAATACCAGACCGCGCCCGCCGCCAGCCCGATCACCGCGCTGATCCAGAAGGACCAGCGCCAGCCCCAGTGCAGCAGAATATAAGTGATGAGGGGCGGCGTGATGCCGGCGCCCGCGCCCACGCCGGCGAAGATCAATCCGTTAGCCACCCCGCGCTCTTGGGAAGGAATCCAGCTTGCCACCAGCCGGTTGGAAGCGGGATAAACCACAGCCTCCCCCACTCCCAACGAAAAGCGCACGGCCAGCAGAATGATCAGCACACCGGAAATGCCCGTGGGCGCCAGCGCCGTCAGGGCTGTGAACACGGCCCACCACAGGGTTCCCAGCGCGACAATTCTCCGCGGCCCGAAACGATCGGCCAGGCGGCCTCCCGGCGCTTGGAACAGGGCATACCCCAGCACGAAGGCGCTGAACACCCAGCCGAGTTGGATATGGCTAAGCTGGAATTCCTGTTCGATGGAGCTGCCGGCAATGGAAATGTTCACGCGATCCAGGTAGGCGATGGCGCTGATCGCAAACATCCATACGATCAAGATCCACCGCGTCCGGCCGTGCGCCGGGTTGGTCATAGACCTCATATCATACTCGGGTTCTCTGCCGTAATGAGTCTTGACCGCTACTCGCTCCAATGGAGCAGGGCCGCTGCGCCAGAGGCGGGGTGCCCTCTGGGCCGCCGCCCTGCCAAGGGCTCACTGCTTGATCACGGTGCCATCGCGGCGCCGAACCTCGCCCCAACCACCGTTCAGGTTGTTCCTGCCGGCGGTAAAGGGGAACTTGGCTGCCGCCTTCTCATCCACCTCGATGCCCCAGCCGGGCTTCTCGCTCACCCACAGGTACCCGTCTTTCATCACCGGGCAGCCCTGGAAGATCTCCTGGGTGCGGTCATTGAACGGCGAGTACTCCTGGATGCCGAAGTTGTGGCAGGCCACGTCGAGCGTGACGTTCGCCATGTGACCGATCGGAGACACATCGCCCGGACCGTGCCACGCGGTCTTGACGCCGTACATCTCGGCGAGGATCGCGATTTTGCGCGCCGGCGTGAACCCGCCCGCTTGGGAAAGATGCACGCGGATGTAGTCGATCAGCCGCTCCGCGATCAGCGGGATCCACTCGTGCGGGCTGTTGAAGAGTTCGCCCATGGCGATCGGCGTGGCGCAATTCTGCCGGATCTGCCGGAAGTAGCCGAGGTCCTCCGGCGAGAGCGGGTCCTCGACGAAGAACAATTTGAACTTCTCGACGTCCTTGCAGAACTGCACGGCCTGGTTCGGCAACACGCGCTCATGCATGTCATGAAGCAGCTCGACCTCCTCGCCCAGCTCCTGCCGGCAGACCTCGAGAAGTTTCAACGCGCGGCGGATGTAAAATGCTGGCTCAAAGACCGGTTTGTCGTGCAGCGCTTTGACCTGCGTATCGCCGCTGCGCCCGGCCCCGTAGGCGGACATTCCGGGAACGCCCACCTGCACGCGCACGTTGCGAAACCCCTGTGCCAGATAGCGCTTCGCCGCCTCCACCACGTCCTTGAATTCGGGGCCATCCGCATGGGCGTAAGTATCGGCGGCCTCCCGGCACTTGCCGCCGGCCAACTGATAGACCGGCATGCCCGCCTGGCGGCCCTTGACGTCCCACAGCGCCATGTCGACGCCGCTGATGGCGTTGTTCAGCACCGGACCGTTCCGCCAGTACGAGCTGGCGTAGCAGGATTGCCAGATATCTTCGATCCGGTCCGTGGTCTTGCCAAGCAGGAACGGCTTCAGATACTTCTCCACGGCCGGCTTGACCAGATCGGCGCGCTGCGTAAACGTGGCGCACCCGTAACCGTAAAGGCCGTCCTGGTCCGTGGTGACTTTGACTACCGTGAGCCGCACACCGGCGGGTTGGCATTCGATCACGCCGATGTCTTTGATGCGAGGCGCACCCGTGCCGCGCGTGGCGCGCGCCACCGCCTCTTGCGCGTGTTGTTCGCGGGGGCTGACGAGGCTCAGCAGCCCGGCAGCCCCGATCGATTGGAGCAAATTGCGACGCTGCAAGTTCATGACTATCTCCCGTTGTGTCATTCGAAAAGCCAGTCCAGGTTTGAGCGCTGCTGCGCGCCGGATGTCCGGACCACCTGCAAGTTCCGCTGGAACCGCGCCAGCTCCTGCTCGTATTCCGGCAGGCAATCCCGCCAGTGCGTGTACCGGTTGGGCGCGCCCAAAAAGGGAATGCGCCGCGAAGCGCTGTGCACGCTGCACGCCTGCCGGTAGGCCGCGTCCGTGAGCGCCACCAGTTTGCGATACTCCGCCACGCTCTCTTCGAGCAACGGCAATGCGTGATTCAGATCCGCCACGTCCCCGCTATAACCGTAGCGCAGCACCAACGCCGCGGCCCGCGTTTTGGCATCGTAGTACCGCATCATGGCGGCGATCGCGCGCGTATCGTTCAAGAAGCGTAGGAACTCGTCGCGGTTCCGGGTCACGCCCGGCTCGGCCGCTTCGGCGGCCGCCACCGCACGCGCCGCCGACTCCACCACCTCCCGCGCCACCTGGATGGGCGTCTCTCCCTGGTGCGGCTGCTTTTCCCACTCGCGTTTGACCCATTCGTCGAGCCGCTCGCCGGGCGGCGCTTGCGCCGTCCACAGCAGCGGCAACGGGCTGTAGCGCGCGGGATCGATGAGCTGCGTCATGAGCATGCCCAGGGTGAGCGACTGGCGGTTTCCCTCTGTAATACCGATGCGCGGCAGCAACCGCGGCGCGCACACCCCCGAAAGCTGATAGGCGTCCAGAATCTTCGCGCCGGCCTCGCGCGTCCCGTACTTGGCGGCGATGCGCCCGATCCAGTATTCGCGCTCCGCCGCGGCCGCGCGCCCCGGGTTCCAGGCGTATCGCCCCCAGGCCTCGAACCAGATCCAGTCGCGGTCCATCTGGAGCACCGGCGGATTGTCGGCGCTGACCGGCCACTCCCAGTACCGCAGCGGATACACGTGCAGTCCCTTCACGCCCATCCGTTGCATCGATTGCATACACCGCTGGATGAATTCGGGCGACCCCCAACGGAATGGTTCCAGGTTCGACAGCAGATGCACGTTGACGATGTGCATCGAGCCCAGATTGACGAGCATCTGGTGCATCTTGAGGATGTCGCCGCGCACCTCGGTCCAGGTCAGCGACTCGCCGTTGTACTTGTGCATGGTGTAGATGTTCCGGTACAACGGCAGCGCCTGTCTCATGGCGTTCTCGATATCGGTTGCGTGGGCGCGGACCACGATGGGCGGCTCCCTGGTGATGCCCAGCGCGCGCATGCCGTCCTGGACGCCGGGGATGATGGTCTTGGTGAGCCACTCCGGCCCGTAACGCGGGCTCAGCGCTTCGCCCAGCGTGATCAGAAGTCCGGCACTCGGATAGTTACGGATGAACTCGGAGATGCAATAACGGGTGTACTCGCTCGCCAGTTGGCTGGGAGCGCTCTGGTGGAACGGGACGCCGCGCGCCTTCGCCAGGGCGTGCGAAATATGGATGTTGTAGAAGCCCTGGACCACCCAGATGCCGCGCTTGTCCGCTTCCCCGGTGAGCCAGCGGAACATGGCGATGTTGCGGTCAAGCTGCTCATCCGTCAGTTCCCGCGCCTCGGGGTACTTGGGCAATTTCAAGAGCGAGGTAAACGGATGGCCGTTCCACAGGTAGAGCGTGTTCATACGGTTCTCGAGCAGGAAATCGAGGTAGCGAGTCCACAGCCGCTGGTCATAGAAGAACGGGAAATCTTCGGGCGTGTAGCGGTAGTCGTAGACGGCCCCGTCGTAAGTCACCTCGGTTTTCTGCATGCCGATGCAGGTCCCGCGCAGGACGAATGCCGGATGATCGGTGAAATCGAGATCCGCGGGCAAGCGGCCAGCCTCTTGAATGCGCCGGGCGAGTTCGAGAGAGCCGTACAGCACGCCGGAAGCGTCGCTTCCCACAACCAGCCAGGTGTCGCGGACGCGGCGGAGGCGGAACGCTTCGGCAGTCCCCGCCGGAATTTCCGGCAGGTCCGGAAATTCCGCGAAGAGAGGCGATGTCCGCATTGCGGCGACGATCCGGTCCTGCCCGGTGAGCGGCTGCACAACCGCGCGCAGCCGCGCCGCGCCGAACAACTCGCGCGGCGTGGCGTGCGGGTCCGTGATCACCTGCACCGAGGCTCGCCCCGGCGCCGCGACCGAAGACAGGACGAGAGCAAGCGTGGCGATGTGCATGCTTTCACAATAAGCCAGCGCAGGCGGAGTCTTCCACATGCCCACGCGGAACTGTGAATCTGATGAAATAGACGGATGACCCTACGGGCGGCCCTCTCGACCTATCGTACCGGCCGCCATCGCGTCTGGATCACCACCGCCTTGCTGTGCGCGCTGTCCGGGTTGGCCTGGCAGTTTCTGATCGTGCATTCCCGGTACGGAGGTAATTGGACCGCGCTCTTCTGCACCGGCTCGAACTACCCGGTGCCTCCCGCGCTCGCCAGCGAGAGGGTCTATGTTTTCCCGAACAGCGGCGGGTACGACGGACAGATGTACCACTACGTGGCCCACGATCCGCTGATCAGGACTGACATCCGGCGCTACTTGGATGTCCCACGCCGGCGCTACCGGCGAATCCTGCTGCCCGCGATGGCGTTCCTGCTGGCGTCAGGGCGGCAGGCATGGATCGACCCCGCTTACATTGGAGCGAACCTGTTGTTTCTGTTCTTGGGCGCGTGGTGGCTGAGCCGGTATCTCGATTCATTGGGACTGCGCGCGCGATGGGCGGCGCTGTTTGTTCTCGCGCCGGCTGCGTTGATTTCGCTCGACCGGCTCACGGTGGACCTGGCATTCACTTCACTGTGTATCGGTTTCGCCCTGTATGTACGGCTAAAGCAGGATGCCAATGCGTGCGTGGTACTGGCGCTGGCCTGCCTGAGCCGGGAGACGGGGTTGGTGTTGGCCGGCGCTGCCTGTCTGTCGCTGGCGGTGGAGCGCCGGTTCGCGAAGGCGGCGGCGTTGGCCACCGCGGTGGCGCCAGCGGCGGCGTGGTACTTGTATGTAAATTTGCGGACGCCGGACTATTCGGACGAGCGGCTCGGGCAACTGATTCCATTCCAGGGAATATTCGAGACGTTGCTCGACCCGAAGACCTATCCGTTCAGCGGAGCCGTGAATGCCGGGCTGGGGTGGCTGGACCGGTTGGGTCTGCTGGGGTTCCTGCTGGCGGTGCTGCTCAGCGTATGGCTTGTCCGGCACAACGGTTTCGGGCAGATGGAAGCGGCGATGGTGCTATGGAGCTTCGTCGGGTTGTGCATGGCGCGGAGTTTCTGGGAGGAATGCTATTCGGGAACTCGGGTGTTCACACCGCTCCTGCTTTACGTCATGCTGCGGGCTGTGCCGGCGGTGGGCTGGAGGGCCATGGCGCCGTTGCTGATGGCGACGCCGCGGGTCGTGCTCCAAGTGGTGGCGCCGCTGCTGCCCACACTTAGGTCAGGGCGACTCTGACTGCGATTTCCGCGCCTGAGGCGCAATGCCGCCTTGCCAACGGTGTCAGAACTTCAACTTCAGTCCCATCTGGATCTGCCGGCACGTGTTGGCCTGGCTCGTGATGGTGCCGAAAGCCGACGACGTCGGGCTGACGTTCGCCGCGGCAAACTGCGTCCGGTTGAAAGCGTTGAACGCTTCGAACCGGAACTGCGCGAGCATGCGTTCCGTGATATGGAAATCCTTCAGCATGGACAGATCCACGTTGTTGGCCGCGTCCGAACGCGAGTTCTGGAACATTTGCGGGAATGTCCGGTAGTTCTGGCTGAGCTGAGCCGCCGAGGCCCTCTCGAATCGCGTGACGTCGAAGGACTGGGCGAGATTGCGGGGCTGCATATTGAGATTGCCGCCGTAGTAAATGACATTGCCCCACGACAGCGCGCCCCCGCTCTCCCAGGTATAGACGCTGTTGAGTATCCAGCCGCCGATCGCCAGATCCAAGGCCCGGTTGGCGCCGCCCAGGAACTTCTGCCCGCGGCCGAAGGGCAGATTGTAGCTGCCCGTGATGACGAAGTGGTCGGGGTAGTCGCCGGAGGTGGGGCCGTAAGAAAGCTTGTAGTCGCCCGCGTTGTTCTGGAAAGAATTCAACTGGCGCGAATGCTGATAATTCACGGTTGCCTGGAGGCCCTTCGCGAACCGCTTCCGGAACATCACGGACAGTTCGTTGAAGGTGCCCCAACCGGGGTTGCTGTTGCTCTGCGTGACGCCCGTAAACTCCGGGAACGCCTGAAGCAGCGTAGCCACCGGGATGGTGGTACCGTTGATCGTGCTCCCCGGCAGCAGCCCGGCGAAGGGGTTCGCCACCACCGCGGCCAGCGCATTGATGGTGGCCTGGTCGCGAACCGGCGAGCGGCTGAGGAACGGCAGCAGCGGCGTCGAAGAGATGGCATTGCCCAGGGTTCCGTGAACCTGCTTGTTGCCCACGTAGCCCACCTGCAACATCATGTCTTTGCCGATCTCCCGCTGCACGTCGAAGTTCCAGCGGACGCTGTATGGGTTCGTGATGTGGGAGGTGTAGAAACTGATGGTGTTGCCAAGGTTCGAGTTCACGCCAAGGGCTGAGCCGACCGGTGTTTGGATGCTGCCTCCGGGATAGGGATTGCTCAGCGTGGCGTACGGCGTCACGTAGCTGTCGTTGGTCGGCACCAGGTTGGTGGTCTGGCTGAAGCCCGTGGTCGGCCCGGTCAGATAGGCGCCGACACTGTTGTTGAAAACCCCAGAGCCGGCGCGGAAGACGGTCTTGCCATGGAATGCGGAGGGCGCCCAGCTCAGGCCCACCCGCGGGCTCGGGAAGAAGGCCGGCAGGGAATAGCCCGAACGGTCCGAAGACGAGGCGTAGGTCACCCCGCCGAGCGCCGAAAAAGCGCTGGCCGCAAGCTGTGACATGGGAGCCTTTGCGTAAGCCGCGGCCGCGGCCTGCGCCACCGAGTTGACCGCCGTTGGATTGAAGCCGTTCACGATGTGGTTGTACCGCTCCACGATGGGGGTCTCATGCTCGATGCGCAGCCCCACGTTGATGGTCAGCGTCGGCGTCACCCGCCAGTCGTCCTGGAGGAAGTATCCGAACAGATAGCTGCGGTAAGCATAGCCCGTGTTGACGTCGAACTGGCCGGCGGTGGGCAGGCCCAGCAGGAACGATGCCATCGAGCCGCCGAACGGCTGAGCCGATGCGCCCGTGCCGGCAATCATCCAGGTTGTGCCGAACGTAAACGTGCCCGCCGAGTAGCCCGGGCTGAGGCTGTTGGCGTCGTACCGCCGGAAATCGAAGCCGGCTTTGAGCGTGTGGCGGCCCGCAACCTTCGTCAAGCTGGTAAACCACTGGATCGACGTGAAGGGCGTCACGGAGCCGGGAGAGGTGCTCAGGCCCGCGTAGTTGTCAGAGAAGGAAATGCGCGGCATCGCCTCCCGCAGCGAATAGGTCGCCATATAGCTCGGCAATCCGAGCTGCGTCGGGTCGAAGCCGGCGCTCTTGATAAAGCTGCTCGAGTAACTCCGCGTGAAGCCCAGGCGGGTATCCATCAGCAGGGTGGGAGTGAACGTGTGAACGTCGTCGAGAACGCCGCCCCAGATGTCCAGGCCGCTGTATTGGCCGGTGGCGAGGTTCTGGAAGATGTCGGCCGTCGACTGCGTGTAAGAGCTCTCGTGCATGTTGAAGAAGAGTTTGTTCCGGGAGCCGATGCTGGCGTCCGCCCGTCCCACCCACGAGGCGAAATTGTTGATGCTCGGGTTCGGCACCACGTAGTTGTTTTCGCCGTCCGCCTTGCCCGGCTGATTGGGCGACGGGAAGTATTGCAGGTAGGCTTTCGCAACCGAGTTGATCCGCGACGCCGGAATGATGTTGCCCGCAAACGGCTGGCGAGTGATCCGGCCGCCGCTGAGGACCGCCGTCGAGGGATCGTAGAGTTGGAACCCCGAGCCCGCCGCCAGCAGCGCGGAGAAGTCGCCGCCGCGTTGGGCCACCGTCGGCACCGCCGACGTGCTCACGCCCGGGCTGGAATCCTTGAATCCTTCGTAAGCCAGGAAAAAGAACAGCTTGTCCTTGCCGTTGAACACCTTCGGCACCCTGACCGGGCCGCCCACCGTGCCGCCATACTGGTTCGAGCGGGTAATCGGCTGTTGCTGGCCCGCGGCGTTCAGGAAGAACTGGTTGGCCGCCAAAGCCGAGGTCTGGTTGAATTCGTACAGCGAGCCGTGGAACTGGTTGGTTCCACTCTTGGTGGTGATGTTCACCGTGCCGCCCAGCGTGTCGCCGTACGCTGCGTCTACCTGGTACAACTCGACCTTGACTTCGTCCACTGCGTCCATGGACGGACTGAAAGCCCCCGCGCGGGCCGCGCTGCTCATGTTGGGCACGCCGTCCAGCAGGTATTCGTTCGAGCCGGCGTTCGCGCCGCCCAGGGAGATATCCACCGCGCTGCCCGTGTCGTACGGCTTCACCTGGTTGAGCAGGTGCTTCTGCTTGGGGATGACACCCATCGCGTTGCGCGCCAAGGCCAGCGGGGTATTCCCATTCATTGGCAAGTTCGCGACTTCCTGGGTGGTGATGACCTGGCCGGATGATGCCGTCACGGAACTCACCAGCGGCGACTCGGCCGTCACCGTGACCGACTCGGTGGAACTCCCCACCTCGAGCCGGATGTCCTCGGCGATGCGCTGGTTGGTTCCCACCTCAATGCCCGAGTGCACGTACTTCTTGAACCCGGCGACTTCTACGGTCACTTCATAAGGACCCGGCGCCAGGAACGGCACTGTATAGTTACCTTCCGCCCCCGAAACCGTCTCGGAGCGCGTGTTCGTGTCAGTCTTGACGATCACAATCGTGGCGTTGGGGACACCTAACCCCGAAGGATCGGTAACCCTGCCCATTAACGTGCTGCGGAACTCTTGCGCCGATGCCAAGCCTGCAAGCGCGGCAAGCGTGACGAATACGAGAAACCAGCGTCTCACGTGACCTCCTTCATGTTCCGTAAGGAACAAACCTCTATAGGCTAGATTCTACGCCTTTCGGGCTTGCCAGTCCAATCATTTATGGGGCTCCGCATAATTATGCAGCCCCCGGCCATGGCTTTGAGCTAACCTATTGGGCAGGTCCCCCGATTCGGATCTAAACGGGGCGCGCAGCCGCTCCCCTGCCGCGCCAGGAGTGATTCTGCATGAAGACCATTTTGGTGCTGATTTGCCTTTTGACTTCCGCCGCCGTCGCGCAGAAGTTGCCGGATCTCTATCACGGCGAGACCCACGGCGATCCGCCGTTTCTCTCGGAAACCGGATGGCGTCCACTGCTGAACGGACGCGATCTCACGGGCTGGCACTCCGAGAACCAGGCCCCGCACGAGTGGTTCACGGCGAAGAGCGTGGTTTGGAGACGGGTTTTCTCACCCACGCAGCTCACCGCCAGACCGGCTCCCGGGGACCGGATCGTCAATGGCAAGGTGGGAAAGACGGCCAACCTGGTCACCGACGATAAGTTCGGCAGCTTCGAGCTATATCTCGAATTCCTCTTGGTCAAGGGGTCGAATTCCGGCGTCTTCTTGCACGGCCTGTACGAAGTGCAGGTCTTCGACAGCTTCGGATCCACAGGTCCCATGACGGTGGGCGATTGCGGCGGAATCTATGAGTTGCCGGAAGGTGGCGGCGGCTCTCCCCCGGCCAGCAACGCGGCCCGGCCGCCCGGAGAATGGCAGTCGTTTCGCATCTGGTTCCAGGCGCCGCGTTTCGACCAGTCGGGCAAGATGATGGCGAAGCCCAAGGTGCTCCGCGTGCTCCTGAACGAGATTCCGGTTCAGGAAAACGTGACGCTTTCCGGCCCGACTACCAGTCATATGAACATTCCGGAAGCCGCCAGAGACCCCATCATGCTGCAAGGTGATCACGGCCCGGTCGCGTATCGGAACATCTATATCAAAGAGTTCGAATAGGAAGCCGTGGGGCGGCCTCTTCCCAAACCACCGGGCCAGCTCACTGCACATCCACGACAAAATGGGCAAAGGCCTTTTTGCCTCCGGCGTCCTGGGCCTTAAGCCCTTGCAAATACAGATCGTGGAAGGAGAAGGTCTCCGTTTCGTTGTATGCCAAGTTATTGACTGCCGTCCATGTGAATCCCTGTACAGGATCGCCGGAAATGAACTTGTCTGTCACGTAGTTATCATCGCTATAGATGGTCGCAAATTGATCGTAAGCCGTGGAGTTTGACAGCCAATGCGCGTGCATGTCCGCCACCTCAGACCCGAGGAATACCTCCCAATTATGGCCGATCTCGTGATCCAACACTCCAAAGGCGCCCTCGATGACGGTGCCGCCCCCGATGTTATATCGGCAGATGTTCGGCACTCCGACGCCCTGGACGGATCCCATCCCGATGCCGTCCGCCAGGTGCCGGTAAGTCAAGACACTGGGCACATTCTGGTGAAATGTGCATGTGATAATAGACGACCAGCAGCACCGCGAAGGCGCGGACCCCGTCCAGGGAGGGGATTGCGCGCTGCGACAGGTTGTTTCAGAAACGGGTGTCGTCGTTCATTCCAAAACCAGCCGCATCAAGCACGCCGCCGCTGACGCCTACGCCGCAGAGACCCTATTGCTTCTCCAGCACGGTGAAAATCGACTGGCCGAAGGGCGGTTCGACGAGGGACTCGACACGCGAAAGAATCCGCACAAACACGCTATCGAAGAGCGCGATTTGCGCCTCGGATTGTTCGGTCTTTTTTAAGGATATGGGCGTTCACCCACCACCCCACGAATCCAGCCGAATTCAGGTAACGCAGCAGAACCGGCTTGAATCCGGCCGCGTGCGCCAAGCGCCTCATCGAGCTCCTTGTGTAGCGGCGAAAGTGACCGAGCTTTTCATCGATGGGGCCATAGAGGGCCCTGAAAGCAGGCACGATAAACACCGCCCTTCCGCCTCGTGGCAGCACGGCATTCATGTGTTGCAGCGCCAGCAAGTCATCCGAGATATGCTCCAGCACGTTCAGGCACGCGATGGAATCCGGAGAATACTGCCGCAGTTGGAGGAACTGCGGATCCAGGACATCGAGACACTTCCGGACCAGGTTCGGCTGGTCGGGAAGGGCGGCCCGGTGTCCTTCGATGCACTCGGGCACGATATCGATACCAACCACGATCTCGCGGCCGATCAGATAACGGGTAAAATTGCCGAGGCCGCAGCCGATCTCCAGCACTCGTTTGCCCAGTTGCTCCTCCGCCAAGCGGAACTGCCATTCGAAGTAGCGATTGGCGCGTCGCATGCGCTCCTGGTCGCGAACCGTGTATTCGGCCTCCGTTGATACCGCAGTCCTGATCGTCAAAACGCCTCCTCCAGGTTATTCATCCCGTCGTCCCGGTGCCCGCAACCGCCCCCCCCGGCCGGCGCGGATCGCAAGTCGATTTCCAAACCCGGCGGCCATGACCCACGACGGCGCTAACGCGCTCCGACGGCGGCAGGCGACACCCGCGCCCGAACCAACCGGCGCACCTGCGAGATACGCTCGCCCGCGGCGAGCCATGCGAGGTATTTGGCCTCGCGTCTCCCCCGAGTTACGGTGTCCAGAACCAGGCCGCAGGTCAACCCGATGAATCCCAATAGTCCGATACCGGTAGTCAGGATCGCGGTGGGAAAGCGCGGCACCAGGCCGGTTTCGACATAGGTGACGAAGATCGGGTAGATGAGGGCGAGCGCGGCGATCTCGAGGATAGCGGCGAGGACTCCGAAAAATAGCATGGGCCGCTCATTCTTGAGCAGGTTGACGATCATGCCCAGGATTCGGAATCCGTCCCTATATGTTTGCAGCTTGCTCGCCGACCCGGCCGGCCGCTCACCGTAGGGCGTGTCGATCTCTTGAACCGGCAGTTGCAGCGACAGCGCGTGAACCGTAAGCTCGGCTTCAATCTCAAATCCGCTGCTGAGGGCGGGAAAAGACTTCACGAACTGGCGTGAAAAGACGCGGTAACCGGAGAGCAGGTCATTGATCGAGTGACCGAATAGAAATCCGACCAGGCGTTGCAGAAGTGCATTACCCATCACATGCCCGCGCCGGTAGGCGGATGCCGAATGGTGCACCCGGCGCCCGACGACCATCGCCATGTGGTTCTCGGCCAACGCGGCGATCAACTCCGTGGCGCTCGCGGCATCGTAGGTTTCATCGCCATCCACCAGCACATAGACGTCGGCGTCGATATCGCTGAACATCCGTCTGACTACGTTCCCTTTGCCCTGCCGGGATTCGCAGGCGACCGTCGCTCCTCCGGCGCGCGCGGCCGCGCGAGTGTTGTCGGTGGAGTTGTTGTCATAGACGTAGACGCGGGCATGTGGCAATTCGCGGAGGAAGTCGCGCACCACACTTGCGATGGTGAGCCCTTCGTTATAGCAAGGAATCAGCACTGCAACTGAATCTGGAGCACAGGATGTGTCTTGAGTGTCCATTCTTCCTCCAAGGGACCGTCAGTTATGTCGCTCGGGTGAGCCACATCTCATCCGGAATTTCCATTTTAGATCCCGGATGCCTGTCAGTATACCCCCAGCCGCCATCCTTTGATCCTGCGAGTTGCATTTTCCCCTCTGAGAGCCGTCTTCTCCCCGCAAGGCGTAGTTGTCGCCCTGGCGGAAAAATCCGAGACCGTGAAATCCTGCCTTTTCAGCGCCTTCCACAAACACCTCGCCGACCCTCACCTCCTGGCCGCCTGATTTCGCTGCGTCCACCGCCTCCGTCTACCCCGTCGGCACTGGCAAGCCGGCAATCCGCCACACCATCGCCTGGAACAGCCGCCTGGTCAGATGGCTCTCCGCCAGCAGCAGCCAGTAATACCGGGCGTGCTTGACCAATCGGCCACCCGCCTTCACCAATCGCTGCTGCAGGCTCGTCAACGACCAGTTGCCGATCCGGCTTGGCAACACCAGCCGCCGCCACAGATTCCCCAGGTTGTAAGCGATCACGCTCAACCACCAGCGCACCTCGTTAGACCGGAAGCGGTGGCAACTCAGCCGCGTCATCTTCACGGCTTGCTTGCCTTCTTTGATCCACTGCTCCGCCGTGCCCCGCTTGTTGTAGAACCGCACCACTCGTCGGCGCTGTGGACGTTGCCGGGCCGCAGCTTTGCCGCCAGACAATCGCCCTCGCGGTTGAACAGCAGCAGCGGGTGATAGCAGGTGGACTCGAAGTGACCGTTGTAGGCGCTCTGCTCCTGAATTCTCTTGTAGGAAAAAACTCATGTTTTCTCCTCAGCACGAGTCTTTAGTCCAGGTGGATTTCAGGATTACTATTCCTGAACTGATCCAAACCTGCCGCCGGGTAGCCATTGGAAAACGTCAAGCACCCACTCACCGCGTTCTATCGTCCTGAATGCGTGTGACTGGGTCTTCGTGGGACGCGTGGAACGGCTGGCCACGATACCTGACCACCACTTCGTCGTCGCCTTCGGCATTCAAATCGGCGGCTTGACTCCCTTTGTGACCCTGGCACGAGAACATGAGCTACCATCAACCTATGCCGGTGAGCCGGAGAGAGCCTTGGCAGCGGACCAGAGACCGGCGAAGCGGGCCACGTCCCAGACAACCATACCTGTATGGGGTCTATGGATGGCCCCCCCACACTTATGCGACCCCGACTCAAGCTGTTGAGCGATGACCTGATCGCCAACGTCGTGGCCGAAGCCCGCGGCCTGCTATGCACGCTGGGTGTCGAGATCCATAACCAAGCCGTGGTTGCCCTGCTGTGCGATCACGGCGCCGGGACTGGCGGAGCGGATTCGCGTGTCCGGTTCACCGAAGACCTCATCGACCGGGCCCTGCGAACGGCGCCGCATTCCTTCCGCCTCTTCGATGCGCTGGGCAACCTGACCCACGACTTCTCGGGCGACAACGTCTACTTCACGCCGGGCTCGGCGGCCATTCATATCCTGGACGGCCGCACCGGCGAAATGCGCTTGCCCACCACCGCCGACTACGTCCGCTACGTGAAGCTGACCAGCGGCCTCGGCCACATCGCCTCGCAGAGCACCGCCTTCATTCCCGCGGACGTGCATGAAAAGATCTCCGACAGCTATCGCCTTTACTTGAGCCTGCTGCATGGAGAGAAGCCCGTGGTGACCGGCGCCTTCACCATTGAGGCGTTCGAGGTGATGCGCGACCTGCAGCTCGCTGTGCGCGGCGGAGCCGAGGCCCTGCGCCGGAAACCGCTGTGCGTTTTCTCCTGCTGCCCCACGGCTCCGCTGAAATGGAGCGCTGTCACCAGCCAGAACCTGGTGGACTGCGCGCGCTGGTCCATCCCAGTCGAGTTCGTCTCCATGCCGCTTTGTGGATTCGTGGCGCCGGTGACGCTGGCTGGAAGCCTGATTCAGCAAACCGCGGAGACCCTGAGCGGCGTCGTTATCAGCCAACTGGTGAATCCGGGACACCCGGTGCTTTACGGAGGATCGCCGGCCGTTTTCGACGTCCGGTACGAGACTACGCCCATGGGCGCCATCGAGACCATGATGCTCGACTGCGCCAACAGCGAAGTGGGAAAGAGCCTCGGCATGCCGACCCAGGGTTACGTGGCGCTGAGCGACGCCAAGCAGCTCGACGCCCAGGCGGGCCTCGAAACCGGTATGGGCGCCCTGCTCGCGGCCCTATCGGGGATCAACAGTATTTCAGGGCCGGGGATGCTGGATTTCGAGAACTGCCAGAGCCTCGAGAAGCTGGTAGTCGATAACGAGATCTGCGGCATGACGTACCGGCTGCTGGCAGGCATCCAGCCGCGCGAAGATTTCCCGGCCCTCCCCATCCTCCAGGAGTTGCTGCGAGAGAAGCATCTTCTGATATCCGACCACACGCGCCGCTACCTGCGCAGCGAGATTGCGTTCCCCGGCCCGGCGATTGATCGCGCGAGCCGCGTACGCTGGACCAAGGACGGGAAGCCGACCTTGCGCGAACGCGCGTCGCGCGAGGTGGAACGTCTCATTGCGCGGCACACGCCATCCCGGCTGCCCGATGACTGCAAAGCCGAGCTTACACGCCTGATGGAACGCGAGGCTAGGCGGCACGGCATGAGCGCTTTGCCCCAGAGCCCTTAGCAGGGGATGTCCCCCGTTGCGTGAAATCGCCCACAAGCCCATGAGGCTCAAGGACTTGGTCCCCACTCCACGACGCGGCGGAAACACCGAAAAGTTGAATCAGGTCCTCAAGACCGAATTATCCTTGAATCGGCTCCAGGGACAGTGTATAAACATGTAAGGGCTATCAGAGCCCTTGGTTAGTTTCACGGGATTACGGGAAAGAGGAGTTCAATGTCTATTCAGCGGAAAGTGTATTTGTTAATCCTCATCCTGGCGGTATCGCTGTCCGCACAGGAGACACGAGGTAGGGTCCAAGGCGATGTCCGCGACCCTTCCGGCGCTCTGGTTGCAGGCGCTAGCGTGACGTTGTCCAACGACAATACCGGCGTCAGAGCTGAAAAGTCGACCAACGAAATGGGTCACTACATGTTCGATTTCGTGACCCCGGGCCATTACACTGTCAGCGTCACAGCCGCGGGTTTCCGCGAGTTCGTGCAAAAGAACGTCCTGGTCGAAGTCGGAGGTGACGTTACCGTCAACGCCGCGGTTCAGGTGGGCAACGCGACCGAAGCCATTACGGTGGAGGCCTCTCCGGTCAGCGTGGAGTTTAATACCTCGACCATGTCGAACACCGTCGACATGAGGATGGCGGACTCGCTGCCGGTAATCAGCCGGAATCCGTTTATGCTCGTCAGTATGGACCCGGCGGTGGTCGTGCGCTCCACGACCCAGCAGGAGCCCTTCCATTTCTGGGCCGCCAACCAGTTTGACGTCGGTGGGAATACGTATGACAGGAACGACGTCATTCTGGATGGGTCGCCAAACATGACGGTGGCGAAATCGGGCTACACGCCGCCACAGGATGCGGTGCAGCAGACCAGCGTGCAGCAGAATGCGGTGGATGCGGAGTACGGGCACAGCGCGGGCGGAGTCATTGGCGTCATCACGAAATCCGGCACCAACGAATTCCACGGCTCGGCCTATTACATGAACCGCAACCCGGCATTGAGTGCCATGTCCAACCGCGTTACTTTTACCGCCAACCTGACGCGCCAGAACACCTGGGGCGGCACCGTCGGGGGCCCCATTCGGAAGAACAAGCTGTTCACCTTCTTCGCGTATGAGGCGATCCACCTGAACAACCCCTACCAAACCAGAATTGAGACGCTGCCCACCGCGGCGGAGCGCACCGGGGATTTCTCGCAGCAAAAGAACACGGCGGGCGCTCTGGCCGTGATTTACGATCCGTGGACTACGCAGACCAGCGGCAGCACGGTGACCCGGACGCCTTTCGTGGGCAACGTGATTCCGGCCTCGCGGATCGATACTACCGCGGCGAAGATGATGAGCTTCCTCTGGCAGCCCAATAACCCGGGTGACGGAGTGACGGGGGCCAACAACTCCAGGAACCAGCTCTATGACATTTACCCGTACTACAACTTCATGGACCGCAGCGATTACAACATCACGGAGAAGCTCAAGTTCTTCGCGCGGTACAGCTATTTGCACACCGTGGAAACGACTTCCGACTATACCGGCACCGGCTCGGTAATGCGTTACTTCCAGGGCTCGACCCGCAACGCCGTGAATGCCAGCGGCGACCTGGTCTGGACCATCAACCCGACCACGGTGTTCGACATCCACACCTCCTACAACGGTATCAACGATTCGTTCGATTCCCCGCCGACCTATTTTGGGGCATCCGGAATTGCCAGCCTGTGGCCCAACAACTGGTACGCGTCGTACATGCCCAATAATCCCCAAGTCTACTTCCCCAACATCAACATCACCCAGGGCGGCTTGGTCTTTTCTTCCAGTGTTCTCACCTACTGGATTCAGACGCCCCAGACCCCGACGGTGGCGGCCAAGCTCTCCAAGAACATCGGCCGTCATTACCTGAGGGTCGGCGGGGAGTTCCGCAAGGAAATGGTGGACGCGCAACGGCCCATTTTCACGCAATTCACGTTCGACGCGGGCCTGACTGCCAATACCTACAACTCGCCCAATACGGCGCTCAGCGGCAACGGCTGGGCCACGTTTCTGCTGGGTGCGATGGACGGCAATTCCACAGCCCAGAGCATTCCGTTTCAGCACATTAAGTCCACATTCTTCGGGTACTTCGTGCAGGACGATTTCAAGGTCAACTCGCGGCTGACGCTCAACCTCGGCCTGCGCGCCGAGTACAGCGGGCCGCTGGTCGATTATCAAAATCGACTGACTCGCACGCTCAACCTGACGACTCCCATCCCCGAACTGTCGGGCGCCAACGCTCCGCAAATGCCCGCGGCGGTCACCGCGTTGCGGACTTCCAACCCCATCTACAACGGCGCCTGGATCTTCACTGACGACAGCCACCCTGGCAACTGGGATCCACCGAGCGTGTTGTTGGAGCCCCGTATAGGTATGGCTCTGCGTGTGAATGACAAGACGGCCATTCGCGCGGGATGGGCCCGCTACATCACTCCGGCCACGCTCACCTCTGGATTCGCCAGCAACCTGCTCGGCAGCGTGAGTTACGACGGTTTCAGCGCCGTTACGACATCGGTCGCGGCGTTGCAGGGCGTGCCGCAGGAGACCCTCTCGAATCCCTATCCTACCGGGCTGCTGCAACCGATAGGCAAGGGCTACGGGACTTACACGAACATGGGCAGCACGGGCACCTGGTACAACCCGGATTTCCACCCGGAAACCAGCGATCGTTTCAACATCAGCGTGCAGCGGCAATTGCCGTCGCGCATGGTTCTCGATGTCACGTACTTCATGTCGTTGAGCCGGAACGTCCCGTATACCCTCAACCTGAACCTGGCGGATCCGAACATTGCTTACAAGCTGGGCCCTGCAAACGGCAACCAGACCACCGCCAAGGTGAACAACCCCTTCTATAACTTGCTGCCCGCCAACAAGATGCCGGGCACTTTGCGCAGCCAGGCCACGGTTGCGGTAAGCGCCCTGCTGACGCCGTATCCGCAGTACAGCACGCTCAATCAGCAGTTTACGACCGGCGCGGGCGACCATTACAAGGCGCTCCAGATTTCGGTCCGGCGCGCATATTCGAACGGCCTGACCTTGACCTTTGGCCTCAACTACAACCACGAAGTCGGGCAAAGCTATTACGACGACATCGCCACCTTCGCGCGCAACCTGACATGGATCCCCGCGAACACGGCGAAGGCGCGTGTGACGGGAGCGGCCATTTACGAGCTGCCTTTCGGGAAAGGCCGTCACTTCATGAACCATGTGAATCCGTTCATCGATGGCGTCTTGGGCGGCTGGCAAATGAGCGCTTTGTTCACGTACAACACCGGTACTCCAATCCGCCTTGGTTCGGTAGTAGTCTCGGGCGACCCGGCGATCTCCAACCCGACCAGCGGCCGATGGTTCGACACCAGCAAGGTCTCGGTGTTGCCGGCCTTCACGCCGCGCACCAATCCGATTCAGTACAGCGACTTGGTGGGTCCGCGCTTTGTCAACCTCGACCTGGTGCTGGGCAAGCAGTTCCGGCTCGGCGAACGCGTCAAGTTTGAGCTGCGGAGCGAGGCCTATAACGCTCTGAACGCGTTCACTCCCATCGATCCTGTTACCAGCGTTACCAATGCTAGTTTCGGCAAATGCACCGACCAGAAAGCCGGCATCTCCGGCCGCCAGGTCCAGCTCAACGGCCGCTTTACTTTCTAGACGGTTTGTGATCGACTGTATTGCCGCCGCCGCGTCCTCCTCATGATGGAGGCCGCGGCGGCGGTCATCTCGTCCCACAGGAGCACATGCCAAGGTGCTGCGCAGGAGTTTTCTGAAATCGGCCCCGGCTATCGCGGCGCTGGGCCGTGCCTGGAGCCAGAAGCCACAGCAGGAGCAAGAGAAGGATGTCGCCAGCGCGGGGGCAACTGAGGACACGGCCCCTCGCGTGGGGATTGTTCTGTCGAGTTTCACGGGTTCCGAAGACCACGATGGAACCAAGATCGAGGGACTCGCCAGCCCTGCCCCAGCGGATGCCGAGTTGAGCTCCAGCCAGATCGATGCGATGCTGCGCAAGGCGATCTCTCTGGGAACCACCAGGCGCGGCGGGCTAACCGCTATCGTCGGCCCGCAAGATTGGGTCGTCGTCAAACCCAGGATTGAGACTTGCTACGAGCCTGGGCCGGATGGCGCTGGTGGCGGCTCTCGTCGCCGCTACCTTCGTGGTTCGGTCACGGACCTCCGTGTCGTGCGCAGCTTGATCGAGTTTCTGGTGGAGCACAAGTGCGGCGCGCGATTCACCATCGCCGAAGGATCGGGTGAGTGGCAGCCGCGCGAGAGGTCCAAGCGGGTTGTCGACGGTTGGACGACGGAGTGGGGCGGCGAGTTCGGCGGGCTGAGTTACGACAAGATGATCGGGGAGTTGTCGCGGAAGTATCCCCAGCTCGCTTTTGACCGGGTCGATCTGAATTTCGACGAGTCCATGGCGCTCCCGCTGCATGCTAAGGCCGTGGCGCGGAATAACTCCGACAGCGCGTATTTCGTGCCGAAAACCATCCAGCAGTGCGACCGCATCATCTCCGTGGCTCCGCTCGCCACCGACGAGCAGACCGGCGTGGCACTCTCCGTCGCGAATTACCGGGGCATCGCTCCCGGTGAGCGGTACGGCTTTCCGAAGAGCGGGCTGCTGAAGCTCGGGCATCCCGACGAAGTCGTGGTCGACCTGTTCAGCTATCATCCCGCCGACTACGCGATTGCAGGCGGTGCTTGGGGCGTGGAAGGCGGCTGGCCGTCGGACCCGGGCGCCCGCACAGTTCATCATAACGTGATGGTTGCCGGGCCAAACGCCGTATCCGTCGATGCCGTCGCCGCCGCCGTCATGGGATTCGAGCCAACCAGCGTGATGCACCTTGCGCTGGCGGAGCGCGGGGGATTCGGTTACGCGGACTTAGGGCCGATCTGGACGCGAGGCAACGAGATCGAGCAAGCCCGGCGCGAGTTCCGCAAACCGCCGGACTGGAAGCCATTCGGGAAGCTGCGCGGCTGAGACGTTCACCGCCTCCGCCCTGCGGACGATTCTCATTTCGCCGCCTGCTGTTCCCTTGCTTTCGGAGCGTATTTTTCACGGACCAGGAAGAGGTAGGCGATCATCCCCAGGACCAGAACCAGCCAGATCGCCTGCATCGGGACTTCGTAGCTACCGGTCTTCTGCTTGAGCCAACCGGTGAGGATCGGCGCGACGATTCCGGCGACGCTGCACGCGCAGTTCTGCACCCCGGAGACCCGTCCGATTGCCGAAGCCGGAATCAGCGTCTGCGTGATGGCCCAGTAGTTGGCTGTCGCCAGACCCAGGCCCGAGAGCGAGACAATCGAAAAGATCAAGGCGCCGTTCAGCGAAGAAGTCTGCCCGCCGATCAATTCCGTGCAGGCGATGGCAAATCCGGCGATGGTGAACCACTTGCGCACGGTGACCGGATTACCGCCCCGCCCGATCATCAGGTCGGCGCCCCAACCGGCCAGCGCGGCCACCATGGCCATGCCACCGAAGCTGAAAAACGTGTACAGGCCCATCTTGGAAAGCGACAAGTGGCGCTGCTCGATGAAGTAGGCGGGCATCCATGTCATGCAGA
Source organism: Bryobacteraceae bacterium (assembly GCA_049510555.1). Taxonomy (GTDB): domain Bacteria; phylum Acidobacteriota; class Terriglobia; order Bryobacterales; family Bryobacteraceae; genus Fen-178. The sequence goes on from JBEKYW010000017.1 coordinate 29,690, forward strand.
AGTAGACGAAGTACATGTAGCAGAAGGACGCAACGATGGTGCCCCACACAACCGGGCTGGCCATGATCCGGCTAAACGGAATGGGTTGCGAGTCGTCTCTTTTTCTTATGGCTTTCTGAACTTCACGGCCATCCTCTTTGACCAGCAGCATCCACGGTATCAGCCAGACGATACCGCCCAGTCCAATCAACACAAACATCAGCCGCCAGTTGTACAAAGCGATGAGCCAGGCGGCGAGCGGAGCTCCAATAGCCGGTCCGATCTTCGTGCCGGTCATATAGAGGCCTACCGCGAGGCCACGTTCCTTTTCCGCAAAGTTGAAGCGAATCCATCGATAGCTCGCGGGAGCCACCACGGACTCGCCAACGCCCAGGACCACGCGCAGCGTCACCAACTGCGGCACAGAGCGCGCCAAGGCCGTGCCGGCGGAAGCCAGGCACCAGAACACAAAGCTGAAGGCGTATGGAAGCTTCACGCCGTATCGGTCCACCACCCAGCCGGCCGGGACCTGAAGCGCCGCATAGGCCCAGAAGAAGGCCGAGTTGAGCATTCCCCGGTCGGTGTCCGAAAGCCGGAACGACTTGATGAAGTCGGGCACCGCGAGGGCCACGGACAGGTTGGAGCGGGACGCATATGCAAGAATCATTCCCAGGCTCAACAACCCGATGATCGCCCAGCGCACCGGGGACGCGGCACGCCGAACAGGCTCCGAGGAGGCCGCGGCACTCACCATATGGTCCTGACTCTAACAGAATTCGGCTGCCGTCCACCAACTGCACGCGGCCGGCCGGGGTGGGCTCTGACAATGGAGCTATACTCTCAATTGTAAATTCAACCTTGGGGAGTGCCGAATGGCCGACATGATGAGACGTGAGTTTATCGCCGCGGGTGGGGCGATAGGGCTGCCGCTCCAGGCTGCTGCCATGGAGCAGAGCGCGCCGCGGTACACAGGGAAGCCTCAGCTAAAGATCACCGATGTCCAGGTGTTCGTGGTCAACGCGGGAAGAAACTATGTCTACGTGAAGATATCCACCGACCAGGGCATTCATGGCTGGGGGGAAGCCTATTCGGCAGGGCCCGACGAAGCCACGGCCGCAACCGTCCGCGACTTTAAGGAGTGGCTTGTCGGCAAGGATCCCCGGAACATCGAGTACCTGTGGGCCACCATGTACAATTTCACGCGTTTCCCGGGCGGACTGGTGGTCAACGCCGCCATCAGCGGCATCGAGCACGCTTTGTGGGACATTGCGGGCAAAGCGGCCGGCCTGCCGGTTTACATGCTGCTGGGAGGGAAATGCCGCAACAAGATCCGTTGCTACCAAGCCGCCAACACTCCCGAGCAGGCCCGAAGTCTGATCGCCAAGTACGGGTATACGGCGCTAAAGGCCACGTTGGGCCTCGTGCCGGAAGGCGCCGGCATCCGCGCGTTCGGGGATCGGGCCGAGGCGATGCGCAAGGCGGTCGGGCCGGACGTCGACCTGTGCTTCGATGCCCACGGCAGAATCTGGGCCCCCTATCGAGCCTACGAGCTCGCCGAAGTCCTGAAGCCGGTGCGCCCGCTGTTCCTCGAAGAGGCGGTACGGCCCGAGAACGTGGATTCCATGGCTGAGCTGCGGCGCCGATGCCAGATCCCCATCGCCACCGGAGAGGAACTGTACACCAAGTACCAGTTCCACCAACTGATGAGCCTGGGCGGGGCCGACATCGTGCAGCCCGACATCTGCCTGGCCGGCGGAATGCTCGAGCAGAAGAAGATTGCCGCCATTGCCGAGGCCCATTACGTCCAGGTGGCGCCGCACAACCCGCTGGGGCCGCTGGCCACGCTGGTAAACATCCACTTCGCCGCCTCCACACCGAACTTCGTCATCCTGGAATACCATCCAGACGATGAGTCTCCGCGCAAGGATCTGATCAAGGGAGAAACCATTGTGGTCAAGGGCGGCTACCTGGAAATCCCCGATAAGCCCGGTTGGGGCTACGAAATGGACGAAGAAGCATTCAAGCGCATGCCGGGCAAGCCATGGCATCGCGGGTTCGCGTTCCAGTCCGACGGCGCACCCGATTTCATCTGAAGCTGGATGTATCGCCATGAGATCGATCGACCGTAGAGCTTTCTTCAGTGTGTCGGCGCAGGGCCTGGCGGCCCTGTCGCTGCGCGGAGCCCCGGCCGAAAAGGCGCGCATTGGGCTGGTCGCATCCTCCCATTCCAAGCTGGTCAAACCTTCTTCCATCGAGGATCCCTTGGATTACCAGCGCGTTCGCGACATGGTATGGAAGGCCATCGAGTACGGGCGGCCGCGGGCCGGCAGCCTCGAGGCCAAGATCAAGCCCGGCTCGTGGGTGGTCATCAAGCCGAATTTGGGTAGCCTTCCGCCGCGGCAGAGCTTCTCCGTTGGCGATGTCACCGATCTGCGCGTGACCAGGGCCGTTGTCGAATACGTAGCCGCGAAGTCGCGCGCCGCCCGCATCACGGTGGCCGAAGGAGGCACCTACCGCCGCGTCGGCGACCCCGCGCCCGATAACGTGATGCTCCAGAACGGCGTCCACGTGGATGCGCTCACCTACTCATGGAGCGGCGAGTTCCCGGGATTCCAGGGAACCCTCGGGGACATGCTCCAGGATGCCGGAGCCAGCTTCCCCGGCAAGAAGTTCGACTACGTCGACCTCGCTTATGATGCCGTGCGCGACCCGTCGGGCGAGTTCCGATGGATGGACGTGCCGCGCAGCCCCAACGGCGTGGGCGCCTTCGGCGAGAAAAAGGTTTACGTCCCGGCCAATACCGTCCTCAACTGCGACTTCCTGATCACCGTGCCCGTGATGAAAGTTCACATGCAGTGCGGCATCACGGCGTGCCTCAAGAACTACGTCGGGACGGCTCCGCGCATCGTCTACGCGCCCAAGGGGATTTTCTCGAACGGCGATTTACACCGCAATCACTCGCTCGAAGGCCGGATCGACTCGTTCATCACGGATCTGGCGGCGTTTCATCCCCCGGACTATTGTGTCGTGGACGCTATCCGCGGGTTGCAGTACTCCGAACACTGGGCCAACCTTCCAGACCAGATCGTGCGCAGCAACATGATCCTGGCCGGCGAGGACCCGGTCGCCACCGACGCCCTGGTGGCCACCGTCATGGGCTACCACCCGGCCGACATCGAGTTCCTGCACATGGCTTCCCAGCGCCAGATGGGCTCCATGGAGATTGGGGATGTGGCCGGCGACGATCCGGCGCGTGTCCGCCGCCGCTGGTTCAAGCCCCGCAACTGGTATGGACGCTGCAACCGGCAGTGGCTGCTGACACAGGACGCGTCGGCCGACATCAAGACCTGGGCGCGCTTCATCGCGCCCACCGATACGCTGCACTTCACCCGGTGGCAGCCCCCTTCCTCCGATGCCGCCGTTTACAAGGCCGCCGTGCGCGTAATGGCCGAGGGGAACCGCAAGGCATTCCTTTGGGTGGGCGCGCACGGCCGGTTGACGGCGTTCCTCAACGGCGAGAAGGTCATGGAAGAACAGGCAGTCACGCGCTACCGGATCGGGCAGTTCCAGAAGCCCGTCGAGTTGCGTTCCGGCGAAAACCTCCTGGTATTCGAACTAAAGCCGGTCTCCGAGCAGGTCGACCTGAGCGTGCTCCTGGCAGGGCCCGAAAACGACGGCGGCAAGGTGGACGGCATCCGCTGGAGTGTCTAAAGTGGCTGCAGTGGCGCAGACGATCGCCTTTGGTCGTCTGCGTTGTTTGTGAGCAGGCAGGCCACAAAAAACGATGGCCTGCCCCACGGCTAATGCTGCCGCTTGACGATTTCGAAAGGCACGGCCGGCAGCGCGCCCAGCGGGACGCGCTGCCTGTTCGCCTGCGCCTTGGCATTGGCAGCCGGCGCCGTTCTTTCCGCGGAGATATTGACGATCAGGTTTCCTCTCAGGCCGGGCTTGGCTTTTGCGGCATCGCATTCGAGCACGATCTCGGCGCCGCCCTGGACCGGCGATGCGTCCTGGAGCTGGATTCCCTCCGGCGGCTCGCTTAACTCGTACTGCACCCTGCCGATGAGATTGTTGGGGGGAATTGGCACCTGAACCTGAAACCGGGCTGTGCCGCCAGAGGGGATTTCCAGCGGTTGTTCGCCAATGACTTTGATGGGGGCCCGGAACGCAGCGCCCCTGCGGATCGCCACCTTCAGGTCTGTTGCCGGCACCAGATGGTAGTAAGCGAAAGCCTGCATCATGTTCTCCGCCGGGACTGCCAACCTGGTGACCTCGCGTCCCTGGATCGTCGCGCGGCCCTCCAGGCTCACGCTCAGCGGTTCCGGTTCGGGCAGCCGCGGAACCGTCAGGGTGAGCCGCACCTGGTCCTGGCTGGCCGGCAGCAGGCCGCCGGCCAAGCTGAATCCTCTCGGAGCGCCCTTTAACGCCAGCGCGATCTCGCCGGAAAATCCATCCTTGCGCAGGGCATGGACGGTAATGGGAACGGTCATGCCACCGCCCGCGTTGACGCTCGACGGTGTGACCCGCAGATCGAAATCGGGCCGTGGCGCGCTGATGCGCAAGCGGTAGGCGTACTCTGCGCCGCCCTTCTGCTGGGCGTCCCCCAGGTAGAGATAGTAGGTTCCGCTGGCGGGCAGAGTGGTCAGAATTCTGGAATCCGCGTGGTGCGTTTCCAATCCCGATCCCTGGTCCTCATAATCGTCGTTGAACGCCAGTTGGTTGCCTTTGGCGTCGGTCAGCCGGAGCACGGAATCCAGCGGGGAATCCAGCCTGCGCGCATAAACTTCCGCGACAATGGCCTGGCCGGCGCGGCCCTGGAAACGGAAGACATCCCAGTCGCCCGGTTGATCGATGCGCCCGTTCATGATGATTGGCAGCTTGACCCGCTGCGCACTGGCCGCGGTGTTATTGGGTTCCTTCTCGAAGCTTTCGGGCAAGCTGTCCACCATAAGAGCCGCGGGGTTGGAAGTCTGTTCCCCCCGATGCACCGCAAGCGGATAGATTCCGGGCGCTTTGCCTTTGGCATCCATCGTCACCTTGTTCACCGGCAGGTTCCAGCCCGTAAGCTGGATGGTAGTCTTGGCGCCGGCGCGGCCACCCAATGGGAAGGCGCTGGTCACAAACGGGAGCTGGCCGATGGCGATGCGATATACGAAATCCTCGCGGCCCCGGTAGAGAGCGTCCCTGATCTCGATCGTGTATTCGCCGTCCTTGGGGACGGCGTAGTGGAGCACGGGATCGGGATGGAAGCGGTAGTCGTCGTCATACGCCAGTTCATTCCCGTTGGCATCGTAGAGCGTCAGGACGGCCTGAAACCATCCGGGAACCGCGTCGGCCAGGTACGGGATCAACTCGCGCGCGCTGGCCGCAATCACCAACTCCTGACCCTGATGCGCCTGGAACCGATACCGGTCGGCTTCGCCGGGTGTGAACGGCTGACCCGAACGCGCCTGGACCTGGGGCCGCGCCAGACCGGGCCTGATCCGGCCGTTTACGATGGCCGGCAGCGTGATACTCATGTCGGTGGGAGGCCGGCTGATTTGCACCTGATTGGGGCGCGGCTGGTTAGCGCCCGGTTGATTGGCGCCCGGTTGAATGACGCTGATCGATTCCTTCTCGGTGAATTCAGGCAGTTGGCCGACGCAGAAGACCAGCGGATTCGACAGCCCTTGCGGCGTTGCCACTTTTAACTCGCGCTTGCCCGGCGCCGCGCCGGGAGCGATTGTGACCTGGAGCGTCACGGTTTCGGCCAGAACCGGGCTGATGAGCCTGGTGCTGTTGAAGGTGAGAAGCTTCACCCGGATATCGGCCATTTCCATCTGGACCGCGGGGCCTATCGCCTGCTTCTGCAGCTCCTGCAGCCTGTCTCTCAACTGCGCGGCCTGCATCCCATTCATCGGCCTGGCGTAATTGACCACGCTGGCTTGAACACCACTGCCGGAGACATACACCTCGGAGACGTTAGGCAGGAACTGCCCCCCGGCCTTGACCTGAAACGTTGTGCCTTGCTGGCCGCCGGCCGGAAGAACATAAGCGAGGTGCGGCGCGTTCTGCGCCCGCGCCGCCGGGACAGCCGCCAGAAAAGCCGCCAGCCAGTGAGTTACACGCATTGTTACATGATCTCCTTCAGGCGGCCGCCCATCTTGATGCCGTCCGCAACGGTGGGCGTCACGCGGACATCGAGGCCTTGGGGATTGGGCAGCTTGCCATCGGGGTCGATGCCGAGCAGCTCATAGATGCTGCCGATGAGATCGCACGGATATACCGGCCGGTCCTTCACCTGTTCCCCTTTGGCGTCCGACGCCCCCACCACATGGCCGCCCTTGAAACCGCCGCCCGCGACCAGGGCGCAGAAGACGTCTCCCCAGTGATTCCGCCCGCCATTCCAGGGCGCTTCCCACATGACTTTGGGCGTTCTGCCGAACTCACCGCCCCACCAGATGATGGTGCTCGAGAGCAGGCCGTGCTCCGACAGATCCTGGAGCAGCGTGGCCATGCCTTTATCCATCTGCGGCAGCTTCTGACGCATCACCTGAAAGTTCTGCCGGTGCGTATCCCAGCCTTCGTAATTGATGGTGACGTAAGGGACGCCGCGCTCCACCAACCGCCGCGCCGCTAGACACGACTGCCCGAACGTGTTGCGGCCGTAGCGATCTCTCATCTCGTCCTTTTCCTGCGAAAGATCGAACACCTTGCCGGCATCGCCTAAGATCAGCTCATAGGCCTGCCGCTCGGTCTCATCGAGAGCCTTCAACGAGGCATCGTCTTTCAGGGCTTTCTCCAAAGTGTTCAGGCTGTGAAGCAGCTCGCGCCGGTCCTTTTGCCGCTGGTCGGAGATGCCCTGCGCGACCACGCCCTCCACCGCGAAGCGCGCCTGCGCCGGGTCGCCTCCGGTGGCGAAAGGCCGGTAGCGCTCCCCCAGGAATCCGTTCTCGGAAAATCGCCCTTGCGGCTGGGTGAGTACGATGTACGGAGGAATCAATCCGCGGTATCCGGCGTTGTAGCCCCTGAGCAGTGAGACCACCGCGCCGGCGCACGGATAGACCAGGCGTTCACCCGGCCTTCGCCCCGTCTGAACCATGTAGGACGCCGTTTCGTGAGCGTAAACGCCGTGCGTCATGCTGCGGATGATGGAATACTTGTCGGCCTGGCGCGCGAGCAGGGGAAGCAGCTCGTTGATCACCATCCCGTCCACGTTAGTCGGGATCGGCTTGTCGAACGGACCGCAGTAGTCGTAGCCGGCGGCTGGTTTCGGATCGAGAGTGTCCAGGTGAGCCGGGCCGCCCCACATCCAGATTTGGATGACCGCCTTGGCACGGGCCGGTTGTGCCGCTGCCCGGACCTGACGGCCGATTCCGCCGGCCAACAGCAACCCGCCTGCGCCGAAAAGGCTGCGGCGCAATGCCTCGCGTCTGGAAATCCATGCTGCTGCCATAGTCGTCACTCGCTCAGTCACGTATTCAGGCCTACCGCTCCCTGATGGTCGCGGCTCTGAGAATCGCCTCGGTCGGAGCCGCGACCGTCAGGGAGCGGTCTTCGCATACGTAAGCACATCTATTTAATGCCTGTATAGAAACTCCGCGCTATTGATCAAAGCCCACGCCAGATCCACGATCGCCGGCCACTTGTTGCCTTGGACGGACTGATAGTACGACGCCACCATCTTCAACTCCTCGTCGGTCGGGTAACGCGAGAGGATCGCCAGGTAAACGCGGTCAATGGGGTCTCGCGGCTTGCCTCCAGGCCGAGCCTGCACCACCGTCCTCAGCTTGGCGCTCTGTTGAATCTTGAGCTGAAAATGGCTCGAATTCAGAAGGTGCAACCGCTGCTCAGCCGTCGGGTTATTATTACGCTCCGATTCCAGCCCGGTGTCGCGCGGCGGGCGGCCGAACATCTCGAGAAAAGCGCTGCTGATGCTGCCATCCGGCAGCGCGACGGCGCGCTGCCCCTCCGGCAGGAACGTGAACGGCTCCGGTATGGGGCTGGAATACTCCTCGGTGGTGCCCGTGATCTGGCACACGGCGTCGATCAGCGTCTCCGCATCGAGGCGGCGCAGCGGATAATACGCGAAATTGGCCGCGCCCTCCGGATGGTCGCTACCAGGAATGGAAGAGAGCTGATAAACCTGCGAGTTCAGAATCAGCCGGTAGACGTGCTTGAGGTCGTAGTGGGCCGCGACCAGCTCCCGCTCCAGAAAGGCCAGCAGTTCGGGATTACTCGCGGGATTATCCGGCCGAATATCGTCCGGTTCATGAATGATGCCGCGCCCCAACAGCCAATACCAGATTCGATTCACGATGTTGCGCGTGAACCACGGATTCTCCGGGGCCACCAGCCAGTCGGCGAAAACCTCGCGCGGATCCTGGCCCGGCGCGAGGCGAGCGGGCTTGCCATCGGGAAAAACCGCCGGGCCCAGAGGGCACCCCGGCGCGCTCTTCGCGGGATCGAAGTAGACGATCTCTTCCTTCCATTCCGCGGTGGACTTGTAGCCGATCCGTGAAAAGAAGACCGCCATCCCCTCCAGGCGCGCCTTCGGCCAGTTCTCGGCTCGCACCCCCATGAAGGTCAGCGCCACGGCTTGCGCGATCGCCGGCGGTTCCTTGCTTTGGACGGCGCGGTAGAAGTTGACCTCGGGCACGCGGAAATTGCTGCCGTTCGAAACCAGCAGCTCCCGCGCGAAGCGGTCATATGGCACGTTATCCCTGATGCACATTCGAATCCAGCGGTAATAGGCTTGCACCGCGTTGGGCCATAGATTGATGGGGAACTCCGACTTGACCCGCAGCAGGTCGCTCCACTTCATGGCCCAGTAGTCCGCAAACTCATTGCGCTCCAGCAGACGATCGATCAAGACGCTGCGCTTATTGGGATCTGGATCCAGCAGGAACCGCGACGCCTCCTCCGGCGCAGGCAGCGTGCCGATGACGTCCAGGTACGCCCGCCGCACAAACACTTCGTCCGAGCATGGATTCGCGGGTTGGATGCCCGACCGCTTCAACTTTTCGAAAACCAGTTCGTCGATTCTGCCGTGTGGGGTCAGCCCGGCGCGGCTCTCAAAGGGAAGCACGGGCGGCTTATCCGTGGCCGCGCCGGCCAGCGCCGCTGTCAGGATCACAGTGGAAATCGAGGTTCTGAATATCACCATCTGCCTCTGCCTGCAAAGTCCGCTTCTCAGGCCTGCATCTACATTGGTAACCCGGAACCGCGCGGGAAGACTCGATCTGTAAGGGATCCTTGGTTTAAGATAGTCGCAAATGGCTCAAAAGACTAGCGCCGCCACCCGGCACGGCAACCCTCCAGTGGTCCTCCCAGGATTGGGCGTGGCCGTCGGATTTCGGCCTGAGTTCCTGGATTTCGACCGCGGCATTCACGTCGGGAATCTGGAGGATCACGAGCGCATCACGCGCATCCTGAAACTGGCGCTGGAGGCCCGTTACGGGCAGCCGTTCGTCACTGAGCGCTGGGGGCGCGGCGTCTATTGGCAGTGGATCGGCTACCTGCCGCGGGCCAATCGCGCGGCCAAGCCCATCTCCTCAAATGTGAGCTTCGGCTGCTCCAAGTTCTTTCTCACCGTGGATACCGGCGAGCGGCTCTTCAAGTGCGGTTTGCAGATCGAGCGCGGCTACGTGACAGCCCCGCGCGAGTCCCGCTACTGCCAGTTGCGCCCGGATTGGGACTGGCATCGGCTGCTCAAGGCGCTCAAGCCCCGTAGCGCCCTGGAACGGGAGTTGGAGCGGTTGGTGCTTCGCGAAGGGTTCATGCTGCATGCGGGCAGTTGGGAGGAGCAGCCCGTGTATTTCGCCCGCGCCGGCTATCCCGGCGTTCGCAAGCTTCGGCGGACGCTCGAAGCCGCGCCCAGGAGCCGCTGGGCGGGCTTCCAGCTCTTCTACCCGATGTCCGAGAGCGAAGTGCGCGGCGCGACCGGCCTCGACCTGGTCGAATCGATGCTGGCCGTGTTCCGCGAAGTCACCCCCGCCATGAACCTCTGCATGCAGATCGAGCTGGCGGAGCAAACTCCTTAGCGGCTGGCCGCGGCAGTTTTGGGCAATTTGCCCAAAGCGCCTATGGAAACAAAGAGCTTAACACGTGTTTTTGGGCAAATTGCCCAAAATGCGCCGGCCACCACGGGTTTCCGGGACGTCTTAACCCCTACTTCGTGATCGTGCCGCAAGCGATACGGTCGCCCGCGTTGCCTGCCGGGTCCGACTTCATATCGTCGGCTTTGGCGTGGATCACCAGCGCCGTCCCGCCATTGGCAAACACGGAGTGGTCACCCGCGCCCAGGTTCACCCTCGGGTCAACCAGTGTAACTTTCGCCGTGCCGTTGGCCTTCACCGTGAAGTTGGGCATGTCGCCCGCATGGGGTCCCTCCGGGTTCTCCAAGCCATGGTGCTTGTGGTCGGGATTGAAGTGCGGGCCCGCCGACGTGAATGCCGGACCTTCACACTTGGCTGCCTGGTGGATGTGCGCGGCATGTTCGCCGGGCGGCAGGTTCTTGACGTTCAACTTGATGGTCACACCCGCGCCGCCCTTGCCCTCGGTCAACGTAGCGCTTCCGACACTCTGTCCCTTCGCGTCCTTTAATGGTACGGTCACAGACTTGCTCGCGGCGTAAATGGCAGCCGTGCCCACCAGACCGGCCATAGCCACGGTGATGGCCCATTTGCTCATATTCGTTCCCTCCAACAGAATCGTCTCACAAATTCCAGTGGCCGTGCCCCCCATGTCACGCAGCCTCTCACCGCAGCAGAGTGGTTACGCCCGCTGAAGCAGGGGGCGGAGATCGCGGATGTCTTTCACACGCTCAAGATCGACCACCGCGTCGATGAGTTTCTGGCAGGTGGCGTTGCCCATGACCGGCGCAATCAGGCCGCGCGCCTTCGCCATGATCTCCTGGCGGGTCATGGGGTTTTCGGCGGTGCCGCGAACGGCTTCGACATGCTCGGTGAGAACCCTGCCATCGGCGAGCGTAACTTCCACCATGGCCTCGCGGTGCGGCATGCGGCGCTCCAGCTCCATGTCGGGAACAAGCTGCACCTTGGCGCGCTGGTGAAGCACGGCCGGGTCTTGCATGCGCGCCTTGTCGTGCGCCGATTGGAAAGTGATGGTCTTGTCGATCAGCATCACGGCTATCAGATGCTGGAGACAGATGTCGGAGATTTCGCGATTGTTCACAATCGAGGCCTCGTGCGTGGCCACCCGCACCACCACCTGCTTCACCTGGTCGGGTTCGAAGCGCTCCCGCTTCTGAAGGATCTCGAGGGCGTCGACGGGCGCCTGGATGGGCGCGCCTATGGTCCATTTCTTGACATTGGTGCGAGTGATCTCATAACGCTCGCCGAGCTTTTCGACAAGCAGGGCGGCGTCGTTCTTGGGCACGAAGGCCTGAAGAAAATTGTCGGCTCCGGACAAAATGTCGTCGACGCCGTTGGCGCCGGCTTGAACCAACAGCGCAGCGGTGACGCCATTGCGCGCGGGCATCCCGCCGAAATCGAAAGCCTTCTCGTAATGGTCGGTGTCGCGCTGCCAGGAAGCCAGGCCGGAAGCCTGCTGGGCGGCGTAGGAGAGCAGCCAGCGCATCTGTTGGGTGTTGAGACCCGCCTCGCAACCGGCCGCGGCGGCACAGCCGAAGGTGCCGCAGATGCCATGGGTGCTGCGGTGGGTCTCGGTCATGTATTGCAGCTTGCCCAAAGTGATGGTCACGCGGGTGCCAATGTCGTAGCCCAGCGTCACGGCGCGCAGGAAGTGCGTTCCGTTGACGCCGAACTGCTCCCCCGCCGCCAGCGCGGCCGGTATGATGGAGCACGCAGGGTGGGTTTGCGAAAGGGGATGCGTATCGTCGGTTTCGTCGGTATGCGCCAGTATGCCGTTGGCGAGCGCTGCTTCGAGGGGTCCGCAGACGACGTCGGAGGCGACTACCGTGGCCACCTTTTCGCCGCCATACGCGCGCGCGAACTGGATGGCGAAACGCCCGGGGGGAAGCTGGGAACCGGAAATCATGGCGGCCAGCGTGTCGAGAATGAGATGCTTGGCCTTCTCGACCACTTCGCCCGGAAGCTGGCGGCTGGCCGCCGCGCTCATGTAGGCACTGAGTGTGGCCATGATCTGGCTGGGAGGCTCGGCCGCGCTGGCCGGCGTTTCAGGAAATGCCGCTGCGGCCGCGAGAACGCCAGCGCCGCACCGCAACACGCCGCGCCGCGTCATATTCTCACATCGGTTGTTTCTCATAGCGGGCCTGTTCCCCAACGTAGCATCATGTAACGGGGCCGGGGTTGAATGGGGAGAGCGCATTGGCCAGTCCCCAGTGCTCGGCCCAAGTCTTCCGGCGCCCGCTGGCAACCTCCAGGATGAAGCGAAAGAGTTCCCAACCCACTTGCTCGATAGTGGCCTTCCCGGTGGCGATGCGGCCCGCGTCGATATCGATGAGATCGTGCCATTTCTCCGCCAACGCGGTGCGCGACGAGACTTTGACCACGGGAACCAGAGCCAGTCCGTAGGGACTGCCTTCACCGGTGGTGAACACATGCAGGTTCATGGAAGCGAGCTGCTGGGTTCCGCAAATGAAATCGCTGGCGGGCGTCGCGGCAAACACCAGGCCCTTGGCGGTGACCTTTTCCCCATGAGTGGCCACGGCCCGGAGCGCGGTGCTGCCTGCCTTGGCGATACTGCCCAGGGCCTTCTCGACAATGTTGGCGAGGCCGCCGCGCTTGTTGCCGGGCGTGGTGTTGGCGCTCCGGTCGGCTTGGCCGCGTGCGAGATATTCGTCATACCACTGCATTTCGCGGATCAGGTCGCGGGCAATTTGCGGAGTTTCGGCGCGGGCGGTGAGCAGATGAACGGCATCGCGCACCTCCGTGATTTCCGAGAAGATCACGGTGGCGCCGGCGCGGACCAGCAGGTCGGCCGCATAGCCCACGGCCGGATTACAGGTGACGCCGGAGAACGCGTCGCTACCGCCACATTGCAGTCCAACCACCAGATCGGCCGCGGGGCAGGTCTGCCGGCGGCGGCGGTCGAGCTCGACCAGGCGCTTCTCCGCCGCTTCCAGGATGGCCGCGACCATCTCCGCGAAACCGCCCTGGTCCTGAAGCCGGATCACACCGGCATCCGCCAGGATGGGAAGTTCGCTTTCAAACAGCCGCGCGGGTTGCAGCTTTTCGCAGCCGAGCGAAACGATAAGCGGCTGTCCGGCCAGGTTGGGGTGCAGCGAGATGTGCTTCAGCGTGCGGATGGGGATGGCGGCGCCGGGCGCGTCGATGGCTACGCCGCAGCCGTAAGAGTGAGTGACGGCGACAACATCGTCCACATTGGGAAAACGCGGCAACAACTCGGCTTTGATGCGCCGCGCGGCGTGCTCGACGGTGGGCGCGACACACTGAACCGTGGTGGCGATTCCCAGGACGTTGCGGGTGGCCACTGCGCCATCGGAATTCCGATAACCCTCAAAAGTGCAGCCGGTGAGAGGAGGGAGCGGAGCCGGAACGGCGGTGGCCAGCGGGAGTCGATCGAGCGGCGGCGGAGCGGGCGTATCGATGTGCTCCTGCCGCACCCAGGACCCCGCCGGAATGGCGCGATTGGCAAACCCGATGGCGTGCCCATAGCGCAGCACCGGCTGCCCGGCCTCCAACTGGCACAAAGCGATCTTATGGGACTGGGGTATGCGCTCGCGCGCGGTGATTCCGCCGGGTAGCTGCGCGCCCTCCGCAACACCCTCGGGGTGGACGATGATACCCACGTTGTCCTGCTGGTTCACGCGGATGTACATAACACGATTCTATCGGGCCGCTTGACCAGCCAGCCTGAGCGGTGAGAATCTCTGGCTATGCCTCGGTCGGGCGGCGGTGGCAAGAATCCGTGAACTCGCCGGCCGTGACGATTCCAGGGCTCGGAACAACGCCATGTATTCGGCGGTAAGGCTGGCACGGGCTCTCATTGGCCGCTCTCAGTTGATTGTAAACACGCGGGAGAAGCAGACAAGGCAGTAGACAAGCTACATGCTTGGCTGTAGAATGTCTACAGGCATGGCAAAATACGAACGCTACCGGAATCGGATCGAGCTGCTTCAGGGCACTCTCGACATGCTGATTCTTCAGACCCTGTGCTGGGGGCCGCGGCACGGCTATGGCATAGCCCAGGCGATCGGCGCCGGTTCAGGGGACGTTCTCCGGGTCGAAACCGGGTCCTTGTACCCGGCGCTGCATCGGCTCGAAAACCAAGGTTGGATCAAATCCCAGTGGAGATCTTCGGAGCACCACCAGCACGCCAGGTATTATCAGCTCACCGCGGCGGGCAAAAAGCGGCTTACCAGCGAACACGGCCGGTGGAACCAGGTGAGCGGGGCTATTGCCAGGCTCATGAATCCCGGTGAAAGCGAGGGGCAGGCATGACGATATGGCCGTGGTTTTCCCGCGGACGCCGTAATCGGGAGCTGGACGAAGAGATTCAAGCGCATCTGGCCATGGCGAAGCGCGAGCGGATGGAACGAGGGGAAACGCCGCAAGCCGCCGAACTGGCCGCCCGCCGCGAGTTCGGTAACCGGACTCTCATCCAGGAAACCACGCGCGAAATGTGGGGATGGAGCTGGTTGGAAACAGTCTGGCAGGACGCGTGTTATGCGCTTCGCGGGATGCGGCGCAGTCCCGGGTTCACGGCGGTTGCAGTTGTGTCGCTCGCGCTGGGGATCGGGGCCAATACCGCGATCTTCAGCCTGGTGAATACGGTGATGCTGCGGATGCTGCCGGTTCCGGAGCCGGGGCGTCTGGTGGAGCTCATGCACCGGTTCGAGGACGAGCCGCGCTTCAACGGCTTCACGTGGCAGAGCTATCAGTATTTTCGCGATCGTAATCACATGCTCTCGGGGCTGATCGGGACGGCCGGATCGTCGTTCAACGTGCGGGTCGAAGGCCAGGCGCCCGAGAAAGTCGAGGGCGTGTACGTCACGGGAAACTTCTTCCCGGTGCTGGGGGTGAAGCCGGCGCTGGGGCGCCTGATCGGTCCGGAGGACGAACCGAATGGCGTGCCCGCGGGCGTGGCGGTAGTGAGCTGGACGTACTGGAGGAACCGGCTCCATTTCGATCCAGCGATCCTCGGAAAGCAGATCGTGGTGGACGACAAACCGGTGATCATCATCGGCGTAGCGGCGCGCGAGTTCTCCGGGTTGCGCCTCGAAGTGCGTCAGGACATGTGGCTGCCGGTGGCAATGCCAGACGTGAGGTCATGGAGCCTGACGCTGGTGGGGCGGCTGAAGCCCGGCGTGTCCCTGGAGCAGGCGCGCGCGGAAATGGCGGTGCTGTTCAAGCAGGCGGTTGACGAAGAGATGAAGTACAGGGGGAACGCCTTTATTCGCGCCATACGGTTTGAGATGGCGCCGGCGGGCGCCGGTGTGTCGCGCGTGCGCGACCAGTTCGCACAGCCGCTACTGGCGGTGATGGCCGTGGTGGCGGTGCTGCTGCTGATCGCGTGCACCAACGTGGCCAGCCTGCTGCTGGCGCGCGGCGCGGCGCGGCAGAGGGAAATGGCGCTGCGCGTGTCGCTGGGCGCGGGGCGGTGGCGGCTGGCGCGCCAGGCGCTGACGGAGTCGCTGCTGCTTTCGTCGGCGGGCACGCTGCTCGGAATCCCGGTGGCCTATTTGGGCACCGGCGCGCTGGTGCGGACCCTGGCGAGCGCGCGGGATCGAATCGACCTGCACGTAAGGCTCGATGCGCACGTGCTGCTGTTCACGGCCGGAGTGGCATTGCTGGCCGGGTTATTCTTCGGGCTGGCTCCGGCGGTGCGCGCGTGGGGAATGTCTCCGGCCTCTTCGCTGCGGGACGGCGGAAGGAGCGGCGAGACCAGACTGCGCCGCCGGTTCGGAAAGGGCCTGGTGGCGGCGCAAGTGGCCCTGTCGGTGGTGCTGCTGAGCGCGGCCGGCCTGTTTCTTGGCTACCTCTCGAATGTCTACGCCGGCCTGGGCTTCCAGCGGGAGCACGTTCTGCTGGTGACCCTCGACCCTTCGCAGAGCGGATATACCCGCGCACAGTTGGCTCGCCCGTACCAGGAACTGCTGGGGCGTCTCGAAGCGATCCCGGGTGTGCGCTCGGCGACGCTCAGCGGGGTAACGCCGGCCTCGGGCATGGGGGCGAACCGCAACGCCACCGTGGAAGGCTACCAGGCCAGCCCCGGGGAGCTCCGCTACCTGGTGGAAAACTGGGTTGCGCCGAAATACTTCGAGACGCTCGGCACGCCGCTCGTGATGGGGCGCGATTTCACCTTCGAGGATGCGGGCCACCCGCGCGTGGCGATCATCAACCAGACGATGGTGCGCCAGTATTTCACGGGCCGCAACCCGGTCGGAAAACACGTCCTGTTCGATGGCGAGAACAAACCGTACGAAATCGTGGGAGTGGCCGGCGATGCCAAGTACCTGGAGGCGCGCGAGGTCACGCCCCGCACCATCTACTTCAATGTGTTCCAGGAGGGGCACTTGTTCTCGCAATTTTCGCTGCGGACCAGGGGCAATCCCACAGCCGTGGCGGGCGACGTGCGCCGCGTGGCGCGCGAGGTGGTGAAGAACATCACGGTGACGCGCGTGACCACGCTGGCGGACCAGGTGGATGCCACGATTGTGCCGCAGCGTCTGATGGCCACGCTCTCGGGGTTATTCGGCGCGCTGGGATCGCTGGTGGCGGCGATCGGATTGTACGGGCTGCTGGCCTACACGGTGGCGCGACGCATCAACGAGATCGGCATCCGCATGGCGCTGGGCGCGACGCAAGGCGCCGTGTCCCGGATGGTGCTGGGAGAGGCGATCGGAATGGTCTGCGGCGGCCTGGCGGTGGGAGTGCCCATGGCGTACTGGGGCCAACGGTTGGCCGCGAGTCTGGTCCAGGACCTGCCGGTGAAGAGCGCATTCCCGATCGCCTTTGGCGCGGTGACAATGGTGGCGATCGCGCTACTTGCGGCTTGGTTGCCGGCACGCCGTGCGGCGCGCGTGGAGCCGATGGAAGCTTTGAGGTACGAGTAGGCGGGACCTCTACGCCGGCCGGCGGGGCGGCGCTTCGGAGGCCATCACCTTCACGGTTTGATCGCCAACCGCCGCGGCGGGCACAATCGCCGAGAGCGGAGCCTCGGTGAGCTGCGGGCGGAAAGGCAGCGAGAGCAGCAGGCGATTGCCCGCCAGAATCTCGTAAGAGCGGATAGGCTCGCGGCCGGCCAGCGCGGTGGTCCACTCCACCACCAGCCGGTCGCCGTCGCGCTTCACCTTGACATCGGCGGGTTGCACCAGGACGTTGGTTTTCTCCTGGAAATAGTTGGTGGCCGCTCCGTGACGCGTTTCGGCTTCCTTCTCGATCCGCAGCCGTTCGGTCTCCGAGGGCATGTCCTTGAGGGCCGCGGACAGGTTCGCCATCAACTGATCGGCCTCCGGCTTGTCGCGGTTGATACGGCCGGTTCCGATGATCGCAACCGAAATCCCCGGCAGCGAGAGCGGGTAGCGCACCAGATCGGTATATGCGACCGCTCCCGGTTTCCCGACCGTGTGGATCACGTCCTCCGGGGCCGTCGAAAAGTGCGGAGCTTTTCCGTAGAACGCGCCGTCGGCGAAAATCTTCATGGCGATGACGCCCAGACCGCGCGCAACCGCCAGCGGCAGCACGTTGTTCTGATGCGAGCTGCACAGGCGGTCGTTGGCATTGAGCGCCACCAGCAGCGTGTCGATGACGTTGGCGGAATCGCGGCGCAGGGCGCTCATCAGCACGGGAGAACTCTGGTGGCCGGTGATGCCGATGTGGCGCACCCAGTGCTGGTGCTCGGGGTTGAGGCCGGTGTAGTTGGTGCCGTCGCGGTAGTCCACCAGCGCCGCCAGTGCGCCGATGCGCTCCGGCATCTTCGAGCCTCGCTCGGCATAGCCTTCGTAAACTTGGTTCACCTCGACGAGCGTGGTGAGGTTGTGGATCTGGATGGCGTCGAGGTAGGCGCCATCCGGTATGATCCCTTTGCCGTCTCCGAACATGAAGGTGAGCGAGCGTTTCAGCTCTTCCAC
Organism: Bryobacteraceae bacterium; assembly: GCA_049510555.1. GTDB lineage: Bacteria > Acidobacteriota > Terriglobia > Bryobacterales > Bryobacteraceae > Fen-178. The sequence goes on from JBEKYW010000017.1 coordinate 47,688, forward strand.
CGCGGTGGGGCCGGAACCGGCGGGGTCGAGCGCCAGCCGCCGGTTGGTTTTGGTGGCGATGTACAGGCTCTGCCGCAGGGCACGGTCGTAGCTGGGGTCCATCGGCGTCAAATGCAGGCGGCGGAACGCCTCCCCATAGTTCGCCTGGCTCGACCCATATCGGTTTGCCGAGTCGAGGTAGTTCACGCCGAGCTGAACGGCGCGCACGATGATATCCGGCGCGTCGATGCCGGGGGCTGTCCATTGCAGAGAGGCTTGTCCGCCGAGGCCCAGAGGGACCACCGTGCGGCCCGTGCGGCCGAGCAGCCGCCGCGGGAAGACGCTGGCGGCCTGCGCGTAGAGGCGGCCAGGGCCCAGCACGCTGGCGACAGGCAGGGCGCCCAGGACACCCAAAACTTCTCGTCGGGAAAGCATGAACATTCCTTTCGGCTTTATGCCCAGTATATGTCCTGTCCGCTTCTATGGCTGCGACCGCATCAACGCCTCTATGACACTCCAGTAGATCAGGCCTGCCTGGGATTTCGCCCACGCCTGGTAGAGCGCCGGATACTGGGTGGGATTGGCGGCCGGCTCTCCGCGCATCCCCATCTTCATTCCGCCACCATAGGTTCTTTCGAGAAGCGGGGACTGATCCGGCGGGCGAAGCAGACGAACATGAATTGACATGCTCAAACGATCGGACTGCTGCACACAGGTCACGCCCGGCTCTACCAGCAGGCTGAGTTCCGCATCCGCGCCAGCCGGCGCCTGGGCCAGTTCCACCAGGCCGCGCCCGGAGCTGAAGACGTAGTCCCGGAAGGCCTCCAGGACCAGAGCGTCCGGTCTCACGCCGTCCATGTGTCGCGCCAGGTCCTCCGGACGCATGAAACAGGAACTGAAGAAGGAGGCTCCGGGAGCCCACCTGGCATCCGCCGCCAGGCGCAAATGGGGCGGCGGAAGGAGTTTCAGCACGTTGTCGTGCACGGTGTGGATAATAATGCCACCGGAAGGGGAGAGCAGCGCCAGCATGTAGGCGTTCCAGCCACGCCTGTCACGGGCGTCTGCGTTGGCGCCTTTGGCGAGCAGCAGGCGGACGGTATCGGCGCGCCCGTACTGCGCGGCCAGCATCAGCGCCGTGCGCCCGTCCTTGTCTTTGGCTTCGAGATCCGCTCCCGCTTTCAGGAGGGCTTCCACGCGATCGGTGTTGCTCTTTTTCGCCGCGGCCAGCCAATCATCCGGCGGAACTGCCGCCAGGGAAGCGAACGAGAGGAGAAACAGAACGCGCGACACCACAGACCAAACTTAGCAAAGACCGGATCAAGGGGGCGAATCGGCTGCGTGCGCAAGGCTCTCGATGCGCGCGGGAAAAACGGGCGGACGGACGGATTCCGGTTTCCAGCCGAGCAGGAACTCGACGGCTCCGCCGCACACCCGGCCCTGACAGGGGCCCATGCCGCAGCGGGTTTCGAGCTTGGCCTCGCGCCAGCTCGAACAGCGCCGGATGCGTTCCAAGCTGACATCTTCACAGCGGCAGACCAGCGTGTCGTCCTGGGGAAGGCTCCGCAGCTCGTCGCGCAACGCGAACGCCTGCTCCAGCGCCGCGGCAAAGCGGCGACGCACCTGGCGCGCGCGGAAGCGTGCCCGGGCCGCTTGCGGTCTGCCCGCCGCCGCGTAGCCGGCAATCTCGCCTTCCACCAGCGAAAGATCCAGCCCGCCGATGCCCGTAACTTCGCCGACGCAGTACACACCTGCAACCGAGGTCTGCTGGTATTCGTCCACCTGCACGCCGGCCTCGCCCATCCGGCAGCCGAGCAGCGCCGCCAGCTCGACGTTGGGGATCAAGCCAAACCCGCAGGCCAGGTAATCGCAGGGTTCACTCCAGGTCTTGCCGCCCCGGCGCAGCGTCACGCTTTCGAGTTTGCCGGAGCCTTGTGCTGCCACCGGCCAGCACCCGGCAAGGTGCGGAATCCCCAGAAGCGCGGCTCTCAAGAACACCGCCTGCGCCAGCTTTCCAGGGTGGCGCGCCAGGCCGCGCCCGAAGCGATACAGCATGGACGAATCCGTCTGTTCGGCGATCAGGCGCACGTCCGCGCCATGGCCACGCAGATACTTGGCCACCGCGAGCAGCAGCGGCCCGGTGCCCGCCACCACCACCTTCCTGTCTTTCACCGGGAGGCCCGACTTAGTGAGGGCCTCCAGCCCGCCCGCGCCCATGACATTCGGCAGCGTCCAGCCGGGAAACGGCAGGAACCGCTCGCGGCCGCCAGTCGCCAGCACCAGGTTGCGATACCCGAGCTCCAGATCTCCGTTGGATCTCTCGACGGCAATCCGGCCGGGCGCCGGGGCCGCGAAAACGCGCGCGCCGGCGATCCACCCGACCTTGCGTTCCCCCGCCATGCGCAGCCACCGCGCTGCCGGGCCCTTGGGCTGGTGCGCGTCCGCCCGCCAGATCTGGCCGCCGAGGCGCGGATTGTCATCCACCAGCGCCACCGTGGCGCCGCACTCCGCCGCCCGGCACGCCGCCGCCAGCCCCGCCGGACCGGCGCCCACCACGATCACGTCGTGGCCGTGGCTACCCATCGGTTCGCACCTCCATGCCGTGCTCGCAGGTCACCTGGCAACTGCGGCAATGCTCCCGGCCGTTGATGGTCACGCGGCACTCGAAACAGATCCCCATGCCGCAAAGCGGCGCGCGCGGCTCGCCATTCACTGACTTGCGGAACGCGCTCACGCCGGCCAGCGCCACCGCCGTGGAAACCATGGCGCCCGCCGGCGCCGTCACCGTCACGCCGTTTACAGTGACCGTTACGGTCTCAGGCATGCGGCGCCTCCTCGTAATGGCGGCCCGGCAGGTACGGCTCGATGGGAATCGCGGAGCGACGCCCGAGTAGTTGATCCGCCACCAGCCTGGCCGTGGCCAGCGAGGTGGTGATCCCCAGGCCCTCGTGTCCGGCTGCCAGAAACAGGCGCTGGTTGTCGGGGCTGGGGCCGATCAGGGGCAGGTTGTCCGGCGTGGCGGGCCGAAAGCCGGTCCACGAGCGAATCGCCAACAAACCAGCCAGCCCGGGCATGTATTCCTGCGCGCGCCGCAGCATGCGGCCGAGGATGGACGCGTCGATGGCGGGGTCCTCGACGCCGAACTGGCGCGACGAGCCGATCAACAATTGTCCCGTGCGCCTCGGCTGCACGTTGAAAGCCACCGAATCCGCGGTGGTGGAATGGGCGCTCCTCAGGTATCCCAGTTCCAGGAGTTGATGGCGCGCGAAGCCGGGATAGCGCTCCGTAATCACCAGGTGACCCTTCCGTTTTCGGACGTTGACTCCGGGTGTGAGCCGAGGCGCCCACGCGCCGGTGGCATTCACGGTAATGCCCGCCTCCAGAAATGTCCCGTCAGCCAGCTTGATTCCATTGCCGCTCAATCGAGCGGCCTCTCCTCGGTGCAGGACCGCTCCGCGAGCCCGCGTGCGCTCCATCAAGTAGCGGGCCGCGCAAGGAGCGTAAATGACCAGATCGCCTGGCACCAGCAGTCCGCCGGCGAGACCCGGGCGAAGCTGCGGCTCGGCCTCGGCCAGCGCTTCCGGCCCCAGCAACTCGGATCGCACTTCGATTTCGTCGTAGAGCCGCTTCTTTCGGCCGGCCGCCGCCATCTCTTCTTCGTCCGCGGCCACCCAGATGGAGCCGCACGCCATGTACTCGGCGTCGGCGGGAAGCTCGCTCTCGAGTTCGGTCCAAAGCGTTCGGGAATAGCGAGTGATGGCAATCTGCGCGGGGGAATCGCCCATGACGGCGATGTGTCCCATACCCGCCCCGGTGGCGCCGCCGCCGATGGGGCCGGGTTCCACCACCACCACCTTCAGGCCCGCTGCCGCGCATTCCGCCGCACAGGCGGCCCCCACGATGCCTCCGCCGGCAATAGCTACGTCGTAGGTTGCGACCATACCCCCCTGATCCCGTAACAGAATGGGTCGCGTTCGTCGAGGATGAGGTCGGCCTCCGCGTTGACGAAAGCCGAGCCTGTGATCTCCGGATAGACCTGGCCATCCACAATCGAAACTGAGCCCTCGAAGACGCTCCCCACGATGCTTTCCTGGCGCCAGGTTTCGCCCGGACGCAACTTGCCGCCGGCATACAGGCACGCCAGCTTGGCGCTGGTTCCCGTGCCGCAAGGCGAACGGTCATAGGCCCTGCCGGGACACAGAACGAAGTTCTTGCTGTCCGCGCCGGCCACGGTGGGCGGACCGAACAGCTCGATGTGGTCGATCTCGCGGCCGTCCGCGCCGGTGATGCCGCTGGCGCCGAGGGCCTGCCGGATGCGCCAGGTGAAATCGGTCAGCTCCTCGATCCGGTCGGGCGTCAGCGCCCGGCCGTGACCGCCAACCAGGAAGAACCAGTTGCCGCCCCACGCGATGTCCCCGGCCACCGTGCCGATGCCCGGCACTTCCACTGCCACGCCGGCGGCGCTGCGAAAGCTGGCCACGTTGCGGAGGCTCACGCGGCCGGCGTCGCCGAGGCGGGCCTCGACCACGCCCGCGGGCGTTTCCAGCCGGCACATCCCGCGGCCGATCCGCCCGAGATGGGCGAGCGTGACCACCAACCCCATGGCGCCGTGGCCGCACATCCCCAGGTAGCCGACGTTGTTAAAGAAGATGACGCCGGCCTCGCGGGATGGGTCGGAAGGCTCGCACAACAGCGCTCCCACCATGGCGTCGTTTCCGCGCGGCTCGTTCACCACCGCGGAGCGAAAGCTGTCGAACCCGGCGCGAAAGCGTTCCAGCCGCTCCGCCATCGATCCGCTGCCCAGGTCGGGTCCGCCGCCCACCACCACGCGCGTGGGCTCGCCGGCCGTGTGGGAATCGATCACTCGGATGCGTCGTGCGCTCAAGACTGCTCCCGCCCCAACATCCGAGGTTACCGCACCGCCGGCAGTGTGGGCCGCGTCGCGATGGCATGCCGGATGACGCCGAGGATCTCCTCGCGCTCGGCCCCCGCGATGGGCAGGCGCGGCGCGCGGACCATCTCTGAGCCGAGGCCGGTTTCGGCCATCGCCAGCTTGATGTACTGGACGAGCTTGATCCTGGTATCGAGGTGCAGCAGCGGAGTGTGCCAGCGGTACAATTCACGCGCCTGTTCCCACCGCCCCGACGTGGCCAGGTCCCACAGCGCCCGGTTCTCCTCCGGAAACGCGTTGACCAGGCCGGAAATCCATCCTCGCGCGCCCAGCAGGATGCTCTCCAGCACCAGGTCGTCGACGCCGCAAAACAGAATGTAACGGTCGCCCAAAAGGTTCACCAGGTCGGTGATGCGGCGCACGTTTTCGGAAGACTCTTTGATCGCCACCAGCGCCGGCTCGTCGGCCAACTCGGCGAACATTTCCGGCGTCACATCCACGCTATAGGAAACCGGGTTGTTGTAGACCATGACCGGCAGTCCCGTGGCACGCGCCACGGAGCGGAAATGCGCGATGGTTTCGCGTTCGTCCGACTTGTAGACCATGGCGGGCAGCGCCATCAGCCCGTCGACGCCGATCTTCTCCGCGTCGCGCGCGAAACGGCAGCCCAGTGCGGTGGTGTACTCGGCCACCCCCGTGAGCACCGGAATCCTGTCGCGGACCACCTGCAACATTTCCTTGAGGACGGCCAGTTTCTCGTGGTACTCGAGAGCCGTGTTCTCGCCCACGGTTCCCAGCAGGACGACGCCATGGATTCCGGCCCGAATCAGGGTCTCGAGGTGCTTCGCGGTGGCCGCCAGATCAAGAGACTGGTCCTCGCGGAACTGCGTGGTGATGGCCGGGAAAACGCCCTTCCAGTTGACTCTCATAGCGGTTTGCACGTTGTGGACGCCCCAGGCGGGCCGCATCCGGCGTCGGATCATCTATAGTCTACAGGATTGGGAGAGGGCGATGGCGGCGCCCGCGACGTGGGGCAGGATGGCATCCTGCGCGGCGATTAGCAATCGCCGCGCGTGCCGATTACCAATCGGCACGCAGCTTGGCAAGCCGCCCCACAAAAGCTAGAACCACCTGCTCATGATCACCTTCTGCTCGGTGTAGAAGGCTACCGCGTCCTTGCCGTGCGCGTGCAGGTCGCCGAAGAAAGAATTCTTCCAGCCGGCGAACGGGAAAAACGCCATGGGCGCGGCCACGCCCACGTTGATCCCCACCATGCCGACTTCGATCCGCGAGGAATACTCGCGCGCGGCTTTGCCGCTGGTGGTGAAGATCGAGGTCGCGTTGCCGAAGGGCGAGCCGTTCACCAACTGAATGGCGTCGTCGAGGGTCTTCACCCGGATCACCGAAAGCACCGGGCCGAAAATCTCCTCGCGCGCGACGGTCATCTCCGGGGTCACGTGGTCGAAAATCGTGGGACCGAGGAAGAATCCGCCGGGCCTTGAGGGCGCCCCCTTGATTTCGCGGCCGTCCACCAGCGCCGCGGCGCCTTCAGCCACGCCCTTGTCGATGTAGCCCGCCACGCGCTGGCAGTGGTCGGATGTCACCAGCGGGCCCATCCCCGTCCCGGGCTGCGAGCCGTCGCCGACCGCCAGCGAACGGGTCCGCTTCACCAGCAGGTCGAGCAGCGGGCCGGCGGCGTCGCCCACCGGCACCAGCACGCTGCCGGCCAGGCAGCGCTCGCCGGCGCCGCCGAATGCGGAGCCGATGATCGCTTCGACCGCCTTCGGCATGTCGGCGTCGGGCATCACCACCAGGTGGTTTTTGGCGCCGCCCAGCGCCTGCACGCGCTTGCCCTCGGCAGCCGCGGTCGTGTAAACGTACTTGGCCACCGGGGTAGAGCCGACAAACGAAACGGCCTTCACCAGCGGATGGCGCAGCAGCGCGTCCACCGCCTGCTTGCCGCCGTGCACCATGTTCAGGACTCCGGGCGCCAGGCCGGCGTCGTCGAGCAACTGGACCGCGCGCGTCGGCGTGAGCGGCACTTTTTCCGAGGGTTTCAATACGAACGTGTTGCCACAGGCGATGGCGAACGGCCACATCCACATCGGCACCAGGGCAGGGAAGTTGAACGGCGTGATTCCGGCACAGACGCCGATGGGCTGGCGGATGGTTTTGCAGTCGATGCCCTGCGCCACGTCGTTGAGCGAATCGCCCATCATCAGGCTGGGCATGCCGCACGCCACTTCCACCATCTGGATGGCGCGCCGCACCTCGGCCCTGGCGTCTTCGGCGCATTTGCCGTTTTCCCGCGTGAGAATGCCGGCCAGCTCCACGGTGTGCTTCTCGAGCAGCGCTTTGTAGCGATAGAGCGCCTGCGCGCGATCCACCACCGGCACCTCGCGCCACTTCAGAAACGCCTCGTGCGCGGCGCGGACGGCGCGGTCGATATCGCCCTCGTCGGCGTAGGGCGCCTCGGCGATGGTGGCGCCGGTCGCAGGATTGGTTATGGCGCCAAGGGTGCGTCCCTGCGGCTTCTCCCACTTCCCGTTCACATAGAACGCGACAGCTTCAACGGCAGAATCGGCAGCAATCATTCTTCCCTCCTACTTCCAGGCCCCACCGCGCGCCGCGCGCTTCAGATAATTGCCGCGCCCCGGTTTCCCCAAAAACTTGCCGCCGTCCACAATCACCTCGCCGCGCGAAAGCACGGTACGCGCATTGCCCCGGACCTCAAAGCCCTCGAACATGGAGTAATCCACGCGCATGTGATGCGTCCCGGCGCAGATGGTGTAAGCGGCGTTCGGATCCCAAATGACCACGTCGGCGTCGCTCGCGGGCGCAATCTCCCCCTTCTTCGGATACATGCCAAAGATGCGGGCGGGCGCGGTCGAGGTGATCTCGACGAACCGGTTCAGCGAGAGTTTCCCCGAGTTCACGCCGTGGTGGTAGATCAGTTGCAGCCGGTTCTCGATGCCCGGCCCGCCGTTGGGAATCTTGGTGAAATCGTCCTTGCCGAGGATTTTCTGATCGGCGAAGCAGAAGGGGCAATGGTCGGTCGAGACCACTTGCAGGTGGTCGTCTTTGAGGCCGTCCCAGAGTTTCGGCTGGTGCCGCTTGGGCCGCAGCGGCGGAGTGAACACGAATTTCGCGCCTTCGAAATTCGGCCGCTCCAGCTCTTCGATGGAGAGCAGCAAATACTGCGGGCAGGTCTCCGCGAACGCCGGGACGCCGCGGTCGCGGGCCTCGCGCACCTGGTGGAGGGCCTCTTCCGAAGTGAGGTGAACAATGTAGACCGGCGCGCCCGCGATCTCCGCCATGGCGATGGCGCGGTGCACGGCTTCGGCCTCGGCCAGCGGCGGGCGCGTGAGCGCATGGTAAATCGGAGCGGTCTTTCCCTCGGCCAGCGCGCGCGCGATGAGCACGTCGATCACGCTGCCGTTTTCGGCGTGCATGCAGATGAGCGCGCCGTTCTTGGCGGTTTGTAAGAGGGCCTTGAAAATGGTCGCGTCATCGGCCATCAAGGAGTTGGGATAGGCCATGAACAACTTGAAGCTGGCCACGCCCTCGTTCACCATGTCGTCCATGTCCTCGAGGCCCGCGCCGCCCAGGTCGGTGACGATCATGTGCAGGCCGTAGTCGATGGTGGCGCGGCCCTCGGCCTTCTTCCACCAGGTATCCAGCGCGTCGCGCATGCGCGTGCCGCGCGCCTGGATGGCGAAATCGACGATGGTGGTGGTGCCGCCGAACGCCGCGGCGCGTGTGCCGGTTTCGAAATCGTCGGCGGACATGGTGCCGCCGAAGGGCATGTCGAGGTGCGTGTGGACATCGATGCCGCCGGGCATCACGTACATGCCGGTGGCGTCGATGACGTGGTCCGCGGAATTTTCCGGCATGCCGGGACCCACCTGTTTGATGCGGCCGCCTTCGATCCGCACGTCGGCCTTTTTCGTCTCCCGCGCGGTCACCACCGTGCCATTGCGAATGAGAGTGCTCATATTGCTCCGCCTTTCGCCGTCGCCGCCGCGCGCTGTTCCCACGATTCTCGCGGCCGTCCGGTATCGATCTGTTCCATGGTGATGCAACCCTCCACCGGGCAAACCAGCCAGCAGAGGTTGCAGCCCACGCATTCGGCCTCGTCGATGCGGGGAATGCGCGCCGCCGGCGTCTTGCCATCCGCCGCCGGCAGCGAATCCAGTTTTGCGATGGGGGTAGTCGTGATGCGCGCGCGGCTGCGGCCTTCCACCGCCGCCGGAGGCTCGTGGCCATCCAGGTGGATGCACTGGTGCGCGCCGTCCCAGCAGGCCACGTAGCAGAGATCGCAGCCGATGCACTTTTCCGGGTCGATGCGCGCCACGATCTTGTAATTCAAGTCGAGGTGCTTCCACTCGGTGAGCTTCGGCAGCGCCAGGCCGCGGAAATCGCTGGTGGTCCGAAAGCCCTTTTCGTCCATCCAGTTGCTCAGGCCGTCGATCATGTCCTCCACAATGCGATAGCCGTAATGCATGGCCGCGGTGCACACCTGCACCGTGCTGCACCCCAGCAGAATGAACTCGGCCGCCTCGCGCCATCCGCCAATGCCGCCGATGCCCGAAATGGGCAGGCTCGCGTCCGGGTCCGACGCAAGCTGGTGCACGAAATGCAGCGCGATGGGCTTGATCGCCGGCCCGCAATACCCGCCGTGCGCCGAGTAGCCGCCCACGTTGGGCCGCGGCGTGAAAGTGTCCAGATCGATGCCCGTGATCGAATTGAGCGTGTTGATGGCCGAGAGGCCGTCGGCGCCGCCGCGCCGGGCCGCGCGCGCGATGGCGCAAATGTCCGTGACGTTGGGAGTGAGCTTGACCAGCACCGGCGTCCGCGCCACCTCCTTCACCCACTCGGTGATCATGGTGGTGTACTCGGGCACCTGGCCGACGGCGCTGCCCATCCCGCGCTCGCTCATGCCGTGCGGGCATCCGAAATTCAGCTCCAGCCCGTCAACGCCGGCGTCCTCCGAGCGCTTCGCCATGTCCTGCCACGCCTCGCGCGTCGACTCCACCATCAGTGACGCCACCACGGCGTGCTGGGGATAGCGCCTCTTCACCTCCGTGATTTCGCGGAAGTTGACGTCCAGGGGGCGGTCGGTAATCAGCTCGATGTTGTTCAGCCCCATCATGCGCTGGCCGTTCCAGTCCACCGAGGAATAGCGCGAGGAGACGTTCACAATAGGCTCGCCCAGCGTCTTCCACACCGCGCCGCCCCAGCCCGCGTCGAACGCGCGCATGACTTGCTCGCCGCAATTGGTGGGCGGCCCGGAAGCCAGCCAGAAGGGGTTTGGGCAGCGGATGCCGGCAAACACGGTCGAAAGATCAGCCATGCGTTTCCTCCAGGCGGTGAACCATCGCTAGCGCGGCGCGCTTGCCGTCGGCCACGGCGTCCACCACTTCGCGGCCGCCGTTTACGCAATCGCCGCCGGCGTAATACTTCGGGTTGGTGGTCTGGCCGGTGGCGCGGTCCACCGCGATCGATCCGCCTTTGAGCTCGATTCCGCGACTGGTCTTCAGTAGCTCCACGAAGCGCGATTGCCCCAGCGCCGGAATCACCATGTCGCAGGCGAACTCGAATTCGGAACCCGCCACCGGCTGGGCGGCGCGCCGGCCGCTCGCATCCGGGTCGCCGAGCTCGGTCCTCAGGAATTTCACCGCGGCGGCGCGGCCATCCGCTGCGACGATCTCGACTGGCTGCGCCAGCCAGTGGAACCGCACGCCTTCCAGCTTCGAGCGGTCGTACTCGAACGGGAACGCCGGCATTTCCTTTTCGGTGCGGCGGTAGAAGAGGTGCGCCTCCTCGGCCCCCAGCCGTTTGGCCGCGTTGGCCGCGTCGATGGCCGTGTTGCCGCCGCCGATCACCGCCACGCGCCGGCCCACGTGGAAATCCGGCAGGGTCTTGTAGCGCGCGATAAAGTGCAACGCGTCGATCACCCCGGGAAGATGCTCGCCCGGAATTCCCAGCCGCTCCATGGCGCCCAGGCCCAGGCCCAGAAAGATCGGCGTGAACTCTTTTTCCAGCGCCCCGAGCGGCATCTCGCGTCCCACCTCCGCTCGCCGGAATTCCACGCCCAGCGATCGCACCAACTCCACCTCGCGCAGGCTGTCGGAAGGCCTCAGCTTGTACTCGGCCACACCGTAAGTGTTCAGGCCGCCGGGCAGCGGACGGTCATCGAAGATTGTGACCGCATACCCGTGCCGCCGCAACTCCGCCGCGCAAGCCAGCGACGCCGGCCCGCCGCCGATACACGCGACGCGGTGCTCCTCCGCTCCCTTACGGTCGCAGCTCAGTGCGGGCGCCTTCTCACCGAGCCGCGACCGTAAGGGAGCGGAGGCGCCGTAGAAATGATCCATCGCGTACCGTTGCAGCCGGCCGATCTCGATGGGTTTCTTGTTGTACCGGCGCATCACGCATGCGCCTTCGCACAGCACGTCCACCGGGCAGACGCGGGAACAGCTCAAGCCCAGGATGTTGACATCCAGAATCGTGAGCGCCGAACCGCGCAGGTTGCCGGTCGCGATCTTCTTGATAAAGCGTGGCACGTCGATGTGGGTCGGGCAGGCGGCGGTGCAGGGCGCATCGAAGCAGTATAGGCACCGGTTGGCTTCGGCCAGCGCGGATTGCGCATCGAGCGCCGGGTGCAGCTCCGGAAACCGCTCGAGGTTCTCCGGAACCGGCAGCGCCTGGGCGCTCATCTCGTGCTCCCCGCCGCCATGGCGCCGCACGCCGTCAGGCTCTTGTCGAGCAGCTCGATGAACTGGTCCACGTCCGCGCGCCCGATGTTCATGGGCGGCGATATGCGCAGCACGTTGCCGTACATCCCTCCCTTGCCGATGAGCAGGCGGTTCTCGCGCGCGGCTTCCAGCGCCATGGCGGTCTGGGCCGCGCCGGGCGCCTTGGTCCGGCGGTCTTCCACCAGTTCGAGGGCCTGCATCAGGCCCATGCCGCGCACGTCGCCGATCATCTCGTGCTTCTCTTGGAGCTCTTCCAGGCGGCCGCGCAGGTACGCGCCCGTCGCGGCGCAGTTGGCCAGCAGGTCTTGCTCTTCGATGAAATCGATCACGGCCTTCGCCGCGGTCGCGGTCACGGGGTTGCCGCCGAAAGTCGATATCGTCAGGCCGGTGACCGCATCCGCTACCTCCGGCCTGGCCACCGTCAACCCGATCGGGCTGCCGTTGGCGAGACCCTTGGCGGCGGTCATAATGTCTGGGATCACGCCGTACTGTTCGATGCCGAACCACTTCCCGCCCGTGCGGCCCCAACCGGTTTGCACTTCATCGCTGATGAAGATCCCGCCGTGGTCGCGCACAATCCCTTCAATGATTCGGAAATACTCTTTGGGAGGCGTGATGAAGCCGCCCACGCCTTGCAGCGGCTCGCCGATGAAGCCCGCGACGCGCCCGCCGGTCGTCGAGCGGATCAGCTCTTCCAGGTCCTGCGCGCACTTCACCTCGCAGTTCGGATACGTCAAGCCGAAGGGGCAGCGGTAGCAGTACGCGTTGTGGGCATGCACGATGCCGGCCTGCGGCGGCCCCAGCCGCCATGATCCCTGGCCGGTGAGCGCCATCGCCACCGCCGAACGGCCGTGGTAGGAATGGCGCAGCGCCACGATTTCGGTGTTCCCCGTGTAGCAGCGCGCCGCCAGAACGGCGGTCTCGTTGGCCTCCGTGCCGCTGTTGGTGAAGAACGATTTGGTGAGCCGGCCGCCGGGCGTCAGCGAGGCGATCTTCTTCGCCAGCGCGGCCTGCGGCTCGTTGGCGAACAGCGTCGAGACGTGCTGCAAGGTATCGAGCTGCTTGTGCACCTTGGCGTTGACCTGGTCGTTCGAGTGGCCCACGCTCACCGTGACGATGCCGCCGAAAAAATCCAGGTATTGATTGCCGTCGGCGTCCCAGACGTACTGATTCTTGGCGCGCGCCACCACCAGCGGCTCTTTGAAGTAATGAAAAACCGCCGGAAAAAGAAATTCCTTGTTGGCGAGTATGATTTCGTCTTTGGTCATAACTCAGGCCTTCACCAGGGATTCATACGTTTCGGGACGCCGGTCCCGGTAAAACTGCCAGGTCTTGCGGACTTCGGAGATCAGGTCGAGATCGAGGTCCGCCGTGAGCACCTCGTCCCGGTCGCGCGAAGCCTCCGCGAAGATGCGGCCGCGCGGATCGCAAAAATAGCTCGATCCGTAAAACTCGCCGATGTTCCACGGCGCTTCCACGCCCACGCGGTTGATCGCCGCGATGAAATAGCCGTTGGCCACGGCGTGCGCCGGTTGTTCCAGCTTCCAAAGATGTTCGCTCAACCCCGCGACTGTGGCGGACGGATTGAAAACGATCTCCGCGCCATTCAACCCGAGAGCGCGCGCGCCTTCGGGGAAGTGGCGGTCGTAACAAATGTAGACGCCGATCCTGGCGAAGCCCAGATCGAAGACCGGATAACCGAGGTTGCCGGGGCGGAAGTAGAACTTCTCCCAGAAGCCCGGCGCCACGTGTGGAATGTGGGTCTTGCGATACTTGCCGAGGTACGTGCCGTCGTTGTGGATCACCGCGGCGGTGTTGTAATAGAGACCCTCCTGCTCGCGCTCGTAGACCGGAACGATGAGCGCGATGCGGTGCTGCCGCGCCACGTCGCGCATGAGCCGGATGGTAGGCCCGTCGGGCACGGGCTCGGTGAAGTCGTACCAGCGCGTGGTCTGCTCCGCGCAGAAATAAGGACCGAAGAAGATCTCCTGCAGACACACTATCTGCGCCCCGGCGCCGGCCGCCTGGCGGATGTAGCCCACGTGCTTGTCGATCATGGCCTGCTTGGTCGCTTCGAGCGAGGCATCCGGAGCAGCGGCATTCGAAGCCTGAATAAGGGAACAACGGACGATGCGGGACATAATCCTCCCGGCCGCCGCCGAACACAACCCCTCTCCGGTCTGGCGACCGACAAAAGTGATGATGGGGCCTATTATGAATCGTCCGTCACAAGGAAAGCAACCCGCCATTCGGTGACAGGCTGCGCACCGCCCAATGCCGCTCCCCGTGGCTGCTCGGCCGGACGTCAGATCTGGCCGTGTTCGCGCAGAAAGCCTTCGATGATCCGCAGCAGGTCCGGAACTTCGCGGCTGGCTACGAGCCAGACCTTCTCCAAGTCGAGGTTCGGGTAATCGTGGATCAGCACGTCGCGAAAGCCGGCGATTTGACGCCACGGCAATGCCGGCAACTGCTCCCGCAACTCCGGCGAGATGCGCTTTGCGGCCTCGCCTATGATTTCCAGGTTGCGCATCACGGCGTCTTGGTAGACCACATCGGCAAGAAACGCCTCACGGCCGGCCCGAACGCACTTCCCGACCCGCAAACAACGTTCCCGGATGTGATGCAGGTACAAGAATTCGCTTTTCATAGCGGCACGGCTTCCCGCAAAACGTCCTCCCGGATGAACCAGTGGAGACCGCGCTCGGAGCCAATGTCCACTGTAACTCCGAGCAGGTCTTCCAAGTCCTGCTTGAGGCCGATGACATCGAGCAAACTGCGGTCCGCTTCCCACTCCACGAGCAGGTCCAGGTCGCTCTGTTCCGTGGCCTCGCCCCGGGCCACGGAACCGTACACGCGGATGTTGCGGGCGCCGTGCAAGCGCGCCAAGTTCAGGATGGCCGCCTTCTTGTCATGGCGCAGGTTCTCCAGGTTGACCATGTCCACCCCTATTCTCTCCAAGTTGGTCGGCTGTTGCCAGCCCCAGCCGGTCGCGGGGGAGCGATTTCGTTCGGGCTAATTCGGTGGGGCTACGCAGCCCCGGGGACTCCCACCGCACCAACCGCCCTCTACCCGTGTAACTCGCTTTTCCATTCACCACCATTTTCCCGAATAAACTCAATGACTTAACCTCATATCCCGCCCACCCTGCGCTACACTGAAGGCGATGAAGGATCGCCGCGGTCACAACCTTGCAAAACTCCGCTTGCCTCCGTTCCCCGCGCCCCGTGGATTAGCTTTGTTCCCCCGACTTCTACGCGTCTGCCAGCCGTCCCAGCCCCAGCCCTGCGGGAACCCGGGAATGGCTCGGTTCCGCCTCCGCGGAGCCATTGATTTGCAAGGAGTTAACCAACGAAATGGCTTCGTTTCGCCATTTTCAATTGCAGCCGCTGTCCGGCCTCGACCGCGAGCCTTGTTCACGCGTGGCGAAAGCCCGTTCCTCTTCCACCGTCAATCTGATTCAATTGGAGTTAATAAGCAATTGGCCCGGTTCCTTCATTCCCTGAAAGCTGGCGTTCCCAACGTCGCCCTCGCCCTGCGCCCCTCTGCGCCACTTCCCTCTCTCCAACCCCGCCATTCCGTTGCAGAATCCAATACTTGTGTTGATTCGCCACGCCTTGATCTCCTGGCAAACCGATTGCTCGCTCTCCCTCCTTCGGTACCCTTAAGCCCTCGTGTGCGCGGTTTTACGCACACGCCAACGAGAAAAGGACGGCACCTATGACCCTCGCCGCAACCCAACACCCCACCGAGTACCTGCGCGCCCTGCCCGGCGACGACGTCCGGCAGATCTTGTGGCGCTTCTCCGACCGCTATGATCTCCAGATGCTCGTCCAGTCCGTGCGCGCCGTGGCGCGCGGCCCGGTCGCCCGCCTGGTAGCGCAAGGCGCCCGCAACACCCACGGATGGACGCCCGAAAAGCAGGCCCTCCTTCAGGCCTTCGACGAATCCGGCATCACCGGCGTTTTCATGGACCCCGGCCAGGGCGGTTTCATCGAGGGGCCTAAGAACCTGGCGCTGGCGCTGGTGGCCTTCGAGCTGGCGTGGGTGGATGCCGGCGCCGCTACCGGCAGCCTGGCGGGTTGCCTGGCGCTCTCCCCCATCCACGAACGCGGCACCCCCGAGCAGCGCGACTACTATATGAGCCGATGCGCGCCCGCCCAACCCGGCGAAAACCGCCAACCCTGGCGCGGCGCCTTTTGCCTCACCGAACCAATCCCTTACGTCGGAGTCGAAACCGGCATGCTCGGCGGGAAGGTGAAGGTAGCCGAGTGGAACGATGGCCAAGAGCCCATCTTGCAGGTCGAAAAGCGCGGCCGTTTCATCACCAACATGGCGTTCGCCAACTTCGTCACCGCCGCCGTGGATTCTGACGACCCGCGCATCAAGGGAACCTGCATGGTCATCCTCGAGGAGACCGACGCGGGAACCTTCGACCGCGGCGCTCCCACCCGCAAGCTGGTGCACCAGCTTTCTTCCACCAACGATCCCATCTTCAGCCTGCGCGTTCCCGCCAGCCGCATCATTGGCGGCTACAGCGTCAAGGACGGGCAGATCGTCCCGCGCTACAACCATGGCGAGATCATCGAAGCCGTCTTCCGGCGCACGCGCGTCACCGTCGGCATCATGACCTCGGCCAAACTGCTCTCCGCGGTCGAGCCCGTGATCCGCTATCACCGCAACCGGTTCCGCGGCGGCGCAATCACCCCCGGCTCGCCGCGCTATGAGCTGGGTCTCCAGCTCAAGCAGGACGCGGTCCACCGGCTGGTGGACGTGTGGGCCACTGGCGAAGCCAGCGCCGCGCTGGGATTCGAGGCCGCGCGCGTGTTCGACCAGCTCGATCCCCTCGAAATTCAGAAGAACGAAATCTTCGCGGTGCGTGGTATCACCGGCGGCACCGCCATGTTCAAAGCCATGCGCCAGGTCCAAAAAGAAGCTCTCCAGTACCTGCACAGTGGGGCAGGTCCCCGACCTGCCCTAGTCGAATTCGTCCTCCTCGATTCCGTCGCCAACGTCCTCTGCCCCGCCACCAAGCTGTGGAACACCGGCCACGGCGCGAGCATGATGCGCGAGGCCGTCAGCTTGATGGGCGGCTACGGCATCACCGAAGACTGCCCCGGTTTCCTCGGCCACAAGTGGATGGATTCGCAGTTGGAGGCCACTTACGAAGGCCCCGAAGCCGTGCAGCGCCGCCAGCTCAGCGTCACCATGACCGACGAGCTCTTCCTCGCCCAGTTCCGCCAATGGATCCGCGAGATGCGCCTCATCGCCAACCGCCGCCCCGGCACCGGCGCCTGCTCTCTCGCCACCGCCATGCAAATGTGGCTCTGGACCCTCCAGCACCTGCTCAAGGCCACCGATGCCGATGGCGCCAAGCTCTACCAAAGCTCCCGCCAGGGTGTCACCTTCCCCCTCGCCGACGCGCTCTGCTGGCTGCTCTCCGCCCGCTTCCAGATTCTCGATCTGCTCGAACTCGAAACCGAAGGCCCGAATAATCCCACCGTCGCTGAAGGCCTGCCCGGCCTGCTGGCCTTCCTCACCGACCTCTGTCATGTGCAATCCGCGCGGTCGGCCGGTGAAGTGGGCCGCATTTGCGCCGAGCTGGTGTTCGGTTACAATCGCCATCCCGCCTGGGACACCGAGGGCTGCGCCACCTGCTACCAGGCGGACGATCTGGAAGCCATGGAAAGCCTCATCCCCGGCATTGCCAGCCTGGCCCGCGGCTACACCGACGTCATCGAGCACGATGGCGCACATCCTCCCAAGGCCGGGCCGTGCGTGCGCTTCGAAGGGCTCGACCAGTTCTCCCGCCTGCGCGTGCGCATGGATGGCTGCCTCACCGGCTCGCAGCTCGCCAAGGACCGCGCCGCGGAGGCCCTCACCAAAGTCATGATTCCCGAAGCGCTGGATTACCCCGCATGAGCCAGCCCGGCATCCAGCGCCAGACCATGGACGTCGATATCGTCTGCGTGGGCTTCGGCCCGGCCACGGCCGGCTTCCTGACTACGCTTTCCCGAAGCCTCGTGAATCCCGACGGCACGCCCGCGCTCGAGAGCCTTGCCAGCCCCGGCCTTCCCCTCCAGGTGATGTGCTACGAACGCGCCGACGACATCGCCTTCGGTGTCTCCGGCGTGGTGACTCGCGCGCGCGGCATCCGCGCTTCGCTGCCCCACCTCGATCCCGCCAAGATTCCCATGGCCGCGCCGGTCAGCCAGGAGAAGGTCGTCTATCTTCTCGATCCCGCCGGCGCCAGCCGCCGGTCCCCCATGCTGCGGCTCGCCGACCGGATCGTCCGCGCGTTCGGCCTCCACCGCCATCATGGCGTCGAGCTGCCCTATACTCCGGCTTTTCTGCACAAGCACGGCGGATTGGTGATGTCCCTCGGCCAGTTCATGCAGTTCGTCGGCTCGGAATTGATGGCTTCCGGCGCCGTGCAGATCTGGCCCGGGATGCCCGTCGAGCGTGCGATCGTCGAAGACGAGCGCGTCTGCGGCGTGTGCCTGAGCGATCAGGGCGTGGATCGGGAAGGGAATCCGGAAGCCGGTTTCATGCCCGGTATGGATGTTCGCGCGGCCCTTACGGTGGTAGGAGACGGGCCGGTGGGAGCCGTCGGCCGCCAGCTCGATGGACAATTCGGGCTGCCCGAGGGCCATCACCAGCGCGAGTGGGCCGTGGGCATGAAGATGGTGGTGGATCTGCCGTCCAGTACCAACCTGGAGCCCGGCGCCGTCTTCCACACCTTCGGCTATCCCGAGCCGGAGATCTTCGGCTTCCTTTACGTGCATCCGGAACGCGTGGCCACCGTGGGCATCTTCGTCCCTTCGTGGTTCCACAGCCCCATGCGCACCTCCTACCGCTACTTGCAGCACTTCATGCTGCACCCCTACCTGTGGCGCTATCTCCAGGGCGCCAAACTGCGGTCGTGGGGCGCGAAATCGCTTCAGGAATCCGGCAGGCGCGGCGAGCCGTTCCTGGTGGGAGACGGTTACGCCCGCATCGGCGAATGCTCCGGAAGCACCAACGTGCTCACCGGTTCCGGCGTGGACGAAGCCTGGACCACCGGATCGCAGCTCGCCGCGGCCGTGCTCGAACTGCTCCAGCAAGGCCGGCCGCTCACTAAGGAAAACCTGGAGCAAACCTACGTGGCGCGGCGCCGCGCGAGCTGGGTCGAGCGCGAAGGCCGCGTCGCCGAGAAGGCCCGCGACGGCTTCCACCGCGGCGTGATTCCCGGCCTCATCGGCATGGCGCTGGCGGGCTTCACCAATGGCCGGCGCTCCATCGGAGGCGAGCCGCGGCTTCTGCCGGACCTGAAGGAGTATTACCGCCGCAAGATCCAGCCCGCCGAGCTCGACCACATTCTCGAGGCATGCCGCAGCAAGGGCGTCAGTTGTCACAATGCTCTGATGGAGCGCTGCGGCTGGCCCGCCATCCCCTACGACGGCCAACTGCTGGTCTCGCACCAGGACGCGCTCTTAATCGGCGGAAAGGTGCAAGCGCCGCCCGGATTCGCCGATCATGTGCGCTTCCTCTATCCGGATTTTTGCGAGCGCTGCGCCGCCAAGATGTGCATCGAGATGTGCTCGGGCCAGGCCATCACGCCCGGTCCCGGCGGCATCCCCGTCTTCGACCGCGAAAAGTGCGTGCATTGCGGCGCCTGCCTGTGGAACTGCGGCACGTCGCTCGACGATGACCCGCAACACGGCAACATCTCCTTCACCGCCGGCGCCGGCGGCCTCCACTCCACGGAAAACTAGTGCCGCAAGCCCGACACAGAGCCGCGACCGTCAGGGAGCGGAGGGCCTCAGTATACTGGAGTTCTACCCCATGAGCACTCCACTCCAAATCGCGGTCTGTGGCAGCATTGTCCCCGACCCGCTGCAAACCCTGGAGCCGGTCACCGGCCCCGGTGGCCCGTCCCTCAAGAATGAAATGATGCTGCCGGCCGTGCTGGATCCCTGGGCCGCGCATGCCCTCTTCGAAGCGGCCCACTTGGCGCAGACCGCGCCGGGCAGCCAGGTCTGGCTGGTCAGCCTCGGACCCAAGGCCAAGCTTCAGCAGGTCATGATGACGGTGGCGCAGAAGGTCCCCTTCGAGCTGGTGGCGCTCGATGGACCCGCTTCGGGTTTCACCGATTCCTTCGAGACGGCGGCGGCCCTCGCCGCGGCCATAGCGGCTATCCCGGGACTTGATCGCGCCAGGTTGCTGGTGTTCGGCGGATGGGAATCGGCTTCGCGCGGCGCCGGCTCCACCTTGCAGATGGTGGGCGAGCGCCTGGGGATCACCGAGCAGTTCCAGGGCGTTGATCAGCTAGCTCTCACCGGCGACGGCAGCTTCGAGATTCTGGAGCGCATCGAAGGCGGCCGGCACCAGGTTTCGGTGTGCGCCGCGCCGCCGGCGGTGCTGGGTTGGGCCACCGGCCGCTTGCCCGAGCCGCGCAACAACCCGCAGATCGGCATGGCCAACATGCGCGCCATCATGCCCGCGCTGCAACGCGCCAAGGCCACGCCCATGGCTAATACGGGCCTGTCCTTTGCCTCAGTGAGCCTTCCCAGGCAGCAGCGCGAGACCCGCATCGTAAAGGACATGCCCGCCGAAGAGATTGCCCGCGAAATCGTCGCCTGGATTGCGGAGGAGTAACATGGAAGCCATACTGCTTCTGGGCCATACGGAGCTTGATGGCGCTCTGGCCAAACCGGCGCTCGAATCCCTGACGGCCGCGCTGGCTTTGGGCGGCCCGCTGACCGTCGGGCTGGTGGGCGCCCGTGTCGAAGCCGCCGCCAGCCAGATCGCCGGCTGCGGCGCCGCGCGATTCCTGGCGGTCACTGGCGAGCGATTCGCGCAACCCCGCTACTCCACTGACGCCGCCGCCGCCGAAGCGCTTTGCCGCGCGGCCGGCGCCGCCATCGTCCTCGCCCCTTCCACTTCGCGATGGGCGCGCGCCCTCCCCGGCGTGGCCTATCGCCTGGGCGGCCGCATCGATACCCACGCTACCAGCCTGGCCGTCGAGAGCGGAGCGCCGGCCGTCACCCGCTGGTTCTACCGGCAGCGCATGGAAGCGGTGCTCACGCGATCCGAGCGGCCCTGGGTTGTCTTGCTCGATTCCGGCTGCTTCGCCCCGTGGAGCGGACCTGCGGGAACAGTGAATGTGGAAACCGTGGCGGTGGCCGCGACCGAAACGCGCACCACGGTCACCGGCGTGCGGGCCCCGCAAGCCGACGAGCAAACCATCCGTCCCGACGCCAAGCTCCTGTTTGTGGCCGGCGCCGGCTGGACCAAGAAGCAATCCGACGGAGCCGTTCACGCGGCCGAGGCGGAGACCCTGATTCTGGGATTCCTGCGCGCGGCTCAGGCGTCCCTGGGCGGCAGCAAGTCGCTGGTGGACCTCAGCGGCGAAGGCGAGGCCGTGCTGCGGTTCATGACGCACCTGAACCAGGTGGGCCAGACCGGCTCGACGCCGCGCCATCCCAAGGGCCTTTCCGCGTGTTGCCACGGCGAGGAGCCGCACGTGGTGGGTTGGCGCTTCGTGAACCAGCGCCGCGCCGTCAACCTCGACCCCAACTGCGGCTGGGCGCGCGGCAAGGCCGACGTCCTCTACGTCGCCGACGCGTTCGAAGTGATGCGCCACGTGAACCGGCTGCTGCTCGGGTAGACCACCACCGGCTTGTTGGTGTAGCTGGAACTGGCGGATAATCTGGATAGGGAGGCTACGTTGCCTAGGGTCGATGCGGTTCTCTTGGGCGCCGCCATCTCGCTTTTGGCCCAGCCGCCTCCGCCGGTGATTCGCGAGGATGTCGGCCTCGTCCTGGTCTCGGCCATCGTGACGGACCACCGCGGCGCCGTGGTGAACGGGCTCAGACCCGATAACTTCACCATTGTCGAGGACAAGGTGCCGCAACCGATTCTCTCGTTCAGCACCCAGGACGCGCCCTGCTCCGTCGGAGTCATCCTCGACCTGAGCGGCAGCATGCGCGACAAGCTGCCGGCCGCCACCGCGGCCGTGCGCGCGTTCTTCCAGACAGCCAATCCCGAGGACGAGAGCTTCCTGCTCACCGTCGCCACGCACCCGGAGAGTGTCTCGGGCTTCAGCGCCGACTTCGAGGCGCTTCAGAACAGCCTGCTGCACGCCAGGGCCGGGGGCAGCACGGCCTTGATCGATACGGTCTACCTGGGTCTCGACCAGATGCGCTCTGCGCGCCACCCGCACAAGGCGCTGCTGATTGTTTCCGACGGAATCGACAACCACAGCCGCTATTCCAGCGCCGAGTTGCTGCGTCTGGTTCAAGAAACCGACGTCCAAATCTACACCATAGGAGTTCCGGAGGATGCCGCGGGCAGGAAGCCCATCGAACTGCGCGAGCGGTCGAACGGCCTCCACTTCCTGCGCGACCTCGCGGACAACAGCGGCGGCCTCAGCTTCACCGTGGTGACCGCCGATGATGTCGCCGCCGCGGCGCAAAAGATCGGCCGCGCCGTCCGCAGCGAATATGTCCTCGGCTATCGCCAGAGTAACAAGGCCGATTCCGGCAAGTGGCGCAACATACAGGTCAAGGTGAGACCCTCGCACCTGCGCGTCTACGCGCGGCGCGGATACTATTCCCCCTGATATGCGAGTTATCCGTGCCGGGCAACGTATAGCAGCAGCCCTCTGCGCGGTTACCGGTCTCCGCGATCATCGTTCCCGATGCCTTGAAAGGCGATAGCGCTCTAAAACCGCAACGACCAGCTCGCGATCAAGACCCTTTATTTGTATCCTCAAACCCCCCTGAGAATAGGGAAGACCATGGCCGCCGGGTGCTTCATCCGGCGAACGGATCAAAGCGCGGTCTCTCCGCGGTCGCCGTTGCGGATACGAACGGCTTCTTCGATGGAGGAGACGAAGATCTTGCCGTCGCCAATCTTCCCGGACTTGGCGGCGGCACTCAGTACACCCACAATCTGTTCCGCGCGCGAGTCCGGCACGAAGATCTCGAGCTTTACTTTAGGGTGGAGATCGACTCTGTACTCCGCCCCACGATACATCTCGGTATGGCCCTTCTGACGGCCGTGGCCACGCACCTCGGAGATCGTGATGCCCTCCACGCCGATGCCGATGAGGGCCTCCTTTACTTCCTCCAGCTTGTGTGGCTGGATAATCGCCTCAATCTTTTTCATATGGTTCCCATTCTCGATCGTTCAAAACTCCGTAGCGTGCACGGCATCCTCGGGATAGCCCTGAAGTCCGAACTCAGGGACATCTAACCCTTCTTGTTCGACCTCTTTCGAGACCCGCATCGACTTCACCGCGTTCACCACTTTGAATACGATGAAGGTGGCGCCGAAGGCCCACCCGGCACAGATCACAGCACCCATCACCTGGATCAGGAACTGCTTGGTATCGCCGTAGAGCAACCCGGTGACGCCCCTGCCCGCCTGCCCCAGATAGCTAGTGGCGCCCACGCCGTTCCATCCTGCGCCATAAGTGCCATCGGCAAACAGTCCAAGGGAAATGGCCCCCAGCACGCCACAGAAGCCGTGCACTGAAATCGCGCCGCAGGGATCGTCGATCTTGGTCACGTTGTCGTTGAACAGAACTCCCAGGCACACCACAAAGCCCGCGAGAATACCGATAATGAACGCCGAAGTCGGCCCGACGAATGCGCAGGGCGCAGTGATCGCAACCAGGCCGGCGAGCATGCCGTTACAGGCCATAGTGATATCCGGTTTGCCAAATTTCCAGTACCAGAAGAGCATCGCCGTCGCCGAGCCCGCGATCGCGGCCAGATTCGTGTTGATCGCGATGACCGAAATACGAAGGTCGGTCGCGCCCAGGGTCGAGCCCGGATTGAAACCCATCCAGCCGAAAAGCAGTATGAAAGTTCCAATGACGACGTAAACCAGGTTGTGAGCCGGAAAAGCGCGCGGCCTCCCGTCTGGCCCGAACTTGCCAAGGCGGGGCCCCAGTACCACCGAGAGCGCCATGGCGCAGAAACCACCGATGGCATGCACCACTGTAGATCCCGCGAAATCTACGTATCCATGTCCAAAGCCCATTGTGTTACCGAGCTGCGACAGCCAACCCCCGCCCCACACCCAGCAGCCGAAAACTGGGTAGAGAATCGCGCCTACGAACATTTCGCAGAGCAAAAAGGACCAGAAGGAGATCCGTTCGCAGATGGAGCCAACGATGATGTATCCGGCCGTCTCCATGAACACCACTTCGAACAGCGCCAGAACGTTGCTACCGGCGTCGTAAGCCGGCCCAGCCATAAAGAAGCCTTTGCCCCCCAGAAAGCCCCACAGGCCGCTTCCTACAAGGAAGTGATTCAGCGTGGGAGTCCCACCCAGATTCGTGGGCGCGGCATTGACGGCCACGGCTCCGAACTGGAATGCATATCCAACCGCGTAATATGCGATAAAGGCGAAGACATAGGCCGCGAAATTCAGCATCATCAGGTGCGCGGCGTTCTTCTTTCTCACCAGCCCGCAGGTGAGGAGCGCGAAGCCGGCCTGCATGAAAAGCACGAGATATCCAGTGTTGAGGGTCCAGGCAAAATTGGTGGCCACTCGGATGTGGCCCACTGTGTCGGCGAGCTTCACCGCGAGCGGTTCTTTTGCCGTTTGGGCTTGGAACTCGTCGGCGTCCTTCTTGCCCTGCGCGTAATTGGGAGCGTTCTTATCGGCCGGTTCGGAAACGACGAAGGCGTTACCGCCGGCGTCAACCACGGTTGTCTTGTCACCTGTAGCGAGGCCCGCCGGATCCGGCTTCGGTCCTTCCTGGCCCATGCAGGGCATGAGCAAGACCGCAAAAATGCTGGCGGCAAGAACCAACGTGACACCGCCTTTCACAAACGCCTTGCCGAGAGGCTGACGGAGCGATCTTTCTGTTTGCTTATACGCCTTCACAATTCACTCTCCTGTTTGAACTCGTCTACAGCGATTACCGAACTGCGAATGTCCGGTCGCGCCAAAATCGGCAAGCTGACTGCTGTGCCGGCCGATGCGTCTGACTTCGGATATGGCCATGTTCTGCATGTCGACGCGATGCCTTATTTCTTCGGTCCAAAGAACGCGATCATGCCGAGCAGGAACGTCGGCTGGCTCCTGGTGTAGTTATTGTTCTTCTGGAAGAACGCCTGGTTCGACCAGTCGTCGCGGAACTCGAGCCGGCTCAGCAGCCAGTCCGTCATCTTGTATTCGCCGCTCAGCGTAAATTCCTTGAGGGACTGCGCCATGCCGGTGGTAAACCCGTCCATGTCGTCGAACCACTCAAGCCGTGGGGCGATGGCGTACTTTTTGCCAACTGCGAAACGCGCCGCGGCGGCGATGCCGGTCCACTGGTTCGCTCCCGCGCCGATGTTCTTGTCGCGCCCGTAGTCGAAGTTGACGTAGCAGCTGATCTTGTCGGTGGGGTTGACCAGCACGGTCGTATCGTAAAGATTGCGTAATCCCTGGTTGGTGTGGTTTTTCTCGGGGCCCACGTAGTAGACGTTGGTCCAGATGACCTTCTTCCACGCGTAGGCGCCGTTGATCCCAATGGTCTTGCCGCTGTTGTTGTCATAGACGTTGTTCCAGCCCTGCACTAACTGAACGCCGCCCGAGAAATGGGGGCCGACCGGAAACGATGTGCGGATGCCGAAGTGGTAATAGGGAATCGCCCAGGCGAAGAGCAACGACCGCGAGTAATTCCAGTTCTGGTTAGTCTCGATGACCTCGGCTCCGGCGGAGGTCACGAACTCGCCGGCGTCCACCTCGACACCATGCCAGGACTTCGGCTTGAAACTGACATAAGCCTGCTTAAAGTACTTAAAGCCGTCTGGGGCCCGGTCGGTGGCGTGGATGATATCGAAGTCTTCTCCGAAACCAACGTCGAGATGAAAACCGATGGGAGCAGGCCCGTGGTCGATGGTGATCATACCCATGCCGAGGTGCGCGGTATCGGCGCGCACATCGAAGTTTCGGAGGCCGTTGAATCCGGATGCCGGATTGTTGAAGTTCGCGTCCACATAACCGTCGAACATCAAGCTCAAGTCCGTGCCCCAGTGCGTCCAGTTCGACGGAGGCGGCGTGGCGGGCGGCGGAGCAGCCGGCGGCTGAGCTGCCGGGGCTTGCGCCGCGGGGGGATTGTCCGGCGCAGTTGGCGTCTGTGCGCCGGCCGGCAGAGTCATCGCCAGGGATCCGGCTAGAAGAATAGCTACACGAGTAGTCCGCAATGTCGTCTCTCCCAAATTGAAGTGTGGGTGCTCAGCAACTAGGCTGTGTCTTGCTGCTGGCCGTGCCGACAGGGCGGGCCGTTTAACGTGTTCTTAATACTCTATCGGTTCGCGGGCGCGAAAGCGAATAGATAATTTCTATGGGAACGATTTGAAAACGCGCGCGTGCAGGCGCGTATCATCAGGTATCCTGAACTAGGCGACTTGTGGGGCAGGATGGTATCCTGCGCGCCGATTGCAAATCGGCGCATGCGGCGGGTTGACAACCCGCCTGCAGGTTTTCAACCTGCCCCACACGGCCCGGACTGAGACGAGGCGCCTGATCATATGAGAATTGCCGGCTTTCTGCTGCTCCTGGCAGGATGGGGAATCGTCCTGAGCGCCGTCGCGCTTCTCAGGCCAGTGTCGCCCATCGCCGGCTTTGTGATGGCGGGGACGGGCGTGGAAGTGCTGGGCCTGGTCCTGGTGATCCGCTCCCACCGCTTCCCGCGAGGGGAGCGGAGATGACCCACGCGCCAGTCCCGGGGCTTTCCGAAACGGCCGCGGCGCTTTGTGTTGTATTCATTTTTCTGGTTCCTCTGGCCGCCGCGGGGATCTCGCTGATCAATGCCGGCCTGGGCCGCTCGCGGAGCGCCGCTCATGCCATGCTGTCTTCGCTGTGTGTCTTTGCCGTAGCGGTTTTAGCGTATTTCTTCTGCGGATTTTCCTGGCAAGGATTTGCCGCCGGGCCGGCGCACGTCGTCACCGTGGCCGGCAAGCCATGGAACTGGATCGCAGCCGAACCGTTTTTCTTTCGAGGGCTGCCACCGGAAGGATCCCCCGCTTCGCTGGCGGCATTGCTGCAGATGTTCAGCGTTGGTCTGGCGGCGCTGATTCCGCTGGGCGCCGGAACCGACCGCTGGCGACTGGGCGCCGCCTGCGCGTCCAGCGCTCTTCTGGCCGGCTGGACCTACCCGATATTCGCGCACTGGGTGTGGGGCGGCGGGTGGCTATCGCAACTCGGTGTGAATTGCGGCCTGGGGCGCGGCTTTTTGGATGCCGGCGGCGCCAGTTCCATACAAGCGTTGGGTGGCCTCACCGCCTGGTCGATCGCCTGCATCCTGGGACCCCGGCGGGGCAAGTACGCCATGGATGGCGCGCCGGCGGCGATCCCCGGCCACAACGCCGTGCTGGTTCTGTTTGGCTGTTTTCTGGCGCTCGCGGGGTGGTTTGGCCTGAACTGCGCCGGCTCGATATTGTTCGCCGGGGCCGCGCCGGGAGCGGTGGCGGGGGTGGCGATCAACACCACGCTCTCGGCCGCCATGGCGGCGCTGGCCGCCGCGGCCATCACGCGGGCGCGCTTCGGCCGGCCGGATGCTTCCCTCTGCGCCAATGGATGGGTTGGCGGGCTGGTGGCCAGCAGCGCGGTGTGTGCTTTCCTCAGCCCGGCGGCGTCGGCCCTGGCTGGACTGGTTGCGGGCGCGCTGGTCACGTTCTCCGTGGAGTGGCTGGACATGCATCTGGGAGTGGACGACCCGGGAGGCTCGATTTCGGTGCACGCCGTCGGCGGCATTTGGGGCGTGCTGGCGGTAGGCCTGTTGGCCCGCGCCACGCCTGGCGATTCCGGCCAGTTGGTGGCGCAACTGGTGGGCGTGGCGACGCTGCTCGGTTTTGTTTTGCCGCTGACATATTCCCTGAACTGGCTCTTGAACCGGTGCTACCGGCAGCGAGTGGCGGCAGAGGGCGAACGGCAGGGCATGGATCTGTACGAGCTGGGAGCCGGCGCCTATCCGGAATTCGTCATCCACCGCGAGGATCTGACCCAGGGGTAACTTCAGCCATATGTGAAAGTTAACTCCAGCACAAAATTGCATCGAGCCGATCGATTTTTTTTATTTGGAGGAATCGCGGGCTTGTCCTTAGAATTGGAAGAAGCCCTGGGCGGCTCGCCCTGGATTGTCTGAGCCGCCGCATCCAAGGTTCGCCCATCGTCATCAGAGTCAAAGGAGATATGAGTGAGTCCGAATGAAGTGTTGGAATTCGCCAAGAAAAACGATGCCCGGCAGCTCGATCTAAGGTTCACCGATATTCCGAGCTTGCAGCATCATGTGTCCTTCCCGATCAGCGAGTTGGACGAAAGCAGCTTCGAAGAAGGCTTCGGCATGGATGGATCGAGTATCCGCGGCTGGGCGGCGATCCACGAGAGCGACATGCTCCTGATCCCCGATCCGAACACCGCGATCATGGATCCTTTCGCCGAGACCCCCACGCTGGTGATGATCGGCGACGTCAGGGACCCGATCACCAAGCAGCGCTACGAGCGCGACCCGCGCTGGATCGGGGAGAAGGCGGAACTGTACCTGAAGAACAGCGGCATAGCCGACACCTCCTACTTTGGGGCGGAAGCTGAGTTCTTCATTTTCGACAACGTAAGTTTCGATCAGAACCAGCAATCCGGATACTACTTCATCGACGCCGAGGAAGGACGCTGGAACTCGGGGCGGCGGGAGAACAACCTGGGGTACCGGCCGCGCTACAAGGAAGGCTACTTTCCGGTGCCGCCCACGGACCACTATCAGGACCTGCGCAGCGAGATGGTGCAGACCATGATCCGGTGCGGGATGAACATCGAGTGCCACCATCATGAAGTAGCCACCGGAGGCCAGGCGGAAATCGACCAGCGGTTCGACACGCTGGTGAAATCGGCCGACAACATGATGCTGTACAAGTACGTCATCCGCAACGTGGCCAATCGGCACGGCAAGACGGTGACGTTCATGCCCAAGCCGATCTTCGCGGATAACGGGAGCGGGATGCACACGCACCAGAGCCTGTGGAAGGGCGGCAAGGCGCTGTTCGCGGGGGACGGGTACGCGGGCCTGAGCCAGTTGGCGCTCCACTACATCGGGGGCCTGCTGAAGCATGCGCGGGCGCTATCGGCGATCATTGCGCCGACCACCAACAGTTACAAGCGGCTGGTGCCGGGGTACGAGGCGCCGGTGAACCTGGCGTATTCGCGGCGCAACCGATCGGCGGCGTGCCGCATCCCCATGTACTCGGCGAGTCCCAAGGCCAAGCGGGTGGAATTCCGTCCGCCGGACCCGGCGGCCAACCCGTACCTGGCGTTTGCGGGGATGCTGATGGCGGGCTTGGATGGGGTACTGAACAAGACCGACCCGGGCGAGCCGTTGGACAAGGACATCTACGACCTGTCGCCGGAAGAGATGAAGAGCGTGCCGTCGATGCCGGGCTCGCTGGAGGAAGCACTGAGCTGCCTGGAAGACGATCACGCGTTTCTGATGCGGGGCGACGTATTCACGGAAGAACTGATCGAGACGTTCATCGACTACAAGCGGAAGAACGAGGCGGACGCGGTGCGCCTGCGGCCGCATCCGTACGAGTTCGCGCTGTACTACGACGTCTAAGAGCGGGGGCCGGGGGCCAGCGGTTTATATGCCAGCGTGGTTGCGCCCGGCCGGGTGCGTCCGAACGATATAATCTCAGTCGTGGCCAAGTTGGCCTGACGCATGCCGAGTTCGCTCGAAGGGGCAATGGCAATCCGGCTCGGGGCGGCGCTTCCGGAGCGCATCGCCGCGCGCATTCAATTGCTGCTGGCTTCGGCCCCGGACCCGGACAGGGCCATGCGCTTTCTGCAACGGCTGCGTCAGGATTCCCCCTCGGCTTTCGACCGCATCTCCAACTCGCAGGCCGCGCTCCAGTGCGCGGTGAGTCTCTTCTCTTACAGCAACTTTCTCTCCGAGGCCGTGCTGAGGAACCCGGAACGCATCCTGCAAGTGGCCAATTCGGGCAGCTTCTACCGCGTGCTCTCGGTGGACGAATATGAGGAGCGCCTGCTCGAGTTTCTGGGCGCGGAGCACCTGGGCGTGCCCCCCGCGGTGGACCTGGCGCGTTTCCGCC
The DNA here is from genome assembly GCA_049510555.1 of Bryobacteraceae bacterium. GTDB lineage: Bacteria > Acidobacteriota > Terriglobia > Bryobacterales > Bryobacteraceae > Fen-178. The sequence goes on from JBEKYW010000017.1 coordinate 77,396, forward strand.
GGCGCCAACTGCTGCGCATCGTTCTCCGCGACGTGATGGGGGCGGCCCCGCTGGCGGGCGTCGTCGAGGAGCTTTCGAACCTGGCCGACGCCATCCTGGGCGTGGCGTACGTCCGAATTCGCGCGGAACTGGTCGCCCATCACGGTGAGCCGCGCCTTCCCGGCGGCCGGCCGTGCGGTTTCTCGGTTATTTCGCTCGGCAAGCTGGGGGGCAAGGAGCTGAACTACAGCTCCGATATCGACCTGATGTTCGTGCATGGCGGCGACGGCGAGACCGACGGCGCCGCGCGCCTGAGCAACAAGGAGTTTTACAAGAAAGTCGCCAACCAGTACACTTCCCTGCTCTCCGCCTACACCGCCGAGGGCCAGTGCTACCGCGTGGACCTCCGCCTGCGGCCCGACGGCACGCTGGGGGAGATTTCGATCTCCGAAGACGGGGCCAAGACGTATTACGAGCAACGCGCGCGCGACTGGGAAAAACAGATGCTGATCAAGGCGCGGATCTCGGCCGGCGAGCCGGAGCCCGGCGCGGCGCTGCTGGATTTCGTGGAGCCGCTGATTTACCGCAGCTCGCTGGATTTCCGCGCGGTGGAGGCGGTTTCCGAGACGCGCCAGAGAATCAGCGAGAAGCTGGCGGCCCGGCGCGGCCTGAAGAACGGTCTCGACGTCAAGCTCACGCCCGGCGGCATTCGCGACATCGAATTCCTGGCGCAGTGCCTCCAGCGTTTGCACGGCGGCCGCGACCAGTGGGTGCGCCACGGCGGCACCATGTTCGCGCTGTTCCGGCTGCGCGACAAGGGCCTGCTTTCCGGCGGCGAGTACTCGCGCCTGGCGTCCGCGTACCAGTTCTTGCGATACGTGGAGCACCGGCTGCAAATGGAAGACGACCGTCAGACGCACACGCTTCCTTCAGACCCTGTCCAGTTGGACCTGCTGGCCCGCAAAATGCCGCCCGAAAGCACGGGCGCCGTGCGGACGGGCGAGACGCTCACCGAGAAGCTGAACGAGCACCTGGCGGCTGTCCAGGAGGTCTACGACCGGGTGGTCCACGCGCAGAAGCCGATGTACTACACCGTCCCGGCCGATCCCGCGGCCCCGGAAGAGGAAGCGCAGCCGCTGACGCCGGGCAGCAACCTGGTCCGGCTTTTGGAGCAGCGCGCGCCGCGACTGGCGGAGGCCGTGGCCAGCGCCGGCTTGCACCGCGGCCTGGAGCGGTTCGAGCACTTCCTGGAGAAGAGCGCCGCCAGCGCCGGCCTCCTGAGCCGCCTGGACGGAGACCCCCGCCTTGCCGCCAGCGTGCTCGATATCTTCGAGCACAGCTCCTACTTTGCGGACGACCTGCTGCGCGAGCCGGAGTTGCTGGACGAGATCGGGCAGCCGCTCCAACTCGAGGGCGAATGGCTGGAAGACGCCGGGGCGCTGCGGCGCTTCTACGGGCGGCAGATGCTTCGCATCCAGGGCGAGAGCATTCTGGAAGCCGCTCCCATTTTCGCCACGCTGGGAAAAACTTCCGCGCTGGCCGATCACGTGATCGCCGCCGCCTATCGGATCGCCCTTACCGAAGCTCCGCCGCCGGCGAACGCCTCCTACGCGCCCGGAGACCAGATGATGGTGATCGCACTCGGCCGCCTGGGCATGCGCGAGTTCGACCTGGGTTCGGACGCCGATCTGCTCTTCGTCATCCCCGACGCCGACGCCGCCGAGCACGCATTCTGGACGGGCGTGGCCGAGCGCATGATCCAGACCATGAGCTCCTACACGGGCGAAGGCGTGATGTTCACCGTGGATACGCGCCTGCGCCCCGACGGCCGGGAAGGCGACCTGGTGCAGTCCGAAGCCGCGTATAAAAGCTATTTCGCCAGCCACGCCGAGGCCTGGGAGGGCATCACCTACATGAAATCGCGCGCCGTGGCCGGCAACGTGGAACGCGCCACCGAGTTCCTGCACGAGCTCCAGGATGTCGACTGGCGGCGCTACGGCCAGAGCATGCGGTCGCGCAAGGAACTGGCGGAGATGCGCGCGCGCCTGGAGCGGGAGCAGGGATCGCGCAATCCGCTCAAGGCCGGCACGGGCGGGTACTACGATATCGATTTCGCCTTGATGTATCTCCGGCTCAAGGGCGCCGGCATCTTTTACAAGGTGCTGAACACGCCCGAACGTATCGACGTGATCGAGAAAATGGGCCACCTGGACCGCGAAGATGCCGACTTCCTGCGCGACGCGGCCACCTTCTACCGCGCCGTGGACCACGGCCAGCGCGTTTCCACGGGCCATGCGGAGGGCAGCCTGCCGACGTCGCAAGCGCAATTCGAGGTGCTCACCAACCTGGTGCAACGCTGGACGCCGGAGCACCTGCACCAGCAGCGCCTGGATGCGATGTTGCGCGAAATCCGCCAGCGCACGCGGGAGTTTTTCGACCGGCTGTTTGGACGGTCATAAAACGGGCAAGTGGTGTGCGACGCAGACGTGGATGAACGTGGAGATACGCCGATTCGGAGCCGCGAACGTAAGAGAGCGGTTGCCGGCGCGAGATTAAAGAACAACGATCCTGTGGACCTGAATTTCGAACTCATCGATAACGAAGCGCGGTACCGCTCTGTCGGCCTCACGAATGCAGGCCGTTTGTTGTCAGTGGTGTGGACGATTCGTAAAGGCGAGGTACGTGCCATTACGGCCTTTCCGGCTAGTGTTTCGGACAGAAAGGCTTTTCTGGAGAGACCCCAATGAAGAAGCAGGTGGAGGAACAACCCAAGCGCGTCATGCCGGCTTTCGCCACCGAGGCGGAAGAGGCGCAGTGGTGGTATAGGAACCGCAACATACATGGCAAGCAACTGCTTGCCGCCGTGAAGCGTGGCGAAGCTAAGGTGTTGACGAAGGAGAAACTGCGGGAGCGGATGGCTGCATCCAAGAAGACGCCAGCGCCGGTGGTGGCGCTACGGATTCCCGAAGCTGATTTGGCTTTGGCCCGAAAGCAGGCTGAACAGAAGGGTCTACCCTACCAGACCTACATCAAATCGCTATTGCACGAAACACTCACCGAGCGGGAGAAGCGAAAGGTGGGGTGATAGGCCAAGGCGGTTCGAACGACGGCGCCCGGTGGATCACCCGCCGCAAGTCCCCAAGGACTTACCGCGCTCCTGCCGGTCAACAACACCACCGTCGCGCTGATGCTGCGGAGCTCCAGGCTGAAGCGGATTTCAAGACACGCACAGACTGGCGGGTTGGCGAGCGCGTTAGCTCCGCATCTCCTTGAATTGGAGGTGTGAGTGTGCAATCCTCGTGCCATGAATGGAAAAGGACGAGGTTCTCCTGAAACGCTCGAATACGTGACGATCGGGTTGCAGCAGGGCACGGTGTCGTCGGTGCTGCCTGATGCCCCGGAAACCAGGACGCCTTCGAGGCAGCGCGGAACGGGACCCCGATTGACGGCATCAACAAGCTCGGTGAGAGCGGATGGCGACTTCTTGAAGGAACCGTAATTTCCGGCCTAACGTGCTCTGGAGGTGCCTTCGCTACGATCTTCATGTATCGGGAGGGCTGAGGGAAAGGACCATCCAGGTGTGCTGTTCAAGAAAGAGGTTTCCGCCGAGCAGAAGGCGATAAGGCAGTAAGGGCGATAAGGGGCCAGACGCATTGTCAACGGCTGTCCGCGCCCTCCTGGCGTGGCATCGAAGGCGCGGCGTTGAGTCTCCTCGGGTACGGCAGTGAAAGTGAACGCGCCTCAGCCTGGAAATTCGAACTGAGACACAATGGAGAGGATATGGACGACGACGCCTCATCAGTTTGCGCGGGCGTTTGTGCCCTGATCGGACTGGTCATTGGCTTCGTGAAGGCCGGTCTCGGAGGCGCTATTCTTGGCGCACTACTGGGTGGCGTGGTCGGTATCTTTGTTCCACTCATCCTCGTTGTTCTCTGTGGCATATTGGTATTATGGTTCTTACTCTGGTTGATCACCAGTCTCTGGGGCGTATTGAAACCGTGAACAACAGCCATGATCTCTCAAACTGAGACACTACCGGTTCCATCTGTATGACAAGTACGTTCGTTTCGATCCGTCGAGGCAATACGGGGCAATAAGGGGCCGGCAATAAGGGCAATCTGGACTTGTCCCGATTTTTGAGACAACCAGTTAAGGCACAATTTTCATTAAACGGAGAATTGTGTCATGGGATTGTCTCGACGAACGTTCACGCGCGAAATGAAGCTGGCCGCGGT